>NZ_MKQD01000043.1 GCF_001913705.1 Thalassotalea sp. PP2-459 | reverse complement strand
TAACTCACTCAACTTGATAAGAGAGAGATTATGGCTCGAAAAAAAGCAGAGATCTTTATGGTTTAACTTGACGTGGAGAGTCATACCAACGCCCCATTCAGGGGCTGAAAATAGCTTGCTAAAATTGTGAAGCGAAGCGGAACCGAGCAAGCTGTTAGCAGTCCCGTTACTGTAATGGCTTGTTAGAAGCCTCTTCTCCGTTGTTCATTAGCAGGGTTGTGTGGATTTACATTACCACCTTGTACTGCCTCATTTAAATAGCCCAAATCAGTTTCTATTTTTAACGAAACTAAATAGTGTTTACCCAACGCTGAACGCCATAAGTGATACTGCTCTTGGTATTCTTGGTTAAAACTGAACTCAACTACAACTGATTTAACCCATTCATAAGGGATTTTATGTGCTGCGAGTAACCTATCTAGTTCAGTTTTCATTGGTTGGCACATTTCTACCAACGCTGGTAAATCAAGGCTGTTGTTTGAATTTAATAAATCCAAAGTTATAGATGAAACTCTATTTTCTTGTGCCAACAGGGATAATTGACCGACAGCCCAATACCCTAAATAATCATTGTTTCGCCCACTTAAAAGTTTGGCAAAATTAATGGTGATTCCTTTCAATTCTCTCCGACGAGGCATAAATTCCTAAAGGCTTCTAACAGCTTATTCATGAGAACCATTCTCGCAAGTAACGCTCCGAACAGCCCTTCATTTCATAAAAATGAAAATTTAAATTATCACTTCTTCTTAACTATATCAACGAGATAGTGCTTTGCTATTCTCGTTTTCTCCGTTAAATACGAGAATAGTTCTCGATTTTCTGTTAAAAACAAGAAAAAACCCAAGCTGTGTACTTATACAGCATTAAGTAAATTAATGTTGATGATGGTTTATCAAGATGATCTCGCCTTTTTTTGCTGATATCGAAACGTTTATATGGATGGGGGGGTTACGCTAAAAGAACGATTAAAACCAACTTATTGGTTCAAATACTACATTACCTTTAATAAACAGAAGCATCCTTAGATTGCCACAACAAAGACGTTGAACGTTTTCTTAATTATCTTGCAAATTATGAAAATATTGCTCTTAAAACACTGCCTGAAATAAAATCATTGTTTTACAGACCAACGACTTTAAGGTTGCTTTATCAGTTCAGCACGATGCTGATTTAACAAATATGTTAATTGTGTTTTTGTTTTTAGCGTTTCTTTGTGGTTTTCACCTAATACTTTTGCACTTATTTTAAGAGTCTGTCGAAAAAGCGTTTCTGCTTGCTCATATCTTTCAGTTGCCAGATAAAGCTCAGCTAAAGAATGATGTGCACTTAATACCTCAGGATGTTCAGGCCCAAAAACTAATGTGGCAGCGCTTATATGCTGATTTAACGATTGTTCGGCTAACTGATATTGCCCTATTGCCATTTGAGTTAAAAATACACCTTTCATACAATAAAGTGTGTAAGGATTATTAATTCCTGACTTAGTTAGCCATTTGTCTATACAAAGCTGATAATAATGTTCTGCTTGCTCATAGTCTTTTTGGGCGTAGTAAAGGTTCCCTAACTTTTCTATTGAATACAACGTGTGACGATAGTCAGCGCCAAACAGTTGTGTTCGCTTTTGATATACTTGTTTAAAAATTTTTTCCGCCTGTGCAAAGTCTTTCTTAGCTAAATAATATGTTGCTAAATTATCTAGTGCTCCTAAAGTATCTTGATGGTCTTCGCCAACGATTTGGTTGCTAACCTCAATGGTTTCTTTAATCACCGGTAACTTGTCGGCTCCATATTTTATTACGTTTAGCCGGCTTAAATTAAACAACAAACCTAAATAGCCCCCATCTTTTGCTAAATGGTGTGCTTTATAAATCTCAAGTCCTTTATTTATATGCTGCTCAGCAGGCTCTATTTTCCCTAAATCAATATAAATAAGCCCTAATGTTTTATGAAGTAAAGCATCAACATGAGGAGGATAGGCATTTTGCGTGGAGTCATTGAGTTTTCTGCCTGCATTATCAAGTACATTAGTTAATGAAACGTCTTTACCTTTGGCAACAAAAGGGCTACTAGCCGCTAACGTTTCTGTTAAAAATTTTGAAATGGCTTTTGTTTTTTGATTTTCTACTAAAGCGATATCTCGCTCATTTGCCACTTGCTTCGCTTGAAACCAAGTCAATATGCTAAAACCTATCAGTGCGATTATAGCAAAGCTTAACGTAAACTTTTTCCTTCCCTGATAACGTTTAGAGCTCTTAATGAAAGCGAGTTCGTTATCATTTAAGGTTACTTCTTTGCGCTTAATTAATTCTTCAGCATCAAGTACTTTTTGCTTGGAATTGAGTAGTGCGTCGGTAGCTTTACCAGTATTTAGCCAAAATATGCAATCGTCAGCGAGTTGTTCTCGTTTATGGATAGCTACGCTGTTGTTGCTAAGCCATAATTGAATGCGTTGCCAATGTTTTAACAAAGCTTCATGAGCAATAGTTATAAATTGACAATCTTGTGCATCGCTACCTTGATTATCAGTGGAGTAACTATGTTGTTCACCTGTGTTTGTCTGAATGATAGTGATAAACAAACGAGCATTAAGAAAATGTTGAATAAACTGCTTTTCAATGGGTTTATTAAAGTAGTTTTTAGGTAGCTTTCGTGCCGTTACATTATGCTTATTTTTGTGATCAACTTGAATTAAGGCATGCATAATATTGTCCCAGCATGCTTGAACATTAATCGGTAAACTATTGAATACTTTTTCAGCTTGTTGAGCTATCGCCCCTTCAATCCCCCCCATTTTTCGATATGCGCTAAGCAACAATACATTATTACTACTACGTTGTTGGTACAATAAATCAAGGGTATATTCTAACAGTGGCAATGCATCTGGATTTTTAACCGCAGCAGCAAGTAATATTTCGTCTAAATGCTCTTCATTTTCTTTGTCGTGTTCAAAACTTAATCCTGCGGCAATTGCAGGGTTTCTGATCATTCGACTAATTTCTACTGGGGTTGGCGCTTGTAAATCGTACTGTTTTCCCTGGTCTTTTAATTCATAAAAGCCCTTTACATCAAGACACTCAGCATAAAAATCATTTCTAAGCATTGCAATAAAAAGTAACTGTTCACATTGCGCTACTTGCAATAAACAACTCACTAAGTTTTGCTTTAATTTGACCGTTAAATTTTCATCTAACAGAAATTGTTCAAATTGGTCGATAACAAGTAGTTTGTAATTTTTTACTTGCTCGGGTTGATCAAGCGCTGCTTTATTATGGTCTAGGTTATTGTGAGAATTTAAAGCGTTTGTTAACTGAATTGGGTCTATTTCAATATGCGAAATTAAGCTTGATAGTTCCATTGTCGTTTTAATTAATGAGAGTTTATCTAACGCATGGACTAATGCTGAAATAGGTGATTCATCGATACATTGGCTAGGGCTAATAAAATGGTATTGAGTCACCTTAAGCTGAGAAAAACCCGTTTCACTGTTAAGATAAGGCAACACTCCTGCTCTCATTAATGATGATTTTCCACTGCCACTTTTACCTAAAATCAATAGAAAGTTATTTGGTCGTTTAATACTCGTCTTTAATTGGCAAATAACGTCTACAATAGCTTTAGCTCTGCCAAAGTAAATTGAACTATGCTGTTCATTAAAGGTGTTTAACCCTAAATATGGTGAACCTTGCGTCCATTTTTTTAGCGTTTGACGTTGTGATACTTGATTAGATTTCGTAGAAAAATTAATTGGAGCAATGATTTTATAACCACGGCGATAGATTGTTTCAATAAAGCTCGGTTTTTTTGAGTTACAGCCCAGCTTTTTTCTTAATCCTGCAATACATTTTTGTACAGGTGCATCCCCGTAAAATGTACCCGCCCAACAAGCAATTAATAACTGTTCTGCACTAACGGTTTCACCCGCATTTTGACAAAGATAAATCAACACATCCATCATCTTGGGCTCGATGGTTAAACGTGTTCCTTCTTTTATTAGTTGATTAGAGTCTCCATCAACCGTCCATGTGCCTAAAGTAAAAGTACGTGGTTGCTCAGTATATTCAGCGGTGCTATTAGAATCCATTCTCTGCAACCTCTATTTAAACAGTAAATTATCAATAAAGCTTACAGCATAAGGTCAGCTTCTGCCACTTAACACCCCAAAATAAATTAAACATAACCAATTGAATAATAATAAGTTTTTAACAGCCACTAAAATGGTAAGAAAACCGTAAGTCTTTTTAATATTTTTTGAACAATACTGCTAGTACAGGAAGTAACACGTAAATATTAAAAAACCTAAGGAGCACAGATGATGAACTGTACAATGAAAATATTGATAGTCATTCAACTAATGCTTTTTCATTTATTGGTTAATGCGCAAAACATAAATGGACTTGCATCACAGAGTAATGAAACATGGAGCTTTTCTAAAGAATTAAAGGCGAAGTTTGTCAATAAACAAAGCCTAAATTATCTAGTGATTAGCAATTCAGAAGGTCGAATTATCACCGAGCACCTTATTCCAAGAGCAAAACACTTGGCTAACATTACTTGGGCGAGCAGCGATCAATATCTAACCTTTACCGAAAATAACAGAAATTTATGGCTTTTTAATATTGTAGATAAGTCAGCAACGCTCATTGAACACAGCTTTCAAAGTAAAAAACCATTGAATTTTAATGCCCAATGGTCGCCAAATGGTCAATGGATGCAGTATTTATCCAACAATAATTCACGATACCCTGCAAAAATGTATTCTTTAAAACGTAAACGAGCTTATCTTGTACCTGTGGCCTCAGACGTCATTGTTGATATTGCATGGCATGATAGTAAAAATGAATTAGTGATTAATACCGATCAATCAACAAAAGAACAAACGGAAATGTCGTTATACGATATTAAAATGACCCTTCAATCAGAAGAGCAAATAGTACAAGTAATTCCCTTTGACTGATAGTGTAATCACTAGGGCCTGTTGATCATTCGCGTTTAGTTCGAACAACATTTAACCTCGAAAGTTCAACAGGCCTTAGTTACAAAGAGCGGCAAGCGTTTAGTTGACCACTAAAATAGCTTGCTATCGGTATACTGCGTTTCTTTCCATTTCAGCTATTTTGTTCATTTCAACGTCGTGCCACGTTGCATCGCAGTCAATATAAGACGCTGAATTTTGTGGTGATGGCAGCAGCATAATGGTTCTTATATTAGCCTTTGCCACTGTTAATGGAGTTAATTGCCATTCACTAATTTGTTGTGTCAATGCTTGCTTTAAAGAAGCTTCTATTGGTCGACAAAAATCTACCAACGTTACTTTACCGCGTTTAGAAATGGTAAACTCTACCGCTAGCTTTCGTTCCTCAATAAGCGGGTACATTGACTCATCCAAACTAATCGTCATATCACCGATATGCCAATATTTAGCGACATGATAAATAGGCGTAATAGGTAATGTTTTAGCATCTACAATTGGTTCAACAACCTTTTTAATCACCTTTATTGGATTACTTACCAACTCATACTGCTGTAAAATATCAAAATAATTCAAACCATTAACCAAATTTATGAAGGCTTGCTTTTTCTCATCGACACTTCCTGGAAATTGTTTGAATATATTCACTAAGGCGTTTGCTAAAAACTTAGACTCTTCAAGATTTAATACGCCATGGTAAGGGAAGGAATTCTGTATCCACTCCTTATAGCTATTGCCAAAGGTTGGTGTTGCTAAACGTTCTTGTCGAAATGTGTTGATGTTATGGCTTTCATTGGTTAATTCAGCACGACAATCATCAGTAGCGTATATTGTTTGCTCAGTGTCGCTAAGCCTAAATTCCAGCATAACTTTCTGTCGTTGTGCTTGCGGCGAAGGTTGTTCAGTTTGATATTGCCATTGCGCAACTGCTTTAACAGCTTCACCTTCGAACACTTGATGACTACTGGCTATCGGTTCAACAAATTGCGTCTGCCCTTGTTCATTGATAAAAAACTGTACGGTAACACAGCCTTCAAGGTTTTGTTTAATCACTTTAATCGGGTATTTAGGATTTATTCTTTTTATGTTTTGCCAGTCATTTGCACTGGCAAATGTCGTCATTAGGCAAAAAAGCAATGTCCATATTTTCATAAGCGTCCTTTACGAAATTAATTTTTCACGTTTACCAGTAAGCAATACTCTAGCGCTATTGCTTTACAAAGTTAAGCCATTTGATGTGTTTACTGCTGTATGCCTTATTCATTATCGGCAACAACTTGCCGTAAACACACTAAATAGGCAATGGTTCGTCAGTCTATCGCTTCAACATTTTCAGTTAATATGCTTTCATCAAAACCTATCTATAACGTTAATCACCCGTGCAAAGTATTTGTGCAAAATATCGTTAACCTATCTGAAAATGGAGTGATTATTGCTAGGTTTTTGTTAGTGACTTAGTTTAAAAACGATAAGGTAACAGGAAAAATGGAAATTACCAACAACGCTTTTCACACCCAAATACAAAGCTCAAACCAAATAAATAACGCAAAAAACGGTAATGCTTTTGCGCAAATTCTCGCAGGATATCAGCCGAATAAATCGGAAAGTGCCAAAGCCGAGGTACGCGCTGAATCTGTTTTTAACATGAACACCAACCAAGGCAATAATGATATTAATCTCGATGAATATCTAGCCACTGGCCCGCAAGCTACCCCAGTCTCGTTAAAAGATGTAGAACTCTTATTACCAACGGCGCATAATGTTGATACGTTGGCAAAATATTCCCAAGAAAAGTTTAAAGACCTATTAACGCAATACAATATCACATCACCACCTGAAACAATCTCGTTTGATAATGAAGGTCAAATTGTGATACCCGCAGATTACCCATATACAGCTCAATTAAAACAAGCATTAACAGAAAACCCTATCGTGGAAAACGCGCTTAGAACTACCGCTGCCTTAGCAAGCCATTATGCCGGTATTATGGAAGGCCAACCCTTTCGAGATGAAATGGCAACAGCAAGGTCGCAAGCAGATAGAGACAGAATCATCGAAAAATACAGTTATTTATTTGACGATAATCGACCCGCTAAGCAAATCATTTTAAGTTTTTTAGAAGACGGTAGTTTGTTACTTGGTGAGAAGAAACAAGTTGCATAATTGAAGGTATAAAAAAACCCCTTAGTAAAGACTAAGGGGTGCCAGTGCTACAAATAAAAACATAGCTAGGGGGAAATATCATTTAAACAAGTTGTTCAATGTGTACCGATTGGCCAAGTTTAGAGAGTTTATCTAACCATTGTTGTGCAATATCAGGCTGACTAGGTGCAGCATGAACACCTGCAGGAATATCGCCATTGATCACCGCTTCAATACCCAATGCCACGGTAATTGACACTAAACGTGCCATTGCTTGTCCTTCATTATTACCTGCAGCGTCCATATAGTAACGTTGGTGCCAAACGGTGTTATCTGCTTGTTTTGCTTCTAACTCAACAGACATAACAACACGGTCAGGTTCACCTTCTTCATAGCTATACTTGTCTTCTAAGTCTTTACTAATGGCTTCCATTTTTGCTAAACCAGCTTCGCCCTGTAGGTCGCCTACTTGATCAAATAAATATTGCCACGCTTGTGACCAACCATTTAATCGTAACGTGCCACGAACAAACTCTTCAACTTGCCACTCAGGTTCAAATTCATATTGCTTAACAAAAGGAATAGAATCGCGGTTTGGATACGCTTGAAATGTTTCATTAACAGCGCTGATATGAATATCTTTTAACGCTTCCCACGGACCTTTCGAGTTGTTTTCTACGCCATTTTCTAACCACTTAGCAGGCGAGGTTAATGCTTTAAGTACCCCTAACGGTGACCAGCTGAATTTATACTTAAAGTCATTCGGCGTTTTTGGAAAGCCGCCACAATATGAGCGAAAATACAATTTTGATTCTGCATTACACGCTTCACTTTCTTTGAAGCGTGCCACTAATAAATGTGCGAATAAGTGATCAATGCCTGGATCTAAACCAATTTCATTGATAAAGGTTAAGCCTTTCGCTTTTGCTTGTTGATCAAGCGCTCTCATTTCAGGCGCAATATAGCTGCTTGAAACAAAGTGCGCTGATTTATCTAAACAAAGCTGTGCCACTTCAACATGCATATTAGCCGGTAACATCGAGACTAAAATATCTCCTGATTTAACATTTTCAGCTAAAACAGACCAATCTAACTGCTTTAATTCACATTGAATATTTGCCTCATCTAGCATGGTTTGCGCTTTATCAGTACGACGATTCCATACCACTAGGTTATGTGATGAATTTGATAGGTATTTGATCCCTGGCGTGGCAGATAGCCCAACGCCAAGCCAATGAATGGTTGATTTCATAGGAAGTTCTCTTATAGGTTTGTCGTTTTTTGATGATAGATATCGAGTGCTTTTTGCCAAACAGGCAGACTCAAATCATGTAAAGATGCTAAATAAGGCACTAGCTGCTGGCCATAGTCTTCACTGCTTTCTTTTGGCAATAATGAAGGTAAATGATCAATCGCAATTAAATGTAAACTATTTGGCGGTGATAGTACTTCGATCGTCGGATTATTGAAGGTGGTACAATGGTCATAAATTCGAATCGGGTTATAATCACCGTACGGATCACAACTAACATCACAAATAACACTTAGGTTACGTTCTGCCGAATCAAGGGAAGAAAGCGTCACAAAAGGCGGCAAGTCCTGGTTAACCAATACACAATTAACTAATACATCCGCATCATTCACTTGCTCAAATGGCCCGCCTACCGCGGTTTCTTCCATATCCCATTCAATAGTTTTTAATTGCAAAGCTTTGGCTAAGCCGAGTGCGCCTGAACCACTTCGCCCTTTTGCACCAATAACCATGACGTTTGGTTTATTTGCACATTGTGCAAGCAACGCTGACACTTCATTTAATAACTTTTCTTGATCGGGAAAGGAGCTCACAGGCGGTAGCGCAGTTTTGCCCAGTTGTTTATTTGCCCAAGCCCATACGCCAAGTGCTGCACCAGCGAAACCAGCCCAGTATCCAAACGCTGCAATTCGACGTTGATTTTCATCGACTAAAAATTCTAAATCGTATAGTGCACCTTCACCTTGTTTAAAGCGTGATAATATGTCATTTGCACCTGCTTGATCTTTATAAGCATGGGCGAAATAAATATGTTTATGAACCAATGGAAAACTATCTTCAGGTAATTCTTTTAACCCTAGAATAAAAGCACTTTTGGGTGCTTGTGGCCAGCTTCCTTGTGCGACAATTTCACACCCCATGGCTCGGTATTGTTCAATGTTAAAAATGTTTTGTGGCCCCTGTTCAACCGACACTTTAAAGCCGGCTTCAATCAATGCTTTTGCACCTTTAGGGGTTAGCGCGGTACGTTGTTCCTGAGGTTTTGTTTCGGCACGTAACCAAATATGCGTTTGACTCATAAAAATATGTACTTCTCGTTTAATCAATTCAAAAACAAAAAATGAAAGTCAGTCAGTAAAAATACTGACTGACTTAATATTAACTCAATTCAATAATTAGAATTTGCCTCGAATACCCACCGAATACCTAGGCCCAGTTTCAGTAACCGTTAACGTTTGGTTAGCGTATTCTGCATTTTTGATATAAAGCTCGTTGGTGATATTAATCCCTTCAAAAAATACCGTTAGGTTTTCATTCAGGTCGTAACTACCACTGATATCAACTTGTTTATAGTCATCAACATAGTGGCCATCTCGCCATGTTTGAGGTTTAGACTGCATAAAACGATCGCGATTGTTATAAGCAATACGGAATTGAATCTCGTGTTTTTCATAGAATAGAATCAAGTTCTGCGAGTCACTTAAACCAATTAATGGCAGCTTTTCTGCACCTTCATCGGCAGTAGATTCACTGTCAACAAACGTCATGTTTGCAATAACGCCTAACCCGTCAAATGGTGCAGGCAAACTGGTAAACATGTGCTGAACCGCAACTTCATAACCATCAATTTTGGTGTTATCTTCATTGATAGGACGCGACATCTTATAGGTATATGTACCACTTGGTACTGTTACCGTTTCTTCCGTTTCGCCTGAGCCTAAGTAACCATCAACATCTTTAGTAAAGGCGGCAATTGCTGCATAGCTGCCTTCTTGGTAGTACCATTCGAGTGTTAGATCTAGGTTAGTAGATTCAAATGGATTTAATTTTGGGTTAGAGCCAGAGCCAAATAATTGATCAATAGGACCATCGCCGTAACTTGCTAGTGGTGACATTTCAGCCAATTCAGGACGCGTTAAACTTTTAGACCATGCAAATCGAGCTATAAGCTCATCGGTAATTTCAAGCTTACTGTTCAAGCTAGGTAAAACATTGCTATAGCTGTGACCAACTTCAACAGCCACATAATCATCTGAGGTTATTGCGCGAACTTCGCCTGGTTTTTCATTAGATTCAATTAAATCTAAAAGTGCTACTTGATTACCTTTCGATGTACTGTCTGTTTTTACATAACGTACGCCTGCAATTACTGACCAAGGCATTTCATTTACTTCGCCTTCAAAATAGAAATCAGTATAAAGAGATTTTAACTCTTCATTGACTTCATACGCTGTAGGGTCATCAACAATGCCAAAACCAGCACGAGAGAAAATTGCACGTACTAACTCAGGATCATCTAGTTGTGAAATCGCTTCATCCGTACCTAAGAAGGCAAATAAATCATCTGAATTTAACGTTGGCCAGAACTCAGTTGGGTTACCTGAACCTCCTGATAAAAAGCCATCGGCGTTATAGGTCCATAACATATCTGCTGGTAATGGAATACGCGAGCTGTTATCGGCATACGTCCACGGCAGTGGGTTTTCTGTTTCAGCGTATGTAGAACCTAAAGTACGATCTGAATAATGCAAGCCAAAACCAATTTTTACTAATGGGCCCATTTCAACATATACGTCGTTATCTATTTTCGCTTCAAGTACTTCATCTTCAACACGAGTACCTTGTAAAGACGCCCAACCTGCGGTTAGTACATCACCATCTTTGAAATTTTCAAACGTCATGGTAGGTACTAAATCACCTGAGGTACGATCATAGTTATATTCACCAGGACGACCTGCAACAACATCTGACCAACCTTTACCCGGATCATGCTCTGCTTTAGAAGTATTAATATCTGCTGTTAAACCCCAGTTATCAGTTACTTGCCAATCAAGGTTTAAACCAAAGGCTTTTAACTTGTTGTCAGCATCTGATTGACGAACTAAGGTTTCGATGAAACTGTCAACAAAATCAGCTTTTACTAAAGTATTGTTTTCATCAATAACAGGGTTTCTAACGTTGCCTGTTTCAAACCACATTGGAAATACATCTTGGCGGTATTGCACATTGTAATCTGAATACAGTGCATCTGCGGTTACTGTTACATCTTTTGTTGGCTTATATTGGAGTACTAATGTGCCACTGTTACGCTCACGCGTTTCTGTTTGTGCGATTTGATCATAGTTTTGCGGGAAATAAATTTCGCCATAATTTTGACCATCTAAATCGTCTTCAGTTTTGTAATAATAGGCTGTATTCGCTTCATCGTAACGACTTTCACGTTTGTAATGTGAAAAGGAAGCCAGTACACCAAACTTATCATCATCAAAGGTACTGCTGATAAGGCCGGAGAATTGCGGGCTCATCTTACCTGTCATGTCATCATACAAGCCTTTGACACTGCCAACGGCTTTAAATCCTGGGAAATCCAACGGCTTAACAGTGCTGATATCTACTGTTGCACCAATCGCACCTTCTTGTAAGGCTGCTGATTGCGTTTTATGAACTTCAGCTCCATTAATAAGTTCAGACGCTAAGATGTCAAAACTAAATGCTCTACCACCACTTGTTGTTGCAAGGGTACGACCATTTAATAATACAGAGTTGAATTCTGGCCCCATACCACGCACAGTAATAAGCTGCCCTTCACCACCACTACGATCAATTGAAACACCCGTTATACGCTGTAATGATTCAGCAACGTTTTGATCTGGAAACTTACCAATATCTTCTGCGGATATCGCATCTACTACATTGCCAGAGTCTTGTTTAATACCTACTGAATTAATCAAACTACCGCGAATACCTGTCACAGTGATCACTTCAGTGTCTTTTTCTGCTTGTTCTTCTTCCGCTTGATTCGCATCTGCCCATGTAATACCTGATACCCCAAGGTTTAACATAAGTAAAGACGTTAAATAGCTGAGCTTAAAATGCTTGCCGTTTTTCATATCTGTTCCTCTGTTTGTCATGTCACTTAAGCGCGTGTCTTAATGCACACTTATAATACTATCGTATTTATAGTATAAATCAGATAATAGTATATTTAAGGATTAAAAGTAAACGGCTGAATATAAAATATGCAGATATATTGCATACAAAAAAATGTAAGTTTATGTTTTAAAGGTAAATATTTTTTTAGTTTTTAATTGAAATGATTGAATAGTCATAAAATGCATTACGCCTTTAACGCACAAGGCAAAATGCCACGTCTGTTACAACATAGCATTTTGCCTCTTTCTCTTGATTAACACTTATGAGAGCTAATCACACCCAAGTGTTTGCAAGCCTTTAGTCAATGCATTAATAAACATATCTGCATCTTGTTCATTGAACACGATAGGCGGTTTAATTTTTAAGATATTATAAAATGGTCCTTCAGTACTCAAAATGATGTGTTGGGTTTTCATAAACTCCACTAATAGAGCAGTAAGTTCAGTGGCAGGTGTTTTACTTATACGGTTTTCAACCAGTTCAACGCCAATAAACAAGCCTAACCCTCTTACATCACCAATGACATCAAATTGCTGTTGTAATTTACATAATTCATTTTGTAAGTAATCGCCTGTTTGTTGCGCATTTTCCATCAGCTGCTCTTCTTTGATGACATCAAGCACCGCGGCACCTATTGCACAAGAGACAGGGTTACCACCAAAGGTGTTGAAATATTCCATGCCTGTAACAAAGGCATCGGCTATTGCTTGCGTAGTGATCACCGCAGCCATCGGATGACCATTACCAATAGGCTTACCTAAGGTAACAATATCTGGCACCACCTCTTGGGTTTCAAACGCCCACATATGACTTCCTACCCGACCGAATCCAACCTGTACTTCATCAGCAATACAAACTCCGCCAGCATCGTGTACTTTTGTATACACCGCTTGTAAGTAGCCATCGGGCATAATGATCTGCCCCGCGACCCCTTGTAGCGACTCGCAGATAAACATTCCAGGTTTTTTACCTTGCTCAGCAAGTTCATCTATCGCACGTTGCACATCTTCGGCGTAAGCATTAGCACTGGCGGAGGTATTTCCTTGGTATTTGCCACGATAAGGATCAGGTAACATCACTTTATGTACATAATCTTTTGCCCCTTCACCACCAGGCCCATCAAATTTATAAGGGCTAGCATTAATACAGGCATTGGTATTACCGTGATACGCACCTTCAACCGTCAATAGCTCTATTGAGCCGGTATAATTTTTCGCTAAACGGAAAGCTAATTCATTAGCTTCACTGCCACTGTTGACAAACATACAAACCGATAACGGCTCTGGCATGGTCGCGAGTAATTTTTCAGCATAATTGACTAAGTTGTCATGAAGAAAACGAGTATTAGTGTTTAGTTTTGCCATCTGAGCTTGCCCAGCAGCCACTACTTTAGGGTGGCAGTGCCCGACGTGGCACACATTATTAACCATATCTAAATAACGGTTTCCTTGCTCATCATAAAGATAGGCACCTTGGCCGCGTACAATTTTTAATGGTTCTTTAAAGCTTAGGCTTAAGGTTTTTCCTAAATGCTTTTCACGAAATGTTTTGATCTGAGCCTTAGCTTTTCCTTGGTCAGGGTTAATACCACACGCAACTTTTAATTGGCAAGCAATGGCATAAAAATTCACTTTTTTAAGCAAAGCGAGTAATTGCCATGCCGGCTTAACTGAAACTAACAAGTATTCATTATCTGGCTGCTCATTGATTGCTTTAGCGGCGTTACACACACTGGTACAAAGTCTTAACGCAATTAAATAAGGTAACGCATCAAATTCATCGTCACTGATCGTATATAGCTCATAAAAACCAGAAACTGTACTGGCTAACGTGGCTAAAGGATCTGCTTGCTCCATCATGGCATAAGCAGCCGTAATCGCTAATTCATTAATCGTTTGACTAAACACCATATCGCCAAAATCTATCAA
Organism: Thalassotalea sp. PP2-459; assembly: GCF_001913705.1. Classification (GTDB taxonomy): domain Bacteria; phylum Pseudomonadota; class Gammaproteobacteria; order Enterobacterales; family Alteromonadaceae; genus Thalassotalea_C; species Thalassotalea_C hakodatensis. The sequence continues at coordinate 116,336 of NZ_MKQD01000043.1, read as the reverse complement.
ACCCGTAATTTTGCTTGGCGTATGAGGTTGATCAATAAGCAAGTTATGATCATTGGCATCATTATGAATAACACTACAAGGTAGTTTTGCTAAGTTGGGGGCCACATGGGCTTGATACATTGCTAAAAAATAATCAACTTGTGGTTTTTGCTCTTGGGTTAGGTATTGCTTTTTATCTTGGCAAACCGCATAGCCGTGCGCTAAATCCCAATCAAAGTAACGATACGCACCTTGGTGTTTAAAATCGCTTAATGAATTCGCCACCTTGGCCATAAATCGACCAAGATCTTGCCACAAACCTGAAGACATGTTTTGTTGATTCGCTTGCGCATAAAAATCACCCGGTAAATACGTTAATACCCGTAAATAAAAGGTGTTCTGCTGAGTATCGACTATTTCAGTGATCTGCTGGTTATCTTGGTTTTTTACCACTTGAGGCACAGGTAACTCATGGGCTGATAAATGCGTCATGGCTTCATTTTGCATCATCAATTCAATTTTCTTTTCGGCACTAGAAGCTATTTTAACAACATAGCGTTGTTCACCTGTCACCAAAAGTAAATTTTGATCACAATAACTTGCCAGTGCTGTTAATTCGCCATCTAATTGATAATGATGTTGTAAAAACGTTATTAGTGTTTCAATAGAAAATGTTGGTGTGACTGAATTCATGGTTATCTCTTAACGGTTATATGGCGAGCCTAATACAGACTCGCCAAAGTCTTTATTTAACAGTTATCGGCATTAAGGTAAAACGATAGCGTAAATCTTGTGCTTTGATGGTGTATTGCTCATGTACTAGGCGTCCCCATGATGTATCGCCGCCTACGCCCATTTGCAGGTGGTCAATATTCACTGTGGTTAACTCTCTACGTGGCACATCAATAGCATGTTTAGTCGTTACCGGCACTAAGCCAGAAGCAGAAGCTGTAGCATCACCCGGTGCAAAATCAATATCGGCTTGTAAATATGGCCATGCACTTGTATTTAATACTTGTTCACCAACAGCTTTAAAACCAGCGCCTTGTTTGTTGGTGATACTCATCCAACGAACATCGGTTTTATTGCCATTTTCTTGTGGACGAATATAGTGCTCAATTTGTTCGTCAACCATAGCGCGGTGCAAAGCAATTTTAGCCCCCGTTTTGCGATCCCAATAGGATTCGTGCGGCCCCCTTCCATACCAAGTAAGGTGTTCATATGTACCTGGCATAACCAGCTGCATTCCAAATCTCGGTATATTAGGAAGTGTTTGATCATCAACTAAATCGAGTGATGACGTAATTTGAACACTACCATCATTTGCAAGCTGATAATCAAGCGTGAATGTGCCTTTGAAGTCTGGTGACTTATAATGCGCAGTTACACGATTAGCGTTAGTGTCAAATTTACTCAAGGTTAACTTCTGTGCCGCTGTTTGCCATATAGCAGCCCATTTTTGCATGTTATTCCCCAAATCATTATCGGTAGGCGCACGCCAAAAATTAGGCTTTAACGGCTGTAGCAATAAGGGTTCACCGTCTAGTGTGTAACCCACTAAATAACCAGTTTTCTTGTCAAAACTTGCTTGAAAGCGCTTGCCCTGATAGCTCACTTTTTCATGGCTTTCAAGCTTAATCAATGCACTTTTATCCGCTTGAACAAAGGTGTTTGCCTTTTCTTTACTACTGACAACGAACTGCTCAAACGCAATTTCATGCCCTATTGGCAGTAACGGTTGCTGATCTTTAATCACCGCACTTAGTGTAATGACATACTCTTTGCTGCCATCATATATTAACTTACTAATTGGCAACGTTACTTTAGCTGTGGTTCTCGGTTGAACCGTAGGCATTTTTTGTTTGCCGCTAGCAATAGTTTTACCGTCAGCTGCGATGTTCCATTTCAGTTGATATTGGTCTAAATCTGTAAAGAAAAATTCATTTTCAATCGCAAAAGTACCTTGCTGAATATCCACCTTAGAAAAATTGATGTTTTGATAGACTTTTTTCACTTCATAAGCATGAGGATGCGGTTTTCTATCAGGATTCATTAAGCCGTTATTTAAAAAGTTGCCATCAGTAGGTAACTCAGGATGAAAATCTTTACCATAAGCATAATACTTCTGACCATGCTCATTAACATATTCGAGTGATTGATCTACCCAATCCCAAATAAAACCACCTTGTAGTGATGGATACTTTTTAATAACAGCCCAGTAATCTTTAAGATTACCAACCGAGTTACCCATGGCATGAGCATACTCAATCATAATGCCAGGTCGGTAAGGTTTACTTTCTGCATATTTCACTAAACGCTCAATAGAAGGATACATCGGCGCAAAAATATCGGTGTAATGCTCAGTACCTGCTGGTTCGTATTGCACAGGTCTCGTACCATCGTTATCTTTTAACCACTGGTACGTTGTTTCAAATACTTTACCTTCACCCGCTTCATTACCTAACGACCAAATGATAATAGAAGGGTGGTTTTTATCGCGCTCATACATACGACGCGTACGATCAATATGTGCTGGGATCCAGCTTTCTTCATCACCAATCTGCGTGGCCTTATTTGTCGCTAACGGGTGTGACTCTATGTTTGCTTCATCAATCACATACAATCCATATTTATCGGTTAAATCATACCAATATGGATTATTTGGATAATGACTTGAACGTACCGCGTTAATGTTAAATTGCTTCATTAATTGAATATCGCGTTCCATTGATGCTTTATCAACCACATGACCTTTTCGTGGATCAGTTTCATGGCGATCAACACCTTTAATATAAATGGCTTGCCCGTTAACCAATAGCTGTGCGTTTTTAATTTCTATATGGCGAAAACCAATATCGTCTTTAACCGATTCAATCACTTCACCGTTATTGTTTTTAAGGTTAATTACTAACGTATATAAATTTGGCGTTTCAGCGGTCCAAAGAGCAGGGTTATCCAGCTTACTCGCTAAGCTAACTTCGGTGCTCTTGCCGCCAGAAAGTGTTACTTTTTTCTGACCCTTAAGCACTGGTTTCATTCCTTTTCTAGGGTCAAGTAGCTTATATTCAACTAAACGTGCTTCTGTCGCTTTTTGAAAATTTTCTACCGTAACATCAACGGTAAGTTCGCCTTGTGTGAAGTCTTTATTTAATTTAGGTTGCGCATGAAAATCAAAAATATGCTGTGCTTCAGTTGCAAACAGATAGACATCACGCTCAATGCCAGAAATACGCAACATGTCTTGGCTTTCCAAGAAACTGGCATCTGTCCAACGCCTGATTTGAAACGCTAACAAGTTTTCATTGTCTTGCAAATATGGCGTCAAATTAAATTCGGCTGGCGTTTTTGCTCCTTGGCTAAAACCGACCTTTTTGCCGTTCAACCAAACATCTAACGATGATTTAGCCGCACCAACATGCAAAAATACTTGTTTATTTTTCCAGTTTTCTGGCAGGGTAAATGGCTTTCGATACGAGCCAATAGGATTGTAGTCTGTTGGTACATCAGGCCATTTGGTACTAAACGGGAACCTCTCATCTAAATAGATTGGATAACCATAGCCTTCAATTTCCCAATTACCTGGCACGGGTATTGTGCCCCAATCAGTATCGTCGAAATCAGGTAAGTGAAAATTACTTTTTGCATCGTTAGGCGAACGTTGCCAGTCGAAAGCCCATAAGCCGTTTAGCAGCATAAAGTTACTACTTTGCTCTTTAATATCAACAAGCGCTGCTTGTTCGCTTTGATAAGGAAATAAACTTGCCCGTGGTTCAAGTTTGTTGATCGCGAAAACCGTATGATCACGCCACGGCTCTCTCACTTCATTCGCTGATGCTGATGTTGCAAATAACGATGTTGAAAATAATGCGATACTCGATAATTTTTTTAATAACATTATTATAAACCTGTAAAACTTTGTACTATTTATACTACAATATACAAAACTACTGACAAGAGATAAATATACTTTTTTCCATACTACTTTTGTAACACCATGTTATTAAATAACATTTTTATCATTTATAGTATTTAATATACCAATTGTGTAGTTATTACTGGAGTAAAGTAAATTACTCATTTATTATCAGCACATTATGCAGACTAAAATCTGCTTTAGAATTCAGTAAAAGGTAACTCATGGACGCTAGGCACTTAAATTTAACACAACAACTTGTACACGAGCTTGGCCGTTCAATTTTAAAAGGTAAATACAAAGTCGGAGATAAACTCCCGTCTGAAGCTGAATTAGGCGAAGTTTACGATATTAGCCGTAATGCAACCCGCGAAGCGGTCAAAATGCTAACCGCAAAAGGCTTAATCAGTTCACGGCCACGCAAAGGCATTCAAGTCGCAGAACAAAATAAATGGAACTTGTTTGACACAGATGTGCTCGGTTGGATATTAGTCGGTAAGCCTGATTTGTATATGCTGCGCCATTTTATGCAATTAAGGCAGCCTGTTGAAGCACAAGCCGCATACCTAGCAGCGCAATATGCAACCGCGGAAGATTTTGAAAATATCGAGCAAGCCCTATCAAATATGCAACTAGCAGAGGTGAATAACGACGCTGAAGCGACTCATCACGCTGATGTGAAATTTCATAAAGCCGTGTTAAATGCCACGAAAAATCCATTTTTTATCCAATTAGAAAACTTTATTGAAATCGCCTTACAAGTAAATTTACGTTACACCAATCGTATAAAGCCGGTCACAGAGCTCGAATACCAAGCACATGCCGATTTATTTGCAGCAATCAAAAATGGTGAAGCAGCTAAAGCATATGAGTTTGCCATGACAACACAGTCTGCCACGTTGAAACTTATTGATGAAGCCATCATTCGCTCAGAAGCTGAAGCAAAAGCCTAAAGCATTTATTTGTAACTATTCGTTGTTGCCACGCTGTTTAGCTTGTATAAAACTCACCACCAGTGAGGCATAGAGTTGCCCAATATCATTCATGCCAGCTTCAATACCACTTGGGTGTTGAACAGGCGCTCCTTCTGCTAAATGTAAATAACAGCTTTCAGGTTCCAAGCCCATGCTATAGACAAAATATTCTGCATCTTGCACACTGATACCACAATTGGTATACGCGCTTGCAGGCACAAAAGAGATGCTATCTACATCAACTTCAATGCCTATCGCTTGTTCAACTTCGTTTAAATATTCTTGTCCTGCTTGTAACGCCGATCTGAAATCTTGATTTCGTCTAACCCAAATATCTTGATAGCTAACCCATTTAAAACCAAAGTCATGAAGAGCTTGAATATTTGCTTTTGAGTTTTTTAATTCATGCATACCCAATGAAAAATAGCGGTTTAATAAGCCTTGTTTAGCAGCATAACTAAAGCCATTGCCACTATGACGCCCTTCTGGTGCTCTAAAATCAGTATGTGGATCTAAATTTATTGCACTTATGGGAGCGTGCCTACTTTGGCTGGCCGCTTTAATGATTGGGTAAGCGTTATTATGCCCGCCACCAATGACAATGGGAATTAGTTGCTCGGCAAAAATAACCTGACATACTTGACTAACACGGTGATCTAACTCACTCACTAAGTTCCTCATTGCTTCAAGTTGCTTTTCGCTAGAGGTGTGTAAGTGTTCACTTTCTTTTTGAAGATCTTCACAATACACATGACCAAGCACCGCAATTTGCTCACCACGAATAAAGTCGTTTTGTTGTAACGCACAAAACTTGGCTAAGAACGCTTGCCAACCTTTATCAGCACCGGCTTTACCTAAGTTTGCTCGTGGCCCTATATCTTCTGGAACACCAAGTAAAATGTATTTTACGCCATCAGCTTTTAACATTTTTAGTGTCGTAACAAGATCACCATCGGTCATAGATTCAACGGTTTTTATCACTTCACCAAGACGTTGTTCACCTGTCCTTTTTTGAAAGTAGGGTGTTAAGTATTGATTTTCTGATGAGACTAAAAACATAAAGGTTCCTTGACGCGAAAACGTTTAACTTGTTGTTTAGTAATTTTTTTATGTTATTTACCAAGCTACAAACACTATTAATATTCTACGGTACTCGTAAGCTTGAACTTATCACCAGGGTGATAAAGTATCGCAAAACTTACCGGTTCACCATTTGATAAAGTAGTTCGAGTGACTTTTAAACAGGCGACAGCATCACCTATTTGTAAATTATGCCTTAATATTTTCGAAGGTATTATCGCTTCAACATTAGTTTCAGCCTCGGTTAAAGGTGCGATAGATGATAAGTATTTACCGACAGTAACTTGACTAAAGTCTTGATCCAAAAATAATGGTGCTTTTTCAGCGCGAACATACCTTTCTTCCAGTTGAATTGGGGTATCGTTTTCATGATGAATTACAACCACTTTAAATATTTTGCCATTTTGTGAAGTTAAAGGAAATAATTGCTCAGATGTTGGCTCAAAAGTCAGTTTGCTTAATACCGTCATTCGATGCGTGTGACCGCGAGATTGAATTTCATCCGCAATATTTTTAATTTCCAGTAAGGAACTTTGCGCATGGATAGCAGAAACAAAGGTACCAACACTAGGTACTCTTTTTAAGATACCTTCTGCAACTAAGGAGTCAACCGCTTTTCTAGCTGTCATTCTGCTTGCATCAAATTGAGTTGCCAATTCGATCTCAGATGGAATTTTAAATCCTTCATCCCATAAAAACGTATTAATTTGATTCCAAATAAAGTCAGCAATAATCTTATATTTCGGCTGTTGCATAAATGAGGCGATCCGTCCCGCTATTGTTTTTACACACTAAATATTAACAATTAATCAACATTTAGTATATACCGCAGATAAACATTACCAGCATTTAAACAGTTATTCCGCTAAAAATACACCATTATCTTTTTTTAAAATACTTGTTGTATATACCGGTATAGTCCTGTATAAAAAATAGCATAAAAACAATAATGATTAAAAAACAATGGAGAGATAATATGAAAAACCTAAAGAAACACCTTATTTATAAAGCCCTACTTTTAAGTGGCTTAGTAGTGGTGCCAACGATATCATTTGCGCAAGCATCAAATGATAATGAAGAATCAGCCGGAAAAGAAGTTGAAAGAATAGCCGTTACAGGTTCAAGAATTAAACGCGCAGATATGGAAACAGCAAGCCCAGTATCCATCATTACGTCTGCAGATATCAGCATGTCCGGTATATCAAATGTTGAGAATTTGTTGCAAGAAATGTCTTTTTCAGCGGGTGTTGCTGGGAATGCAACTAATGCTTATTGGACAAGTGGTGGTTATGGCACGGCGCAAGTTAACCTTAGAGGTTTAGGCATAAAAAGAACACTTGTTCTATTTAACGGCCGACGTGTTGTTGCTGGAGGAACTGGTGCCAATAGTAGTGTTGACTTAAACATGATCCCTACCTCGATGATAGAACGCATTGAAGTATTAAAAGATGGCGCTTCGGCTATTTACGGTGCAGATGCCGTTGCTGGAGTGGTTAATATCATCACTAAGAAAGAATTTGAAGGTGCAGAATTAGACATAAAGGCCGGTATCACCGATGAAAATGATGGTGAGAGTCAAGATCTAAGCCTAACTATGGGCGGTAACTTTGATCGCGGTAATGCAGTCCTGAGCTTAAACTACAGTAATACTGAAGCCGTGCGACAATCAGATAGAATTGACTGTGCTAAATTTGGTACCGAAGACGGTAAATTCCAATGTTTTGGTAGTGGCACAACAGAAGGAGGGCGTGCATTACTAGCCGACGGTAGCCAAGTACAGTTTAATCAAAACACTGATACAAGTATTCATGGTAATTCGTTTGGCCCTTACAACAATGAACAACATGGTTTCGAATGGATCCCCTACCTCAACGCTGTTAGCCCAATGGAAAGAATTAATATTTCGAGCTTTGTTAATTATGAAGTTAACAATTCAATAAATTTATTTACTGAAGCAATGTATACCAAAAGAAAAGGAGAACAGATTGTTACTCCTCGTAATGGTTTTGCAGGTATAACTGTTGATTCTGACTTTATGTACAACCCTACAGGTCAAGACTTGGAGTTTCAAAGCAGAAGAAATACTGAGCTGGGTGCGCCATACTTTTTCCAAGAAACCGATACTGTACGTGTCGTTTTAGGGTTAAGCGGTGAGTTTGAAAACGAATGGAGCTGGGAAGTTGCTTATAACTATGGACGAAATACAGGAACGGATGGTTGGACTTTTGACATTGATCCAGAGAAAGCTCAGCACACATTAGACGAAGATTATTGTACATACGATAACAGCAATGGCGTTCCATGTGGAGATTGGTTTGGGGTCAATGAACTTAGCCAAGAAGTTATTGATTATGTTAAATACCGCAGAGAAGGGACCGGGGGTAATGAAATGCGTAGCTGGACCGCTAACTTATCTGGTGAACTTTTTTCTTTACCCGCAGGTGAAGTTGGCTTTGCCGCAGGTATTGAAAAACGCTGGGAAGAAGGCTGGAGAAACCCCGACTCAACCGTATTAGCTAATGGTGACGAAGACCCTATAAGCGGCAGTTTAGACGTATCAGAGGCTTACATTGAGTTTTCTATTCCAGTGTTAGAATCACTAACTGCTGATGGTGCAATTAGGTATTCAGACTATAGCTTTACTGATGCCAAAACAACGCATAAAATTGGCTTAACCTGGCGCGTTAATGAAGAGTTTATGATCCGTGGTGTTCAATCTACCGCATTTCGTGCGCCGGTAATTACTGAGTTATTTGGCGGCACCAATGGTGAAAATTTAAGAACTATCGATCCTTGCGAAAATGCAACGGGAACGATTGCCACTAATTGTTTAGCTGCGGGCATTCCCGCTGACTTTATACAAGATGGTACAACAATACTAACCAGCGTAGGTGGTAACCCTGAATTGGAGGCTGAAACTGCAGATACCATTACTTTAGGTATGGTGTGGCAAGCAAGCTTTATTGACGGCTTATCAGCTACAATTGATTATTTTGATATTCAAATTGACGAGTCTATTACCTCAGTAAATGGCTCTGATATGCTTAAACTTTGTTATGAAGATCCGGTTGGTAACTCTCAATTCTGTAACTCATTTACCCGGCACCCAATCACTAAACAGGTTAATCAATTAAACCAACGACCTGTTAATGCCGCAATCGAAAAAGTGAGTGGCATTGACTTCAACGTAGAGTATAGGTTTGCTCTATTTGATTTAAATGCAAAAACAATATTAGACGTTACAAAACTACTTGATCACGAAAGTACGCCATTTTCTGGTCAACCTACAATTGATAAAGTTGGTTATATTACAGAAGATCAAGGGAGTTATACCGAATGGCGGGGTAACCTTACATTCGCTGTAATGAGTGATAACTGGCAAGCATCATATTCATTAAGATATATAGGCGGTGCTGACGATGTGAACGGTGGCGACTTTGACCCTCTAGGTAAATCAGTTGATGCCCTAACATACTCAGATATTTCAGCATCTTATTTAATTACCGATAATCTTAAACTTTCTGCAGGTATAGATAACCTTTTTGACGAAAAAGCACCATACCTTACCTCTTGGAATGATGCGAATACTGATGTTATGACATACGATTTATTAGGCAGACGAGGCTTTGTAAGAGTAAATTACAGGTTCTAATACCAAGTATAATACCCAATTCACTCTGTTTTTTAGAGACACAAAAGGCTTACTTCTCTCTGGGTAAGCCTTTTTATTTTTCTAGGGTCTGTTTATCTTTGTTTAATCATTGTACTAATATCAATTCGCATAAATATTCGGTCATTCAGCGAGAATTAAACGCTTTAGAGACACGGCGTTGATTGCAGAGAATGGTTATTCAGGAGAACGTGCTCCTGCGTTATCTAATACCAACTCAATTAAGTATTTAGCCACTTAGCGAGAAATAAAGGGTTAGAGGCAAGGCATTGATTGCAAAGAATGGTTATTCCATTGTTAAAATCAATAACACAGTCTATAACCCTTTTAAACTCGCCCTTTGGGAGCGTGTTAGAGGCGCGATAATTGCGCAAAACCTGTTTGATGTAGAACAACTATACCTGCACACGTTTCGCTTATTCTCCCACCGCTGACATCGCTCTGAACTGACTTGATCTTTATGCGAATTGGTATAAGAGGTTAAATATTGTTTGAGATATCAACACGCCTGAGCCTATTAATTTGCGGGGCCTACAACACTTGTAAGAGCTGAAGTTATAAAAAGTATGGCTATAGCGCATGCCATTTCTACTGTAATTGATTTTGATAATAACGCTCGACCACCTTTGCAGTTAAGACGTGGCACAAGCCTTAATTTATGTAAACTCGCAAGCGCTAAAATGCCAATAACCAAACATAATTTAATTAACAATGTTCGACCATAACTTGAAGTGAATAAAACTTCAAAACTTCCGACTAACTCAACAGCAAGTAATAAACCAGCAAGTAACAATAGGCTCACCATTACAGATGCTTGCTTACCAAAAACGACCATTAAGCGACAAAGTTTTTCATCATTTTCTACATTGCAGGCTTGCTTTAAGGGATATAAAGCACCACACCACCATGCCATAACAAGAACGTGACACATTAATAAGGCTTGGTAATAAACATCAAGTTCAGATACGTGACCTATTAAGGTGAAAGAAAATGCAATGATAAATAAGCTAATCACCAAAAGTCCATCTTTAACGCACGGCTTTAAGCTGGTTGAACGAAAAACAGTTGGCAACACTATTGTGCATAGCGCTACAATTAACCCTATGGCGCGAACAAGTATTGTTTCACCTACCGAAGAATTCCACATAATGCTAACCATGTATGGCGCAAAAGCCCCCTGAATGCCTTCTTCTGCCACAACACCAGTTTTAGCAAAAAACCACAGAACATTAGCGATTAATGCAAACACAATAAGACATATGGTTAACTTATTATTAGATGAAAACTCGTTATATTGTCTTAATTGATTACTGAGAAATGTATAGCCAGCAATGCCTGCAAAGCCGAGATAAAAAAGAACTTTCGACAAAACAATAACACTATTCCAGATATACATCTCCATCATAATTTCTCAGTTTTTTTAATGTACCATAAAGCTCACGTTATCTGTCATTTTGTGGCCGTCATCACCTAGGAAGATCATTTCAGCAACATAATTATCTGGCTTGAGCTTAGGTAATTTCCACGAAAATGCCGTATTTTTATTTTTTGCCGGTTTAAAGCCAAACGTTATTTTCTTACCTTGTTTATTTTTTAAGGTTATTTTGACTAAATATACTGGTTTACTAAACGATAATGATAGCTCTTCTGGTGCTTTCATTAGCATGGCATTATCGGCAGGTATGCTCTTATCAAGATGAACATGTGCAAAGATCATGCTACTAAAAGTGAATAGGGTTAAAGTTACAAGTTTTATTAAAGTTTTCATATTTACCTCTTATAATTAACTAAAATCGTCAAATGAAATGTTACTGTTTTCAATACCATGCGCTTTTAGTAGTGCAATAGTCTCATCCATCATTCCTTGAGGGCCGCATAAATAAAACCCGGTCTTGGATATATCACCCAAGCTGGATAAGTTCATTTCAAGCACTTTTTGCCCATAACCTTGCGCGCCGAGCCACTCTTTTTCTGGACGTGAAAGCGTTGGAATATATGTGAATTTTTTATTGTTTCTAGACAGTTCACTTAACTCATCTTGGTAGATAAGATCTTGTTCGGAACGCGCACCGTATATAAATACAATGTTTTCACAGTATTCATTGTCTAATTGCTCTTCTAAAATAGCCTTCAAAGGTGCCATGCCCGAACCAGCACCCACTAAAACAATAGAGCTATGTTTGCTTGGTGTTACATAAAAATCTTCAAAAGGACCTAATGCTTCAATGCATTGATTGACGGCCATATTACCGAGAAAATTAGAGCCAATGCCGGGTGGCACTTGGTTATTTTTGGCTTTTAACAATTTAATGGTAAAAGTTACTTCTTCGTTACCCTTACATGCATTAGCTATCGAGTAACTACGTGAGCAAGATTCAAATTGGTACTCTTTGTTTTCAATATCTTGCCATAGCGTTTGATAACCAATGGGGATATTTTCAGGGCATGTATATCTTTTTCCTTCAGGAATGAGAAATCGCATAAATGCCCCTGCTTTAAAGTCAAAACTATCACCAATAACGTTAAATTTTAACTCTTTGATATCTGCACTGAGAAATTCACTAGAAGTAAGTTGAAGTGTGATTTTTTTTGCATCTGTGACATCCATAAGTGTCATGCCTTCAACATCATTGGCAAAATGTTGACAGGCTAGACGATAACCTTCACCCAATTGTGTTTCATCAAATTGCTGAGCATCGGCTGATGTCACCTTAGCATTAGGGCTAATTAATACACGACATTTCCCACATGTGCCACCACCACCACAACTTGATGGTAAGATGATATGCTGATTCTCTAACTCACTGAGTAAGTTATTGTGCGTTGATAATTTAATTTCACCCAAGCTAGTTTTGTTTTTATCAAACAGCTTTACTTTACGCTGGGTTGCAAACCATTTAATTTTGTATTGCCCTCTCATAGTTAGATCGACAGTCCAAATCAAACCAGTGGTTGAAAGCCATAGCGTAATAAAAGCAAAAATTATGATTGCAATATTATTAAATGAACCTTCATTCGCATAGTCCATAAAGTGCAACATAAAGAAAATACCAGCTAAGCGCTGATCAGCATCACTATGACCAACAATTCGCCCTGATTCAGCTTCAATATAAACACTTGTATCTACTTCATCATCAAAGTTAACCTGCCAACTCGGATTTTTCTGTTTAGGAAAATCATCAATTTTACCTTCGATATATTTCACTGAAATAATTTCACCGGGACCATTGTAAGACTTTTCAGCTAATGAACGAACAAAGGTCTCATCAATGTTAACCCGTTCACCGGTATAAGCATGATACAGGCTATATCGGTTGGCAAAGTTAGCATATAACCCTTTCTCATGATTGACCAAGTAATAAAACTCACCGAGTAAATTGATTACTTTGATTGACGTTGCAGGGCTTGCTTTCGCTAAAATAATGTTTGGTTCAACTAACTCTTTTTTATTAACTTCAACCGTTTGATGCATATGAGCTCGGTACTGATGTCCTCCTGCTTTATCATGATCCATCAAATTGAAGTAAATTCCTGACACTAACCACAATAAAAATTGTATGCCAACAATCAGTGAAGCCCATTTATGAATTTTTCTTGTCCAATCCATTAAACTTTCTCCTCTTGTGATTCGTCGACTGTATTATCATTTTTATTTTTAAATACTCGATAGAACGTCAGCACTAATCCTGAGCCTGCGGCAAATAGCCCAAACAGGGTAAACCAAAATAAAAGCTGGTTATCTATCTCACTTCCTTCGTAGTCCATGACATGAAATCTGAACATCCAATCAAATAATCTCCACCATTCATGACGCTTAGCTAACAATGCGCCAGAGCGCGCAGAAATATAAATTGAAGGACTACCAAAGTTGTCAAAATTCACTCGCCACGCTGGTAAAGCATCATGCACTCGCCTACTTAATTCAAACGGCGGGTTATCTTCAATATACTCAACACTGCTGACATTTCCTGAACCAGTAAATTCATGTGTTGCAGCTTTAATAGCTAATTCTTTCGACAACGGAGACAACAGTTTCCCGTTACTTGCATCAACAACAAAGTGTGTATCGTTTTGAATAAAGCGGTAAACATCGCGATCAATAAACTTAGTTAACTGCACGTTTTCAGCATTTGGATAAGCCTGATAAACAGATTGTTGTGAATAGTGAATATTATTCACTTTTAATTTACTTTGGTGGTTATGTATCAGCGTATCGCCATGAATGTAATCGATATCGAAAAACACCATATAAGCGCCGGTAACCGTCCAAACCATAAATTGTATTCCTAAAAAAGCCATCAACCATTTATGATATTTACGACTCGTTTTTAATAAGCTAAACGGTGGTTTATCGTCACTTTTTAATGAACGTGACTGCCATAAAAGGTATACCGCAGGTAACACAAGTAATGTTAATAACACCGCACTTACCATGCCTCCTACCATAGGAGCAGCAATTCGACTCATGACTTCGGAGCCTGTACCACTACCGTAGAGTATTGGTAGTAAGCCGATAATAATGGTAGCCACCGTCATCATTACCGGACGAACACGTAAGCCTGCACCTTGCATAATGGCCTCTATTAAAGCGGCAGAGTCAAAGTCACGGTGCTGTTCTACGGCTTTTTCTTTCGCTTCTTTCAGGGCTTGATTTAAATACACAAGCATAATCACGCCTATTTCAACGCAAACACCAGCCAGGGCAATAAAACCCACCCCCACCGCAACAGAAAAGTTAAAACCTTCTATGTACATCAGCCAAATGCCACCAATCATGGCAAGTGGTAGCGTTCCCATAATAATGGCAACTTCAGCAAAGCTTCTAAAGTTCAAATACAACAGCACAACAATGATCGCCAACGTTAATGGCAACACGTAGCTCAACTTCTCTTGGGCTCGTTGCATATATTCATATTGTCCTGCCCACGTAATTGAATAACCGGCAGGTAAATCAATTTCACTAGCCACTTTTGCCTTCGCCCCTTCAACATAACTACCAATATCCACATCTTTAATATCGATAAATGTCCAACCGTTGATGCGAGCATTCTCACTTTTAATACTCGGTGGGCCATCTTCAATATACACTTTAGCAACATCTGCTAACGCTATGCGCAAACCGTTAGGGGTAACAACGGGTAAATTCTGTAGCTGCTCTGGCGAATCCCGATAGTCTTGCGGGTATCGTAAATTAATCGGATAGCGCTCAAGGCCTTCAATCGTTTGGGCAACGTTCATACCGCCAATCGCTGTAGCAACGACTTGTTGTACATCAGCAATATTTAAACCGTAACGGGCAGCTTTTATCCGATCAATATCCACTTTAATATATCGACCACCGGCAACACGTTCAGAATAAACCGACACGGTACCAGGGTGATCTTTAAGCACGGCTTCCAATTGTTGGCCAATCTCTTGGATCACCTTAATATCACTACCTGCGACTTTGATACCCACTGGGGTTTTAATGCCTGTGGCTAGCATATCGATACGTGTTTTAATCGGCATAACCCAAGCATTCGTTAAACCAGGAAATTGTACTAACTGATCAAACTCTTGTTTTAAGCTTTCTGTTGTTACGCCTTCACGCCATTGTGACTGGGGCTTTAATTGAATGAACGTTTCAATCATCGTAAGTGGCGCGGGGTCTGTCGCAGTTTCTGCGCGGCCGACCTTCCCAAACACAGTTTCCACTTCAGGCACAGTACGTATCAATTTATCTGTTTGCTGTAATAACTCTCGCGCTTTACCGATAGAGATACCGGGATAGGTAGTCGGCATATACATCAGATCGCCTTCATCTAATGGCGGAATAAATTCAGTGCCTATTTCATCTAACGGTAAAAAGCCTATACAAGTGATAGCAAAGGCTGCGATAAGTGTTGTTTTTGGATAGGTTAACACCTTTTTCAAAAGTGGCTGATAAATCGCAACAAGCACTCTATTTACGGGGTTTTTCTGTTCGGAAATAATTTTTCCGCGAATAAAATATCCCATTAACACTGGCGTTAATGTAATGGCTAAGCCTGCTGAAGCTGCCATTGCATAGGTTTTGGTATAAGCAAGTGGTGCAAACATTCTGCCTTCTTGTGCTTCAAGAATGAAAACAGGTAAAAAGCTAACGGTGATAATAAGTAAACTAAAGAATAATGCAGGCCCAACTTCAGACGCTGATTTCGCGACTATTTGCCAGCGATTTTCTTTAGTAAGCGGCGTTTTTTCTATATGTTTATGCATGTTTTCAATCATGACAATAGCGCCATCAGTCATTGCGCCAATGGCAATCGCTATACCGCCTAAAGACATGATATTGGCATTAATCCCTTGGTAATACATGATGATAAATGACACTAAAATACCTAGCGGTAAAGTGACAATGGCTACCATTGATGAACGCACATGAAAAAGAAAAACCACGCATACAAGTGCAACAATTGCTAACTCTTCAACGAGCTTTGACCAAAGGTTATCCACCGCGCTTTCAATCAGTCTTGAGCGATCATAAACAGTGACAATTTCAACACCGTCAGGCAAACCATCCTTTAGTTCATTAAGCTTTGCCTTTACCCCGTCGATGGTTTGCTGAGCATTTTCTCCATAACGCATTACCACCACGCCTCCGACAACCTCACCTTCACCATTAAGTTCAGCAATACCACGACGCATTTGTGGCCCTAGATTGATGTCTGCTATATCACCTAAGAGTAAAGGTGTACCATTAACGTTTAAACCGAGTGGAATGGCACTTAAATCACTGATTGATTGAATATAACCAGAAGTCGTTACCATGTATTCGGCTTCAGCCATTTCAACCACTGATGCTCCTACTTCTTGATTACCTTGTTTAATTGCCGTTTGAATTAAACTCAGCGGCAGGTCATAAGCGCGCAGTTTATCGGGGTCAACAACAACTTGGTATTGTTTGACCATTCCGCCTACAGCAGCAACTTCTGAAACACCTTCAACGGTTTGTAACTCATACTTTAGAAACCAATCTTGAAGACTTCGTAACTGGCTAATATCGTGCTTTCCTGTTTTATCAACAAGCGCATAGAGATACACCCAACCAACACCGGTAGCATCAGGGCCTAATTGGGGTTTCGCTGTGCTCGGTAAATTAGGGGCAACTTGAGACAAATATTCCAACACCCGCGAACGCGCCCAATAGAGATCGGTGTTATCATCAAAGATAATATAAACGTAGGAATCGCCAAAAAATGAATACCCTCGCACAGTTTGTGCCCCAGGCACTGATAACATAGCGGTGGTTAGAGGATAAGTAACCTGATCTTCAACCACATGAGGGGCTTGACCTGGGTACGATGTTTTAATGATCACCTGCACATCAGATAAATCAGGTAACGCATCAACAGGGGTGTTTTTAAAGGCAAATACACCCATACCAATGATAATTAATGTCGTCAATAACACAAAAAAGCGATTAAAGACTGACCAATGAATTATACGTTCTATCATATCAGTCTCACTTAGTTGTGTTGGTTGTGATTGCTATGCTGCTGGTGACTATTGTCACTAGTAGAACTCAGTTCAACGATAATAAAGTCATCATGTATTTCAAACGTGAAGGTGACTTGCTCATCGTTTGAAAATGCCTGTAAATCGATTGTTTCATCAACGATAAAATCCATAGTGGCGGCTGGTCTATCCCATTTTTCAATGGCTTCACGGCTAATATTAATCACTCTCGTGTCATGGTCGATATGATTTACCACACCGTTAACCGTCGCCGAAGAAACTGGCTCATCGGCAGTTTCAGGTTGTGAGATAATATGAATGCCTGTAATGACGAAACCGCCGTCATCAACTTTGCTTACTTCAAAATGCAACAGCTGGCCTGACGACAGTGTATCTACCGCAACATTTTGCGCTAGGTTGAAGTCCATGGTCATTTCGGGCCAATCCCAAGCTGCTACTGGTTCATGAGTAATATTAACCATGCCATGTGCAGCCATTACATGGTTTACTTTTCCTTGCATCCACACTGAGTTGGGCACTTTATCATGACTCATACGTTTAAAATCTGACGATTTACTGGACTCAGAATCAATTAAAAATTGTGCAGAAGTAACCACAACATCCTTTTCATCCAATCCATTTAAAATCTCGATATGATGTTTATCGACGCGACCAATAGTCACTTCGACAGATTTAAACTGCCCCTCGCCCAATGCAAGCACAACACGATCTTGCTTACCGGTGCGGATCACAGCTTCTGTAGGTACTAAGATAGCGCGGTTAGTTGGGTTCGCATGAATGGTTACCTGCGCGAACATATTAGGTTTTAACTGATGTTCTGGATTACTAAATTTTAACCTTACGCGTAATGTTCGCGTTTCACTATTTAACGTGGGGTAAACATAATCAACCACTCCAGTCCACTTTTTACCCGGCAGAGAATCGAGCGTCATCGTCACATCAAGCCCTTGCTTAATTAAAGCAATATCTCGTTCGAAAACTTCAGCTTCCACCCAAACCTGATCAAGTTTTCCGATACTTAATAATGTATTTCCCGGCTGTACGTAGAAACCCTCTCTGATTTGTAGATCATCAACAACCCCAGCTTGCGGTGAATAAAACGTCACATGTTGTTCAACTTTACCAGTCTTTTCGAGTGTTTTGATAAATTCAGCTGATAATTGTAACGCCGTTAAACGTTCTTTCGCTGCTATAATTATCGACTTGTTATTGCGTTTCAACGCGATTAAAAACTCTTCTTGCGCATTAACAAGCTGCGGTGAATACAAGGTATAGAGTGATTGCCCTTTTTCAACAGGATCACCTGCCGTTTTAACATACAGTTTTTCTATCCAACCATCGACACGTGGGTGAATATGCACCAACGCATTTTCATCATATTGAACATAGCCAACCGTTGAAATTTCGCTATGCATAGTTTTTAATGCAACAGGCTCGGTACGCACCCCAAGGTTATTCACTACATGAGGAGAAATTTCCACTGCCCCTGGGACATGTTCATTTGCTGAGTTAGCTTGTTCATATACCGGAATTAAATCCATGCCCATGGGAGATTTTCCAGGTTGATCTCGGCGATAATTCGCGTCCATTGGTGCTACCCAATATAAAGGTTTTTTCTCTGATAATGCTGTAGATGAGTTATTATCATTCGACCCAATATTTTGTAAAACACTCAACGTACTAGCTCCTAGTGCAACACCTGCAATAACAGCGATAATGATTTTATGATTAGCTTGCATTATTGATCTCCAAGTTGCTGAGTAAGTGCAGTGTTAACGTTTTTAGTGTGTGGTGTAAGTTGACGCGATGTGGCATCAGCGTGGGTGAAAAAATAATTGATACGAGCAACTGATTTCAGTGCTTCAACGTCAATTTTTAGTGCTGCTATTTTTGTGTTTAATTGTGTGATCCTTGCTCTTACCACTTCTGAAAAATCACCATCATCATTGGTATAAGCAGTAAGTGACGCTTCAGCTTGATTATGCGTTTGTTTAAGCAATTGCTGTTGATATAACTTTTGTCGCTCTGAAAGTCGCCTTAGCTGTCTTGTTTCTTGCTCAACTGCACTAATCATCTGCTTTGTTAATAATAACTTCTCCGTTTTTACCGCGGCAGATTCGGCAATGGATGCCGATACTTGTTGATCTTGTTTGTTATCAGTAAATAAAGGTAAATCAAAGGTGACGCCTACTGAAAACAAATCAGCACGACTATCACCAGATGGCATATTATCTCGATAACTATAACTGGCATTTACCCCCCATTGCGGCTTATATTGCTGTTTTGCTAGCACCACATTTTTTTCAACGACTTGTTGCTTCACATCAATCATTAGCAAAGCAGGGTGATTTAACAATACTTTTGCCAAATGATTACGGGAATATTTTGCTGCTTTAAGCAATTCGGGTCGCTTTAATCGAAGCTCGGGCAGTTGCGATGAAACATTAAATACCAAGGCTTGTGCGTCAAAATTAAACGTTTGGGCTACATTGTTAGTGTCATAAACATGCAACCATTCATTTAAACGAGCAATGGCAGTTTCTAATTGTTGCTTCTCAAGCATTAATCTATCTTCAAGTTGCACAATTTCTAATTGCGCACGAATAACATCTTGTTGACGAGTTTTCCCTACAACGTTTGAATAGCTCACTTGCGCCACTTCGGCAATCTGTTCGAACAAAGCCCAATCATTCTCGATAAGCTCAATAATTCGCTGGGCTAAATAAGCATCAAGCCATAACTGTGAAACGGTGCTTTTCACAGTCGCTTGACGATTTTTTCGCATTAATGGAAATTTAGTTGCTTCAAGCTTCAATTGATTTTGTTTAATCGCCAAACTATCTCCACGAGGAAACATTTGAGAGACACCGACTTTTAATTGTGTCATGCCCTCTTGTTCGGTATTCCAAGAATCGATAGGTAGGTTCATCATGCCTATTGACACCTTAGGATCTGGCAATGTACCAGCAGCAATACTTCTATGGTTAATCGCTTGTTGATTTAACCGATTGCCATGAAGCCAAGGATCATTTTTTTCAGCTATTGTAATTGCTTGCATCAGTGAAATGGTTTTTTCTGCTTGCGTTGTAAAAGCAATTACACCAATAGCTAAGCCGATTAATAGTTTCGTTAGCCCAATAAAAATGCGATACATTAGAATTGCTCCTCATAAGAATGAATCGTTGCGAAAACTTTGCTAGCGCCACTTTTAGTTAACATTAAAATGTTATACGGCATAAAACGATCACCCATCTCCATACCTGGCGAACCAACTGGCATTGCCGGCACCGTTAAACCAATGGCATTAGCATGCTTTTCTCTCAAAAATTGTTGGATGAACTTCGCAGGAACATGGCCTTCGAAAACAAAACCGCCGCGTGTAACGGCCGTATGGCAAGATCGATGGTTAGGCTTTATGCCGTAATGATTTTTTATTTGCTCAAGACTTCGATAATTTTGCGAAGACGCAATAATACCTTGGTCTTCGATATGCGTGATCCATTTTTTACAACAACCACATGTTGGTGTTTTATAGACCAATAAAGTTATCGGTTTAGCCTCAAAGTCAACGTCATGGTTATGCTCAATCGTAATAATATCAGCAGTAGTAAACGTAGGTAATAGCAGCAATATTATTACTACTAGGATTAAATAGTTTTTGATCATTTTCGCCCCCAGACAATGCTGGACAGTTATAAAGCGCAAGTACGCTATATTAATTAACAGGTAAAGTTATAAAGTGTGCGCTACGGGTATGACTTCATAAAAAGCAGGCGCACTGAACCCGTGTTAGGCGAATATCGGGGGTTTATACAAAGACGCAGCAGTGTGGCTTTGCACTAAATTTTCGAGACGATGAATTTTAGTTGAGAAATCTAGCTTGTGAGTATCGGTTTCTGAAAGTAAAATCAATACTGCATTTGAACAACTACCACTCAGACAATTGCATATTTTCAAGCAACAATCTTCATCCATGTTTTCATGATGTTCAGCTGACTGAGTCGCCATCTGGTGATGACTATGATCCATCATATCCATGTTATGAGTTTGTGACTGACTCGTTTTCATATTAATCATATGATAAGACATTACTGTAGACGCCATCGCTTGCCCCAAAAAGGACAAACAAACCATCAATATCAATAATATTTTAACGAAATTAGTCGACACCAGTACATAAACCAAATAATTCAATCAACGAAATGATTACACAGTTGTCATGGTTAATCAATATACTGATACGACTTTAGTGCTAATAAAGCTGAAATGAACAAACAAGGGGTTACTCACTAGAAAGTAAGCGAGCAAGCCCCTCTCACTGTTCATCTTCTCGGTTTTATAAATTTTCTTCCGCAAATGATGCTAATCGCGAACGAACTACACCATTTAAATTCACCGTAGTGCTACCTGGAAAATCTTTAAAACGTTCAACAATGTAAGTTAACCCTGAAGTTAATGCGCTCAAATAATTACTGTCTATTTGCGCTAAATTACCAGAGCATACTAATTTTGTGCCTTCACCACAGCGAGTAATGATGGTTTTTAATTGCGATGCGGTTAAATTTTGACATTCATCTAAAATAACAAAGGCATTTTGTATGCTTCTGCCGCGCATAAAATTAACAGATTTAAACTGAATATTCGCTTTATCCATAATGTAGTTTAAGCTACTTTCCATGTTTTCATCTTGTTTATGCAAGACTTCCAATGAATCGGTAATCGCCGCTAACCAAGGGGCCATTTTTTCTTCTTCCGTGCCCGGCAAAAAACCGATAGACTCGGCTATTTCAGGCGTACTTCTGGTGACAATAACCTTGTCATACATGCCGCGTTCAATCACCAACTCTAAAGCTGACGCTAATGCAAGTAAGGTTTTACCACAACCTGCAGGCCCAGTTAAAATGACTAAATCTATCGAAGGATCAAGTAATGCATCCATTGCCATGCCTTGATAAATATTTTTTGGCGATATTCCCCACGCTTGCTTTGACATCAGTCGTTCTCGACCTAAATCAGCTATCGCTAGTTTTTGTTCATCCCAGCCTACAACTTTACCCGCAAAATGTTCGCCTTCATCAAGCAAATATTCATTCATGTAAGCGTTCGGAAATACCGACTTTTCAACATAGTGAGTGGTATTTCGCCCTTCAGATTCACTCTCGCAATTTTTAACTTGTTGCCAAAAGTCTCCTGAAAATTTGTGATAACCTTTAGTAAGAAATTGAATATCATCAATTAATTGGTCAGTTCGATAATCTTCAACATGTTTAAGGCCTGCCCCTTTTGCCTTAAGGCGCATATTAATATCTTTAGTAACAAGCACAACTTTACGCGTTTTACGAGTACCTTGAATGTGTAATGCTGTATTAATAATACGATTATCATTTTCATTAAAGGACAGCTTACCAGCAGTTTGTTCTAACGTGTAATCATTAAAAATAGACAGCCTACCAACCTTGCTACCATCTTGTTGCGTGGGTATTGGAACACCAGCAAGTACTTCTTCTGGCGTTGCGTTTACTAAACAATCTTCTAGTGCTCTGATAGCAACTCGAGCATCCCGGCTAACGTCTTTGTTACGATCTTTAATAGAGTCGAGTTCTTCAAGTACGGTCATGGGAACAATTACGTCGTGTTCTTGGAAAGATAGAAAAGCGAAGGGCTCGTGCAGTAATATATTAGTGTCTAATATATAGATAGTTTTTTCTTCAGTCATATACACAAATTTCCTCAAAAAATGAAAAACCTGTGTCAATCAAATTGGCAACTAACCACTAAACAACGCTGTCAATGTGATCAACAAGTCCGTTGAAGTTTGACCCTCCTCACGCCATCAAAATGTATGAAGCAATTTCACTTTGACACCTTCTGAGTCTTGTTGCAAGTACCAATGTAGGCTGTTTATGTACTTTCTTAATAAGTCTAGCTTTAGCTGTTTTGCAAGTTTTTATCGTAAAATAAAACCGCCTACTTTTTAGCGGCTATTTTATGAATGATGATTGACGAACTAATCCATTAAGTGCGGTTCTCTTACGCGCTTTATAGCTCCAACGATTGAAATAATCGCCCAAGCAATTTCAAGTGCAAAAACTGGTAAGTTTTGATCCTGCCAGAGCTGAGGTAACAGAACAATTGCGGCATAAGCATTCAGCAATAAGTAAGCAAGGTGATTCAGTTTTTTACAGCAAAAAAGTAAATATCCTGCGGTAAAAGCGTATGCTGAAGACCAACCAAGTAAAGCAATATTTATCACACCGTTAGCAAAATATAGATAACAGAAATAACTGATAAAAACTAACAAACCTAAATAAAATATACGGGTACTTGCCGGTATTTTATTGATTGGCCAGCCACGTAAAATAGCTAAACTCACCATCGCCCAAAAAGCATTGATAAACACTGCTTGATAAGAGTTGACCGCCAGTGAACTCATCACTAGCACTGTCGCGGCAATCAAGTTACCACCGTAGTAGATACTTGGTTTCCACTGTCGTACAAATGAAATATAAGCATGATTAATCAAATATATTGCTGTGCCTATCCAGCCTATTAAGACCAACATTAAATTAACTCTATATGCATATTTCTTACGTACACTTCTTTACCTACTAACGGGCCATTTAAAATGACAACCTTACTTACATCCATCATGTTTTTATAAATTCGATCACTTTTAGAAGGCTTTAACAATACATCACTCCATTCGATGACTAACACTTTTGTACCTTGTGCTAAGGTATAAAAAGCCGCATTTTCCGTTAAATCGGTTTGGGCTAAAATGGCGGGGTAACCTTCAGAGGTAATTAGTTTTGCAATATCAGGTTCAATGGTAAGCTGTTCAGGAGATAACACAAAACTTTTTAAATCAACCACTTGTTCAAGTAACTCATTTAATGTTTTCACTAGCGCACGTCCTTGCTTATTATCCGCAGCAATGAGATGTAAACTCTTTGTATCGCGAATATCCTCAAGTGGTTTTATCAATAATTTTTGCTGCTTAAATTGATTATTTAAAATGTAATTCATCACACTTTCTGTCATTGGCAGATAGTCGATATCACCTTCGAGCAAGGCTTGGAGTGCAGCATCTTCGCTATTAAAAATTTTAGCTTTTTCAACGAGCTTATCAATATTTTCACCATAACTATAACCAGCTACTTTACCTATACGGTATTTTGATAATTCTGCTTGTTCAATTTGCTGGCTATATTGTCGATTAAAATAAATATGACTTGTTACTTGAAAAATAGGTGCCGAATAAAGCACTTTTTTCGCACGTTCAGCGGTTTTAAAATATGGAAAAGACGCTAACTTTTCTTTCCGAGAGATTTGTTGAAATGCTAAATCGTAGTTTTGTCTTAGCCAAGTTATCTCGGTGTTATTTTGACTAAACACTTGCTCTAATAAGGCCACGGCAGAGCCAGCATGTTCATGGCTAACATAAGGTTGCCATGGCGCGGTGGTTATCGTAATTTTATCAGCGCTGGCTGTATGCCAAAATAGAACCGTACACATTAAGCAAACGTAACGCATGTTATTTTCCTTTCATCACTTTATAAAGAATGACCAACGCGAACGTTAAACCAAAGCCAAACGAAAACATAATATCTGCATCAATTTCAGCAATAAATTCTAAGAAAAACGAACGGTTGTCATCGTTATAATCAAGCGCAGGTCGCGACATCATTTCTCGGCTAAACTCGGTTAAATATAAAGACAATTCAAACACAGCAAAAAAACTTAACGTCACCAGCAGTAAATCCGTCATCACAGTGCTTCGTTCTCGCCGTTTATTGTCTGATTCTTCCAATCTTGCCGAACAAATTTCAATCATACGTTGGCCGTTAGCTGCAACTTCGTTGAAGTCCCAACTGGCTAAAATATCATCAAGTAATTTTCGTTTAAAACGATTTAAAAACTTTTTATGCTCATGCAGATCAATTAAATGCAACCGAGTGACGACCCGTGCGAAAGACAGTTTCTCTTGAGTTTTTGCTAAATTATTAGCGTTGTAAGCACTATCAATCGCCTGCTTAAGTAGCTGATTACAATTTTCTTGGGCAGTGTAATAATACTGCGCAAGCACCATCGTATTGACTCGCAAATCTTCATGCGTTTTACTGCCATCAACAATGATGTATTGCAACCAAGTAATGGAATAGTTTCGCTCACCACGAATGATCGCTTCAGCGTCTTGTGGTGTTTGGGTATCTTTCAACCACGTTCTAATGAGTTGTTGAATAGTGGTGTTTTTAAGTTGCGCATTTTCCAGCATTAAAAAGCGGGCAATCCAATGAATATCCGCTTTTTCAGGCATAGCATTTAAACGCAACATTTTATTTTTATCGTTGGGGATTAAGTGCTTAAGTTCAGCTAAAAAGGCTTGATAAACGTTGTCTATCTCAAGCTTAGTTTGTGCTTGGCATTGCTCAGAAATTTGTTCAGCAGTTAACGATGCATCGAATGCCATATCAAGTTCAGCAATAGCAACATTATTGGGAAATACATGCAGCACAACAGGTGAAATTGACGCATTGTGCCAAGTTAATATTCTAATATCTCTGGCATCGCTATCAATAGTATTATAGTCGTGCTCAACATCTGGTTGGTTAAACGCACGGCAATGTTCATTACTCGCTGCAATGCCTTGGATAAGTTCAAGGTACTGAATGCTAGACTGATCAACCCCAATGGTGACACTTAACGGGATATAAAGCGGTGATACGGTTTTGATGATAATTTCTTTGCTCATTTTTTATCTTTCTTAGGTCAGTAGAGCATCATAGCTTTGAGCATATCACTAGCCTTTAACCTTAACAAGAACATAAAGTTACATTAATTAGGCTGCACTCCATATCTGTTGTTTTTGACCCTTTTTCACTAAAATGCCAGCGTTAAAGCAAGCTGGCATTTTCATACTTCATGGTGTTATTCAGTAAAAACTAAACCTGTAAAAAACAGATATTAATTAATTCTGATAACTAATCCCTAAATATACCGTTCTCTCTTGAGAGAAATAACCGTTTATCGTGTTGTATTGCTCATTAAACGCATTGTTTATTTTCGCTTCAACGTTAAACTTATCTGTGACAGCATAACTAGTACCTAAGTTAATCAATTGATAGCTATCTAGTTTAACTTTGCCCACTCCCCATACATTATCGTATCTTTTACCTTTATATTGCCATTCAAGGTAAACATCTGCGTCAGCAATATCAGTACTGAATTTATAATTGGCAAATTCTTTAGCTCGGCGAATAAGTTGCTCATTTGTAGCAACATCTTCAGCTTCTACATAACTCACATTAAATTCGTGTGTACCGTGGCTTGCTGGGTAACTCAAACCTAATTCAGCACCTTGAATTTCAACTTTATCAACGTTACCTGGCATTTTTATGCCGTCATTATTTATCGCACCATCCCACAGTATTAAATTTTCAACATCTGTTTGGTGTAGATTGAAAGAAGCAGCTACACTGCCAAATTGGCTGATAATATTAAACTCGACTGAGTCAGATGTTTCTGATACTAAGTTTTCATTACCCATAGAACCCCAATTTAATGGGTAGTATAAATCATTAAAGGTTGGTGCTTTAAAACCCGTTCCTGTTGATAAAACCATACGCGTAGCTTCACTTATTTGATAACCTACACTAGCATTATAAGTGGTTTCAGAATCAACATCTTCAACATCATCATAACGAGCAGCTAGTTCATAAGTAAACGCATCTTGATTATAGACAGTATGAGCAAAATAACCTGATATATCGCGTTGATTCTCATTAAATTCACTTGTACCACGCACACTTTCATCATATAAATCAGCACCAATATTTAACTTCCAGTGACGGGTAAGTTCAGTATGATTTATCAATGAAAACTGACTACGACGGGTATCAAAAACACTGCCATCTTGTTTTGTAAAAGAATTTCCATAATTAATATTAGATGTTCGACTTTGGCCTACAGATAGTTGAGTCTTGTTTTTATACCCATTGATTTTTGAAGAATAAACAGCACCAAGATTCCATACGTAGTTATTAACATCTGATTTATTTTGGTAACTACTATCGTATTCTGTTTCACCTTGTTCAACTTGTGCGAGCCAAGTTAAAGCCAAAGCATTGCTCACTTGTTGTTGACCATTAATGGCGAATGAGTCATAACTGAAACCATCGTCATCGGTTTCGCTGTCATCTTTGACATCAAAACCATCACTTTCTTCATGGCTCACACTAATACTGGTAGAGCCATCACCGTGTTCGATGCCAATACCTGCGCTGTATTTTTGGTAGTTATCACTACCGAAAGTTGCATTGGCAAAGTGTTCACCACCATTCACTTTACGCGTGAAAATTTGTATCACGCCACCAATGGCATCTGAGCCCCAAAGTGCAGCACGAGGGCCTTTTATTACTTCAATACGTTCGATTAATTCAGGGGCAATTTCATTTAAATTAGTTGATCCTAAAGTTGCTGAACCAATTCGTACGCCGTTTAATAGCACTAAGGTGTGATCCGAATTACTACCACGCATATACACAGAAGAGTTCTGGCCTTTGCCACCATTAGCTGAAATATCAATACCTGATACCGTCGCTAATAAGTCCAACACAGATTTAGCCTGAATTTTTTCAATCTCAGCTCGGGTTATCACCACCTGTGAAACCAATACATCTTCAGCTTTAGTAGCCACACGGTTTGCTGTTACTAAAATTTGTTCATCTGTTTGATAGCCAGACGTTTCTGCAAACGATGTTGATGAGAGTGAAAGTGCAGCTGATACTGAAGCTGCGATAAGTTTATGTTTCATGTTTTCCTCGCCACCTGCGCCCACCGCACAAGTAAAACTAAGTTAAAAATTTAGGCCGGTCTCCGGGCTGTTGATCAATGTAAAACCTAAAGGTTTTACATTGATCAATTTACCGTTGCGGGGGCAGCACAAGAATTTCACTTGTTTCCCTTGTTACTCAGTTTGTGACTAAGTGCCTAAATTTGTATTATTCTGACGACAACGTCAGAGGTTCGAAAGCAACTGTCGAATACCCAACAATTGCGTAGTAATTCCATTAAAACTATTGTCGATGCTTATCAATCAACCGACAAAGCGATGCTAATTCTGTAATCGAACGCGATGTCATGCGATACAACATATCTGCATTAGGATGAATAAAAGCATTCTGTTTTACCGCAGTAATGTCTGACCATTTTTTCCAATGAATTTTATCTGGAGATTGATGACCATGAGACGTTGGCTGAATAATGATCTCAGGTGACTTTACAATGACTTGCTCAATGTTTATTTGCGGATAATCGGTTTTACTATCTACAAATGGATTAGTCGCACCGCAAACCTGTATTTGTTGTTGTAACCATGCGTTTTTTGCGATAGTGGTTAAAGGTCTCGGCCATAACTCATAAAACATCGATATGGGCTTAGCATCTTTATATTCTGCTCTGATTTTAGCTAACGCAGTAAGGTAATCATTGGCTTTTTGATTCGCGATTTTAGTTAAACCTGTCCATTGCCCTAAATCTCTCAGCTCTTGTGCAACATCCTCAAGCACTAATGGATTTGAATAAACAATAGGAATACCAAACGTTGCTAACCGGGCTAAATCTTCACTCGGGTTCCCAGTTTTCCAGGCAATAATAAGGTCAGGATTTGCGGCGAGTACTTTTTCAATACTCAACGCTGCGTAATTACCAATACGCGGGATATCATTAGCTTGTTCTGGGAAATCAGCATGATCAGTGGTGCCGATAATACGATCACCAGCACCTATTTGAAAAAGGTTTTCAACAATATGCGGTGCTAACGCAATAATACGTTGAGCGGGTTTATCTAGGGTATTGGCAATACTCGCCGCACTAATAAACCACAGCAATGTAAAAACATACTTAGCCATTTGGATCACCAATCAATCCCTTTTTGTACTTTAATCCCTGCTTCAAAAGCATGTTTTTGAGATTGCACTTCTGAGACCGTATCAGCCATTTCTGTGAGTCGTCGATGTGCGGCTCGGCCAGTAACAATTACGTGTTGACCTTCAGGTCTGTTAGCGATGGTTTCGAGTACTTCATCAATGTCTAGGTAACGATAGCTGAGCATATAGGTTAATTCATCAAGTAATATGGTGTGAATACTTGGATCACTCAACAATTTTTTAGCGTCTTGCCATACTTTGTTTGCAGCGGCCATATCCGCTTCTTTATTTTGTGTTTCCCACGTGAAGCCTGTTTTCATGACATAAAACGGTACGCCTGACTTTTCCAATAAATTTCGTTCACCGCACTCCCATGTCCCTTTGATAAACTGACATACTGCAGCGGATAACCCGTGGCCCACGCTGCGCGTTATCATGCCGAAACCTGAAGTAGATTTTCCTTTACCATTACCGGTGATCACTAACAACAGGCCTTTATCGTCTTGCGCTGCGGCAATGCGTGCGTCTACTTTTTCTTTTAGCTTTTGTTGGCGTGCTTTATGTTTTTCTTGCTTATCTTGTTCATTCATTGTGCTGTCTCCAATGTATTAGTGCTGTTTCTATTTTGTCTAATGCGAGATATTGCTCACATGTATCGGCTAATCGCTCAATAGCGTGTTCTTGTATCTCATCAAGTGACGTTGCTTCAGATATTGTCACTTGGCACCATGAAGCGAGTTGTTCAATGGCATTTTTACTGTCCCAGATACCATGTAAATAACCACCTGCTATTTGTTGATCATCACTTATCAACCCTTGCGGCTCATCATTTATTGTCATTAATGCAGGTAAATCAGTCAGATAAGTAGTTTCACCTAAGTGAATTTCATAACCTTCAATGATTTTATCTTCCCCCGCTAAATGTAATATTGCTTGTTGATTTGCGAGTGTTTTACGTCGTTGTAATGTTGTAACTATCGGTAATAAACCAAGCCCTTCGCTGCTACCCGCCTTACCTTCTAAGCCAAGAGGATCATTAATCTTATGCCCTAGCATTTGAAAGCCACCACATATACCAAATAGCTTTCCGCCGTAGCGTAAATGTTTATTAATTTGTCGGTCCCAGCCTTGGTTTTTAATGAAGGCTAAATCTTCGCGAGTATTTTTACTGCCGGCTAGAATAATTAGATCTGCCTCAGGTAATGGTGTTTTAGCAATTTCAGAGGCATAGACAAAGGTTAAATCTATTTCAGGGTGAATTCTCAACGCGTCAAAGTCATTGTGATTACTCATTCGTGGCGTAACAGGTACAATCACTTTTAATTTCGTATTTTCAATATCTTGAATATTACTTACCGCATCTTCCGCGGCAATATGTAAACCATGAATATAAGGAAGAACGCCTAGAACCGGCTTATCGGTGTAGTTTTCTAGCCACGTTAGCCCTGGCTCTAGTAACGATATATCGCCACGAAAGCGATTAATAACAAAGCCGATAACACGTTGCTGTTCACTTTCGCTTAACAGCGCCAATGTACCTACTAAGTGAGCAAATACGCCGCCTTTATCAATATCTGCAATAATGATTACAGGGCAGTCAGCGGCTTCCGCAAAGCCCATGTTAGCAATATCCCCTTCACGAAGGTTTATTTCTGCTGGGCTACCCGCGCCTTCTACCACAATACGTGAAAAGCTTTTTTCTAATCGTGCATGAGAAGCCATCACGGCATTAAACGCAATTTTTTTATAATCGTGATATTGATCAGCATTCATATTGTCGAATACTTGACCATGTATAATCACTTGCGCATTTTTATCAGACTGCGGTTTTAATAATATCGGATTAAAATCTACGGATAACGGTACGTTAGCAGCATGAGCTTGAACCGCTTGCGCTCGACCAATCTCACCACCGTCAGGCGTTACCGCACTATTTAACGCCATATTTTGTGGCTTAAACGGCGCAACATGTAAACCTTGCCGCGCATACACTCGGCAAAGCGCTGCAACCAACGTTGTTTTACCCGCGTCACTGGTTGTGCCTTGTACCATTAAGGTTTTTGCCGCCATTAGCGAGCCTCCAGCAAAACATCAGGTAATGTTGATGAATGATCAATACCCTGTTGGTGAATAGGACGAGCAATATAGTTAACCCTACACTGACTTTCCTTTATGCGTATTTTGGTTAAACTGCCATAGCCAATAGAAAGTTGCGTATACCAAAGCGGGTTCCGTACATTGATATTGAGCACAGCGGCTAAAATCATCCGTATAACCCCGCCATGACAAACCACTAATATATCGTCTTGTTGTTGACTCGCTTGTTCTACTATCCTTTGCCATGCTTGATTAACGCGATAGGAAAAGCCCGTTAACAACTCGGCCTCAGGCAATGGATGCTGTACAGGGTCTCGCCAAAATCGTTCTAACGGTTGCCATTGCTCAGGCTGTTGATAAACATTATCAAACGCAACGCCATCATAACGCCCAAAATGCATTTCTTGAATGGCGGGTTCCATACTCGGTGCAGGTAATGATAAAGCGTGTGTAAGTTTTGTCGCTAAAGTTTTACAGCGCATTAACGGAGAACTAATAACATGAGAGCATTTGCCTGACCGTTGTTGCTCATACGCTTTAAATTGCGTTACTAAGTGTTGATTATCAACATCACTAACCGCAACATCAGTTGTGCCATAAAGGGCAGCTTCGCCCTGAACTTTGCCATGCCTCAATAATATAACGTTAGCCACTAATCGCTCCTTTTAGGGTTAACGGTAATCCTGCCGTCACTAAGGTGACTTGTTGTGCCGTCGCTGCCACTTTTTGATTTAACCAGCCAGCGTGATCAACAAATAACCTTGATTGTTCTCCCATCGGCACAATGCCAAGCCCTACTTCATTGGCTACCACGACAAGGGTTAATCTTGTTTGATGCTCTGATAACGTTAAGAGTAATTGTTCAATAGCGTGAGATAAATGTTGCGCTTTTTGCTCACGTGTATTGGTTTTATTTTCAACACTCATTAACACATTTGTCAGCCACAAAGTTAAACAATCAATTAACACAACGCTATTATCCGGTATGTTTTGCAACGCTTGATCGATTTTAATGGGGTATTCACATAGATGCCAATCGTCAGATAATCTATCTTGTTGGTGTTTAGCAATTCTCTCTGTCATTTCGGTATCATAAGCTTGTGCAGTAGCAAGGTAATATCGCGGCAGATCACCATATTTATTGAGTATCCATTGTTCTGAAAAGCGAGACTTGCCACTTCGCGCACCGCCAAGGATCAAATGAATCATTGCGCGCCACCTATGGCAAACGCGACAATTAATAAATAGATAATTAATTCAACAAGTTGTTGGCAAGCGCCTAAACAGTCGCCAGTAAAGCCCCCAATACGTGCTATTAACCAACGGCGAAACAAAACACGAAAAATGTACAAGGTAAACAACAGAGAAATTACAAAAGTAAAAGAGAAAAGAACATTCGGTAAAAAGAAAAAGGGCACTACGGCAACCAATAACACGAATAAACAATCTTTTTGCGTTTGTTGCTGAGCCAAAGGCTTGCTTTTACTATCAGATTCTTCACTGACATAAGGGGTATCAATTATTAAGCTTGCTGCTATCGCTCTCGAGCAAGCATGAGCTAGAAATAAAGAGAATATAATAAGTGCTGCATTTGCTAAATGTACCAGCACTACATACTTTAATAGCATCACTAAAAATAGACTAATCGCGCCATACGTACCTAAACGACTATCTTTCATAATAGCGAGTCGAGATGAAATCGTGTAACCACCGCCTATACCATCAGCCATATCAGCAAGGCCATCTTCATGAAATGCGCCAGTGAGCAAAACACTAACAATTAACAGTAAAACAACGGCTAAATTAACAGGGAAAAACGTCACTAAAATACTAAACACAGCGCTCAATATGGCTGCAACCAGTAAACCAACTAACGAAAAATAACGCGTTGCTTGATTGAGATCAGATTCTTGAAAATCAGCGATATTACCCACAGGAATTCGCGTAAAAAATTGACAAGCAAGCTTAAACAAACGCCATTGTTTGCTGGTGTTTAGCATTAAACCGTCACTCCTGCACTTTCGAAACTCGCCATGTCATTATAAAAACTTACGGCGGCTTGCAGTAGTGGAAACGCCAAAGTTGCCCCCGTACCTTCTCCTAGTCTTAAAGCTAACTGTAATAATGGCTTTGCGTGGAATTGTTCAACGATCCGTTGATGCGCATGTTCATTCGATTGATGCGCAAAAATCAGATAATCAGTGATTTCAGGGGCTATTCTTTGTGCCACTAGGGCTGCTACGCTAACAATAAAACCATCCACTAACACTGGCACTCTTTGCTCTGCGCTCGCGATTATCGCACCAGCAATATGAATGATTTCAAATCCCCCTAGCTCAGCCAGTATCTTTTTTATGTTCGCATGGTCTTCTTGGTCTGCCAGGCGTGTTAATCCTTTCTTAATAAGTTGCTTTTTAAGCGCGAACTGTTCTGCTGTAATACCAGTGCCTAGGCCTACGGATTGCTCGACAGGTATATTAAGTAATGCCGACATTAATGCCGAGGCAGCACTCGTATTTGCAATTCCCATTTCGCCAAAAATTAAGACATTACAACCTTGCTTAATCGCACGTTTTGCAATGTTACCTCCTGCAGATAAGCCGTCATTCACCTGTGTGATGGTCATTGCTGCTTGCTCGCTAATATCGAATGTTCCTGGGCCTAAACGTGACTCAAAAAAGTTATCGTGCTCTTCCTGTAACGCATCAGGTAACGGTGTACAGATACCAGTATCCACTACGCTAAAATCAATATTATAGCTACGGCAAAAACAATTAATGGCAGCACCACCATTAAGGAAATTTAACACCATTTGATAAGTTACATCACTAGGCGCAATACTTACACCTTGACAAGCAATACCGTGATCGCCAGCAAAAACAATGACCTGAGGCTTTAATGTATCGAGTTTTTGCCACCTGCCAGAACGGTTACTTTGTATAGTAGCCAATCTCTTGGCAAGTTGTTCAATCACTCCTAACGCACCAAGAGGTTTTGTTTTTTGATCAATTTTATCGGTGATTTGTGGCAAATATTGCTGCGTTAATACAGGGACATTCGTTATCATTACATTCTTCTCATTAAAAATAGAAAAAACACGCTACCAATCACAGAAGTGATCACACCAATAGGTAATTCTTGCCCTGGTAAAATAGTTCGAGAGATTACGTCAACCCAAATTAAGAAGCAGCCTCCAACTAAGCCTGCACACAGCATGAGTTTCGCTAGGGTAAAACCAAAAAATGGCCTTACGATATGCGGTATCATTAATCCGACAAAACCAATTCCACCACAGTAAGCGACAACAACCGCCGTCATTGCAGCACAAATGCACAATGAAAGTACTCGAACTACATCAACATTGACACCGAGCGTTCTTGCCCCTTCGTCGCTCAATAACAACGCATCTAATTGTCTTGAAAACATCAAGGTAATAAAGGTACATATAAAAATGATAGGTGCAATAAGAGCAATAGCGTCATAATTAGCGCGTGCTAGTGATCCCATCATCCAAAAAATCACCCGATTAGCTTCAAACGCTTCACCGAAATACAAGATAAAACTGGTAATGGCGCTCAATAAGAAAGATACGGCAACCCCTGCTAACAATAAATGTTCAACTCGACGCCAGTTATTATTCATCAGAATAGTCATGACAATAAACACAGCAGAAAGTGCACCTATGAAGGCGGCTAATGGTAATGAAAATGCTTGTAAATATTCAGGTAATAAGCTTGAAATAGTGGCCCCTAGACCAGCACCAGCAACAATACCAAAAAGATAAGGATCAGCTAACGGGTTACGAGTCACATTTTGCATTAACGCCCCAGCGCCAGCTAAAGCAAAACCCGCTAAAAAGCCCATAAGCACTCTAGGCAATCGAATATCCAGTAAAATAGTTTGATAAATTGGTTGTTGGCATTGCGCACTTACACATTGCCAAACTTGGGAGAAGCCAATTTCCGTGGTACCAAAGCCCATTGATAATAACAATGACAACAACACTAAAATGACCAATACCAATAAACCAGGTATAAAAGGCAGCCGAGTATCCATTAGCCTTGCCCCCCAAAGGTAACCCGCAGCTTTCCGGTTATTGGATTGTTATCAACTACGCATGGAATTTTAAATACCTGCTCTAGCAGATTTTCTTTCAAGACCTTTTCAGGGGTATCAAACGCTAACACGGTTCCTTCTGACATCAACATAATGCGATCACAATATAGGGCTGCTAGATTGAGATCATGAATGCTCATCACCAAGGTTAAATCAAGCGCTTTAACAATAGATAAAATTTGATGCTGATAGAAAATGTCTAAATGGTTAGTGGGTTCATCCATAATTAATATTTCAGGTTGTTGCACAATCGCACGTGCAATAAAGCAACGTTGTTGTTCACCACCTGAAAGTGTATTGAAAGCTTGGTGTTTTTTATTTTTAAGATCTACTTGTTCGATGGCTTGATGCAATAATTGATAGTCTGCTTGGGTGTTAAGATCAAAGTACTGTTTATGTGGTATCAAGCCCATTTTTACCACATCAAGCACTGATAAATTAAATACCGCTTCACGGTGTTGGCTAACCACTGAAATTTTTCGCGCTATTTCGCGACGATTAAATGCAGCTAGCGCCGTTTCTGATAAGGTGACGTTACCTGATTGCGGAATATGTTCTCGATAGAGACATTTTAAAAAAGAAGTTTTACCTGCGCCATTGGGGCCTAAAATACCAATCGTTTCGCCGAGGTTCGCGGTAAAATCAATCCCATTAAGAATTAGTTTACTGTCTACAGACCATACTAAATTTTCCGCGCTTAAATGTAACAAAACACCTATACCTTTAAATAGATGTGCGGAAAATTAGGTTATTAATAGCAATGCTGTGTAATAACTCAACTATGTTACCCGCACAGTTAGTAATGTATTTTCATGGCAGGTCTCCTGACTCTTAGGGATCACCCAAATTTCACCTTCCCAGTGGTATACCAGTGGTTCTGAAATTCAGCCCTAAATACAGTTGCGGGAACAGTTGTGGACTTACACCACATTCCCTTTTAAGCCTTTATTATCAACGAATTATAATCGTAAATTAAATAGGCACCGTAAAAATTTCGGCTACTCTAGCATAGTATCTAAATGAACGCCAGAAACTAGATGTATAGACGTCTATAACACTGTATAGATAAGTATGCAGCCAGTAGAGTAACTGACTGCATAAATTAAGAAACAGAACTTTGTTAAATATAGTGTAGAAAATTTAAAGAGATAACCCTAATTGTTTAACCACCTGTGCTAAGTGTGTCATGGCTTCTTCCGTTGGTCCTGGGTAATCCCCCATAATAGGTACGTTACCCATATATCCAATGTCTTTCATGCCTGCGGGGCTAGAATAGAAAGCCGCCAACACTAACGATCTAAAACGTGAAAACGCCGGAATAATGCGTGTATAGGCTTCATTGACGTCTTCTCGTTCAAACGCGATATCATCAATAATTTGTAGACGCTTTTGTTCGGTTAAATTGATAAATGATTGTTCAAACCTCAATTGAGCTTCGTCATCTATCCACGTTAACGCTGATAAAATCGTTAATCGATCGTGCTGCTGCCGAGTATAAGGTGCACTAACCCATTCATCCACCACATCAGGCACGCCAACTTCGCTACCTGAAGGCACTGTACCTTCTCGTGGCACAATAATATCGGCTAATACCGCAACAAGGGTTAATTGCTCTGCTGTCAAGGTTTTCGGCCACGGTGATTTAGGCGGGATCAGTAAATTTGGATCTTTACCGTAACCTTTAGCATTAATGGGCGACAACGTTAGCTTGGGCCAGTGCCCTTTCCCAGTATTTTTTTCAGCAGCTATAGTGAGCGCACTAACACTATTAGGAATTAACGTGCTAGCAGACAATGCACCAACCCATTTTAATGATTCTCGACGACTGAGTTTTACTTGGTATTTGCTAGTCATCTTAAAGCGCCCCTTTGTTCATTTGCTCAGAAAGCCACGTTGCATTTCGCATCGCTAATGTCATGATGGTTAATGTACAGTTTTTGTGTGGATTTGACGCAAATACACCGGCGTCCATGACAAATAA
Organism: Thalassotalea sp. PP2-459; assembly: GCF_001913705.1. Taxonomy (GTDB): domain Bacteria; phylum Pseudomonadota; class Gammaproteobacteria; order Enterobacterales; family Alteromonadaceae; genus Thalassotalea_C; species Thalassotalea_C hakodatensis. The sequence continues at coordinate 79,102 of NZ_MKQD01000043.1, read as the reverse complement.
GTTATCGCAATCCCACGTTTGTCCCCATTGGTTTGTCACAGAATCTTTGGGCGAATCGCCCATTCTTGTCGCGCCTACCTCATGAATTATTTGTCCACCTTTCAAAATAGCTTTTTCAGCAGAAGGCAATGGATAGTCAAACGTTGCTCCCATGGTTTCTAATATTTCTTTTGCGGTTTTTAAACCATGAGCCACTTGATTCAATTCATGTTTTGACCACTTCCAATGAAACTTGGCAACGGGAATTCCCCATTTGTCTTTAACGTTATCGTCAATTTCCATGTAACAATGTTCATTTGGCAACATTTCACCCCGCAAGCTCAAATAAACCGACGAGCCATATTTGTCTCTTACCTGTTGCTTTAATGCCTTACCGTAACCTTGCAACCCTGAACTTACACCAGAACCTGGCTGACCAAAACCACTGCCAATTTCAAAGTGATAGCCTCTTGGGAAATCAAGTTCGCCTTTTTCTTGTGCTTTGTGCCCCCACCAAGGAATAAATAAATGATTAGCAGTATGACCATCCTCATTATACCTTGGTCTTCCAGCTAAAGCGGGAATATAGGCTCCTAAGCCAGTGCCTGTTGAGTCCATAATATTACGCCCTAGCTGGCCACTTGAATTAGCCAAGCCACTTGGGTGATGCTTACTTTTGGAGTTGAGCATAATACGTGCTGATTCACAGGCACTTGCTGCTAAAATAACGACATTAGCGGTTAAGCATGTTTCAGTCTTTGTTTTTTTATCAACATAACAAACACCGGTTACTTTACCGTGTTGATCAACTGTCACATTCTTAACCATTGCATCAGTAACAACCTCTAAATTACCTGTTGCTTTCGCCATAGGAATTAATGAAGTTGTGGTTTGAAACGCTGCGCCAATAGAACAACCACGACCGCACGGAGTAGCATAAAAACACGCTTGTCTATCATCTTTAGCACGTGTTAATACCGCTCGATGCATTGGCGCGGTTGGTATGCCTAATTTTTTTGCCGCGGCAGCAATTAACAATTCAGGCACTCTTGGTTTGGGCGGAGGTTGAAGTACACCGTCAGATGAATCTGGCATATCATCTAACCCAGTATTGGTGCCGCATACCCCAACTAAGTATTCTGTTTTATCATACCAAGGTGCTAAATCCGAGTATTCAATTGGCCAATCAGCGCCCAATCCGTCGCGTGATTTACCTTTAAAATCATGTTCACTAAAACGTAATGAATACCGCCCCCAGTGATTTGTTCGGCCACCCAACATACGTGCTCGCCACCATAAAAAATCAGAACCTTCACCGGTAGTGTATGGTTCACCAGGCACACTCCAACCGCCATCAACCGTTGCATCATAAAAACCAAAGTCTTTATCAACGTTACCAGCGCCCATTAATGGCGCTTCACCATTGGTTTTAAACATGGGTGTTTCTGTTTTAGGGTCATAATCTCGGCCCGCTTCTAGCATTAACACGCGGTGCCCAGCTTGTGTTAGTACATAAGCAGCCATTGCGCCACCCGCACCAGAGCCCACTACGATTACTGGATGCTTTTTATCTTTCATGACTAAAGCTCTTTAATTTTGATATTTCTAAATGACACAACATCGCCATGATCTTGTAAACCAATATAGCCATTCGCTTGTTCACCAAAGCCTTGCCATGTGGCAAACTTACTATTAGCTACTAGCCCATTCCATCTATCACTACCCATAACGATATCCGTGGTTTTCACTTGATTTTGCCAGACCTCTAAATGCCCTTCATTTACACGTATCCTTACGCTATTCCACTCTCCTGCTAGTTTGTGCGAACTGTCTGGCGAGGCAATCATGTCGTATAATGAACCTGAACGATGCGTCGGATCTTTTCTATCACTGTGCTTTAAGTTATCAAGAATTTGAATTTCTGGTGCGCGAGAATAGACATACTTCCCTTTTTCGTCGACACGAATAAAAATGCCACTGTTGCCTGCTTCAGAAATACGCCAATCAAGTTTTAATTCAAAATTTTCATAAGGGGTTTGTGTAATAATATCTCCACCCCCTTTGCCAGTTAAGGTAAGTGTATCGTCAATTACTTGCCATTGTTCACTCAGTGTTTTTTGTTGGTAGTTTCGCCATTGTGAAGCTTGTTTACCGTCAAACAACAATTGCCAGCCAGCTTGTTTTTCAGCATCAGTTAATTGATTATTAGTTTCAGCCATTGCGGACGATGAAAATAGTAAACACGCTGTTGTAATTAAAACGGCTTTGAAATTATGTGTTACTTGATGCATTCCACGTATTTTTGTCATTATCATGTGCTCTTATGTCCTTTATTATAATTGCTTAAGTACTTTTTCTAAGCCTCTTTTCGATTGCTGAACAGCTTCCATCGGAGTCAGGCCGTTTGGATATTCTTCTTGCTCTACAACTATCCAAAGTGTTCCACCTACTGCTATGTTCGCTTTAGTTAGTGCTAGCCAATCAATAGTGTCTTTACCTATGATCGGTAGTTTCCCTTTAGTGCCTTCAGGTAATTTTACTTTGTAGTGTGTTGTTAATGTTCTTCCTGGATAGCGTTTTACGTATTCAACAGGGTCTTTGCCAGCATAAGTTGTCCAACCAACATCTTGCTGCAACACTACGTCCTGTGAAGTGTTTTCTGCAATGTAATCCCAATAGGTTGTTCCCTCAAAGCTGTTAAATTCTTGATCGTGATTATGAAAGCCAATACGCATCCCATGAGGTTTTAACTGAACGCTTAAGTCATTTAATAAGCTAACCACTTCTTTCACACCTTCTGGATGCCACGCTCTTTCATCCCACGGCACAATTAACATAGATACGCCCGCGGCTTTATAAAATGCGACCGTATCAGCAAAGTTTTGTTTATTCAGTTGTTCAAATCCTAAGTGTGCGCCACTAGCCGCTAGGTTTTTAGCCTTTAAGAACGCTTTCAACCCTTCTGGATTATTTTCAAAAGGACCGAAGCTTTCTGCAAACTCAACGCCTTGAAACCCCATATTAGCAAGTGATGATATGGTTTGTTTAAAAGACGATTTAATATCGTCTTTCACCGACCATAACTGCACGCTTATTTTAGGAACTACGCTGTTTTCTTGATGCCCCAGAGCAGCTTGACTTACAAAAGGTAAACAGGCACACATTAGGGTAACTAGCTTATTTTTCATGGTTTATTCCTTATTATTTAAATTCGTTTAGCGTTCATTTCTTTTACGGCATAATCAACAGCTCTTGCAGTTAGTGCCATAAACGTTAACGAAGGGTTTACGACCGCAGATGAGCAAAAACTCGCGCCGTCTGTAACAAATAAGTTCGCTATATCATGTGTTTGGTTAAAACCGTTCAGTACCGAATTTTTCGGATCGCGCCCCATGCGCGCAGTACCTACTTCATGAATGGCTAATCCTGGTGGTGCACCGTCAATTGAGTTATAACTTTGCACGTCTTTTAAACCCGCTTTAAGTAACATATCTCTAGCTGTTTCTTCAGCATCAGCCATCATAGCAATTTCATTTTCTGACCACGTACAATCGATATGTAATTGCGGTATACCCCATTTGTCTTTTTTCGTTGAATGTAACGCTACATGGTTTTCAAAACGCGGTAACATTTCACCTTGCGCCATTAAATTGAAATACCAGTCACCCGCTTGGGTGAGCCTTTGTTTAAATCCAACACCTATGCCTTTACTATTAGCGGCGCCTTTCCAGCCACCTCGACCAGCGCCACCAGCTAGCGCATACCCTCTTACATAATGATCTTTATAGCGCTTTGGCTCAAACTGAAAGTTTGGAATATAAATATTGGTAGGTCTTCTGCCTGATACGGTTTCATCTTCAAAGCCTTCAACGCGACCAAAAGCACCCGCGTTATAATTATGATCCATCAAATAATGCCCTAGTGTGCCAGAGCTATTGGCAATGCCATTAGGGAACTTTTTCGAAGTCGAATTAAGCATGATCTGCGTTGTACCAAGCGTAGATGCACACAAAAACACTACCTTTGCGTAATATTCGCGGGTTGATAAGTCATCATTATCAATCACCCGTACCCCTTTTACACGATTGGTTTTTTCATCATAAATTAAACTATGAACTACGCTATTAGGCGCAATATGTAAGTTTCCTGTTTTAGCCGCAGCCGGCAGCGTAGAGCTTTGTGTTGAAAAATAAGCACCAAAAGAACAGCCCTTTTGACATTCATTTCTAGCTTGGCACTGTACTCTACCTTGTGAATAATGAAGTTCAGTAGGTTTAGTTAAATGAGCGGTGCGGCCCATTATCATCGGTCGTTCTGGAAATAGTTTTGCAAATTTATTTTTCAGCATTATTTCCGGCGAACTAAAGTCAAAAGGAGGCAAGAATTCACTGTCTGGTAATTGAGGTAAACCATCATAATTACCTGAAATACCTGCATGCTTTTCAACATGTGAATACCAAGGAGCAATATCGTCATAGCGAATAGGCCAATCATTGCCATGACCATCTAACTTATTGGCATTAAAATCATAGTCGCTGAACCGATATGATTGTCGATGCCAAAGCAGTGACTTTCCGCCTAACTGATTAGCACGTATCCAACTAAAATTAGTGCCTTTTTTCGTACTGTAAGGCAAGTCTTTGTCATTACCGAAAAAATGTTTAGTACCATCGTGAAAAGCGTAACACTGTTGTTGCACTTTATATTGCTCTTCCACTAACAGATTATCGACCTTCATGCGGTTAGGGTATTGCCAAACACCCTTGCCTTCTGTAGGGTAATCTTTTCTATGTTCGACAATGCGACCACGCTCGATCATCAGTGTTTTAAGCCCGCGTTCACATAACTCTTTTGCTGCCCAACCGCCACTGACACCAGAGCCAACAACCAGTGCATCATAGATATGATCACTTTGTTGAATATATATATCTTGTTGCATAGCTAACCTCTTAACAACGCTAAACCCGTGCCAAATTTATTTAATAATAAGCAAGTGAGCCGTATGTTTTCCCCACTGAGTCATAAGGCACTGAACCTTTAAATCCTCCAGGAACTGCTTGATAGGCTAAGACCTCAGTTGCCCCAACCTCTGTCGTAAAATAGCCAAAAACGATCAACGCCTTCAAGTCACTAAACTGCTGTTGATGTTTCTCAGTGAAACTCATAGCACCGGACTCAATACTTTCTAATATCTGAACTTTTTGAATAGCCGTAAGTTGATAAAACTCAGCTGTATGTAGCTGCTTTGCTTTAGCATTAATCACATCAATAATCGCCAAAGCATTTACTTGTTCAGTTTTTTGATGGCAAGTAACTAATTGATGGTCAACAAAGCCATGTACGTTAAGTTGTGCAGCACTAGGCGTATCAGTTTCAGGGATAATCGTTGAGCAAACGGCACTAAGTACATTAAATTGTTGTTTAGTAAATAATTTACGTGCCTGTACCCCAGTTTTCTGTTGAAAAGACATCGCAGACGCTAGCGCATTTCCCGCAGTTAAGTGCGCGACAGTGCTGGCACCCAACAATGCTGACAAACCTTTAACAAAGGTACGTTTACTCGTTGATTTTAGTAAAATATTGTTACTCATACTTTCCCCAACCTTGCTTTATTCTGTCGCATGTTTACGTTTTCGCATGTATAAGGTCAACCCAGCGAATGCCACAATAAGAATAACTGGGAAAATAGACAAGTTAGCCAATGCTGCTTGACCTGCAACAAGTTCAGCCATTTGCGGATCAGGGTTTTCAAGCAAAGCGGCTTGTCTCGCATCATCAATCCACTGACCAATAAACGGGTTCCACATACTGACGGCAAACATGCCTGCTCCCCCCATGATCGACATACCTAAAGCACCTGACTGAGGAATGTTTTCAGCGACAAAGCCGATCATCGTTGGCCAAAAATACGTAACACCCAAGGCAAAAATTAAGGCACATAAATAAACGGCACCGCCTGTGGCAACACTCATGGCATAAATACCAATAGTGGTCATTACTGCTGAGCCAAGTAAGACACCTGATGGATTTAAACGATGGACTAATGGTCCTGCAAAATAACGGCCCACTGCCATAACACCGGTAATAAGTGCCATAATTAGCATAGGCGATGCACCCGATGCACCTAAAATTCGCTCAATCCACTGCTGTGTACCTAGCTCGCTTGTTGCCGTTAAGGTCATACAAAACGCCATAAATAAAAACAAGGGTGAAAACAGTCCTTTAATGTTTTTACGCGTTGATGTTTCAATATTATCGCTTTGCGGAAATTGATGGCTGAACATTAAAAAACCATAAATAAGCGTTGGCACGATCATGATCGCTATTTGAATTTGCCAGCCGATGCCCGCATCGGTAAATAATTTTGAAATAAGCGCCCCAATAACAATACCGCCTGGGAACCACACATGAAAACGATTAAGCATAGTGGTTTGGTTTTTATGATACATATCGGCAATCATAGGGTTACAGCCAGCTTCAACCGCACCATTCGCAAAACCGATACAGAAGGTTGAAATTAGCAACGTCCAAAAGCCATCCGCTGAAATGGTCAGCAATAAGCCAACAAGATGACCAACAAAAGCAATGAGTACGAGTTTTTTTGCGCCTAAGTAGTTATAAAGTAAGCCGCCAAACATCATCGCCACTGGAAAGCCCAAGAAAGCCATGGCATTAATCCAGCCAAGCTCTGCATCCGTTAGTGCAAACTCTTGGCTTAATTGCGTTAAAATACCCGCCCTGATAGCAAAGGTCATTGCGGTAACGATCAACGCTAAGCAACAGGCAGTAAAAAGCGTATTTTTATTTATTGTTTTCATACTCTTCCTTATAAACCTAAAATTTTTCTGTTTAATGTCTCATCTTGACCGCTTGCAGCAAAGTCATCAAAGGCATGTTCAGGTGTACGAATTAAGTGTTTTTCGATAAACGGTGCGCCTTCACGAGCACCATCTACGGGATGCTTTAAACAACACTCCCATTCAAGCACTGCCCAACCTTGAAAGCCATATTGAGTTAATTTACTGAAAATTTGCGCAAAATCGATTTCACCATCACCTAAAGAACGAAAGCGACCAGGGCGCTCTTGCCAGTTTTGATAGCCACCATATACACCGCTTCGCCCATTCGGTCTAAATTCTGCATCTTTTACATGAAAGGCTTTTATTCGTTCATGGTAAATATCAATAAAGGCTAAATAATCTAATTGCTGTAAAACAAAGTGGCTTGGATCATAAAGAATGTTTGCCCGTGGATGGTGGTTTGTTGCCGCAAGGAAACGCTCGAAAGTCACGCCGTCGTGTAAATCTTCTCCTGGGTGTAACTCAAAGCAAAGATCAACACCAGCCTCTTCATAGGCATCTAAAATGGGTAGCCAACGTTTAGCAAGCTCTGCAAAACCGTCTTCAACAAGGCCTGCTGGTCGTTGTGGCCATGGGTAAACTGTTTGCCATAACAGTGCGCCTGAAAATGTAGCATGTGCGGTTAAACCTAATCGTTGACTCACTTTCGCCGCCATTTTAACTTGGTTTATTGCCCATTCAGTACGAGCTTTAGGATCATGACGAACCTCTTCAACTGCAAAAGCATCAAATTGCGCATCATAAGCAGGATGAACGGCAACTAACTGACCTTGGAGGTGCGTTGAAAGCTCACTAATCGTCAGCCCAGCTTTCCTTACAATCGCGTTAACTTCATCGCAATAGCTTTCATTTTCATAGGCTTTTTCTAAATCAAATAAACGTTTATCCCAAGTAGGAATTTGTACCGCTTTGTATCCTAAACTAGCTGCCCATTCACAAATACTTTTTAAATCGTTAAACGGTGCCTCATCACTACAGAACTGTGCTAAAAATATGCCTGGCCCTTTGATTTGTGTCATAATTTTTCCTCTCTATTCTGTCGCAAGCGATAATTGATGCCATTTCATGTCTGACTGACTCGCGCGTACTGTATTTTCAATAAATGCCATTCCTCTTACAGCTTCTGTAATACCCGGTACATCATGAGTCTCGTTGCTAGCATCTTCGCCTCGCTGAAAAGCACGCACTTGACCAACAAAATTTTGGTAAACATTGGCAAACGCTTCTAAATAGCCTTCTGGATGACCAGCAGGTGTTCTCATTGCATTGAGAGCTTGGTCACACATTTCCCCAACACCAGCTCTTAACATTTGAGTAGGTTGGTCAGCTGATTTTAGCCACAAAGTATTCGGCTCCATTTGCCACCATTCAAGACTTTTTTTATCACCGTATATACGCAAACGTAAATTATTTTCTTCACCAATCGACACTTGGCTAGCAAGCAGCACCCCTTTTGCTCCATTTGAAAAGCGCAATAAAACCGTTCCGTCATCGTCAAGTTGTCGGTCGGCAACCGTGGTTTCAAGATCTGCGCATAATTGTGTAATATTTAAAGCAGACACGTATTCAACTAAATTGGCTGCATGTACGCCAATATCTCCCATACAACAACTTATACCCGATTTTTTAGGATCTAAACGCCAGCTGGCTTGTTTACTTGCTTCATCATCTTTTGATGCAAGCCAACCCTGGCTATATTCCACAACAATTTTTACTACCTTTCCTAACTCACCTGATGCAACAAGATGTTTAGCTTGCTTAACCATCGGGTAGCCATTGTATGTGTGTGTTAACCCATACAAGGTATTATGTTGCTCAAGCAATGATTGTAGCGCTAATGCTTCTGCTAAATCGAAGGTTGCCGGTTTATCTGATAACACATGAAATCCGTACTCTATCGCCAATTTTGCGACAGGAAAATGCAAATAATTAGGAGTAACAATAGCGACAAACTCCATGCGCTTTTCAGCGGGAAGCGCCGCCTCTTGTTCAAACATTTCTTGATAGCTTGCATAGCATCGCTGTTGAGCAATGTTTAAGTCTGCTCCTGATTGTTGACTACGTTCGGCATTACTACTAAACGCTCCACAAACAAGTTCAATGTTACCATCTAGAAATGCGGCCATACGATGTACAGCGCCAATAAAGGCACCTTGACCACCACCAACCATGCCCATACGTATTTTCTTCATTACTGGCCCAATTATTTAGAGGTTATCCACTTAATATAGGCTTACTGTACATAAAGTGTTATTAATAAATCGGTTTTTAATGCAACAAAATCGGCGAACGGTTATTATATTTTTCATGATTACAATTTTTAGCACTGGGTTATAAATGAGCGTTGATAGAACATTACTTGAACAAATAGAAACCTTACAGCTGATAAAAATGTTTGATTTATTACCCGATACGCTTTTTTGGATCAAAAATGAAAAACACCAATTTATCTATGCCAATAAAGCCTTCGTAGAACATCAACGGGTTAAGTCAATTGAGCAGGTGATAGGTAAAACCGATTACCATTTTGCGCCTGCGCATATCGCTAAACAATTTATTCGAGATGATGAGAAAATTTTGGCTGGCGAGCGAGTCACCGAAAGATTAGAAATGAATATGAATGTAGGGGGTCATATTGCTTGGTATAGTACAACAAAGCGCCCATTGTATAATAATCAAGGCAAGATTATTGGATCATACGGTATTACCAGACACTTAGAAAAACAAGCCATGGCATTAACCGGTTTAGAGGCGGTAAAAGTGCCTGTTGATTATATTAAAGAACATTTTGAACAGCCATTGACGATTGAAACATTAGCGCAGGTTGCCCATTTATCAGTCAGTGCGTTAGAGCGTAGGTTTAAAAAGTATTTAAAGAAAACACCCAAGCAATTTATTAATGATTTACGCTTAGAGCAAGCAAGAAGGTTATTGGTAGAGACTACAACGCCCATTGCGGAAGTTGCAGAAAAGGCTGGATTTAGCGATCACAGCTACTTTAGCAAAAAGTTTAAAGAGTTATTTGGCGAGCTTCCCTCTCAATTTAGAGATAACTATCAATAAATTGCTAAAAAATAACACCTGTTCTTATTAGTTACTTAACCTGATAATTAGTTACTTAACCAACTGAAACACATTAGCAGCCGCTGATTGATATTGAGGAATATCAACTTGAGCACTTACCATAGATGATTGTTTAAATCGGTCGAAATTAGCATGTTTAACCGATAACTGAGAACAAAATTCTTTGAAGGTTGAAAAATCATCTCGGGTAAACACTTCATTTTCTCTGCTAAGTAAACCATCAAAGTAGGCATTGTCACCGTTAACTGTCAGTGAGGCTATAGCACTATATGGGTCACCGTAGTTGTCAACACGTAACGCTCTTACGGCTTTGACTTCAAAGATCCAATTATTTAATTGAACATATCGCGGCATTGTTTTCATTATCATCGCCTTTTTACACACGAAAAAAAGCCGACTGAGAGTTGGGAAGACAGTCGACATAAACGGGGGAATCGTACATACCAAAACAACTGGTATAAGAGCTACTGATATTGATTTACATCACTCAGTTCGGCTGTGACCAATAAGCCTTACATTGATAAATCACGTTAACTTATCAGCAATAAAAGCAATAATCGGTAACCCCTAATTCCTTAGTTTTAAAGCTATTGTTTAGCTATTACCTTCATACTGTGCAAATTCACTTGCACTAATTGCTTGGTCGCTATTGGTGTCAATATCATCAAATGACGCTAACAAGCCAGTATCTAATACATTTTCTAGCTCTTTTTTACTTAATAAACCATTGCTATCATCATCATAATTCTTTAATAGCTGGTCAAAGGTCATTTGTTTATCAGTAGTAAGGTTTGCCACTTTTTCACCCTTATCCATGTTAGGTGCTGTTGGTTTTTCATTGGCATTAACGAGAAAAGCACCTGTGGTACAAAATGCTACAACTGCACATACCTTTTTTAAACTAACTGGTTTCATATTAAATTTTCCTTTTTGCTTTTGTTAATTAAAGAGTGTTGGGAATGTTCAGACTCACTAAAGCAGTAAGCGCGCCAACTTTTTAAGATACTGTTTTTATTGAGTTTATAAAATTAAAGCTGACAATAAACCCTAATATCTGTTGCCATTTGGCGACAGTATTGAAGGCTAAAAAATTTATTGAAGGAGATAAAGCAATTCAAGAGTAATTTTTTATTTTAAGATCAGTATCTTAAATATAATTTTGATTAATAAATTCACTGTCGCCATTTAAAGACAGTGTTGTATTCCCCACCTAATACCGTAAAAATACGTACTATTCATACTCTTTACTTGTTAACGGTTAGGCAACCTCATTTGAACTTAACACTACGCAATATTTCGATTAAGCATTTAACCATTTTTGGTTTTACCTCAGTGATTTTACCCTTGGTATTAACCTTACTTTATGGCAGTCAAAAACTGCACCAACTAGCCGAACAAAGTGCTTCTAGTATTTCAAGTGTTGCTGCCACAGTTGCAAATGACCGACAATTAAGTGCTTCATTAAATTTATTACAACGTACTGCCAGCCAATACATTGTATTAGAAGAAAAAGAATTGCTGGATCGTGTTTACCGCCAACAGCAACAAGTAAACAGAGTACTCAAGCAATATGAGCAACAAGCTTCTTCACGGGCAATTAACGAGTTATGCCAATCATTGCGACAAGAGGTCAATAAAACCATGTTGCAAATAACGGCGTTAGAAAGGCCTTCCTTAGACGATTTACAACAATACTTTAAAACCATGAATCATCTCAGTGCTCAGTTAGGTAATGAAAGTGAAGCGCTTATTCAGTTCCAAGTTAGCCGAGTACAATCAAGTGCAAACACGACTCAGAAAGTGCTGTTAAATAGCGTATTCATTATTCCTGTTACCATCATTATCGCCATTTTATTTTCGTTAATGATTTTAAAACCATTACAATCTTTACAGCGTAAAATTCAACGTTTAGAAACAGGTAAGTTTGATGATGAAATTCTTTTTTCTGGTGCGACCGAGGTTCAAAACATTGCAAAAGCCCTAGAAAGAATGCGCCAAAGATTACACACCTTAGAGCAACAAAAATCGAGCTTTATTCGTCATATATCCCATGAATTAAAAACACCACTTGCTGCAATACGTGAAGGTACAGAGCTACTCTATGACAACAGTTTAGGGCAACTTAACGACGGTCAATATGAAGTCACAGAAATTATGCGCAGTAATGTTAATCGATTACAAATGTTAATTGAAGGACTATTAGATTTTAATATTGTACTAGATTCAACGAGTTTACTTTCTGCCGCACCTGTTAATATTTCACTTCTTATTGAAGAATGTCTGGCCGCACGAAAGCTTGAACTTAATGGAAAAAACATTGAAACCGTGCTTAATATTGACGCCATTACTTTAACAACAAATAGTAAACAGTTATCAGTCATTTTTGATAATGTATTATCAAATGCAATTAAATATTCACCAAATAACGGTAAAATCTTTATTGATGTTTTTGAAGATGAACAGCAACTTATTTGTACTATAGCTGATCAAGGGCCTGGTATTACTTCTCCTGCTATCGAAAAAGTATTTGATGCATTCTACCAAGGGCCAGCACCAGAAAATGCACCAATCAAAAGCAGCGGTTTAGGGTTAACTATTGTAAAAGAATTATTAAAACGCTTAAATGGTACTATCGTGTTAAAAAACCATTCAAACAAACGTGGTTTAATTGCCATGATCAAACTTAACTTAACGGATAACCAATAACATGAACATGGAGAGCTTCCGCACCTTCGTTGCACCTAAGCAATATCGACTGAATAGTTATCTATTACTTTTTATATTAATGTGTGCGTTCAGTGGCTGTAAATTAACATCAGACAAGGCAGTTTCACCTACAATGAGTGAATATTACTTATGGTTAAAATCATTGCCCGTTGAAGCATTATCCGAAGAGTTTACGCGCATAAACAATAAGACTAACACTACACAATCACCATATAAAAACCATGCACAACTCGCTTTATTGTATGCCATACCAAAAGCCATTCAACACAATCCATACACAGCAAAAACCATTTTAAATCAAATAGATAAAAGACATTTTTCCGTGTTTGATTTAGCGTTTATTGAATTATTATCAGAACAATTAAATCAACAGATTATTGCATTAAATAAAAATGTGTTAAGCACGAAGGCACTAGAAGATATACAAAAAGAAAACGAGAACCTTAAAGAACAAGTCAATAAACTAACGACACAAATTAATCAGTTAAAGAGCATCGAAAGAGACATTCAACCACAAGAGCTAAATTAATGAGCAGTAACACCGAACAGCAAGAAAAGTTAAACGTATTAGTGGTTGATGATGACCCAAGTTTGTTGCGTCTAATTAGTATTCGATTAAGTGCCGCAGGTTATCACGTGCATGCTGCAGATAATGGAAAAAAAGCACTCAATATTGTTGATAGCCACCCCATTCAGTTAGTGATCAGTGATTTACGTATGGAAGGTATGGACGGTATGGCATTATTTGAAAAAATACGTGCGGTTCAACCAAGCCTTCCTGTGATTATTATGACGGCCCACGGCACTATTCCTGATGCGATTCATGCAACAAAACAAGGGGTGTTTAGCTTTTTAACCAAACCCTTTGAAAGCCAAGAACTTCTTGAAACAGCTAAGCAAGCACTTCATTTGCAACCACATGCTGATACTTTTACACAAGATGATAAATCGCAAATATGGCGGCAAAAAATTATTAGTCGTAGTGCGGTAATGGCAGCTTTACTGCAACAGGCAAAACAAGTTGCACAAAGTGATTTTAGCGTATTAATACACAGTGAAAGTGGAACCGGTAAAGAACTGCTAGCACAAGCCATTCACTTAGCAAGTGATCGTAAAGACAAAACGTTCACCGCGATAAACTGTGCTGCTATTCCTGAACAATTATTAGAGTCTGAGTTATTTGGCCACAAAAAAGGTGCCTTTACTGGCGCAGAACAAAACCATGTTGGCTTGTTTGAAGCATCTGATGGCGGCACGTTATTTTTGGATGAAGTTGGTGACATGCCAATGAATTTTCAAGTTAAGTTACTCAGGGCGCTGCAAGAAAGAGAAATTCGCCCAGTGGGCAGTACTAGCTCTGTAAGTGTTGATGTACGCATTATTGCCGCAACCCATCAAAACCTGCAGCAAGCGATTGCGAATAATGACTTTCGGGAAGATTTATATTATCGACTAAATGTTGTTGAGCTTGCCTTACCACCACTATCTGAACGAAGAGAAGATATCCCTTTACTTGCCAATCACTTTCTTAATAAAAGTAAAACCAGTACTAAACGAGAGATTAATGGCTTCACTAAAGAAGCCATAGAGGTACTTATTAGCGCTCCTTGGCCAGGCAATATCAGGCAACTACAAAATGTCATTGAACACAGTGTTGCACTTGCCACTGAACCGCTAATCAGTGATACGCTGATTCGTAATGCATTAAGAGATCGCACCTCACAGTTACCCTCATTTCAAGAAGCACGTGAACATTTTGAGCGAGATTACCTGTCAAAATTGTTAAAGATTACCGCAGGAAATGTTTCACAAGCGGCTCGTATTGCTCAACGTAATCGAACAGAATTTTATAAGCTACTCAAAAAGCATCAGTTAGACGCAGAGCAGTTTCGAGAAGATGTCGCCTCTGAATAAAGAGGCTATTAAAATTTGAGCTGAACTTGAAAGAACCTTAAGGAATGTGTTCAGACGCTAAATAATCGTGTGATTGCATTTCTTGTAGTCTGCTTAAGCAGCGTTTAAATTCAAACGTTAACCTTCCGTGACTATATAAGTTTTCCATTGCAACTTCAGCAGACATGATTAATTTTACTTTTCGTTCATAAAATTCATCGACCAATGCAATAAAGCGCCTTGCAGCATCATCACTATCTGCACTCATCTGCTTAACATTAGCAAGTAGTACCGAATGATACACTTTACTTATTTCCATGTAGTCACTTTGGCTTCGAGCTGATTCACAGAGCACAGAAAAATCAAAATGTACGACACCATCTGACGCTTCAATTGCATGTAATTGACGGTTATTGATATCGATAACGGTATTTGAACGCCCTTCTTCAACCGACAATTGAGTAAAATAATGATGAAGATTCTCCGTCGCTTTTTCATCAAGCGGATGGTGATAAATCTCAGCTTGTTCTAACGTACGCAAACGGTAATCTATACCGCTATCGACATTAACAACGTCACAATGCTGATTTATCAAAGCTATTGCAGGCAAAAAACGAGCTCGCTGCAAACCATTACGATATAACTCATCAGGTATGATATTCGAGGTTGCTACCAAGGTAACATGATGAGCAAACAACTCCTCAAATAATGTGCCTAAGATCATCGCGTCGGTAATATCCGAGACAAAAAATTCATCAAAACAAATAATACAGGTTTCATCAGCAAAGCGTTTCGCAATAATCTTTAATGGATCAGCTTGCCCTGATAACGTTTTTAATTCTTCATGTACTCGATGCATAAAACGATGAAAGTGCACGCGCATTTTATTATTAAAAGGCAAGCAATCATAAAACGTATCGACTAAATAGGTTTTTCCACGACCAACACCGCCCCAAAAATAAAGACCTTTTGCCCTTGTAGGCGCTGATTTTTCAATAACACGCTTCCACCTATTAAATACTTTTTTAAATCCTTTAACCGGTAAAGGCTTGTTTTGTAGGTCTTCAAATAAGCGTTGTAGGTGTTTTACCGCATTTTCTTGTGCTTGATCATATTGAAAGTCGTCTCTTTCGAGATCTTGTTTATACTTGTCTATAGGAGATAAATGTATCATGTAACGTTACGTGTTATTGATTGTTAACCAATGCTTGAAAAAAATAATTTAGTATACATATTAACTTTCAAATAATTTGGCTTTGTGTGTTAATCTCTATTTTCGCCAATTTTTTCCGTTATTACAATTTGTACGGCTTGTTAAATAAGGTTTTTAATTATGAATATTGTTGTGGGTATCATTATTTTTATCGTCGGCGCTATTGCAGGCATGCTTGCCAATAAATTTATGTCGGCTTCAAACAAAGAGAGTAAAAATCTCGCTGAGAAAGCAAGCGAAGCAGAAGCATCATTAGCACAATATAAACTCGATGTAGCAGAACACTTAGATGACTCTAAAAAGCTACTTGAACAGATGAATAATACTTGCCAAACGGCCATGCAACAAATGGAGCAAAGTACTAAGCTCCTTCAACAAGCCACAACCGCTGAAGAAATTGTTATGCCGTTCTTCGCCAAAGAAACGCAAGAACAACTCGCTCAAACAGTGGCGTTAAGACACGATCGCAATGAACGTGCAAAACAGGAAACTGTCACCGAAGCACCACTCGATTATTCTGGTACAGCAAGCGGCTTGTTTGCTGATCAGACACAAGCTGTTACAAATAGTGACATTGAAAAATAGGAACTTGCAGTTAAATCCTTAGTCAGTAGTCATACCACTTTGTATAACGAAATGAACATTAAAATATACAAGTGCTTTAAGTTAACGTATTAATATCAGTATGAAAGTAGGAGAGATCTCTGTTATGAAAAAAATATCTGTGCTGTTGAGTAGTATTTTACTTTCAGGTGGCGTTGCCATGGCAAGCCTACCCGCACACGCAAATTTACCATTATCCGTTGCTGGGCAACAAATACCTAGTTTAGCCCCCATGCTCGAAAATGTTACCCCTGCGGTAGTACTCATTTCGGTAAGAGGCACACAGGAAATAAAACAACGTGTACCTGATGCATTTAGATTTTTCTTTGGAAATCCTCGACAAACGCCGTCAAGGGAGCGCCCATTCCAAGGCTTAGGTTCTGGTGTAATTATCGATGCAGAAAAAGGCTATATTGTAACCAATTATCATGTGGTCAAAGAAGCCGACGAAATTCAAATCACGCTAAAGGATGGTCGTCAAATTGAAGCAACCAAAATGGGATCTGATGAAAACAGTGATATAGCATTATTACAAGTGGATACCGAAGATCTGACTGCAGTAAACATCGCTGACTCAGACAAATTACGAGTGGGTGATTTTGCCGTCGCTATAGGTAGTCCGTTCGGCTTAGGACAAACTGTTACATCAGGTATTATTAGTGCGTTAGGCAGAAGCGGTTTAAATGCTGACAACTTTGAAGACTTTATTCAAACAGATGCCGCCATCAATAGCGGTAACTCAGGTGGCGCTTTGATCAACCTTCGCGGTGAACTAATTGGTATTAATACAGCAATTATTGGCCCTAACGGCGGTAATGTCGGCATTGGTTTTGCCATACCAAGTAATATGGTTAAAAGTTTAGTCACACAGATTATTGAATTTGGTGAAGTTCGCAGAGGTGTTCTTGGCGTTGCCGGTAGAAGTGTAACAGGTGAATTTGCTAAGGCAATGGAGCTCGAAGAAGCACAAGGTGCGTTTGTTGAACAAGTTACTATCGATTCAGCCGCAGATGAAGCAGGTATTGAAGCGGGTGATGTCATCACAAAAGTTAATGGCAAAAAAATACGCTCATTTTCAGAATTACGCGGTAAAATTGGTGCTATTGGTGCAGGCAGTGAAGTTAAGCTAACTGTCATTAAAAGTAATGGCAAAGAAAAAACCTATTCCGTAGTGCTGAAAAAAGCTGACAGCCCTAATGTTGAACCCGCGTCAATTCATCGTATGCTTGAAGGTGCTGAGCTTGAAAATCATGACCAAGCTAAAGGTGTTTTAGTTTCAGATATTGAAGAAGATTCTCCTGCAAATATGATAGGTTTGCGCAAAGGCGATATTATTCGCGGTGTAAACCGCAGCCGTGTCAGTAACATTGGCGAACTTCGTGAATTACTTAAAGAAGGTGATGGTATCTCGCTCTTGCACATCATTCGAGGTAATTCAAACTTGTATATCCGTATACGTTAACTTTCCATTGATGATGTGATAAAACTGTTGCTAGTATTTTATACTAGCAACATCATACACAAAAAACGGCTCAATGATTGAGCCGTTTTTTATTGTTAACACATGTGTTAATCTTCTAAAAAAATAACCGTAAATTACGCCTTTGAAAATCTTAGACTCAATAAAATACGTACTTAACGCTATTAGCTATGGCGTTATTTTTGCTGTCGTCCTTTTAGTTATATATCCTGATTTAAGTGGTGAAGGTGACAACTGGTGGAGCTTTTTTCGCCCGCAAAAAACTTCCCCTGCTCCGCTCTCCTATGCAACGGCGGTTCAACGTGCTGGTCCTGCAGTTGTTAACTTGTATTCTGAAGAAATTCAAAACAGTGTTAATTATTTGCAAGCCCCACGCAGCGTAACGCGATTAGGCTCTGGAGTAATAATGGATCCTAATGGTTATATGCTTACCAATTATCATGTCGTGCAAAATGCCGCTCAAATTCGTGTTGATTTACAAAATGGCCAACGATTTCCTGCCACTATTATAGGTTATGACGTGTACACCGATTTAGCGGTATTAAAAATTGAGGCTAATAACCTTCCTGTGATCCCGCAAAATTTTGAACTTGAGGCATCGGCAGGCGACGTAGTGCTTGCAATAGGTAACCCATTAAACTTAGGTCAAACAATCACGCAAGGTATTATCAGTGCAACGGGTCGTACAGGCTTAAGCAATACAAATCATACTCAGTTTTTACAAATGGATGCTGCTATCAACGAAGGTAATTCAGGTGGTGCATTAGTTAACACCAATGGTGCTCTGGTTGGTATTAATTCGCGCTTATTCCGTGAAATCAATCCACAACTTGATATTCAAGGTATTTTCTTTGCGATCCCTTACCAACTGGCTTACAAAGTGATGCAACAAATTATTGATAATGGTCGAGTCATTCGAGGGTGGTTAGGGATAGACACACAAGTGTTTAGTCAAAACCCTCGCGGCTTTCTTATCAGTGGGATTGTTAAAAATAGTCCTGCCGACATTGCCAAACTTCGCGCAGGCGATATCGTCACTCAAATTGGCGACACACCTATTACATCTACTATTCAAGCACTTGATTTAGTAGCAGAAACAAGACCTGGCACTGAACTAATCTTTATTGTATATCGCGGTGAACAACAATTAAAAATACCCGTTACTATTTTAGAAAGTGAACAGTAAAGCTTATACCAATTCGCATAAAGATTAAGTCAGTTCAGAGCGATGTCAGAGGTGGGAGAATAAGCGAAACGTGTACAGGTATAGTTGTTCTACATCAAACACGTTTTGCGCAATTATCGCGCCTCTAACACGCTCCCAAAGGGCGAGTTGGTATTATTACGTGATTAGAGTTTTATAGAATGGGAAAACCACCTACATTACTAGGTGGTTTTAATTATGCTGTTAAGCGCATTGAACACGTGTGATATCAGCGCCCAATGCCTGCAATTTATCTTCAATTTTTTGATAACCACGATCGATATGATAAATTCGATCAACCTGCGTTTCTGTCGTTGCCACAAGGCCTGCAATCACTAAACTTGCAGAAGCTCTGAGGTCTGTCGCCATCACCTGAGCACCCGTTAAGGTCTTAACCCCCTTAGCAATAGCGGTATTTCCTTCTAAGGCGATATCTGCTCCCATACGCTGTAGTTCAGGTACATGCATAAAACGGTTTTCAAAAATGGTTTCAATCGTCGTTGATGTTCCCTCAGCGATAGCATTTAAAGCAACAAACTGAGCTTGCATATCAGTAGGAAACGCTGGGTGTGGTGCCGTACGAATATTCACAGCTTTAGGCCTTTCATTCATTGCTAAACAGATCCAATCGTCACCTGTTGTCACCGTTGCACCCGCTTCTTGTAACTTACTGATCACAGCATCAAGTGCGCTTGGGTCAGTGTTGGTGCAAGTAACGTTACCTTGTGTCACAGCAGCTGCAACTAAGAATGTGCCTGTTTCTATACGATCTGGCATCACTCGATACTGTTCACCCGCTAACCTAGCGACACCTTCAATGGTTAGCGTGTCACTGCCAGCACCAGATACATTTGCCCCCATTGCATTTAAACAGTTTGCTAAATCAACAATTTCAGGTTCGCGGGCAGCATTTTCGATGATGGTTTTACCGTCTGCTAATGCAGCTGCCATCATTAAATTTTCTGTACCTGTGACACTCACTGTATCCATGAAAATGGTGGCGCCTTTTAAGCGACCTTTGTTTTTCGCAATAATATAACCATTTTCTACGTCAATATCTGCTCCCATCAACTTCAACCCTTGAATGTGTAAGTTGACAGGGCGAGCACCAATAGCGCACCCGCCTGGTAAAGAAACTTCGGCATGACCAAAGCGCGCTAACAATGGTCCAAGTACTAGAATTGATGCGCGCATTGTTTTAACCAATTCATACGACGCTTTATAATTATGTATTTTAGATGCATCAATAGATACTTGATCTTCTGCTACCCACTGAATAACAGCACCTAAATCACGCAACAACTTTAACGTCGTGTTAATGTCATTTAACTTAGGAACATTACTGATTGTGATCGGGCGTTCTGATAATAAACAAGCCATCAAAATAGGTAGTGCTGCGTTTTTAGCACCTGAAATAGCTACTTCGCCATTAAGCGGATTACCGCCATTAATTTTAAATGCGTCCAAGGTATTCTTCTTAATTACTAATTACAGGGGTAAGTTAAACATTTTTTCACGTTGCCAGTCAGACGTTGTGAAGGTTTTTACCGTTACCGCGTGAATAGAGCCATCTTTAATCGCTTGTGATAAAGGAGCAAAGATCAACTGTTGGCGTTTTACTCGTGATAACTCTCCGATAAAATCAGCGACAGCGATTACCGTACATTGCGAGCCATCGAACTTAACGTGTAATTCGTCAAGCTCAACAGCATCATTAATTAATTTTTCAATTTCAGAAACTTCCACAAGGGTCTCCCATAAACAAAGTTACTGGGATTATAGGGCTTATTGAACTGGCAAGAAAGCCGAGACCGCACTTAATTTTGCTAATTTCACCAAGTCTTCAGGTAAATCAACAAGTTTAAGAGGTAAATCTGCTTTTTGAGCATTCTCGACCATCAATAATAACCATGCTAACCCCGCAGTATCTACAGCATCAACCTGTGATAAGTTAATGTGGGTAATGTTATTTGAAAGGTCGCGAGTAGATTGTCGCTCTATATTAGCAGTAATAAATTCACGTGTTAAATTGCCCTTGACCACCAGTTGATGTGCTTCTGGTAATATCTCTAATGTTTTCACGTAGTTTCCCTATTTAAAAACAATATCTTTAGCGGCTTTTTCTTTTAGCAATTCCGTTACGTGTGGTAACCCTTTTTGGCGGATCAAGCTACCAAGTTCAGCTTCTTTACTATCAAGCAAACTGATACCTTCTGCTACCATGTCATAGGCCTTCCATTCGTCAGAATCTCTGCTTTTTCGCGTGGAAAATGAAATATCGATAGGTTCTCTTCCCGGCTCTATCACTAACGTTTTAACAAATGCGATACGACCAGAGTTTGATAACCTAGCCTGTTCAAAGGTTACTTTTTGGTTATTATATAAAGTAAATACTTGTGCATAAGAGGTGATTAAATAATTAAGAAAAACAGGTACGAATTCATCACGCTCTGCTGCTGTCGTATTCTTAAAATTCTTAGCGCCAATCACTTTAAAAGCAGCATAACGATAGTCGATATACGGTACTAACTCTTCACGGACAATTTGTTTTAATAAGTTTGGATTTTTACGTATTTCCGTTTGTTCTCTAGCAAAGCGTTTAAAGGTGATATCAGCTACAGCTTTAATCATATCAAACGGATCAGCAGTATTAATAGTAGTAGAGCCGCTACCTTCATTTATATAAAAAGGCGTCTGAGATGTTGTTAACGCATCGTTATGGTCTGTTGCAAAAGCACTACTTGATGCCAAACATGCTGTAAGTAAAATTGCTGTGTGTTTAGATAACATTTTCATCTTTTCCCCAATCATTAATCACCATTCCCTTGGCCGAATAAAAACTGCCCTATCAATTCTTCTAATACTAAAGCGGGTTTAGTATCTTCTATGTAATCACCTTCTCTTAGTGTACCAACCGACTCATCAATAAAGCCAGGCAGCAAACCAATATACTGTTCGCCTAACAAACCAGCGGTTAAAATAGACACTGATGTTGCTTCTGAAAAGTTTTTAAATCGTGTATCGATTTCCAACGTAACTAAAGGCGTATAATCGTCAGAGTCTAAGCTTATTTCACTCACTCTACCGACAACAACACCACCCACCTTAATAGGCGAGCGTACTTTTAAACCACCAATATTATCAAATTTGGCGTAAAGCTTGTACGTTTCTCCGCCACCTGAAATACCGCTATCGGCTACTTTTAACGCTAGCATTAACAATGCAGCAATACCAATTACCGCAAATAGCCCAACAAAAACTTCTATTTTTTTTGACATCATGTCATCCACCCATTAAACACAAACACCGCTTAACCAAACCTGAACACATTTATTTGGTAAACATTAACGCGGTTAAAATAAAATCTAAACCTAAAACAAGTAAAGAAGACTGCACAACCGTAGCTGTTGTTGCTCTACTAATACCTTCTGAAGTTGGAACACAATCATAACCTTTATAAACGGCTATCCATGTCACAACAAAGGCGAAAACAATGCTTTTTATCACACCATTTAAAATATCTTTTTCTAGCGAAACTTGCGCTTGCATTACTGACCAAAATGTACCGCTATCAACACCTAACCAATCAACACCGACTAGATGTGCCCCTAAAATACCCACGGCAGAAAATATTGCCGCCAATAAGGGGAGTGAAATAAAGCCTGCCCAAAAGCGTGGTGCTATTACTCTACGTAATGGATCAACCGCCATCATCTCTAAACTTGATAATTGTTCAGTGGCTTTCATTAAGCCAATTTCTGCCGTTAGTGCTGAACCTGCTCGGCCCGCAAAAAGTAGCGCGGCAACTACAGGCCCAAGTTCTCGCAATAATGATAACGCCACCATAGGCCCTAAACTCGCCTCAGCACCATAGCCAACAAGGATAGTATACCCTTGTAGCGCTAACACCATGCCAATAAAGGTGCCAGATACCACGATGATAATTAGCGACAACACACCAACAGCATAAAGCTGCTGTACTAATAAAGGAAAACCACGTTTTACATCAGGAACATGTGCTAGTGCAGAGGTTAGCATGATTATTGCTCTGCCAAGGGCGCTAACTCGACCAATAACCTTACGGCCTATTGATTGCAACCAATTCATTTAACGCTCCCTTTACCTAATAGCTCTTCTTGATATGCTGCTGCTTTATAGTGGAAAGGAACCGGACCATCGGCTTCTCCATTTACAAACTGCTGTACCAGCGGAGACGTTTGCTGACGAATTTCATCAGGTGTGCCATGACCAATCACTTTTTGCTCGGCAATAATATAAATATAATCAGCGATGCTCATCACTTCGGGTACATCATGAGAAACCACAACAGATGTTAGTCCTAACGCGTCATTCAACGATTTTATCAGTCGAACAATAACGCCCATTGAAATAGGATCTTGGCCTGCAAAAGGCTCGTCATACAGAATAAGTTCAGGATCAAGCGCTATCGCACGAGCAAGTGCAGCTCTACGCGCCATACCACCAGATAATTCATTAGGTTTTAAATCGCGTGCGCCTCGTAAACCAACAGCTTCGAGCTTCATTAATACCATTTTTTCAATAAGGCGCTCTGATAAATTGCTATGTTCTCGCATGGGAAAGGCAACGTTGTCATAAACCGACATATCGGTGAATAATGCACCACTTTGAAATAACATACTCATGCGTTTTCGTACTTGATATAACTCATGACGGGAAAGCGTAGGAATATCATTACCATCAAACAGTATCTGCCCAGATTCAGGACGCAACTGTCCGCCAATCAGGCGTAGAAGTGTCGTTTTTCCGATACCACTCGGCCCCATGATTGCGGTGACTTTACCTTTCGGTATTTGTAAGTTTATTTCATCATATATGATTCTTTCTTCCCGTTTGAAAGTCATATTTTTGATGTCGACCAACATATCTGACATGGTTTATTATACTGTTTAATTTTCCATCTTTTAAGTAGTACTAATTCTACCTGACTGCAACAAATACTTCATCCAAATTTCATCATTTAATATGTCTAAATTACGTGAGAAAACGTGTACAAACGTAAGAAAGTGTAAGATGTGCTCAATTTTTACACACAAGGTAGCCTTCAATAAAAAAGATAAGGTAACATTAACTACTCAAAAGTAACTGTTTTGGTCAATATTTGTAAAAAAATCGCAATCATTTCGCTTTTTTATCGATCTTCGTACAATAACGCTTTTTTTTTCTCTTACAACGGGCGACAATTTACCCCTTAATTTTGGAGTGATGAATGTTATTACAGATTTTTATATTATTAGTTTCTTTAATCGCCTTAGTTTGGAGTGCCGATAAATTTGTTTTAGGGGCCTCTTCTCTTGCCCGCAATATCGGTATCTCCCCCATGATTATTGGACTAACTATAGTGGCTATGGGTTCATCTGCACCAGAAATGATGATTGCAGGTACTGCTTCTTTGCAAGGAAACCCTGATACTGCAATCGGTAATGCTATAGGATCTAACATCACAAATATCGCATTGGTGTTAGGTATCACCGCAGTTTTACACCCGCTATCTGTTTCTTCAAGTACCATCAAACGGGAAATTCCTCTAGTACTTGCGATTACGTGTATCGCTTATTGGTTTGTTTCTGACAGTTATTTTAGTTTCGTTGAAGGGCTTATTTTAATTTTAGGTTTTGTAGCGTACATTCTTACCTTACTGATTATTACCTTACGTCGTTCTAAAACACACCCGCTTGATGATGCGATGGTATTAGAGGCTGAACAAGAAGTACCCGATGCTCTGCCAACACCTACGTCACTCTTTTGGTTAACTGTTGGTATTATTATATTGCCATTAAGTGCTACATATTTAGTTGATGCGTCTGTTTTCATTGCAAAAGCATTTGGTATTAGTGACTTGGTTATCGGACTAACGGTTATCGCGATTGGCACAAGCTTACCTGAATTAGCCGCCAGTATTATGAGTATTGTCAAAAAAGAAGATGACTTAGCCTTAGGCAATATTATCGGTTCAAATATTTTTAATATTTTGGCCGTGCTTTCTCTTGCCGGCTTAATTGCTCCTGGTAGCATTGACCCAGAAGCATCATACCGTGATGCACCGTATATGCTCGGTGTAACATTTTTATTATTTTTCTTATGTTTCACACGGCGTTTAGGTAATTTTAAAATCACCAGATTAAACGGTGTTATGTTGCTGGTTTCCTTTGTTGCATACCAATTGTTATTGTTTAGCCAGTTAAAACATTAGAGCTCACTATGAATAATTTTAGCAAAATAGCCAGAGACGTTATCAATATTGAAGCGCAATCAATAATCGAATTAACACAATTTATTGATGTTAATTTTGAAACAGCGTGCCAATTAATGTTAGAAACTAAAGGCCGTGTAATCGTTATTGGTATGGGTAAATCAGGCCATATAGGCGGAAAGATTGCCGCAACGTTTGCCAGTACAGGAACCCCTGCATTTTTTGTTCACCCGGGAGAGGCAAGCCATGGTGACTTAGGTATGATCACCCCTGAGGATATTGTACTCGCTATTTCAAATTCAGGTGAAACCGGTGAAGTATTATCAATTTTACCCGTGATAAAACGTATTGGTGCAAAGCTCATTGCCATGAGTAGTAACCCGAATTCAACGTTAGCCAAACTCAGTGATACTCATGTTTGTAATAAAGTGTCCCAAGAAGCTTGTCCGCTTGGCTTGGCGCCTACCTCTAGCACAACAGCAACACTTGTGATTGGCGATGCGATGGCGGTGGCATTATTAAATGCCCGTGGATTTACTGCCGATGATTTTGCCTTATCGCACCCAGGTGGCAGTTTAGGCAAACGTTTATTATTAAGGCTACAAGATATCATGCACACTGGAGAACGACTTCCAGTTGTTGATCAACACGCAAAAGTTAAAGACGCCCTCGTCGAAATGTCGTTGAAAGGGCTAGGTATGACTGCCATCACTAACCAAGAGCACGCACTTGTTGGTTTGTTTACTGACGGTGACTTACGTAGAATACTCGATGCTAAAATAGATATTCATCAAGATAATATTTCTTCGGTAATGACAAAAACACCGACAACAGCGCCACAAAGTATGCTTGCGGCAGAGGCATTAAAAATCATGGAAGACAAAAAAATTAATGGTTTAATTATCGTTGATGAGCATAATAAACCCATAGGTGCGATGAATATGCATGATTTACTAACCTCAGGGGTACTGTAATGATTTCAACCTTATACGGTGAAGTAACCTCTGAGGTATACAACAAAGCGAAAAAGATAAAACTTTTTGTCTGTGATATTGATGGTGTGTTTTCAGATGGACGTATTTATCTCGGTAATGATGGTGAAGAGCTTAAAGCATTTCACACTAAAGATGGTTATGGCATTAAAGCACTTAGCGCCAGCGGGGTTGACGTTGCCGTGATCACTGGCAGGCAATCAAATATTGTTCAAACCCGCATGACAGCATTAACGGTCAAACATATTGTGCAAGGCCAAGAAAATAAACTTCCAACGTTAAAGGCTATGATCGCAGATCTTAGCTTAACGCCAGAACAAGTTGCCTATATAGGTGATGATATGCCTGACTATGAATGTATGCAACATGTTGGTTTAAGCATTGCGGTGAGTGACGCGCACCCAAGCATTCTGTCTATCGCTGACTATACTACGTTTACTCGTGGTGGCTTTGGTGCAGTTAGGGAAACCTGTGACTTATTCATGCAAAGTCAAAACACATTACACAATGCCACAGGCGCAAGTATATGAGCCGAACTCAGGTATTATCGTTTTTATTTTTTGCTTTTGCTATTGCGGCATACAGTGTGCTTGAATGGCATCACACGAAAAAAGAAGACATTGAAGTGGTTGAGAATAACATCACGCCTGACTTTATCGCCGAATCACTTAAAAGTGAGGCTTTTTCGTTACTAGGAAGCTTAACCTATCGCATTGATGCAAGGCGAATGGAACATTACAACGAATTAGCAGTCACATACTTTGAGTACCCTAAATATACCTTATACCCAAAAGATAGTGATGTTCCTTGGAAAATAAGCGCTAATGAAGGCACACTTTACAATAGCAATCGAGTAAAACTCGAAAACAACGTATTATTAATTTCAACGGATGAAAAAAGTTTAATTAGAGAAATTCATGGAAAGTATTTAGAACTCGATTTAAATACCAATATTATTAGCTCAGAAAATCGCATAGAAATAAAAGGTGTTGATTTTGCTATGCAAGGCACAGGGTTAATAATAGACTTAAACACGAAACAGGTAACACTCACACAACATGAACAAACTATTTATCAACCGTCTGCACATTAGTCTTTTATTATTAAGCATGAGTGTTAGCACTGTGTTCAATGTTAACGCTGCCAAAATTGACTTACAGCAAGAAATTAGCATTGATGCTTCTCGACAAGCTGCTGATCTTAAAAATAAAATTTTCAGTTATATTGACAATGTTGTAATTAAGCAAGGTTCATTAGTGATCAACGCTGATCTTGTTCAAGTTATTACGGCAACAGAAACCGATACAAAAACTTATATTGCCCAAGGTAAACCCGCCACGTTTAAACAAACGCTAGAAGATGGAACACCCATCTACCTACAAGCTGATGAAATAAAATATGAACCAGCCAAAAACACAGTGACCATTTCCGGTAACGCCGAATTACGTCAAGAAGGCAGTAAAGTAAACGGTAGTGTGATTACCTATAATTTCTTAACTGAACAAGTACTTGCTAAAAGCGAGAATGATCAACGCGTTAAAACCGTATTACAGCCAAAGCAATTAGAAGAAAAAAATCCATGAACAATGCGAAATTAAATGCTACTCACTTGGCTAAATCCTATAAAGGGCGTATGGTAGTTAAAAATGTTGGCTTAGAAGTAAATGCTGGCCAAATCGTTGGTTTGTTAGGGCCAAATGGTGCAGGAAAAACCACCTCATTTTATATGATAGTAGGCTTGGTTACCCAAGATAACGGCAGCATTACGTTAAA
This sequence comes from Thalassotalea sp. PP2-459, assembly GCF_001913705.1. Taxonomy (GTDB): domain Bacteria; phylum Pseudomonadota; class Gammaproteobacteria; order Enterobacterales; family Alteromonadaceae; genus Thalassotalea_C; species Thalassotalea_C hakodatensis. Next base: position 51,062 of record NZ_MKQD01000043.1, on the reverse strand, counting down.
TGACGAAGATATCACTTTGCTACCAATGCACGAACGAGCACGCAGAGGTATTGGCTATCTTCCACAAGAAGCGTCTATTTTTCGAAAATTGACTGTATATGAAAATATTATGGCGATTTTACAAACGAGAAAAGAACTAACAGAAATAGAACGAGAAGAAAAACTAGAACATTTAGTAGAAGAATTTAACATTGGACATATTACCGAAAATTTAGGTATGAGTTTATCTGGTGGTGAACGTCGTCGAGTAGAAATTGCCAGAGCACTAGCAGCTGACCCTAAGTTTATTCTGTTAGATGAGCCTTTTGCGGGTGTTGATCCAATTTCTGTAGGTGATATAAAAAAAATTATTCTACACTTAAAAAATAAAGGCATCGGCATATTAATAACCGATCATAACGTTAGAGAAACACTTGATGTGTGTGAACATGCTTACATTGTAAGCCATGGCGAACTCATCGCCCAAGGTGATGCAGATCAAATCCTCGCGAATCAACAAGTCAGAGATGTATATCTTGGTGAACAATTCACGTTATAGTTATAATATGCTTTAGCAAAAATATAAGATTTACTTGAAAGGATAAGAAGTAATTAATGCGCCCAAGTCTGCAACTACGTATCGGACAACAACTCACAATGACGCCGCAACTCCAGCAGGCGATCAAGTTATTGCAGTTGTCCACGTTGGATTTACAACAAGAAATTCAAGAAGCACTAGAAAGCAACCCTTTGCTTGAGGTTGACGAATCATCATCGTCTGTAGAAGACAACCAACCTGATCGTTTAGAAGAAGCTTTTTCCGCAAACACTAATGACGAGAAACCAAACAATAACGATGGTTCAGAAGACTCTACCCCAACGGTAGACGAAATTAGTACCACCGAAGCAATGGATAAATCAGATATCCCTGAAGAACTGAATATCGATACAACATGGGATGAAAGTTACAGTGCTGGCGTATCAAATACCGGCGCAGCACCTATCTCTGACGATTACGTTTACCAAGGCGAAACCACCGATTCCATCCAAGACCATTTGCGCTGGCAAATGAAGCTAACCCCGTTCAGTGAAACAGACGAAGCCATAGCCATGGCAATCATCGACGCCATTGACGATGCTGGCTATTTACGCGTCACCACAGAAGAAATTTTAGAATCAGTTGGTGTTGAAGACGTTGAACTTGATGAAGTCGAAGCGGTTTTAAAGCGAATTAATGTTTTTGACCCCGTAGGCGTAGGTGCTCGATCAATTGCTGAATGCTTAACTATTCAACTGAACCAATTTGATAAAGACACACCATGGTTAAATGAAAGTAAACTCGTGATCAATGAGTACATTGATTTACTCGGTAACCGTGATTATCGACAAATCATGCGAAAAGCAAAACTCAAAGAAGATCAATTACGTGAAGTGATCCGCTTAATTCAATCTTTAGATCCTCGCCCTGGTGATTCTGTGATCCAAGGTGAAGATCAATATGTGGTACCTGATGTATCAGTCGAAAAGAAAAATGGTCGTTGGATCGTAGAATTAAACCCAGATACTGCACCAAGGCTTTCAGTAAATCAACAATACGCTTCAATGGCTCGTTCGATGAAAAACACGAATGACAGTCAGTTTATTCGATCAAACTTACAAGAAGCTAAATGGTTTATCAAAAGTTTAGAAAGTCGAAACGACACCTTATTAAAAGTGTCTAACTGTATTGTGCAACGTCAACAAGGATTCTTTGAACACGGCCCAGAAGCCATGCGTCCAATGGTGTTAAACGACATTGCTGAAGCTGTAGACATGCATGAATCGACCATTTCACGAGTGACCACGCAAAAATACATGCATACACCGCGTGGTATTTTTGAACTTAAATATTTTTTCTCTAGTCATGTAAGTACAGAAAATGGCGGAGAATGTTCTTCAACAGCGATTCGCGCTTTAATTAAAAAGCTCGTTGCTGCAGAAGTGCCTGCTAAGCCACTGAGTGATAGCAAAATGGCAGAACTATTGGCTGAACAGGGTATCAATGTTGCTAGACGGACGATTGCTAAATATCGAGAATCGTTAAATATTCCACCGTCTAACCAACGTAAAAGTTTACTTTAACTCTCTAGTAAAAGGATAACGCTTATGCAAATTAACCTTGCCGGACATCATGTTGAAATTACTGAACCTATGCGCGATAGCGTCAATAAAAAGTTTGCAAAGCTAGAGCGGCACTTCGATCACATTAACAATGTTTATGTTGTGTTAACGGTTGAGAAACTGAGTCAAATTGCTGAAGCAACCGTACACCTAAGTGGCACTGAAGTGCATGCTAAAGCGGAAAATAATGATATGTACACATCAATAGATTCACTCGTCAATAAGCTCGATAAACAGATCCTCAAATACAAGGGAAAAATTAATCAACATTAGTTTGTTGATCACAAAATCCACTATGAATTTTATCGATATCATCAAAGAGGACTGCACACTGTGTGCAGTCCAAGCTACCAGCAAAAAACGTATTCTTGAACTTTTATGCAGTAAAGCTGCTGATACCAACGATCAAGTCACCACTTATAATTTACTTGAAAGCTTAATGTTAAGAGAGAAAATGGGCTCTACCGGTATTGGTAATGGTATTGCTATTCCACACGGTCGGCTAACATCAACAGATAAAGTCATGATTGTTATCGCTACTGCAGAAACCCCGATAGAATTTGACGCCATTGATAACCGGCCTGTAGATATTTTTATCGCCTTATTTGTACCGGAAGCTAAGTGCCAACAACATTTATCAACGCTACAAAGTATTGCCAAAGTATTCAGCGATAAAAGCGTGTGTAAGCAAGTACGCAAATGCGACAACAACCACGAATTATTTCAATTACTAAAATCTACTGCCCAATAACCTAGGATTTCATCAATGAAACTTACGATAGTAAGTGGCCGCTCCGGCTCAGGTAAAACAGTCGCTTTGCGCGTGTTAGAAGATTTAGGTTATTATTGTGTAGATAATATTCCTGTAAATTTATTACCGGCATTGACCCATACGGTTATTAATGACTACGAAACAGTTGCTGTAAGCCTAGACGTTAGGAACTTACCTGCTGAACCAACAGATGTACCAGAAATACTCGATTATTTACCTAGTGCAGTAGAGCTTTCTATTGTGTATTTAGACGCTGATGACGGCGATCTTATTAGACGGTTTAGCGAAACACGTCGTTTGCATCCGCTCATTCGCCAGAACATCGCACTCGACCAAGCGATGACTTTAGAAAAGAAATTACTTGAACCCATTGCTGCTCGCGCCAATTTATATATAAATACTAGTCAGTTAACACCACATCAACTTGCAGACTTGATACGCGAGCGAGTATTGGGCAAAAAAAGTGGTTCCATGGTAGTAGTGTTTGAATCATTTGGTTTTAAACACGGGCTACCAAAAGATGCAGATTTTGTCTTTGACGCGCGCTTTTTACCCAACCCTTTTTGGGAAAAAGAATTAAAGCCGTTTACTGGGTTAGAGCAACCAGTAAAAGACTTTCTCGCCAGCCAACCAATTGTGACCAAGTTTATCTGGCAGATAAACAGCTTTATGATGACTTGGTTACCGCATTTAGAACGGAATAATCGTAGTTATATTACTATCGCTATTGGCTGCACTGGCGGTAAGCATCGCTCTGTATATATTGCCGAATTGTTAGCATCTAACTTAAAGAAAGAGCGTAAAGATGTACAAGCTCGTCACCGCGATCTTAAATTACCCAGCACATAATAGACCTTTGTCTGGCAAGTATTTTTCATCATAATAACGTAGTAAGTAATTGAATGAATACAACGGTAAAAACGTAGCAGCTTTGAATAAATTACCTTTACACTAACAGCACGTCAACTTAAGGGATAAGGTTAAACATATGGCTCACTTTTCTCGCTCAATCATAATCAGCAACAAATTAGGGATACACGCTCGACCTGCCACTAAGTTAGCGCAATTAACTCAACAATTTAAAGCAACGGTAATGATTGAGTTAGAGGGTAAGCAAGTTGATGCCAGTAGCATAATGGGTTTAATGTTACTTGCTGGTAGCCAGGGTAAGACAGTGATTGTCCATACTGAGGGCCCTGACGCTAAGCGTGCATTAGATGAAGTACACCAACTATTTACTAACAAGTTCGATGAAGAAGAATAATGTGTTCGCCTTTGGTGATATTATAAACGTACACGAAAAAACGCCCCTTTATGCCAATGTAGTGTTCACATTTACAATAAGAAAAAAGCTGCTAAAACCAACCAGTTGAGATAGACTATAATACCAAATATAGTAGATGCCTTGGTGACGTTCTAAGAACATCACCCATCTGTTTCATTTTTAGCATTCTAAATTCGTGAAAACGGCAAAGGGTAGCATGATGCCGGAAGTGTCAGAACAAGAACAAAGCCAACAACGCCTACAACAAGTCAATGAAGCGCTTGGCAGCGGTATGTTTGTTTATGTCCGCAAACTACTACAAAACATGCCCGCTTATGATCTCGCTCTACTGCTTGAGTCGTCCCCAAATAAAAGTCGTACTATTTTATGGCAACTTATCGATCCTGATCATCATGGCGAAGTATTAGAAGAGTTAAGTGAAGAAGTACGTAAAGGCATCTTAAAAAATATCCGTCCAGAAAAGTTAGCAGAAGTTGCTGAAGGTATGGATGTTGATGATCTTGCAGAGGTGTTAAGAACACTACCAGATACTGTCTATAACGAAGTGCTAAATTCAATGGATTCGCAAGATCGAAGCCGTGTAGAACAAGCACTTTCATACGAAGAAGATACCGCTGGTGGTATCATGAATACCGATACCATCACGATACGTCCTGACGTAACCGTGGATGTTGTACTCAGGTATTTACGTTTAAAGGGCGAATTACCTGTCGCCACCGATTCTTTTTATGTCGTTGACCGTAATGATAAATTTATTGGTGCTGTATCACTTGCAGCTATCGTTACCGCAAAGCCAGAAGAGTCTATTTCAACGTTAATTCATGCGGATATTGAAGCCGTAAATGTTGAAATGCCCGAAACAGAAGTTGCGCAACTCTTTGAACGTTATGATTGGTTCTCTGCCCCGGTGATTGATGATAACGGTCGATTATTAGGTCGTATTACTGTAGATGATATTGTCGATATCATCCGTGAAGAAGCCGAGCACTCTATGATGAGTATGGCGGGTCTTGATGATGAAGCGGATACGTTTGCACCTATATTAAAAAGTACTCAACGCCGCTCTATATGGCTAGGTGTTAACTTAATAACCGCTATTTTTGCCGTTGTTGTGTCTAACATGTTTGAAGATATTTTAAGCCAATTAACCATTCTCGCCATTTTAAACACACTCGTTCCTAGCATGGGCGGTGTTGCAGGCAATCAAACGCTAACACTGGTGATCCGCGGTATCGCACTCGGCCACGTTGGTGATTCAAACTCCCGCGTATTGTTAATGAAAGAGTTAGCCGTTGGCTTTTTGAATGGCATTATTTGGGCAATTTTAATTGCCGCGGTAGTAGGTATTTGGAAACAAGACATAATACTCGCCGGTATTATTGCTTTTGCTATGTTAATGAATATGACTGCAGCTGGGATAGCAGGGGTTACTATCCCACTTATGCTCAAACGAATGAATATTGATCCTGCATTAGCAGGAAGCGTGATATTAACAACCATTACTGACGTAGTGGGTATTTTTGCCTTCTTAGGTACAGCAGCATTACTGCTGGGTTAATTCACATCAGCTGCTCACCGCAATTGCTAGATTGCGGCACTCAACTAAGTACTGTTAATTTCCGGCAACTTGCATTTGATCAATAATGATTGATCCTGTTTTAATAGCGCCTTTTAGGTCGTAATCATTACCAACAGCCACTAAATTTTTAAACATGTCTTGTAGGTTGCCTGCAATAGTGACTTCAGAAACAGGAAAAGCAATTTCACCATTTTCAACCCAAAAACCTGCTGCTCCTCTTGAATAATCGCCGTTAACAACATTAACACCTTGGCCCATTAATTCTGTCACTAATAAACCTGTGCCTAAGGTTTTTAACATTGCGTCAAAATCACCACCATTGGCACTGACCTGCCAGTTATGAATACCACCAGCATGCCCTGTTGTTGTCATGCCTAATTTTCTCGCAGAATAGCTGGTTAATAAATAGGTGGCTAAATCACCGTTTTTGATAATTTCCCGATCATTCGTGGTTACACCTTCGCTATCAAATGCGCTGCTGGCTAAACCTTTTAAAATATGTGGTTTTTCTTCTATCGTTAAAAACGAAGGAAAGATTTGCTCGCCCAATGCATCTAATAAAAATGATGATTTACGATATAAATTACCGCCGCTAATAGCGGCAATAAAGTGTCCCCAAAAGGTGTTAGCAATATCTGCACGAAACATAACAGGCACCTTAGCCGTCGGTAGTTTTTGTGCATTAAGACGCGCAAGCACTTCATTGGCCGCTTCTTTACCGATAGCTTCCGGAGCATTTAATTGTGAAAATTCACGACTGACACTATAAGCATAATCTCGTTGCATTTCGTCATTATCTGCGGCTATCACGACACAACTTAAACTATGACGGGTACTTGGGTATCCCACAATCTGACCATGACTATTACCATAAACTTTAAAACCCTCAAAACAAGCCAAAGTGGCGCCATCTGAGTTAGTGATCTTATCATCGGCACTTAATGCAGCTTGTTCACAGGAATTGGCTAAATCAATCGCTTCTTCCGTTGTTAATACTTTAGGATGGTATAAATCTAAGTCTTTCGGCTGCATTGCCAATAACGCTTTATCTGCCAGCCCAGAACTTTCATCCACTGACGTATATTTAGCAATATTGACTGCAGCTTGCACGGTTTGATTCAGCGCATCTTGCGATAAATCAGCGGTTGAAGCGCTACCCTTTCTTCCTTGCTGGTAAACCGTTATTCCTAAAGCACCGTCACTGGTAAATTCAACCGTTTCAACATCGCCTAGTCTTGTTGTTACACTCAAACCTTGTTGTCTGCTCATCGACACTTCAGCACAATCTGCACCTAGTGTTTTCGCTAAGGCTAAGGCGTCTGCGACGGTTTGTTTAACATCTGTCATTTGTTCAGGGATTGTTTTTATATCGGTCATTCGTCAATATAGCTCTTTTGTTGCAAGCAAACGCTCTCACTGCTAGAGGCGAGTTCGCGCTTGTTGTATAATGCTTAAAATTTTTAATGATAGCGTTATTATGCCTCAGTACGAACACGATATCGATGAATTCGATGAAGATTATAAAAGTAAAACCGAAATAAAACGTGAAATGCACGCTATGCAAGACTTTGCCATGAAATTGGTTAAGCTTTCCAAAGCACAGCGCGCGAAAGTGCCCTTTCCTGAAGAAATTCTTGAAGCGTTAGCGCTCGCTGACAAAATTAAAAATAAGCCTGAAGCATTACGCCGTCATGTCAGGTTTATGAGTAAAGTGTTACTTGAAACTGATTTAACCGATGTGAATCAAGCATTAGATATAATGGCGAATAAACATCAGCAAGACACCTCACGTCATTTACGTTTAGAACAATTGCGTGATGACCTTATTACTCAAGGTAACGATAAAATTGAAGCCATGCTTAAACAATACCCAGCAATGGAACGACAAAAATTAAGGCAACTTGTCCGCCAAGCAGCTAAAGAGCATAACGCTGAAAAACCGGGTAAATCATATCGAGATCTTTTTGCTTACATCAAAGAACACGCGGAAGAATAATACCCATAAACGCTATGGCTAACGTTAAGTAAAAGTAGGTTACACCAATAACACGCGACTGAGTTATTGGTGTAAATTCAGTCTCATTTAATTAAATTTTTCACTTATAAGGTAAAATACTTAGTAAACACTTTATAAAGTTCAGTGCCCTGGTTAACACTTGCTGATGCAAAGTGCAAAATAGGAATAACTTCTTGATCCAAAGATAAATAATGCAGAGGATCACCATCACCATAGTTATCCATTCTTAATATTCTTGCTAACGGCTCGCCAGCAGGCAAAGGTTGTCCGAATTCAGCCAAATAATCTACCATTCCGCCCATGGGTGAATAATAGGCTTTATAGTCTTTTAACATACATGCATAACGAGTCATTTGTTTTGCTTGGTATTCTGGCGCATCGATGACGCCTTTATACTGTAAGTAACTCAAAATACTTTGCGCATCTTCTAAAGCGACATCTAAGTCAATTTGTTCTTGTGAACCAAGTTCAACCGTAAAGCTTTCTTTATTCAATGAAGCAGAGCTTATCGAAAAGTTAATACCTAACTCTGCGAAAGCTTCTTGTAGATGCCACCAAGGGCAAAAAGTTGCTTCGTCTAATGCTCCGTCAAATTGATTTGGGATCAACAACGTATGCGGAATATCAAAGTGTTTAGCGCTTTCTTTTGCGTATTCTGGGCAATATAAGTGTTTGCTAGATATTGGCCCAGTATGCAAGTCAAGCACAAGGTCTGCTTGGTGTGCTAAGCGCTGCAGCTGATAAGCGATTCGTTGCCCAGTCGTTAAACCAAAAATATTGTGATTAAGTTTTTGTTCAATACTTTGGATCATTAATGCTTTAAAGTTCGCCTCAATGGTTTTATCGTCTTTACCAATGCTCTCACGGACAAACGGCTTTATCATTTCAGGCGAAAAATGATACATTCTATTCCAATTAACGCCGGTGATAGGATCAAACCTACCTAGTGTATATTCACCATTTTTATGGTTGCAACCAACAGGGTTAGCATACGGTACCAGGGTAATATCACCCTTAACGTGCGTATTCCTTAATAACTCCAGCAATTGGAAAATTACCGCGTTACCTTGTACTTCTGCACCGTGCATGTTCGCCTGAATATAAACACTCGGCGCTGTTGAATCACCTTTAAGTCGATACACTGGAACCGTTAGTGCTGCGCCACTGGCCATTTCACCTACATGCATCACGTCTTTTGTAAAATTTGTCATTATCGTCTCTTTTATTATTATGCTAGATACCACTGCGCAGGCTTTGCTGCACGTACAAGAGATAGCCCTTGCTCACAATAAACATATTCTGCAGCGGTTTGATGGCATAAGAAGAATGGCATACTCTCAGTAAAACCATATGCGCCTACATAACCAAATAATAAGCGGTCATCTATATCTACATCCGTTGGTAACGGTAAGTTACCAAGCTTATCCATACTGGTACATAACGGACCATGTAAATCGAATAGCGTATTTTTTTGCGAGGAATCACGTAAAAGCCGAACAGGAAAAGGCTGCTCGGTTATCCCCGGTCGCAACAAATGGTTAATCCCTGCCGCTAGCACTAATTGCTGTTGGTCAAAATTAACCTTTTTATCAACCACTGAGGTCACATAGTAACCACAATTAGCTACAGCATATCTACCAAGTTCTAGCCATAGCTCGGCAACATTTGCCTGTTGCTTAATTTTCGCTAGATCTGCAATAATATCTGGCCAATGTAACTGTTGTCCGTGCTCATGGTAATCAATCCCTAAACCACCACCTAAATCGAGTATTTTTAACGACATACCAAGGGTTTTAGCAAGCGACACTAAAGGCTCTATCATTTGCTGCCATAGGGCATACATTGTTTTATTCGACAACATGTTACCCCACTGAAAAATATGTAGACCACATATATTCAGGTGCGGATACAAAGATACATGATGGCTTTTCCACGCGTCTAATGACATACCAAACGGCGTTATTTGGTTACCACCTAACGGATTTTTCTCACCATCAGGCCATTGTAACTGTACTCGTAACAGCACATCAGGCGTTACCGACTGCTCATTTGCTAGCTCATTCAACCACTTCAGCTGATTAGGACTTTCAACAACAAACGTGTTGACCCCTTTGGCTAGAAACTCGGCAAGTTGAGCGCGCGATTTAGCAGGGCCAGTATTGAGTATTCGATTAGCACTCACATTTTGGTCAAGCACTTGCTGTAGTTCACCGCTACTGGCAACGTCAAACTGAATCCCTGCTTGATCAACCGTTTGAATAATACGTGATAAAGGGTTTGCCTTTACTGCATACCAAAGTTTCACTACATCTTGTTGCTGTAAGGAAGATAAATGACTTTTTAATGCATTTAAGTCGTAAACAAAGTAAGCAAGTTCATCGACATTATCACTAACATGATGACTTAATGCCTGTTGTAGACCTTCACTTTTTTGAAACTGTTGATACCAGTTATTGGTTAGTTGCTCACCCGTTGAGTGCTGCATATTTTCTCCTGTTATCGAAGTACTGATTCAAGCGTTAATGAAGCATCACTTTGTTCATCACGATATTTAACAATCAGCGCACAAGCCATGTTCAACCCATTTTCATTAGCCCATAAACCTGATACCGGTCGAGTGCCGGGCACCACAACCGCACGTTCAGGAATATCAGCACCTTTAGCTAGTTGCACATGGTTAACACAATCGTAAACAGGCACAGAAGCAGAAAGTGTTACGCCCGGAGCAAGCACTGCCCCTTTGCGGATCACGATACCTTCAACAACGACAACACCCGCCCCAAGAAATGCGTCATCTTCAACAATTACAGGGCTCGCACCAATAGGCTCTAATACACCACCAATTTGTACCGCGGCAGACACATGCACATTTTTACCAATTTGCGCACATGAGCCAATCAAAGCGTGACTGTCTACCATGGTACCTTCGTCAACAAATGCCCCCACATTGATATAAGCTGGTGGCATAACAATTACGCCAGGTGAAACATGTGCACCTCGACGTATAGAAGAGCCGCCCGGTACAAGGCGCACACCGTCAGCAACGGTCATTTCTCTGGCGGGTAGATTATGTTTATCAACAAATCCTTGGTATGGCCCCGTAAATGCTGTATTTTCTCCAGCTTTGAAAGCCGCTAATATCGCTTCTTTAGCCGCGACATTTGCATGCCATGTACCATGCTCATCTTTATTAGCCGCTCTAATGGTGCCTTCTTCTAATTGTTCTAAGGTGTGTTGCCAACTCACTAGGTAAATTCTCCAAAAACTAACAGTTCAAAAAGCGCGGCAGAAATGCCACGCGATAACGTGTAAATTAAATGGAGAGCTGAAGGCTTTGCAGACGAATAACTACGTAAGAGAAGTAGCTAAACCTGACAAAGGCCAGAAGCTCTCCACCTTACGGTGACAGTTGCCAGGATTCAGCCTGAACAACCGACAAATACATCATCAAATATATATTTATCTCGGCGTTATACTCCCTGGTTAATGTTCATAAGAGTTTGATCTCTTCCCATTAACTACCTAGTAAACGCGCCTCTTCTGGCCCTATTTGCGTAGGCCGGTGAAACCCACCTACGATAAAAGGGACGCCATATTAGAACATTTATTCTAATATCTCGCAACCACCAACCCTTTACATAGTGAAAATCTTCTTTATCTGAAAATCTTGTTCAACACGCTATTTGGTTAGAGTACCTTCGGACATAGAAGTTAATCCACCTACTTAACTTACCCTTTTTAATGTGCTATTAATATTAACCAACTGATAGTTAATAACTTTTTATAAATATTTCATATGGCTTTAAAAACAAAAGTACTGAACAAATATAACTTGCCTTATTTTGTCCATGGATGCATTTCATTACCCAATGAAATTTGTGTCGTTTTAGGTTCTCATGCTCACTGTAGCGGAAGGTTTCTAATATTGAAGTCAGGACATTTTGAAGTACTTGATTATGAAATCCCTAGAATGAAATTTGATCATTTCAACTACAGGGGGGCGCTTTATAAAACTGATTCTGGATTTGGCTGTGTTCTTGATCATAGCGTCATTGAATATGACTTTAACAATAAAATATTTAAGAAATACCCATTTAAATCGCCTTTTCCCGAAGATAACCAGCATGAAACAGGTCCATTGAAAACTGCAATCAAAATCGCAGATAACGAGCTACTTTTTCCCTTAGAAGATTATTTCTATAAATTTAAAAGTAGTTATTTCGCCAAGGTTTACCTTCATGATAATTATGCGACTCATGATCCTTTTATTTACTCAATGAAAAAATCTCAATCTTCGCATATCTCAGATTGCTCTGTTGCTTACGTGAATAATACCATTTTATTTCACCGATGTGAGTACTTCAAAATGCATATGGACAACCCTAGCGATAGATCAGAACTTTGCTCGTTAATAAATGGCAACGAAAACATCATTTCTGAGGTTTCAAAGGGTGTTAGCCAGTTTTCAACTGATTGTGCACATTTATTAGTTAAAACGCACTCAGCGCCTTTCAAGCTTGAGTTTTATTCAATAACAGGAGAAAAAGAAAGCGAAATAGCGTTAACGCCAAAAAAAGTCATCGGAGACCTTAATAAAAGATATCTTTCAATTTTTGATAAATTCAACGATAGGCTATGGATGGCTCGCGATACTGAAGTGACCGAAACACTATTAGCTTAATTTGCGTACATTTAACAACAAAAATACACTAGGTCTGTTTAAATTTAAATCCTTTACCTCAGTAGCAAACCTAAAATTACTAAAGCCTATTTACATTAACCTTAACCGGATAACCTTCTTCACTATATTCACTGTTCACTTCCGGGGGTTGCGAAATAGCTTGTTCGATTAAAAAGAATCTATCTTGTCCCCAGCAACTTGTGCTTTGATATCTAAAACAAGGGGTTCCCCATAAACCTAATTCAGCTAATTCTTTGACATGTTGTTCAGCCCACACTTGCCAATCATGTTGTTGTTGGTAGGCTAGCGCTTCAGCATGATCAATCTGTAATTGCTGACACATTCTCTTCATTGCATGCTCATCATTCAGGTTAATAGATTCAACAAATAAAGCGTTAAAAACCGCGCTAACATAATCAATGGCTTTCCCCTGCGCTGCTGCATAAGAAAAAATTTGGTAACAACACACTACGTGTTGATCAAACCAAGTAATAGTATTTGAAAATGCTATATCGGCTGCTTTCGCTTCACGATAAGCATCGCTATACATATATTTTTGTTTATTAACAGGAATTTTGAAGCCACGTTTTTCAATCGGTATAATTGGTTTAATCGATAATGTTAATTGATGCTTTGTTGCCAAACGAACCGCTTTAACAAACCCGATATACGAATAAGGGCAATTTAATGATAAATAAACGTCAACAGTTCTATCTTTAATTATTGGTACAGTCAGATCAGTGAAGTGTTCATCGTTAAATTCATGCTGAAAATACGGTTCGCTGTCTTTTTTTATCAACCCTAGGCTCAGTAATCGCTGCTCTAAATATTTTAACCTATCCACGCCTAAAAACCATTCTCCAGCAAAAAAACAGGTGGCCGCTAAATAATGTCCCTTATTAACAAGTCTACGCTGATTTTTAATTTGAAAATTAATCACCGGAGTTGATGTTTGACAGTAATATTCAAATGAGCCTTGCCAAGTAGTGGTAAAAAGCTTTTCAGCATCGACAACATTTTTCACTGATAGCTGCCAATACTGCTGACCTGTTAATAATTGAGAGTCATTGGGCGCAACGGTAATTGCCTTTAAACCATAGCGATGTGCAATAACATTAGCGTCAGTTAGCACCCACTGACGCATAAGCTTGGGATACACGTTTATCCCCGGTAAAGATTCATAAACAAGGTATAATGTTATGTCTACCTCATAACGTTGTTCAATATGAATAAGCGCTTGTATAAGCATATAGCTATGAGGATCTTTTAGCGCGACATATACTTCAATACAAGGCTTTTTATTAAACAATGATGGCAATAAAAAATATTTCGCATTTTGCATGCGCTTGTAAAGGTTGCTTCTAAACCACCAAGCTTGTATTTGCTTCAACCATATATCAATAACTTACTCCTAGTAATTACACCTTACAATGTAAGGCTAAACCTTGGTACCATCAAGATAATAAGGTAGAATACTGCCTAATTATGACACAAATTTACGTACTTTTCTGTCTGCGTAGAATTCAATTTGTACTGAGCAATCAATGTTTTTAACCAACCTTAGCCAAGTGTTAGCCCGTCATGATGATTTACTCATCGCTTCGTCACCTTTATTAGTGAACATGCCACAAGATAACTTTGCTAATCATTTGCAGCAAATTTCATCTGCTGATGAGATAACATTTTACGATACGCAATATGATGCTTACCTATTTAGAGACAATACCGTAAAAAGTAACGCCATTTTTCATAGTCAATATCAAAGTAAAACGTTACATGACTTAATGATAATGACCTTTCCTAAGAGTAAAAAAGAACTCACGTTTACGTTGGCAATGCTCAGTGCAAACTTGTCAGAAAATGCAAGAATATTAATTGTTGGAGAAAATAAAAGCGGTATAAAATCAATAAGCAAGTTGACTCAAGGTTATCACAACACCCTTGATAAAATTGATTCTGCTCGGCACTGTGTTTTGTATGAATTAACCTTAAATAAATTGCCCACTTTTAACCTTGAAGATTGGTTTCAATATTACGATTTAACCATTAATGGTGAACAATGCGTAATAGCGGCTTTACCCGGTGTTTTCAGTCAAGGCGGTCTTGATAAAGGCACAAGCGTTTTATTTGAACACCTGCCAAATAACCTATCAGGCCATGTGCTTGACTTCGGTACAGGTGCAGGTGTTATTGCAACGTATTTAGCGAAAACCAATCAACATATCACTATTGAACTTGCTGATGTGAGCGCATTAGCCTTAGCATCGGCTGAAAAAACACTTAAAATAAACAAGCTATCTGGTAACTTGATTGCAACGAATAGTTTATCGTCAATAAAAGCACAATACGATCATGTTGTCACAAATCCGCCATTCCACCAAGGAATCAAAACACACTACGCCGCAACAGAAAGCTTTCTATCGGGTATCCATAAATACATAAAACCTAACGGCACATTAACCGTTGTAGCCAATAGTTTTTTAAAATATCAGCCAATTATGGCGTCATATTTTAAAAAGGTATCCACAGCAGCTACCAAACATGGCTTTACTGTGTATTCGGCTAGAAAATAAGATAAGTAATTGAAATTTACAGATTTGAGTTGCAATTTAACTTGATATCAACAATTATCAAGCTAACGGTAAATAAACTATATTATTCTAATGCCAATTCATAAAGACATAAAATCAATACGTCGCGCAATTCTGATCAGCATTGTGGGTTTTGTGTCGCTATTTGTTTTACTCGCTTGCGCCTACATGGCAAAAACTTTCTTAAATGAATCTGAACATCAATTAGAAAAAAATACAATCCAATGGGCTAACTATGTTGTTCAGCTGGCATCAGATGATTTACGCAGTGGTGACAAATTTGCCTTAGAAGATAAATTACAACTTTTTTCTGCCAATGAAGCAATACAAAAAATTGATGTTTACGCATTAGAACATACCACAGATAATTTCAATTATTTCGCAGGTTACGATTACTTAAAAAGTGCTAAAACTATTGGCGAAAAAATTACGACACAAGAAAAGAACCGTTATCTAACTCCCGTCAAAGAAGGTGATGTAGTTAAGTTTGTTACCCCTGTTGCTCTACAAGATCAAAAGCTAGGCTATGTGTATATTGAACTAGATACTCAACAAGGTTTGTCGTTCGATACCCATATTATTATTATTTTTGTTTTGCTGATTCTACTACTTTTTTGTTGTGTCTTTTTTGTCAGTTATCGACTGGAAAATTACATAGTGACACCATTAAGAACGTTAAGTACCGATATTTTAAAAATCACACAATCAAAAGATTACAGTTTACGAATTTCAAGCTTACCTTATAGAGAAGCAGAAATTGTAGCCATGAATATCAATAACTTCTTAAACCGCACTGAACGGCATATCACACAATTAGGTTTAGCAGAAAAGCAAAGTCTAGAATTAAATATTGAATTAGAGGACAAGGTCACCAAGCGAACTGACGCATTAAAAGAATCGAACCAAGAGTTATTATCTACCTTAGAAAAATTACACCAGTTCCAAGACCAACTGGTAGAAAGTGAAAAAATGGCATCTTTAGGTGATATGGTCGCGGGAGTTGCTCATGAGGTAAATACTCCTATAGGCTTAGGTGTTACAGCTTCTACGTTGCTTTCCGATAGGCTGACAGATATTAAAGCATCCTTTGAAGATAAATCTTTAAAATCAAGTCAGCTTAAGAAGTTTCTTACCGAAGGCGAAGAAAACGTAGGCATTATATATCGCAATTTAAAACGCGCTGCTGAGCTTATTTCTAGTTTTAAAAAGGTGGCTGTTGATCAGTCAAGTGAAGAATTCAGACAATTTAACTTCAATGATTTGCTTAATGAAATGATGCTAACCTTAGCACCACAAATTAAAAACTCACCATACAATATTACTTTCCACTGTCCTGAAGAACTCACTGTTGTGAGTAAACCAGGCCCCATTAACCAAGTGCTAATAAATTTAATTCTAAATTCAATTACTCATGGTTTTGATGGCCAAGAAAATGGTAATATTACCTTGTCAATTGCTCAACATAGCGAAACGCTTCATATGGTGTATCAAGATGATGGGCAAGGTATTGCCAGTGAGATTAAAGATAAGGTTTTTGAACCTTTCACCACAACAAAACGCGGTGAGGGAGGTAGCGGCTTAGGGCTACATCTCGTATATAACTTGGTAACACAAGCACTAGGGGGGAGTATTAAGCTAGAAAGCAACCCCGAACAAGGCACAAAGTTTGAAATTCAGTTCCCTATCAGTGAACAGCTACTTTAACCAAGTATGTAGCTTAACACTTTATTAACACCGGTTAGATTTTAGCCATTGGAATATTTGTTATTTTATATTAGGGTGTATAAAATTGTTATTAAGATGTAACGATAAACAATAACACTTAAATTCGTTATAATTGTACTAACAGACAAAAACCAGATTACGTATTACTGTATTTATTTTGGAAAAACGCATGCAAAAACCTCATATACTTATTGTAGAAGACGAAGAAGTTACTCGATTTAATTTACGCAACTTATTCGAAGCAGAAGGTTACATTGTTTCAGAAGCAATAAACGGCGAAGCGATGGAGCAGCAATTAAAAAATAATACCATTAACCTGGTAATTATGGATATAAATTTACCAGGAAAAAACGGGCTACTTTTGGCAAGAGAATTAACCACCAATAGCGACCTAGGACTTATTTTTCTTACCGGCCGCGATAGTGATATCGATAAAATTTTAGGGTTAGAAATTGGCGCAGACGACTACCTGACTAAACCATTTAACCCTAGAGAGTTAACCATTCGATCGCGCAATATATTAAATCGTATCACGCAAGGAAAAAATGATACTGATAATGCCATTGTTAAATTCAATCAGTGGACACTTGATGGTAATTCTCGACAAATGACCGCACCTAATGGTGATATTATTTCAATTCCGCGCGGTGAATATAGAGCATTACGGTTATTGATTGCCAATGCTGGCCAAATCGTTACCCGCCAACAATTAATTAAAGAAATGACCGGACGAGACTTACGCTCAAACGATAGAACAGTTGATGTAACCATCCGTCGATTAAGAAAGCACTTTGAGTCAGTAGATAAACAAGTTGAGTTAATTAATACCATTCATGGCGAAGGCTATCGATTCGTCGGTAAAGTAGAATAATTAACAATTTTCTTTATACCAACACAATACAACATAAAGCTCAGTTTATAAAAGGTTAGTAATGCTAACCTTTTTAATATACGCAAATAACTCAACTTGCCATATGCAATCAAATAAGTAATGGCTGCAATAAGTTACTGAGAGTCTAACCACGTTTCAAATGTTGTAATTGATAACTGATTCTCATGTTTCAATAAGGCCAAATACTCACGTTTGCGTGGCCACTCATCCGTCGATTTTTCTACCTGTACTAATTGCTGGTGTACAACAGATAAACCAACACTACCTGCAGCACCTTTCATTTTATGACATGCTTCTTGCCAACCTGACTGGTTTTCATTCTCAACTGTTTCTGCTATATCATCTAAATAGATTTGAGATTGTTCAATGTATAACGCTAACATCTGCCTCACAACATCTACGCCAAGGTTATCAATATAACCAACAAGCAGCTCAGTATCTAACTGTTTCATATTATTAAACATTCATTTATCTACGTACGGTTGATATTCATTGTAACAGGCAAATTCATTTTGTCATTAATCTGCTCCAATATTACTTTCTGGATATATTTTCTGACAGTTGGCCGATATAGCATATACCAGCTTAATATTGCTTTTACCGATGAATTCATTCAAAATACTCGCCCTTTAAAACTAGGCGTTAACATTACTAAAAACGCTTAAATGCATTAACCCTGTTATAACTGAAGTTAGGGGAAGCCTAGCCCTTTATATAACACCCTATTACCGGAGTCTCCATGTCTACCTTAATGCCTGATATTGCAAATCATACTACTGCCCAAACCGAAGGAACACTAGATTGGGTGGGAATGAGCAATATTGAAATGCCTATTATGTTATCTTCAAAAGATGAGTCTCCTAGAATGGTTTCTGCGTTTGTTGATGCGTTTGTTAACTTAAAAGAACCACAAGCTAAAGGCATTCATATGTCTCGCTTATATTTGTTGCTTGATGAGCTTTCCACAAGTAATGAATTAAACTATCAAAGCTTAGTTACCCTGCTTGATGGTTTTATCAGTAGTCATCAAGAGCTTAGCGATAATGCTAAAGTGGTTTTTCGCTTCGATTACCATTTAAGAAGAAAGTCGCTCATTAGCGGTAAACAAGGCTGGAAAGCCTATCCTGTTACAATTACCGGTAGATTAAACCAAGGTAAGCTAAGCATAGAGCTTCATGTTGATGTGCGTTATTCATCAACTTGCCCTTGTTCAGCAGCATTAGCTCGCCAACTGATCCAACGTGCATTTAAAGAATCATTTAACGAAGAAAGCGTAAACCTCGATGATGTTCATCAATGGCTAGGTACAACAGAAGGTATTGTTGCAACACCTCATAGCCAACGCTCAGTAGCAGAGATAAAAGTAAGCCTTAGTGAAAACTTAACTGAATTTCCAATTAAAGACATTGTAGATTTAACAGAAGGTGCGTTAAAAACCCCAGTTCAAGCTGCAGTAAAACGTGAAGATGAACAAGAATTTGCTAGATTAAACGGTCAAAATTTAATGTTCTGCGAAGATGCTGCACGTAAATTGCAATTTGCAATGAATCAAGTACCTGCGTTTGAAGACTTTTGGTTAAAGATAAACCACCTTGAATCATTACATGCCCATGATGCAGTAAGTATTACGACGAAAGGTATAGCAGGCGGCTACCAACCTTAATATTCAAGCATACGTTCTTATAATAGCAGGAACAATTCCTGCTATTTTTTTATCTATTTTCCGCTAAAAAGACACGCAGCGTTAATACTGACTAAGAATTATCTGACACACATAGTTGCTACTCACTGTTGAGACACGATTACTACATATTGCCTGTATACATAAATTAAATATTTCCACTAGGCCCTATTGATTTTTCGCGTTTATTTTGCAACCGTTTATTGATATTTAAACAAGGCATTGCGATTAATGTGTGATTATTCTGTGCACTCCCATGAAAAAGCAATAACGACGTATAAATGACAAAAAACGCTACCCTTTGGGTTCAACATTTACTCTCGAAAGCGCAATAGTCCCTAATTATTCCATTCAACTTACCAACTTTTTAATAGCAATTTTTTATAGGTTAGTTATTTAATGTTTAAGGTGAATAATTTTTTGCATAAATTACCTAAATCGCAAACCTGTGGCTAGCCCTTACCTATCATGTAATAAATTTACATTATACAACCACATAACGATCAAAACCCACTTAAATGTAAATAATTATCATTAAGATAAAGAGCTCTTTCATGTAAAAAACAACACTTTACCCTTTAAATACAACAGGATATAAAAATGTAAATAAATTACGAGCAAAAACTCTATTTTTATTGACCTTTAACCAGTTTGCGTTTAATGTTAGGGGTTCCGCTTAGCTCAAAAACCAGAGTAATTATGCATTTTTTACATAATTTTATTCTAATTTTAACGACTCTGGTGCCAAGTAGGTATTTTTTTTAGGAGAGAAAACATGCAGCTTTATGATCCCAACTTTCAAAAAGACAATTGCGGGTTCGGCTTAATTGCACATCAACATGGTGAAAACAGCCACAAGCTTGTAAAAACCGCAATTTCAGCACTTGATCGTATGCAACATCGTGGTGGTATAAATGCTGACGGTAAAACAGGCGACGGTTGTGGATTATTAATGAAAAAGCCTGACAGCTTTTTCCGTGCAGTTGCTGAAGAGAATGATTGGAAGCTCGGAAGAAAATATGCCGTTGGTATGATTTTCTTAAACCCTGATCCTATCATTGCAGCACAAACTAAAGAAATACTTGAGCAAGAACTTGCACAAGAAATGCTAACCTTAGTTGGCTGGCGTGTCGTGCCAACTGACAATTCCATATTAGGTGACATTGCAGTCGGTAATGTACCTACTATTGAACAAATCTTTGTCAATGCGCCTCCGGGTTGGCGTAATCGCGATCTAGAGCGCCGTTTATATATGGCTCGCCGCCGCGCAGAAAAGCGTATTGAAGAC
This sequence comes from Thalassotalea sp. PP2-459, assembly GCF_001913705.1. Taxonomy (GTDB): domain Bacteria; phylum Pseudomonadota; class Gammaproteobacteria; order Enterobacterales; family Alteromonadaceae; genus Thalassotalea_C; species Thalassotalea_C hakodatensis. The sequence goes on along the minus strand of NZ_MKQD01000043.1, from coordinate 30,412 downwards.
GAACGCTTTTATGTGGCTAGCTTGTCATGCTTGGTTACCATCTACAAAGGCTTAATGATGCCTGTAGATTTACCTAACTTTTATTTAGATCTTGCTGACATACGCATGCAAACAGCAATCTGTGTATTTCATCAACGCTTTTCAACCAACACATCGCCACAATGGCACTTAGCACAACCTTTCCGTTATTTAGCCCACAATGGTGAAATCAATACCATTAAAGGTAACAGACAATGGGCAAGAGCACGTACTTATCGTTTTCAATCTCCGCTCTTACCTGACTTACAAAATGCGGCGCCATTTGTTAATGCAGCAGGGTCTGATTCATCATCATTAGATAACATGCTTGAGCTATTTTTAGCCGGTGGTATGGATTTATTCCGTGCTATGCGCTTATTAGTACCACCTGCATGGCAAAACAGTCCATTAATGGATGATGATTTAAAAGCATTTTATGAGTTTAACTCAATGCACATGGAACCATGGGATGGCCCAGCAGGTATCGTGATGACTAACGGTCGCCATGTTGCTTGTAACCTTGATAGAAACGGTTTACGCCCTGCACGTTATGTTATTACACGTGATGGTTTTATCACCCTTGCCTCTGAAGTGGGTATTTGGGATTACGGCGAAGATGAAGTAGTAGAAAAAGGCCGTGTAGGGCCAGGTGAAATGCTTGCCGTAGATACCTATACAGGTAAAATTTTCAACTCAAATGATATCGACAACGATTTGAAAGTACGTCATCCGTACCGTGAATGGTTAGATAAAAATATTAGCCGTTTAGTGCCATTCGAAAAACTCGATGCAGAGCTTATTGGTAAGCGAGCATTTAACGATAAAAGCATTGCCCAATATCATAAATTGTTTAATTACAGTTATGAAGAAATTCAACAAGTGGTTAAAACTCTGGCAGAAAACGGTCAAGAAGCAACAGGTTCAATGGGCGATGATACGCCAATGGCGGTGTTATCAAGTCAGCCAAGAACCTTATACGATTATTTCCGTCAACAATTTGCGCAAGTGACTAACCCGCCTATAGATCCATTACGTGAACGTTATGTGATGTCATTAGGTACGTGTATTGGCCGTGAACATAACGTATTCAATGAAACTACTGGTCATGCAGACAGAATCCTTTTTGATACTCCTGTATTAATGTATACCGGCTTAAAGCAATTGCGAGAGCTTGATCCTGAACATTACCGAAGTGATACGTTAAGCTTAAATTATCATGCTTCTGAAGGGTTAGAAACCGCAATTCTTCGTGTATGTGATGAAGCTGTTGAGCTTGTTCGTAATAAAAACACGGTAATTTTGATTCTTTCTGATCGCCAAATTGATAAAGGCTCCTTGCCTATACCTGCAGCTATGGCTGTTGGTGCGGTACAAAAACGCTTAGTGGATGAACAATTACGTTGCGATTCGAATATTATTGTTGAAACAGCATCAGTCAGAGATTCACACCAATTTGCCGTTTTACTCGGTTTAGGTGCAACAGCTATCTATCCATATCTTGCTTTTGAAACGGTAGAACAACTTGTCGATCAAGGTCAAATCAACTTATCGGCACGTGAAGCCGTTGAAAACTACCGTAACGGTATTAATAAAGGCTTACTGAAAATACTCTCTAAAATGGGTATTTCTACCATCGCAAGTTATCGCTGTGCTGGTCTTTTCGAAGTGATCGGTTTGAATCAAAATATCATGCAACTTTGCTTCCCTGACTTACCAAGCCGTATTCAAGGTGCTGACTTTACTGATATAGAGCAAGATAATATTAATTTAGCCCGCAAAGCTTTCTTAGCCCATCAAAAAATAAGTCACGGAGGCTTATTAAAATATGTTCACGGTGGTGAGTACCATGCGTACAACCCTGATGTGGTGAAAAATTTACAAGATGCCGTGCAAAGTGGTGAATACAGCGACTATCGTAAATTTGCTGAGACCGTCAATAATCGTCCGGCTGCCGCTTTACGTGATTTACTTGCGCTTAAATCGGACACTAAACCAATCAGTATTGATTCGGTAGAAGCAGACACTGAAATGTTTAAACGCTTTGACAGTGCCGCGATGTCTATCGGCGCTTTGAGCCCTGAAGCGCATGAAGCTTTAGCTATTGCTATGAACCGCTTAGGTGGATTCTCAAACTCTGGTGAAGGAGGCGAAGATGAGCGTCGTTTTGGTACCGTGAAAAATTCACGTATAAAGCAAATTGCATCGGGTCGATTTGGCGTAACACCACACTACCTAGTCAATGCAGATGTATTGCAAATAAAAGTAGCGCAAGGTGCAAAACCAGGTGAAGGTGGCCAATTACCAGGAGATAAAGTAACGCCGCTTATTGCAAAATTACGTTTCTCAGTACCAGGCGTAACACTTATTTCACCACCTCCGCATCATGATATTTACTCTATAGAAGATCTAGCTCAGCTTATCTTTGACTTAAAACAAGTAAATCCTAAGGCTGTTATTTCTGTCAAGCTCGTTTCTGGCCCAGGCGTTGGTACAATCGCTTCAGGTGTTGCCAAAGCTTATGCCGACTTTATTACTATCTCTGGTTATGATGGAGGTACAGGGGCTAGCCCATTAACATCAGTTAAATACGCGGGTTGTCCTTGGGAACTTGGTTTAGCAGAAGCACATCAGTCACTTGTTTCTAATGGTCTACGCCACAAAGTACGATTACAAGTAGATGGTGGTTTAAAAACAGGTTTAGACATCGTTAAAGCCGCTATTTTAGGTGCTGAAAGCTTCGGCTTTGGTACAGCTCCTATGGTAACGCTAGGCTGTAAATTCTTACGGATTTGTCACTTAAACAACTGTGCAACAGGTGTTGCTACTCAAGATGAAGTATTGCGCGAGCAGTTTTTTAAAGGCTTGCCTGATCAAGTAATGAATTATTTCAAATTTGTTGCTCAAGACGTGCGTGAGATTTTAGCTCAGTTAGGTGTTGAAAGTTTGACCGCAATTATTGGTCGAACAGATTTACTTGAACCACTTGCAGGTATAAGTGCTAAGCAACAGAAACTTGATTTATCACCTATCATTGCGCCCGTTGTCCCTAAAGAAAATACTGCTGTTCATCAAACAGAGCAAAACAAGCCATTTGATGAAGGTAAGTTAAATCGAGAAATTTTAGCTGCTGCACGTGATGCAGTAGCACACAGTACAGGTGGAAACTTCCGATTTAGCATCAAAAACGTTGATCGTTCTGTAGGTGCGGTATTATCAGGTGAAATTGCAAGGCAGCATGGTGACCAAGGCATGGCTGCGCAGCCAATCAAAATTCAATTAACCGGTACCGCTGGTCAAAGTTTTGGTGTATGGAATGCTGGTGGTCTTGAATTAACCTTAACTGGTGATGCAAACGACTACGTGGGCAAAGGAATGGCTGGAGGTAAACTGACTATCAAACCACCGAAAGGTGTTGCCTATAAGAGTCATGAAACGATGATCATGGGTAATACCTGTTTATATGGTGCCACAGGTGGCAATCTATATGCGTGCGGCCGTGCAGGTGAACGTTTCGCTGTGCGTAACTCTGGTTGCCAAGCAGTGGTTGAAGGTACAGGTGATCATACCTGTGAATACATGACCGGCGGTATAGTCACCGTATTAGGTCAAGTTGGGGTGAATTTTGGCGCGGGTATGACAGGCGGTTTTGCTTACGTACTTGACGAAGCCGATGATCTCGCCATCCGAATGAATAATGAATCAATAGAAATGTTAGCCGTTTCTGATTTCAATATTCATATGGAACATTTACGCGGCATTATCAATGAACATTTCGAAGAAACAGGCAGCTTACGTGCCCAAGAAATTCTTGCAGACTTTGATAAATTTTCACCAATGTTTAAATTAATTAAACCAACAGCTACTGACGTAAAAACACTTTTAGGTCATCGTAGTCGTTCTTCTGCTGAACTTCGCGTTCAAGCACAGTAACTAAAGAACGCGAAGAGGAAGATTATAATGAGTAAAAATGTATACCAGTTTATCGACGTAAATCGCATCGAACCGCCGAAAAAGCCAATAGATGAACGAAAAATCGATTTTGTTGAAATATACAATCCACTGAGTAGCGAACAAAGCTCAGGGCAAGCAGACCGTTGTTTAGATTGTGGCAATCCTTATTGTGAATGGAAATGTCCAGTACATAACTACATTCCACAATGGTTAGAACTGGTCACCGAAGGCAAAATTTTTGAAGCCGCAGATCTATGTCATCAAACGAATAGCTTACCTGAAATGTGTGGTCGTGTTTGTCCACAAGATAGATTATGTGAGTCAGCATGTACGTTAAACGATGAATTCGGCGCAGTTACCATCGGTAATATTGAAAAATATATTACTGATACCGCATTTGAGCAAGGTTGGAAACCAGATCTTTCTGATGTTGAACCCACGGGAAAAAAGGTTGCTATTGTTGGCGCCGGCCCAGCTGGTTTATCATGTGCCGATGTATTAACACGTAATGGCGTTGACTGTGTCGTGTTTGATAAACACCAAGAAATTGGTGGATTATTAACCTTCGGTATACCCTCTTTCAAATTAGAAAAAGATGTCGTCAAACGTCGTCGCGGTATTCTAGAAGGGATGGGAATTGAATTTAAGCTCAATGTAAATGTGGGTGTTGATATTCCATTTAGTGAACTGACTGATAATTACGATGCTGTTTTTCTTGGTATGGGTACCTATACCGATATGACCGGGGGGTTTGAACACGAAAGTGCTCCAGGTGTGTATAACGCACTTGATTTCCTTATTGCTAATACGCAACACATTATGGGTATCACTGAAAACATAAAACCGTATGTCAGTTTTACTGATAAAAAAGTAGTTGTGCTTGGTGGTGGTGATACTGCTATGGATTGTGTACGCACTTCTATTCGTCAAGGGGCAAAAGAAGTTACTTGTGCCTATCGACGTGATGAAGCCAACATGCCTGGTAGCCCTCGTGAAGTGCAAAATGCCAAAGAAGAAGGTGTCGACTTTCAATTTAATATTCAACCATTAGATGTTGCGGTTGATGAAAACAGCCAAGCATGTGGTGTTAAATTTGTGAAAACTCAACTAGGCGCACCAGATGAAGCAGGTCGCCGCCGACCAGAGCCAATTGAAGGAAGTGAGTTTATTATGGAGGCTGATGCTGTAGTGATCGCATTCGGCTTTTTACCAAGCCCACCTAAATGGATGCAAGATGCAGGCGTTTCGCTTGATGAAAGAGGCCGCGTGGTCGCCAATGCAGAGAGTGAATTTGCGTTACAAACTTCCGCGCAAAATATTTTTGCCGGTGGCGATATGGTATTAGGCTCAGACTTAGTTGTTACGGCTGTGGATCAAGGTAGAAAAGCAGCATTAGGTATTTTAGATTTTGTGCTAACTGAATAGTCAAAAGTCAATTTATCGGTACATAAAGAGACGGTAATACGTCTCTTTTTTAATTCTTTTATAAGGAAAACCAAAGACTTTCGCCAACAAGTGATTCAGCGCTTATCCAGTATCTCGTAGCGGCTACGCGCCAATCAAATGCCGCACAGTATTTATATGTTCAGGGTTTTACCAAAATATTTTTACTCATTTAATACCAATTCGCATAAAGACTAATGAGTAGCATTTTTAAAAGGCACCTCCCCGATAATTATCGAGCGATTTCGTAAAGCATTTAAGTAAGTGAAAAATCAGGTGTGTTATCTAGGTTACAAAAATGGCTAACACTAACCTAAACATTCTTCGATAGCCGCAGCAGGCATAGGCTTATGAAAATAATAACCTTGGCCATACATGCACTCCATTTGCAAAAGTAGGTTTGCATCAGCAAGGTATTCAATGCCTTCACCAACGGTCCCCATTTGTAAATTTGTTGCTAAATCAATAATGGTTTTGATGATCGCTTGGTGGTTGCCTTGTTTATGAATATTATTAATAAATGAGCGATCAATTTTTAGCACATCAATAGGAAAACGATGTAAATAACTTAGGCTAGAATACCCAGTGCCAAAATCATCTAGTAGTATTTTCACACCCATTTCTTTTAGCGCTCTCATGTTTTTTAAGACCATGTCGCTATTTTCAAGCAGCGCTCTTTCAGTTAACTCCACCCGTAAATGTTTAGCTTTAATACCAACTTTTATCAAAATAGCGGCAATGTCAGTTGGTAAATTAGGATCGAAGAAGTGGTTGCCATATAAATTGCAACTCACGTATAGATCATCACGTTTAAATTTTAGTTGCCATTGTTTTAATTGAAAACACGCTTTCTCCATGATTTGTAAATCTAATGCCAAAATAAGGTTCGTTTCTTCTGCGAGCGAAATAAATTCGTTCGGCATGACAAAACCTCTTTTCTCACTTTGCCACCTTGCTAAGGCTTCAAAACCAACAATTTTTTTATCGGATAAGCGTACAATCGGTTGAAAGTAAGGGAAAAATTCTTTTTTATCAATTCCTTCACGAGCATCTGCCTCTAATGTCATCGCATTTTGCACTTTCTTATGCATGCTAGAGTCAAACACTTCATAACGTCCTTTTCCCATATCTTTTGCGTGATACATAGCTATATCAGCATCACGCAGCATGGTTTCAGCATCTTGGTACCTTTCATCATTAAAAAGTACTCCCATACTAGTGCCAATGAAAACTGGCTGGTTTTCGATCAAAAAAGGCGTAGAAAGAAACGCGGTAATGCGTTCAGCAACATCATAAGCTTCTTGTTGTTCAACTAAATCTTCAATTAATATGACAAATTCATCGCCACCAAGTCGTGCTACGGTATCTTTGGTTCGTACGATATCTTTTAAGCCTTCAGCAACTTTCTTTAATAACACATCTCCCGCATGATGCCCTAAACTATCATTGACCACTTTAAAGCGATCTAAATCTAAAAATAAGATAGCAAATTGCAGCTCTGGTTTTCTTACCCAACATGCAATGGCATGATTTAACAAATCTAAAAATACAGCTCTATTGGCCAGCCCTGTTAATCCATCATGGGTTGCAGCATGCTTAAGCTTTTCTTCAATGGCACGACGCTGTTTAATTTCTTCTTCAAGTTCAACGGTACGCAACTTCACTTGTTGCTCAAGCAACTCTTGTGTTTGCCGCTCAAACAGTGCCAATTCGCGTCGTTTTATGGCAGTGGAAACGTGCTGTGAAACAAAGTTAAGCAGCTCGGCATCATTCTCATTAAAAATAATGCCTGCTTGGTAACTCTGAATAACCATTGCCCCTATTGCTTCTTCCGATTGCATCAAAGGCACGCCAAGCCAAGATTTAGTTTTCGTCTGTGGCTTCGCTGTTTCGCCCTTTTCATACAAATCAAATATTTGCTGCCTATTCAAAAGGATGGTGTCTTTTTGTTTAATGACTAACTCGGTTAAACCATTTGAAAATTTGCGTGGTGAAAACTTTTCAACCAGATCTTCAGAATCTTGCTCTGAGTAATAAACAAATGTAATGGTATTTTTAATACGATTAAAATTAGCAATATAAAAATTTTCTGCGTTTAGCAGTTGACCGACAATGTTATGCACCATTGCATAGAATTTTTCGATATCAATTGAAGCATCATTAGTTAATTCAGAAATTCGATAGAGAGATTCTTGTAATAACTCAGACTTTTCTCGCTCACGTATTTGCTCCATCAATTCATGAGTGCGCGCATCTACGGCTTTTTGTAAACGCTCTCGATCTTGAAGTCGTGTCATGGCAGTCACGATATGTTGTGCAGTAAAAGTTAGCATTTCAAGATCATGCTCTTGATAACGTGTTTCTTCGTTATAGCTTTGTACCGCCATGACGCCAATCACCAAATCATCACAAATTAAAGGCACTCCTAGCCAATCAGTTCCGATAGTGCCCACCGCTGTCAGCAAACCTTGATTTTGCATTTCATCCATTTTTTCTGGCGTCACCAATAAAGGCTTACCTGTTTCAATCACATAACTAGTCATTGAGCCTAACCAGTCGTTATAATCAACAGGACCAGAAGGAAAACTGTCTTTTTCATCAATATCATAAACAAAGTTTAAGGTATTAAATGTTTGATCATACATCACAATGTAAAAATTTGGCGCGTTCATAATTGACGCGATTGCTTTATGTACTTGTGGGTAAAAGGTATGAAGATCAGCACATTCATGCGAAAGCTGATTAAGGGTAAATAACGCAGTATATCGCCCTTCCAGCGTTCGGTACTTTTCCAGTAATGACAATGCCTCTTTTGCTAATGCATGATCATTATTTGGTAGTGAATTAGCGTCACTTGATGATTTATTACTCATATATCATTAAATTATCATAACTTTAGCAAAACCTCTAATTGGTATAGCTAGTCTTTTGATCAATATTTATCGTTGATAATCATAACATTTTAATTATTTACCCCTTTCTCCTCTAACGCTTGCATTTCTTCTTTGTTACCACAAATAGCATCTTGCTGGCTGTCGCGATAGTAGCGCATTTCAACACAGTCTTGCTGATAACGACGTTCTAATTCCGTGCGAATAATAGGTTTATCTTTCGCTGCATCAATTTTACCCTGTAACGTTTTACACTCTTGGATTTGTTCAGTCGCTAATGTAATGTCTTCACACGTTTCAGAATTGCTTGAACAAGCTGTTAACATGCCGTTTATAATTAACGCGATTACTACAGTCAATTTCATTAGTTTTTTCTTCCTAGATTCAATACATTATCTTTTCATTATAGCGATGTTTTTTATTCTAGATAGCTTTACGCTATGATTATTTAAAAACTTTACCTGACCATTTAGACAGGTTTTGATATACTAAAAAAAGTACAGCAACAAAATGAGTTTTCACTATGCAAGTTCAAGTGGTCGATTACCGTGAAAAAGACGCGCCAAAGCGTTTCGTCCAAAGTTTAAGAGATACTGGATTTGGTGTATTAACGCACCATCCGATAAAACAAGAACTGGTTGAATCAATCTACCAACATTGGTATGACTTTTTTCAACATGGTGACCCAGAGCAATACGCTTTCGATCCTGCAACCCAAGATGGCTATTTTGCGCCTGCAATATCAGAGACTGCCAAAGGCCATCAGAAAAAAGACATCAAAGAGTATTATCATGTCTATCCATGGGGAAGAATTCCTGAGTCATTAAAAGAAGAAATACTCACCTACTATAAACTTGCAAGTTCACTCGCTGCTGAATTACTTGACTGGATTGAGCAATATAGCCCTGAAGATGTCGCTAAACTTTATTCTGAACCGCTTTCATCTATGATTAATAATACGCCAAATACCTTGTTGCGTGTTTTACATTATCCACCATTGTCAGGTGATGAAGAACCCGGAGCAGTTAGAGCCGCTGCCCATGAAGATATTAATTTAATCACTATTTTACCCGCAGCAAATGAACCAGGCTTACAAGTGCAACTTAAAGATGGAAAATGGTTTGACGTACCGGCAGATTTCGGACAATTAATTATCAATATTGGTGATATGCTGCAGGAGGCTTCAAAGGGATATTTCCCTTCAACAAGTCACCGTGTTATTAATCCATCTGGTGAAGAAGCTAAGAAATCTCGCATTTCTTTACCGCTGTTCCTGCATCCGCGCGACGAAGTGGTTCTATCAGAACGCCACACGCAAGAAAGCTATTTATTAGAACGGTTAAAAGAATTAGGCGTTAAATAAACACTCTTTGAGCAAACCTAATAAAAATCACCATTTTTCAGAAAAATTAGATGATCAGCGCTATGATTAACGTTACCATAGCGCCCCTTTTTTGCATCGCATTTTTTTGGAGTTTATTTCTATGTCGTTTCAGCCGGGTCAACGTTGGATTAGTGATGGAGAATCAGACCAAGGATTAGGAACAGTCACCAGTGTCGAAGGTCGCTTTGTCTCAATTATGTTTACCGCGACCGGAGATATCAGAAAATATGCGATCGATAACGCACCACTAACTCGCGTTATTTTCCAGCAGGGCGACATCATCCCTAGCCACGAAGGTTGGCAGTTATCTGTTAATGATGTAGAAGAAACCAATGGGATATTAACCTACCACGGTATCCGTACTGATAACGAAGCATCAGAAAGCTTAAAAGAAGTGATGATTGATCACTTTATTAAATTTAATAAGCCCCATGACCGTTTACTTAATGGTCAAGTCGACAGGTTAGACTGGTTTCGCTTAAGAAAAGACAGCCTCAAACATCAGTTCCAGCAACAACAATCATTACTTACCGGTTTAACTGGCGGCCGCGTTAGTTTAATCCCACATCAGCTATATATCGCAGATGAAGTCGGCAGCCGATTTGCACCACGGGTATTATTAGCCGATGAAGTTGGCTTAGGTAAAACCATCGAAGCCGGGTTAATCATTCATCAACAGTTGGTTACTGGTAGGGCACAACGTGTATTGATTATTGTGCCAGAATCGCTAACTCATCAGTGGCTAGTTGAAATGTTACGTCGTTTTAATCTCCACTTTAGCATTTTCGACGAAACACGTTGCCAAGAAATTGCTAACTCAGGTGATGAAGGTGAAACAGTTAATCCTTTTTCTTCTGAACAATTAGTGTTAGTAAATCTAGATTTTATCACTAAACAACCACAGTGGTATGAAGCACTCATTGAAGAAAAATGGGACCTAATGGTCGTTGACGAGGCTCATCATTTAAATTGGCAAGTTGATAACGCAAGCATCGAATATCTTTGTGTAGAGCAACTTGCTCAAACAATTCCTGGTGTTTTACTTTTAACAGCAACGCCAGATCAACTTGGTCATGAAAGTCACTTTGCTCGTTTACGATTATTAGACCCTGATCGATTTTATGATTATCAAACCTTCACAGAAGAAGAAACGCATTACACCGAAGTAGCTGATGCTGCCAACGCGCTTGTTGCTGAAACCGCATTAAATGATGAGCAACAACAAGTTTTGACTTCATTGCTGGCTGAAAGTGATATCAGTGCACTACTTGCTGATCTCAATGGGGATGAAGCGCAGCAATCGAAAGCACGTAAAACATTATTAAATCAGCTGCTTGATCGGCATGGTACAGGTCGCATTCTGTTTAGAAATAGCCGAAATACCATCAAAGGCTTTCCAGAAAGAAAGCTTCATGCTACGCCTTTGACCATGCCACAAGCATATCAAGAAAGCATTGAAGATTTTTTATTATCAGACAGCCGAGAAAATTTAGTTGCTAAAAAACAAGCACAATTTATTAATACACCAGAACGCTTATACAGTTTAGCGTCTGTTGAACAATGGTACGACATAGACCCTCGCGTTGATTACTTAACGACTTTATTAAAAGATCTAAACAAAGAAAAATTACTGGTGATATGCGCACACGCTGAAACCGCCATTGAATTAGAAAATGCCCTCCGAGTAAAAGCAGGCATCAGAGCAGCTGTATTTCATGAAGGGTTAAGCATTTTCGAACGAGATCGCGCAGCGGCATATTTTGCCCAAGATGAAGACAGTGCCCAAGTATTATTATGTTCAGAAATTGGCAGTGAAGGCAGGAACTTTCAGTTTGCCCATCACTTAGTGTTATTTGATTTACCAACCAATCCTGATTTACTCGAACAACGCATAGGACGATTAGATCGAATCGGCCAAACACAAACCGTTAATTTACATGTGCCTTATTTTGAACATTCAATGCAAAGCGCTTTATTCCAATGGTATCACCAAGGATTAAACGCATTTGAGCATACATGTGTTACCGGTCGTTCCGTATATGAAGCTCAAACAGAACAATTAATAGACTTACAATTTTCGCCAGTTGCTGACGATGCATCAATCAAACACTTTGTTGATGACAGTCATACATTACACTTACAAATAAAGGTAGAGTTAGAAACTGGCAGAGATAAATTGTTAGAATTAAATTCTTCGGGACAAGGCCGAGCTGAAACGTTAGTTGATGAAATTATTCAGCAAGATAACCATACCCGTTTACCGCAATTTATGTTTCAAGTATTTGACGTGTTTGGCATAGGACAAGATGACAAAGCAGACAATGCTATTGCCTTACAGCCTACAGAACATATGTTAAGCGGTAACTTTCCTTGTCTCCCTGATGATGGCACAACAGTCACTTTTCATCGCGATACCGCGTTAGCTTGTGAAGATTATCATTTGCTCACTTGGGACCACCCCATGGTAACAGGTGCGATTGATTTAGTCCTTTCTGATGATGTCGGTAATTCAAGTATTGGATTACTTAAAAACCCAGCACTACCTGCAGGTACATTCTTCCTAGAATGTATGTTCACTCTTGAAGCAACAGCGCCAAGCCAACTGCAATTGAAGCGTTATTTACCTACCACCCCAATTCGTGTATTGGTTGATAAAAAGGGTAATAATCTTGCTGATAAAGTCAGCGAAGCGGTATTAGATCAACAGCTCATTCCGGTTAAAAAGCAGGTTGCCTTACAATTAATAAAAGCATTGAAAGAGCAAGTATCTCCGCTGATTGAAAAAGCTGAGACACATGCTAAATCGCATGTTGACTCGCTTATCACTTCAGCCAAATCACTAATGACAGATAAGCTAACACAAGAATGGCAAAGACTGTCAGCGTTAAAAGCTATCAATCCAAGTGTTCGTCAAGAAGAGTTAGATTTTATTAGTCTGCAACAGCAAGAGTTAACGACTTATATTGAAAAAGCACAATTAAAATTCGAAGCAGTACGTTTAATCGTGGTGACTCACTAACGATGAGCGCAAACCCTGACTTTGTTTATTCACCGCCGTTATCTCCTTACCTTGATATACTGTATCGAGACAATGATATCGTCGTGGTGAATAAACCAAGTGGCCTTCTTTCTGTACCAGGAAGACTACCTGAGCATAAAGACTGTCTGCAAACACGTGTTCAACGTGTACTACCAACTGCTACCATTGTACACAGATTAGATATGGCAACTTCAGGTGTCATGCTGATGGCATTAAATAAACACGCGCATGTAGAAATTAGCCGACAATTTGAAAAAAGGTTAACGCAAAAATACTACCTTGCGCGTCTTTTTGGTCATCCAGAGCAAGAAACAGGAACCATTGATCAACCATTAATTTGTGACTGGCCGAATCGACCAAAACAAAAGATAGACTACGAGATTGGTAAAAAGGCACTGACCCATTACCAAGTACTAAGTGCAGACGAGCAAACCAGTTTAGTTAAGTTAACGCCGATAACTGGACGCTCTCATCAGTTACGCGTACATATGTTGTACCTTGGTCACCCTATACTTGGAGATAGATTGTATGCCCACTCACAAGCACTAAGTATGAGTAACCGCTTATTATTACATGCACGTGAACTAACATTTAACCACCCAGTTCAGCAAAGAATGCTAACCATCGGAGCCGATTGCCCGTTTTGATACTGGGGTCTGTTGACCTTTCGCGTTTATTTTTGCAACAGTTTATTGGTGCTCGGGATAAGAAGTTAGCTAATCAACTGAAACGGTAAGCTTGTTTTTAACAACAGTTTTTCGTTAAAGTGTCGATATAGTACCAATTGATATAATTATTAGGAATCGTAATGGGCATACTAACAAAAGCAGTACTTTTGCCTGTTATCATCAGCTTTATTGTTGCTAGCTCAGCTATTTCTAGCCGTTCGTTCAGCCAAGAAAACCAAGAACAAGAAACGCAACAAAACACTAGCGAATCGACACCAGAAAAGGCTTCAGAAAAAACGACGAACAAGGCTGATGCCGAAACAGTAACTAATGAACAACAATCACCTGAAAAAGCCGAAATATCACTCCCTAAAACATTGCCTGAAATTTATGCGTTAGATTTAAAGCATTATTTACCAGAAGGTGAATATGAAAATATTATGGTCGATGATAATGAACACGTTGCCTTAGTGACTACCCATGATAGCGAATTACCAAAAGGAATTGCTATTTTAATACCAGAATGGCAACAACCGGCGACGAGCCCTCAAGCCATCAACGAATTACGAAAAATATTGCCAAAACAAGGATGGACAACATTTAGTTTACAACCGCTTGATAAGCCTGAAAACTATCCTTCAAACGCGCTCGACGATGCAGCTAAAGCAACAGAAAATGCCGAACAGTTGGCTCAATATCAACAACAACTAGCCCCATTAATCGCCGCAAGTATTGAAAAGGCAAAAAGCTTTCCTGGGATCATCATATTAATTGCACAAGGGCAAAATGCTGCACAAATTTTGTCAATTTTACAGCAGCCTGAATTTGCTAAACCAAATGCCTATATCATGTTAAGTGCTTACATGCCAACGACACAAGAAACACAAATTGCGGCAGAACATCTGACTGACTTAACCTTACCTATACTTGATGTTTCTTTGAAAGCTGATCATTTTCAGGTTCCTCGTAATGTGGCTCTACGTACCAAGTACGTTAAACAACTTGCAAAGTCTCAATATCGACAGACCACCTTATTTAACTTCACTACCGGCTATTACGATGCCAATGCGTTAGCAACACAAATTAAAGGTTGGCTAACATCACTCGGGTGGTAATTCGCTCAGATAAGTCGTAAACACATGGCTAACTTTTCTTTTTGTTGATCAACTCATACGCCGCCTGAATGTCTTGTGCCTGCTCTTTTGCAGACTCCATCATTTCAGGTGGTAGGCCTTTTGCAACAAGTTTATCTGGGTGATGCTGAGCCATGAGTTTACGATACGCTTTTTTTACTTCTTGAGCCGATGCCGAAGGGGAAACTCCTAGCAATTTATAGGCATGTTCAAGTTGTTCTTGATGTGACTGCCCTTGTTCTGCACCTTGATGAAACTGTGCTCCTGCCATGATCATTTCAAGCAACTTATCTAAATCACGTGCCGAAAAACCTAATTTTTTTGCTATTACATGCAAAGCTTCACGCTCGCTTTGCTCTAAACTGCCGTCAGCAAACGCAACTTGAATCTGAATTTCCACAAACATTAACAGCAAGTCTTGTCGGTGACCACAACGTTTTTTGAACGTTGTTAATTGTTTTTCTATAGGAAAGCCAGCCAATTTACCTTCACGAAACGCATCTTGTGCCTGCTTCTTCATTTCAGCAGTTAAACCAAGCTTATTCATATAGGCACTAGCAAATGCGATCTCATGCTCTGTTACTCGACCCTTGGCTTTAGCGATATACCCCATGACGGTGAACGTGGTGTAAAAAAAAGTTTGTTGTTTACTTTCTTCATCTTGCGCTGCAAATCGATCGAAATCGAAACCCACGCCTTTATCAAAGCGATGTCCCAGCCACATACCTAATAATGCACCGATTAAATGTTTACTCAGCATAAAACCAAATAAAAAACCAAGTACTTTGCCCCATATACGCATTAATAAAAACCTTCTAATTCTTTGTTAAGTAAAGCAAGCCGTTCAGGAGTTCCCACATCTGTCCAGTTACTGGGTAACACACTACCCGTTACCGTCTGTTGATTAATGGCATCACGCAACAATGGTGCTAGCTTCGTTGGCTGACCTTTTTGACAGGTTGAAAATAAGCCTGCACGATAAATACCGATGCCACTATATGTATATCGAGAAGCAGTATCTCCATTATTTTTCACCTGCCCATCTTCCAAATTAAAATCCCCTAAAGGATTATGTTCAGGATTTTCCACTAGCCATAAGTGTGCCTGTGTTTGTTCTGATAACTTCGGGATATCGTTAAAATGATAATCAACGTAAATATCACCATTCACCACTAAAAAAGGTGCGTTATTATCGTCAAGAATTGGCAGTGCTTGGCATATACCGCCAGCAGTTTCGAGTGCTTGTTCTCCTTCATGGCTATAGACAATGGATACACCAAATTGACGACCATCCTTTAAACATGCCACTATCTTATCGCCTAACCAAGCAGTGTTTATAACAAATTCACGAAAACCTGCTTTGCGTAATTTTTCAATATGATGGACGATTAATGGCTTTCCTGCTACTGATAACATTGGCTTAGGCAAATTATCGGTTAAAGGTCGCATTCTTTCGCCGCGGCCGGCCGCTAAAATCATAACCTTCATTTAGCTTCCTTGTGCTCAACAAGCGGTAATACTTTATCAATGACTAATTGTTTTAGTGATGCAAGCTCAGGGTAATGCTGACACACGTCAACAATATAATGCAAGGTCAACGGGATATCCTTCACATAACTAGGCTTGCCATCGCGATGCTTTAATCGTGCAAATATTCCTGCCGCCTTTACATGACGTTGAATTCCCATTAAATCGAACCATCGACGCCATTGCGCAGTAGATATATTCTCTCCTGTTAATTGTTTACCATAGTGAGCAATAAAATATTTCAATGCTTGTTCTACAACATCATCTGACCATTTAACGTAGCAATCTCTAAGTAATGACACGACATCATAGGTAACAGGGCCGATAACTGCATCTTGAAAATCAATTACCGCTAGTTGTTGTTGATAACACATTAAATTTCGACTGTGAAAATCTCGATGCATCACAACTTGAGGTTGTGCCAATACATTATCAATTAAACAGTCAAAACAGGTTGCTAGTGACTGGCGTTCTTCAGGTGATAAGGTGATATCTAAATGCTCTTTTAACAACCATTGTGTAAAGATATCGAGTTCCATTCTCACAAAATCAGCATCATAGTGCGGTAAGTTTTCTTGCGGAAGCATTGCAATAACAGGCAAAAGATCAATCGCACGCTGGTAATACTCAATCACAGTATCTGGCGATAACACATCAGCGAGTAAAATATCCCCTAAGTCCATTAAGCAAAAGAAGCCTTTTTCATTGTCATGATAAAAAATTTCAGGTTGTAGAATATCTGCTTGCACTAAACGTTTTGACATCTGAACAAACGCTTTATTGTTGCAATACTGGGTCGGTGAATCCACCGCAATAAAAGATTGTTCATTTAATTGAAACCGAAAGTATCGTCTAAACCCCGCATCTCCAGTTAAAGGCTGCAGTGTCACTTGATTGCTTTTGTGTTTTTCAGCTAACCAATCCGTTAGCTGATCATGTCTTACGTCGTGCAAAAATTTCTCCTACTGCTGACTAATACAATTAATATAATGAAAAAATAATCAGGAAAGACGAATTACCGTTTATTTATTGGGTTCACATTATCGCTATATGTACTTATATTTCGTTATACCGCTATAATAATGTTTCATTAGATAAAATTGCTATATTATTAACAACTTTAGGGGTAAAATAATATGAATTTTTGTGATACCTAACAAGCCATTTTACTTATCGGAACATTAATGCATTTTCTCCGGACATTGTTGGTCATATCAACGACATATTTTTTTCCTTTAAACGTGTTAGCGCAAACTGCTGATTCCATACAAAATATCAATGCTAGCTGCCCGCTTCCAACTTACCCTACCATTGTTGATGGTTCTGAAACATTAAACAGCGATACTTATAACATATGGTCAAAGTCTACGCATATTAAGCGAGAAAAATTTGCCAAATTTATCGGTGGGGTAACCCTTTCAGGACAAGGACAAGCCATTTCAGCTGATGAATTATTTGTTGATAGAACAACTTCCGCGTTGTCGGCCACCGGTAATATACACTTTCAAAACCCAACGGTTGATATTTTTGCCTCATCGTTAGATGCTAGCAAATCACAAAACTATACCGAGTTAACGCAAAGTTCTTACCAACTGGCAGGTAACCCAGGTCACGGTAGTGCTGGTAATATTAGAGTCACCGGCGATGGTACTTTAACGTTAGTTGATTCTAATTTTACTACTTGTTATGGCGAGGTGCCTGATTGGCAAATTCAAGCCAGCGAAATCAGTATTTCACTCGATGAAAACCACGGTGAAGCCTACAACGCACGCTTTAAACTATTCGGCGTTCCTGTTTTTTATGTGCCGTACTTTTCATTCCCTGTTTCGAATGAACGTAAATCGGGTTTTCTCTATCCGAAGTTTTCTTCCTCACAACGTACCGGCTTTCAATTTGAATCACCTTTTTATTGGAATATTGCCCCTAATATGGACGCCACTATCACGCCGAGATACATGTCTAAACGTGGCCTACAACTATTAACTGAATTCCGATATTTATCAGGCCAGCAAAATGGTCAATTAAATATTGAATATCTAAATAAAGATGATGAATTAAATAATGACGATAAACGCTTTTTAGCACGTATTCAACATGTAGGGACTATTTCTGAAAATATTCGCGCTTACGTTGATTACACTACAATTAGTGACGATAACTACCTTGTGGATATTAAAAGCGAGCAATACAATTCAAACGATGCCTACTTGTATCAAATAGGAGAAATCGCATATTTCAGCGATAACTGGTTTACCAAGCTGCAACTTCAAGATTTTGAAGTATTAGGTGAACACCAAACGAGTTATCAAACCTTACCCCATATTGAGTTTAGCCATTTTACTCCTCTTAACTTTTATCATGCCGAGTTTGATATTTATTCTGAAATTACCCGATTTACGTCAAATAATCTGACATTGCCTGAAGCAGACAGATATCATTTTGAAGCAGGCCTCACGTTACCGATTTCAACACCTGCATGGTTTCTTAACTCTGAACTGAGAGTGTTACAAACCAACTACCATCAAACCCGAACAGAGGCATTTAATCGTTTAGAAAAATCAGTGAGTAGAACCTTGCCTAAAATTCGCTTACATGGCGGAATGAACTTTGACCGTAACATTACCTATTTCGATCAAGCTTTCACCCAAACCCTAGAGCCACAACTACAATATTTATATATTCCAGATGAAGATCAATCTGCAATTGGCGTTTACGATACAACAACATTACAAGATGACTATGATGGCCTTTTTCGTGATAGACGTTTTAGTGGTTTAGATAGGATTGCGCAAGCAAATCAATATTCGTGGGGTATCACCAGTCGTTTGCTCGATAATGACAATACAGAAAAATTTAGATTAAGTGTCGGTCGCATTGTTTATTTAAATGATACCCATGTTAGCCACAACAATCAGCAAATCGCCTCATCAGGTGAATCAGCACTAGCCAGTGAATTGTACTTAAGTTTGAATAGAAATTGGCAATTTAGTAGCGACATTCAATACAACACAAAAGAAAACTCAACCAATCGAAGCCAAAGCTCATTAGATTATGTTTTTAACAATAATAATACAATTCAATTGAACCATCGCTATAGCAAAAATGTCTCAGGTAGCAAGCTTGAACAAGTTTCGTTACTGACAAGTGTCGCAGTAAATAAAAACTGGCAGTTTGTGGGTCGTGTGACACAAGATTTAAAAGATAAACGAAGCTTAGAAAGCTATGCAGGGTTACAATATGAAAGCTGTTGCTGGGCGGTTCGCTTTGCTTTTCACCGACATATTAACTCAAATATTGATGAGCAAAATCAATTTCAGCAAAACCGCGATGAATTTGATAGTGGATTCATGATACAGTTCATCATAAAAGGATTAGGCGGTAACAGACAACCAATAGACACAACTGAAATGTTTAACAACAGTATCTTTGGTTACAAACGCCCTTATTTTCTCAACAATTAAACGAAGAAATATAATTAATGAAAACCATATTAAAATCTTTTGTATTGGCTTGTGCCTTTATTGGCAGCTATGCATCAGCTCAAGAAGTAAAATTAGATAGCGTCGCCGTGATTGTTAATGACGGTGTGGTGTTAGAATCAGAAATTCAAGATTTTCTAAGTAAGATTAAACAACAAGCGGCAAAGAAAAATCAAACATTGCCAAGTGATAAAGCATTACGTGTGCAAGTCACTGAAAAGCTAATTGATGACAACCTCGTGGCACAATTAGGTGAGCGTATGGGTATACAAATAAGTGATGCTCAACTCGATGAAACCATACTGTCAATTGCGCAAGATAATAATTTGACCCTAGAGCAATTTCGTCAATCAATTATCAGTGAAGGTTTAGATTATGAAAAATACCGTGAAAATGCTCGCCAAGAACTTATTAGTGGTGAAGTAACACGAAACTCTGTACGTCGCCGCATTTATATTTCACCACAAGAAGTCACCAACTTACTTGCTGTGATGAAAGAGCAAACCAACAATGACGTTGAGTATCGCTTAGGCCACATTTTAATTGAATTTCCACCTGAGCCTTCGCAAGATGACATAAATGCTGCAAAAACCCGTGCAGAAAAAGTGCTAAAACTACTAAATGACGGTTCAGATTTTACCCGCATTGCTATCGCGTCTTCAGGCGGTTCAAATGCCTTAGAAGGTGGCGATTTAGGCTGGCGTAGTATCAATGAATTACCAACCCTGTTTTCAGAGCTTGTTGACGGTAAAGATAAAGGCACCATATTAGGCCCAATTAGAACAGGACTAGGCTTTAGTATCGTAAAAGTTCAAGATATTCGTGGTCGCCAAGTCATGGAGGTTGAAGAGGTCAACTCAAGACACATTTTGATTGAACCCACTATTATTTTAAGTGAAGCTAAGGCCAAGGAAACATTAGAAAATCTTCGTGAACAAATTGTTTCAGGCGAAGCAGACTTTGCAGAACTGGCAAAAGAATATTCAGATGGCCCAACGTCAGTGAAAGGTGGAGAGTTAGGCTGGACAGATCCAAAATCATTTGACCCCGCATTTTCTAACACCTTAGCTAAGCTAAGCGTGAATGAAGTCTCTCAACCCTTTCGCACTTCATTTGGTTGGCATATTGCGGAGTTAACCGGGAGAAGAACGCTAGATGCAACTCAACAAATGAATGAAAACCGCGTTTATCAAGTGCTATACAAACGTAAATATTCAATGGAAAGTGCTCGTTGGTTAAAAGAAATGCGCGACGAAGCTTATATCGAGATACTGGAGTAATTTAAACCATGGTAAATCGTATCGCGGTAACGCCAGGAGAACCTGCTGGCATAGGTCCAGATTTGATGATCCAAATTGCCCAACAAGATTGGCCAGTGCAGATCGTCGTTGTTGCTTCTCAAACACTTATGGAAGCACGCGCAAAAGAACTCAATATTGATATTGAGTTCTTATCATACAACGAAGACCAACCAGCAATAACACATCAAGCCGGAACGATGACAATTTTACCTGTTGAACTGGAAGCGCCTTGCATTACCGGACAACTAAACCCTGCCAATGGCCACTATGTCGTAGAAACATTACGCATTGCTTGTGAAAAAAACATCAGTGGCGATTTTGACGCTGTAGTCACGGGGCCTGTTCATAAAGGGCTGATCAACAAAGCTGGTATTGCTTTTAGCGGCCATACTGAATACTTTGCGCATCAAGCAAATTGTTCTGATGTCGTTATGATGTTAGCAACAGAAGGACTACGTGTTGCACTGGTAACAACACATATTCCGCTTGCTTATGTCTCAAAAGCTATTACCCATGAACGTCTGCAGAAAGTTACCCAAATTCTGCATCACGATTTAATTGAAAAATTTGGGATAGAATCTCCGAGAATTTATGTTTGTGGCATTAACCCCCATGCAGGTGAAGATGGTCATTTAGGTCGAGAAGAAATTGATATAATGAACCCCGCTCTAGATGAACTTCGCGAGCAAGGCATGAACCTAATAGGCCCACTACCTGCTGATACAATTTTTCACGAAAAATATTTACAAGACGCCGACGCCATTTTAACCATGTTTCACGATCAAGGCTTGCCGGTATTAAAATATAAAGGCTTTGGCAATTCAGTCAACATTACACTAGGCTTACCTTTTATAAGAACGTCTGTAGATCATGGTACAGCCGTTGAATTAGCAGGTACAAATCAGGCAGACCCAGGTAGTTTTCGCCAAGCAATTTCGACAGCCATTGAACTTGCTAATAATCATAATTCAAGAAAATAGGTATGTTTTACATCAATGAGTAAAAATAGCCATTTAGGTCATCAAGCCAGAAAACGTTTCGGGCAAAACTTTCTTCATGATCAAGCAATTATCAGCCAAATTGTTGATGCTATTAATCCTGAGCCCGGTGAAAACCTGGTAGAAATTGGCCCCGGTTTAGGCGCTCTTACAGAACCTGTGATAGAACGAGCTGGTGATATTTCCGTCGTAGAACTTGATCGGGATTTAGCGCATCGATTAAGACATCACCCATTTCTAGCCAAGCACCTAACCATTTACGAGCAAGATGCACTAAAATTTGATTTTACCTCGATTTGTAAAGCAGATAAGCCGTTAAAAATCTTTGGCAATCTTCCATACAATATCTCTACACCACTTATCTTTCATTTGCTTAGCTTTCGCGATGCAGTAAAAGACATGCATTTTATGCTACAAAAAGAGGTTGTAGAAAGAATGGCCGCGAGCCCTAATAGCAAAACATACGGCCGACTTTCCATCATGACTCAATATCAGTGTCAAGTTATTCCTGTGATGGAAATTGGCCCAGAAGCTTTTCAACCACCACCAAAGGTTGATTCAGCAATTGTACGTTTAGTGCCTCACAAAGAAATAGCCAACCCTGTAAAAAAATTGTCAGCATTAAACCAAGTGTGCCTTACTGCTTTTAACCAACGTCGAAAAACAATTCGTAACAGCTTTAAAAAACTTATTGACGTTGACGCGATTGAATCGTTAGGGATTGACGCAAGTTTACGTCCAGAAAATATATCATTAGATCAATATATCGCCTTAGCCAATTATTTAGTTGACCACCCAAGCAATGACCAATAAATCAGAGCAAGTAATCGTTACCGTTGATACCCATTATCTCACAGAACAATCAAGTGAGCGTGATCAACGCTATGTATTCAGTTACACCATTACCATTGAGAACCAATCAGAGGTTCCAATAAAGTTATTATCTCGCTATTGGCTGATCACTGATGCGAACGACGAAAAATCAACGGTTGTTGGTGAAGGCGTGATAGGTGAACAACCAATTATTAACAGTGGTGCAAAGTTTACTTATACCAGCGGCTGTGCTTTAAAAACGCCTGTTGGTACCATGCAGGGGCACTATCAAATGATTGATAACAACAATGCCCCATTGAAAGTCAATATACCTATCTTTCGTTTGGCAACACCCAATATTTTACACTAACGTTTATGGCTACGTACTTCATCGGTGATATACAAGGTTGTTATCAAGAATTGCGTTTATTGCTTAAACAAGTTGCGTTCTCTCCTGATAAAGATGAATTATGGATCGCAGGTGACATGGTGGCAAGAGGGCCCGACTCATACCACACACTAAAATATTTAATGTCATTAGAAAGCTCAGTAAAGGCAGTATTAGGTAACCATGATCTACATTTACTTGCCACTTATGCAGGGTTAAAAAAAGCAAAAGATAAAGACAAGCTTCACGCTTTGTTATCAGCACCTGAAATCGAAAATATGATTGAATGGTTAGCCCGGCAACCTTTATTGCGACAATTGCCCAATGAACAAGTTTATATGTCACACGCTGGTCTTTCTCCTCAATGGGAAATTAAAAACGCCATTGAGTGTGCTAACTTTGCAGCCAAAAAACTATCAGGTAAGAAAAGAAATTATTGGCTCTCTGTTATGTACGGAGAAACCCCCAATAATTGGCAAGATGTAAAAACTAAAGAAGATAAATTTCGCTATACCATAAACGCCTTAACCCGTATGCGATATTGCTATAAAGACGGCAGTTTAGATTTTTCTTGTAAAAGCTCTCCTGAAAATACCCCAAAGCATTTAAGCCCATGGTTTTGTCAAACAACAAACCAGTTAAAAAAAGCACATTGGGTTTTCGGTCATTGGGCAGCATTAGAAGGTGATGTTCCTGTAGAAAATATTTATGCTCTTGATACTGGCTGTGTTTGGGGTGGGGAATTGACCTTACTTCGTTGGCATGATAAACAATACTTTAGACAGCAAGCCATAAAAAACTAACGTAAAGCAACAAGTAAAGGTGTAATTCATTTCAAGCTTGTTATACTAGCTGTTAAGGAAAGTAGGCAAGGTGCCGATATAGGCATAAATAACAAATAAAATACCTACTTTTTGTATCAACACCCAAATTAACTATTGGTGGTCTCAATGAATTTGACTGTGAAAGTAAAAATTATTGGTGGATTTTCCATCATTGCTGTTTTACTCGTTCTTACAAGTATTATCTCTTTAAGTAATTTAAATAATATTCATCAAGCAACACTCAAACAGAGTGAGCTTGCTATCCCAACGCTGAGCTCAAGTACAACCCTTGCAAATGAGCTTAGTCAAATAGGAGGCCTAACGTTACGCGGTTATTATCAAACAGAATTAGCTGGTTTAGCTGATAACCTAGAACGTTTTAATACTATCAACCAATTGTTTATCGCTGAACATAAGAAATTAAAAAACATCGTTAGTAAAGAAAAAGCATTACTTGCTAATTTAACGAAAATTAGTGATATACACGCGAATGTAGAATCAAATATCAATGCCGTATTTAGTAATCGTAAAACAGCAATAGAACAATATAATATTGCATTAGATACCATTGATGTACTTGAAGAAAAAGCTGACGATGCTGCAACGCTCATGCTCGATTTAGCCGATCATGACTTAGCCGACACTAAATTACAACGAGCAGTTTCTTTAGGGGAGCAACTAGAATTTCAACTAAACGGAATTGTTGCTTCATCGTTTGAATATCGAGATCTAAAAAATACCCAAGCAACCGAGCTAGTAGAAAGCCAAATTTTAACTGGCTATGAAAATGCTAAACGCGTTATACGTGAAATTAGCAACGAACTTACCTTAAATAATGCTGGTGGGATTTCTGATGAGTTACTTAGTATCGAAAAGCACCTCGACGATCTTTTGCTGGGTAGTTCAAGTATTTTTACCATCAAAAATGCACAATTAGATGCCCGCGAACAAGCAACGGCTCAATTAGAAGCAGCAGATCAAAACATTGCTTTAGCAAAAAGTGTACTTGCCACCCAAGTTGAGCTAGCAAACAAAACCACCAATGAAGCTGGTGTATTAGTTGAAAAATCTGTTTCTACCGGTACAACTGTTACCTGGATGATAATGTTAATATCAATAGCCTTAGCTGCTGGTATCGCATTTTTCGTGCTAACCAGTATCACACGCCCACTTTCACGCGTTAATGATATGCTAAATATTGTTGCCTCTGGCGACCTTTCTCGGAAGCTTGATGATTCAGGTAAAGATGAGTTTGCAACATTATCACGCAACTGTAATACCGTCATTGACAGCCTACGTAACCTAATTACGGGTATCGTGAGTCGCTCTACGCAACTTGCAACCGCAGCCGAACAAACATCAGCAGTAACAGCACAAGGCACAACAGCGATTGAAGAACAACGCACACAGGTTGAACAAGCTGCTTCTGCAACCACAGAAATGAGTAGTACCTCACAAAGCGTACTTTCAAGTGCCAATGATGCGTTGGGTGAAATCAAACAAGCCGATGATGAAGCAGAAAGAATCAAAGGTATTTCTAATCGCAACCGTATGACCATCGAGCAGTTAGCAAGTGAAGTAGAAGACGCCTCGCAAGTCATTAACAAACTACAGCAAGACAGCGCTTCAATTGGCGGTATTCTTGATGTAATTAGAGGAATAGCAGAGCAAACCAACTTGCTGGCGTTAAACGCAGCTATAGAAGCCGCACGAGCTGGTGAACAAGGTCGTGGTTTCGCTGTTGTTGCCGATGAAGTAAGAACATTAGCAAGTAGAACGCAAGAGTCTACCCAAGAAATTCAAAACATGATTGAAGTACTACAAACCGGTGCTGAGAAAGCGGTATCTGTGATGGAGACAGGTAAGAAACAAGCCTCTGAATGTGTTGTACAAAGCGGTGAAGCGGAAAAAGCGCTAGAAGTTATTACCCATGCCGTACATGAAGCTTTTGATCGTAGTTCACAAATTGCCAGTGCCGCTGAAGAGCAAAGTACGGTTGCCCATGAAATCAGTGAAAACTTGGAATCTATCGTTGCTATTGCTGAGCAAACTACAGCCGGCTCTCAGCAAACCGCGCAATCAAGTAGTGAGGTTGCCCAATTAGCCGAGGAACTACAGCAATCGGTTAGAGAATTTAAGTTGTAATCGGTATGTATTTGATAAAACGGCACCTACTAAGGTGCCTTTTTTTATCCTGAGTGAATCCTATTTGCCCGTGTTCATAGAGTATTATTTAAGACGTAATAACATTGGGTGAACTTAACATTTAATTCTAAAATATACGCCAAAGAACAAAAACTAAGCAACGAATAGTACTTTAATTCCGTTCATACACACAAAAATCTAGTGCATAGGCATTTTTATCATCTGGTGCACGTGTTTCGCTACTCACTTTTTGCCAACCGTTATCATACTCAGGAAAACGAGTATCACCAGCAATGTGACCATCTATATGAGTAACATACAAACGATCGGCTTTCGGTAAACAATGTTGATAAATGGCGCCACCGCCAATGACCATTATTTCTTCAACACCCTTTGCCGTATCTAGTGCTTGCTCAATAGAAGTCACCGAAGTGATCCCATCAGCTTCATAAGAGGGATCACGAGAAATAACAATATTTAAACGTCCCGGTAATGGTCGACCTATCGACTCAAACGTTTTTCTGCCCATAATCACAGGCTTACCAAGCGTGGTTTTTTTAAAATAAGCGAGATCAGCAGGTAAGTGCCACGGCATATCATTATCTTTGCCAATAACACGGTCAGCTGCATGCGCAACAATCATAGACAAAATAGTCATATCAATCCTTAGAATAAAAGCGACAATAAATTTTACAGCAAATGGAATAAGCAAGCTAGAAAGCCCTGTATTTTCCGGCCAATACATTGCGCTTTCTTTGAAAGCAGACAACGTTAAAAATCTTATTTGCGGTTGTAAATAATAACGATTTGCAATATCATCCACGAAATTTTTAACAATCACTCAAATTTCATGAAAACCTTACCTTTTCAACTAACAATGATCGCAGCTCTTATTTCTCCTTCAGCTATAGCATTCGATGACGCATCCATACAGACTGATGAAAACGCGATAGAACGAGTAATTGTGACGGGAAGTCGCATTGAAGAAAGCCTTGATGAAGTACCTGCTACTGTAACCATCATTTCACAGCAAGAAATAGCACAGCAAATGAAGATTACGCCTGAGTTACAAGACATTCTTGCAGCACTTGTTCCTGGTATGTCACCTAGCACAGGCACTTCAAGTAATTCTGCACAAACATTACGTGGTAGAAACCCTTTAGTAATGATTGATGGCGTGCCTCAATCTACACCACTGAGAAACGGCGCTTTAGGGATCAGAACCCTTGATGCTTCAGTTATCCAGCGAATTGAAGTCATTAAAGGTGCAACTTCAATTTTTGGTAACGGTGCCGCTGGCGGTATCATCAATTACATTACTAAAAAAGCAGCAACCGATAAAACATTCGCTGGTAAGATAAGTCTTTCTAGCCGATTCAGTGCCGTTAAACTTAAAGATAGTGCTGGACACCGTATAGCAGGAAATATCCACGGCCAACAAGATAAGTTTGCCTATGTACTTAGTGCAAGCTATGAAGAAAATGGCGTTCAACGTGATGCTGAAGGTGATATTTTAGGGTTAAAATACGGTTTAAGTGATGCCGTTACTGAAAATCTTTTTACCAAGTTTAACTACTATTTTGATGATGAGAAAAGTGCTCAACTGACCTATAACTACTATGAATCACAACAAGAAACGGACTTAGTCGATGTGGTTGGAAGTATCAATACTGGCGAAAAAACTTATGCAATAAAATCACCGAACGGTGAACGTTTAATCGGTGCTCCACAGGGACCTCGCGGTAATCACAACATTATGTTGAAATATACCGATGACAATATTTTTGCTGATACCGCACTAACGTTTGATGCTTATAAGCAAGACATCGAAAATGTGTTTTTCTTTTCATCAAATTTAGCTAACCAAGATGAAGGTTATGACGGCGGACAGTCGATGATTAAGTCTGAAAAAGAAGGTTTGCGCGTAACGTTTAATACCCTAATTGATTTTGAAAACCTCGCCGCTACCTTTATTTACGGCATGGATATGTTGCAAGATATCACATCACAACCTCTATTAGATGGCCGTATGTGGGTACCTGAAATGGATATGGAGAACCAAGCCTTTTTCTTACAATCTAAATGGCACTTCAATAACGACATTATCGTAAAGGCTGGTATTCGTAGCGAAAGCATTGATTTACAGGTTGATGACTACCAAACGCTCAAGTTGTGTCGAACACCCAGCCAATGTTCAGTAGCAATGCAAGTAAAAGGTGATACGTTAAATTACGACG
The DNA here is from genome assembly GCF_001913705.1 of Thalassotalea sp. PP2-459. Classification (GTDB taxonomy): domain Bacteria; phylum Pseudomonadota; class Gammaproteobacteria; order Enterobacterales; family Alteromonadaceae; genus Thalassotalea_C; species Thalassotalea_C hakodatensis. The sequence continues at coordinate 2,172 of NZ_MKQD01000043.1, read as the reverse complement.
CAACAACGTATAACTTCGCCATAAAATATAATTATCACGAAGCCTTCTCACCTTTTGTAAGTTATTCTCAAGGTGCTGATATTTCTGATATTGGTCGTTTACTAAGAACAGCTACTGTTTCAGATATTGCAGATATTCGTACTGAAGCATCAGTAATTGACAATTACGAGCTTGGTTTTACCAGTAACTTTGACGATGTTCGCATCGAATTTTCAGCTTATCGCAGTACTTCAGAATTAGGAACAACTAACCAATTTGACCCTGTCACTGGGGTATACATGCCAGTAAGAGCACCACAAGAGATATGGGGCCTTGAAACGACGATAAGTTATCATATCAGCGATACGTTGAAGTTAAATGCGACAGCCAGTAAAGTTGAAGGCACAAATACGGCTACTAAGGAGCACTTAGGGGGTAAGCAAATAAGCTCTCCTAAAGCCACCCTGCAAGTTAACTGGCAACCAAATCAAGATACACAACTGCTGGCTACCTTACTCTATGTTGCTGATAGAGATAAGTTTGAACAACAAAATGGTGAATGGGTTGGCGATCAAGGGCCTATTGATAGCTACTTCACAGTAAACCTTTCAGCCAATCATCAACTCGGTGATTGGCAGCTATTTGCGGGTGTAGAGAATTTATTAAATAAAGATTACTACCCTGTGCGATCACAAGTATATAGTTACAATGGCTATAACTTAAAGGGGCTAGGTACAACTGTAACCATGGGTGTTAGCTACCAGTTTTAAGTGAACATTCCCCTGCTGAGCATCAATGTTTACTCAGCAGGGGAAACATTTCTTAGGTAAAAACAAATAACCATGAAATTACTGCTACGCCGAATACATTTAACACTTGCACTCATTAGCGCAATATTTCTGCTAACGCTATCAATTTCTGGTGCTCTATTACTCTATGCAAAAGATATTCAACGTACACTTTTCCCTGCGCAGTGGACAATCAGCCCTCCCCCAACAACTATTAACGTTGAGCAACTCATTGCTACCATTGAACAACAACACACGGTTAACGTCAGCTTAATTACTTTACCTAAAGACCCCTCCGCACCTTGGCAATTTCGGTTAGCAAGTGGTATTTACATGAATGTTGACCCTCAAACGCAATCAGTGATCCATCAATACGATTATTATTCAACATTTTACGGTTTTTTAATGGCTTTTCATCGCTGGTTAGCTATTGATAATGCAAATAAACCTTTGAAAGTGTTTATGTCAATTGCAAGTCTCTGTTTAGTTGTTCAATTAATCCTTGGTTTTTACTTATGGTTTAAACCCAAAAAACCCTTAAAGCGATTGAAAGTTCGGTGGCACGCAAAAGCTAAAACAAAGTATGCCCAATTGCATAACGTCACAGGCGTGATCGCTTTGCTACCGTTAGTATTCATCGCTATTTCCGGCATGGCATTTCACTGGAGTGGCCCTATACAAACTTTACTCAATGGGCTATTCGTCGGTGAAATACAAACATTACAGAAACCAACCATCAGTGAGAGCAACACAACACGTTTGCAAATAAATCAAGCATTGAAAAGCGGGGAAAAGGTATTTCCTCATGCGTCACTTTACCGTATTTATATTCCCTCAAAACGAACTGAACCTATCCGTTTACGTTACACACAACCGGCAGAAGCACATGGAAATTCATGGGTTTGGGCGGTTCCAAGTACCGGTGAAACTATTGAATACTTTGATGCAAGTAGAGCCAATTGGGTTACACAAGTATGGAACTTTAGGTACCCTTTCCATGTCGGTGAATTCATTGGTTGGCCGATAAAGTTACTTTGGTTAGTTATTAGCTTAACGCCTATCTTTTTTATGGTTACTGGCTTTTATTTATATTTTTCTAGAAAACCCAACATTAGAAATGTTCGAGGTTAAAAAGCTTTTGGCTCATTATTCATCTTACCTTTAGTAAATCACTTTTTCTGATAGAACAAAATGAATAACGTTTGGTGATGATCATTCGCTGCATGCTAATACTGCTGGCATGAACATAATTTTTAAAGGAATAAAAAACCTGACTTATACCAATTCGCATAAATATTCGGTCATTCAGCAAGAATTAAACGCTTTAGAGGCACGGCGTTGATTGCAGAGAATGGTTATTCAGGAGAACGTGCTCCTGCGTTCTCTAATAAGCTACATCCTTGTA
>NZ_MKQD01000042.1 GCF_001913705.1 Thalassotalea sp. PP2-459 | reverse complement strand
TGGAGTAGAATAACTACACGGCGCAAGTGTTGCCTTGTATAAATACCAAACAAATTGCGGCAAAAGTAAACATGAAAGATCAACACGCTCTAGTATAACCTTACGTTATTTATGGCCTAAAAATGGTTCATGTTTCTTTTTATTTTATTCGTGCATAGTGCGTATATCAAGCAATGAGGAGTAATGAATATGAACCATCAAATTAACATGAATAATAATCAAAATACAGAATCAAATAACACGATATCGTTACCTGTCACCGGTACTGAAGAAGCACAAAAGTTATACGAACCTTCGAACAATATACCTAAATTTGAAGATTACGAAGCAATTACACCACATTATGTACTTGGCTATAATTAGTAAACTTTCGTTTACTCCGAACGTGAAAATTTAGTTGAGTAAGTGTTGTTAAGAAAAAAGTGAAAACGACATCAGCATTACAAAAAAGTTAACATCGTATATAAATAGGCTGTATTCGGTATGCTCAATTTGTGCACCGTATTGTTTATTAAGTGCTTTATACTTCTTGATTTTAATGTTTATCCAACGATTTCTCACTACTTCAATTGCGCTGAAAATATTTTGGTTATTCATTATTGTGCGTTTAGCGTTTATGAGCGACTTTCAATTTGTTATTAATTTAGTGACTTCAGAAAAATATTAGGGCTTGTTGACCTTTGCTGTCCATCGGATACGTTTAAACGTGACTTACTTTATGTTGTAGCTCTATTATGCCTTTTTTTTTCGATTGTAGGAGTGGTTCTATAAAATTGCTACTTGGTTCTTTTAGATCTAACTACTTAGGCTAATATTTGTCATAGGCATCGGAACTCTGAATAGTAGAGTAAGAATTACTTAGAGTATTTTTTGTGGCTTTAATCGAGTTAAATGCGAGAGCAGTAGAAAATGTATTGATGATAAACGCTAAGGTTGAATGTATGAGTAATTTTAAAAAATGAGGTAATAATAAAAGCTTATTTCCTCCATGGATGTTAGGGGACATTTTCTATTTTCTGGTGCTAACCTTTTCCAATTTAGTTTTAACCTCTGTTGCTCTCACTAAGTATTTCTATGACCTTGACATTTGATTTTATTAATACACTTTAGCCTAGCCAAATTATTATAAAAAATATAACCACTATATCATTATCTATGCAAACGGGGAGCTAATGTTAAATTAGTTTCATCATAATCCATAACGCTTGGTAAAAATTAGTCAATTAAAATACGTTAACGAAGGTCGTTTTTTATGTTTAAAAAATTCTCTTATTGAATGTTAAGAGCATAACCCTTGGTTATGCCTTTGACTTTATTTGTCAATTGTATCAACGCTGATAATTGTGCAGTGTATTCATGCAAACAACTATAAAATTATCACCATTAAAATAATGGAAGTTCAGGGAGAATAAAATGTTTGCACCTAAGAAAACGAAGTACCGATTAAATAAAATAAGCATGTGTTTATTATCTGCATTTACGACAACAATGTTACCTGCAATCGCAGAAGAAACGAATCCATTAGACGAAAGTGAGGTTATAAGTCCAGCGCTAAAGAAAGTCGATAAAGATGTAGAAGTGATTAGTGTGGTTGGCACCATGATCAAAGGAGCTACAATCACGGGAGCACTACCAGTTTCTATTATCGATGAAAAAGATATTGATGCCATAGGGGCCACATCTGGTAGCGAGTTATTTGCATCCATACCAAGTAATGGCACTGTAAGCTTTAATGGTAATGATGTTGTAAGTGGTGTTTATGCTTCCCGTGGCGATGTTGCTTCAATTAACCTTCGCAGTATTGGAACCGGTAATACGCTTGTCTTATTAAATGGTCGGCGCTTGGTTCAACACCCTGGTTCACAAACAGAAAACTCTGTTCCAGTGACAACCGTAAATATGAATTCTATCCCTGTAATGGGTGTAGGTGCCGTAGAGGTTTTACATGATGGTGCTGCTGCTATTTACGGCTCAGATGCTGTAGCAGGCGTTGTGAATACTCAATTACGAAAAGACTATAGTGGTTTTAAGTTTGATGTTCAGTATGGACAATCAGAAAATACTAGTAGAGAAAAGCTTAACTTAAATGGTTTAGCAGGTTGGGATTTAAATCATGGACTAACGAATGTAACGGCTTCGGTTAACTATTATTTAGGTTCAGAGGTGATGGCATCTGAAGGAAATTATTCTGCTAACTCTGATCTTCGTCCATTAGTAGAAGGAACACGTTGGGAAGGCGACTCAAATTTTCGAAACTCTTCTACAACAACTCCATGGGGGCGTTTTGATGCTAGCCAAGCAGTTGAGGGGTTAACAAGTGCGGCAGGTCGTTTTCATATTGAAAATGTTGATGCAACTGATAGTAATCAGCAATGCGTACTTGAAAATGGTTTATGTGTTGATAGTGGTAGTATAAGTACTAATACACAAACATATAATACTAATGGTAGTCGTACATTAATACCTGAAACAGAACGTGTAAATTCGTTTGTTTTTATCAATCATGAATTAAACGATGACGTTGAGCTGTATGGAGAGCTTGGCTATTATCGTGCGGAATCTAATTCTCAACGTGGTGAAACAGCAACGTTAACGTCTGCACCTGTCACTATTTCTAGTTCTGCTTATTGGAATCCGTTAGGATCAGGTGTAAATCAACTATCAGGGTATGATATTCCCGATGGTGGTTTAGATATTAAAGTTGATGCATACCGAGTTGTTGATGCTGGTGTACGTAAGATTAACGTGGAAAATACTTCTTACCGTATGTTAGGCGGAGCCCGTGGAGATGTTGGCGAGTGGAGTTGGGATTCAGCGGCATTATATTCAAAAGCTAAAACGGTTGATAACACTGATAATCGTATCAGCTTAAGTTTGTTTCAAGAAAGTGTAAATAAACAAGATAGTTCAGCTTATAATCCTTTCTGCAATGCGAAATGTAACTCTCAAGATACCATTGATAGCTTTTTGATTGATATCACCAGAACTGGTGAAACACAGCTAGGTTTAATTGACTTTAAAGTTTCAACGCCTTCTTTATTTTCGCTTCCCGGTGGAGATGTCGGTGTCGCATTAGGTACAGAGTGGAGGTATGAAAGCTTTGATAATCAATATGATGACAGGTTAAACGGTAAAATAAAATATACTGATAGCGTAAACGGGAAAACCTATGCTTCTGACGTTATGGGGTCAAGTGGCCAACCTAATGCAAGCGGTTCAAGGAATGTAGCATCTGCTTTTGTTGAATTTGCAGGCACACTGGTGAATTCATCAATGGATGTCCCATTAGTTGAAGAATTGAGCTTTCAAGTGGCAGGTCGCTTTGAGAAATATAATGATGTTGGTAGCGTATTTAAACCAAAAGTTGTTTTAAGTTGGTATCCTGCTGAGAGTTTACAGGTTCGTGGTTCTTATTCTGAAGGTTTTAGAGCACCAAACCTTGAACAATTACATACTTCTCAAACCTCACGAGTCAATTATCCTACCGATTATTATCGTTGCCAAGCGCAGATTAATAAAGGTGATATCAGCAGTTTAAGTGAATGTAGCAGTAGTGATAGTGTCTCTAATATTCGTTTTGGTAATGCTAAATTAAAGCCTGAAAATGATTATAACTACGGTATTGGTTTAGTTTATACACCAGAAATGTTGGAAAACTTAACACTGACGGCAGATTTTTGGCGTATTGAACAAGAAGATCTTATTGGCATTCGATCATATCAAAATATTGCTGATTTAGATTATTATTATCGATTAAATGGTAGTAGTAATGACAATGTTATTCGTAGTCAGCCAACAGCAGATGATATTGAGTTTTTTAATGGCTCTGGGCTAACGGCTGTTGGTGATATGTCAGAAGTAATCGGTTTATTTGAAAACCTCGATTCTCGCGTAACAGAAGGGCTTGATATAAGTATTAATTATCGTCTTAATAATACGAGTTACGGTGATTTTGATTTTAAATTCAATGCAGCTAAATTGTTAAAAGCCTATCAAAGTGTTGATGGAGAATCCGCTAAACTAGCCTCATTAGGTATTACACTTGATGATGTTGGGGAGTTGGTGAAATTAGATGGTCGACCAGAATGGCAAGCTACCAGTACTTTATCTTGGTCTTACAACAACTGGGGGGCTGGTTTATATGGCAAATATGTTGGTGATTTTTATGATACCAGTGCAGTACATAATGATACTGGCGATTACTGGCATGTTGATAACTGGTTAACGTTTAATCTGTATGGCCAATATATTTATGATTCAGGTATGCTTGAAGGTTCTAGAGTTCGTGTAGGTATGCGAAATATTTTTGATAAAGAGCCGCCTTTAGCAGATGAAACATATGGCTATGAAGCAAGTTTACATAATATTGAAGGTCGTTATTTATATGTAAGTTTCAGTATGAGTTTTGATTAATCACTTTTTATATTTAATTGATAAATCATTTAAAAACCTTGTCATCATAGAGCAACTAAGGTTGCTCTGCTTTTATTAATATACATAGGAATAAGCCATGCCAATAACTCGATTAACGGCACTCGTCACTATTATTGCTAGCCTTACAGGTTGTAGTAGTAAAGAAACAACCATTGATATGATTATAACGGGGAATACAATTTATCAAGGGGCAGAACATGCAGCGATTAAAGGAGCTATTGGCATTGATCAAGGGAAAATAATTTTCATAAAAGAGAAAAAGCCATCGAATATTTCTGCAAAAGAAACTATCAATGCGCAAGATATGGTTATTGCACCAGGATTCATCGACCCTCATACTCATGCTTGTAGTGACTTTTCGGATGATAACGTCCCTAATATTAATGCAAACTATTTAACACAAGGTGTAAGTACCGTATTTTGTAATGTTGATGGTGGCGGAAGTATTAATGTTAACGATACGTTGAGTCACTATAAACAACAAGGTATTGGAACAAATGTTGCCTTATACATAGGCCATGGAGCAGTGCGTAAAGCGGTTATGGGACGAACTAATCGGGCACCAACCGAGAATGAATTAGTGTCAATGAAAAATATTGTTGATGATGCCATGAAAGCAGGTGCGTTAGGGTTGTCAACAGGCTTGTATTATGTCCCTGGCAATTATGCCACTACTGAAGAAGTGATTGCTTTAGCTAAGGTAACGGCGAAATACAACGGAATTTACGATAGTCATATTCGTGATGAAAGCACTTACAGTATTGGTTTGGTTAGTGCGATTCAAGAAGTCATTACCATTGGTAAACAAGCAGAATTACCAGTACACGTTGCCCATATAAAAGCGTTAGGTGTGGATGTATGGGGTGAAAGTGAACGTGTCATCAATTTGATAAATGAAGCACGTGAAATGGGCGTTAATGTAACCGCTGATCAGTACCCTTGGCGAGCATCAGGCACAAGCGTTGCTGGTAGTTTGTTGCCTAGGAAAGTATTAGCGGGTGATAAATCAACCTACATAGCACGTGTTAAAAATGAAGACAACTGGCCAGCGCTTAAAGTAGCGATGCAAGAAAATTTACGGCGTAGGGGTGGTGCAGAATCGTTATTAATTACCGATTTAAACTTACCTAATTTACGAGGTAAAACACTGGCAGAAGTTGCCATTGAATGGAATATGACGCCAATAGATGCCGCTCGTAAAATTGTTATTGATGGTAATGCAAGAGTTGCTAGTTTTAACATGTCAGAAAAAGACATTAAAGCATATATGCAACAACCATGGGTGATGACATCTTCAGATGGTAGCCCTGGACATCCGAGAAAATATGCTTCTTTTTCTAAAAAATATCATGAATTTGTTTTAGATAAACGATGGTTAACTACTCAAGATTTTATCAATAAAAGTAGCTCTTTAACCGCAAAAACGTTTGGGCTTTCTAACCGCGGTGAACTGAAAGAGGGTTATATTGCCGATATTGTGATTTTTGATCCGAATACATTTATTCCGAAAGCAGACTATATCTATCCAGAAAAATTAAGTGAAGGGGTTGAATGGATGATCATTAATGGTCAATTGGCTATTTCTCAAGGTGAATTAACCGGTAAGCTGGCTGGTCAGGCTATTCGTCAGGGGAAAAATACAAAGGTGGTTCAGTAATGCAACGTTTTTTTGAATATATTACTATTGTTTTAGCGTGTGGTGTAATTGCTACCGTAAATAATACTTACGCGAATCCAGTAGTTGATGCTATTTTTGATGAATCTACTGTTTTTGATTCAACCATTAAGTCGCCAAGTAGCTTTTTAGGTCATCGCCTTGGCGATCAAATGGTACGCAATGATCGGATGATTGCTTATTTTAAATATTTATCTGAACAGTCGAAACGTATTAACTATGAGGTCATAGGCTACAGTAATGAAAAGCGACCTATCGTAACACTGACAATTACTTCCATTGAAAACCATAAAAACTTAGCAAACATACGTAACCAACATTTACGTTTGCAGCAAGGAAAGATAAAACCAGATGCTGATATGCCAGTGATAAGTTGGATTAATTTTGGTGTTCATGGTGGTGAAGTCAGTTCTAATGATTCTGCTATTCCAATTGCCTATCACTTAGCTGCCGCGGAAGGAGAAAACATAGACAGGCTATTAAATAACAGTGTTATTTTACTCACTGCCAGTATGAACCCTGATGGAAATAGCCGAGAAGCTTCATGGAATCTAAGGTATTCGTCACAAGCAACGGTTAGTGATCCTAATCATGCTTTACATGGTTCACCTTGGCCCTCTGGCAGAACGAATCATTATTGGTTTGATTTAAACCGTCAGTGGATGCTTCAACAACAGCCTGAACCTGTCGGTTGGGTAAAAAAATTTCACCAGTGGCGTCCTAATATCGTTGCTGACTTCCATGAAATGCGTTCTTATAAATCGTTTTATTTTCATCCAGGAGCACCTGATCGTATACATCCGATTATAAATAAAAAAGCAATGAATTTATTAAGTGATGTTGTTCAGGGACCAAGGGATTTTTTAGATAAACAAGCAGAGCCTTATTTTAATGAAGAAGCATACGATAACTTTTATTTAGGTAAAGGGGCAACATATCCGCATATTTATGGAAGCTTAGGCATATTGTTTGAACAAGCAAGCTCAGCCGGTGTGTTAGCTACTCCTCGCGGTTTATTGTCATTTAGAGATAACATTCGTACCTATTATCATGTTGGTTTAGAGTTACTTAATAATGCTGTCGATAAAAAAGAGGAATTATTACAGTTTCAGCAACACTTTGCAGCGCAAACAAAAGAAATGGCTGCTGATGATAAAGTAAAAGCATATGTATTTACCGCACCTGACGATCCAGCGAGAATGTTTCACTTTTTACAATTACTTGAACGTAACCAAATCATGGTTAAGCCGCTGATTAAAGATTTAGCCCTTAATGATATACATTTCAAGGCTAAACACTCTTATATTGTTGAAGTAAACCAAGCGAGCTACCGCATGGTAAAAGGTTTGTTTTCTAAGGTAACTGAATTTGAAAACAACACTTTTTATGATGTGTCAGGTTGGACAATGCCATTAGCTTTCGGCATTGTTTATCAACCTTTAACACGTAAAAACTATCATGTTGATGAATCAATTAAGGTTAAATTTCCAGTTCAACCTACTGTTACTAAAGCTACAGTCGCTTATGCATTTGATTGGAGTCATTATTATGCGCCTAAAGTACTTTATAAAGTATTGAGCGAAGGGTATCGTCCTAGGATCGCAAATAGTGCATTTAAAGCATCGACAGCACAAGGCGTTAAAACTTTTAAACGTGGTAGTGTGGTTATTAATGTTGGTGCACAGGGAGGAGGCAATCCAGTTAAGTTACATCAATTAATGGCTCAAGCAGCACAAGATGGTGTGCCTGTTTATGCACTTAATAGCTCACATACGCAAAGTACCGGGATGGACTTAGGCAGTAATAATATCGCACCAGTTTCGTTACCAAAAGTGTTATTAGTGATTGGTCCTGGTATGTCTCAGTATCAAGCAGGTGAAGTATGGCATTTACTAGATAAACGTATGCGCATACCTGTCGTTTTACTTGAGAAATGGCGTTTAAATAATGTTGCTTTAGCTGATTATACACATCTTGTTATGGTTAATGGTAAGTACTCTGATATCAGTACTTCACTTACTAGCAAACTAACAAATTGGGTTAAATCTGGTGGTACTATAGTTGGTATCGGAGATGGCGCTAAATGGGCAGGAAAACAGTTGCTTAACTTAAAAACTGTAAAGTTTAATCGAGGTAAAGGTTCTAATAAGTCGCGTATAGATTACGCTAAAAAGTCTATGTTAGAAGCACAAGACGTTATTGGTGGTGCTGTTATGGCTGGAGATTTAGATATCACACACCCATTGGGTTATGGCTATTCAAGTAGATATATTGCGAGTCACCGTAGTGGTCTACTCGCCTTTGAACCTCCTAAAAACCCTTATGCGACTGTGGTAAAGATAACAGATGAACCACTATTAACAGGGTTTGCTTCAACAGATAATCAACAACAGTTAGCAGGAAAATCAATGTTAGTAGGGCAAAGATTAGGTCAAGGTAGCGTCATTGTCTTTAGCGATGATCCTAATTTTAGAGGATATTTTTATGGAACTGAAAAGTTATTCATGAATAGCTTGTTTTTTTCCAAGTTGTTTGAAAAACCACGTAGTATCACTGCTGAATAGTGTAGAAAGCCTTATTAAAAAACGAGTAAGGCTTTCTGATTTGAAATGTGGAGATTTTATTGATGATGTCTTTTAAAAATAAATAAGATTAAATTATGACAATAAACAAAAATGTAATGGCCTTTTTTATCTTGGTAGTCGGGCTATGTTTTGCACAATATGTAAACCTTTATGTTGATAAAACATGGCTTGAACAATCATATATTTATGATATTTATCAATCGGATAAAGGGAAATCAGCTTATAAATATAAAGGTGAGGAAATCATAATTACCGATGTGGTGCCTTACGATTTATCACCACTGAATCAAGCCAACCTTAATAAAGTTGATTCCCCTGCATTAACTCAACAATGGGTTGAGAAAGAAAACGGTCAATTGCAACAGTTAAAACCTGCGTTTCATTTTGGCTTGTGGTCGTTACTGCCTGCATTTCTTACGATTGTATTGTGTTTAATTACTCGAGAACCTTTAACCGCTCTTTTCTCAGGGATTGTGAGTGGTGCGTTAATGTTAGGGGAGTACGATATTACAGACAGTGTGCTCATTCCAAACCTTGCTCAACAAGGTACCGCGGCATTATTACTTTTATACTTATGGTTGCTCGGTGGTTTGCTAGGGATCTGGTCAAAAACGGGTGCAGCACAAGCGTTTGCTAACATGATGACTGAAAAATTTGTTCGAGGTCAGCGCTCTGCAAAAGTGGTGTCGTGGATCCTTGGCGTTTTATTGTTTCAAGGGGGCACTATGAGTACAGTACTTGTTGGTACTACCGTACGCCCGCTTGCTGACAAAGCAAAAGTGAGCCATGAAGAAATGAGTTATATTGTTGACTCAACTGCTTCGCCTATCGCCGCTGTAATGGCTTTTAATGCTTGGCCTGCTTACGTACAAGCGTTGATCTTTGTGCCTGGGGTCAGCTTCTTAGCAACGGAGGCTGACAGAATTGCGTTCTTTTTTAGTAGCGTTCCGTTTAGTTTTTATGGCATTTTTGCTGTGCTTGGTACGTTACTGCTAAGTTTAAATATTACGACTTTTTCTGGTAGACGAATTAAAGAAGCGCATGTGAGAGCTAATACCACTGGGCAGTTAGATGCGCCAGGTGCTAAACCGCTAAGCGCTAAAGAATTACAAACCTGTGATGTGCCAAAAGGTTATCACTCACACTATTTAGAGTTTATTTTACCTTTAGTTACCTTAATATTGACGGCTATTCTTACCTTTATTTTTATGGGCACTCCAAAGGTAAATTGGGCTTTTGGTGCTGCTTTAGTATTGTCGGTGTTGATGGCGTTAGCTAAGGGTATGTCACTGATGAATGTTATTGATGGCTTTGGTAATGGATTAAAAGGTGTTGTTGTAGCGTCGGTAATTTTGATGCTAGCGGTGATTATTGGCTTTATTAGTAAAGAAATAGGCGGCGGTTTGTACCTTGTATCATTACTTGGTGAACAATTACCATACTGGTTACTTCCTATAACATTACAATTAATTACCATGATAATTGCTTTTTCAACCGGCACAAGTTGGGGCACTTACGCCATTGCTTTTCCATTAGCAATGCCACTTGCTTGGGCGATTGGTGAAAGCCAAATGTTAGCCAACCCAGAACTGTTTATGATGATTTGCTTTGCAACCGTTTTAAATGGCAGCATTTATGGCGATCAGTGTTCGCCTATCTCTGATACCACCATTTTAAGTTCGATGACAACAGGTTGCGACTTAATGGATCATGTCAAGTCTCAAATAGTTCCAGCAACATTCGCAGCGTCACTTGCCGCCACTTTATGGACAGCTTGCGTGTTAATTTTTGCGTAACATTTTGATATAGGTGAATCATGAGACTTAGACATATTGAAATTTTCCATGCAATTTATACAACTGGTTCTATTACGAATGCCGCTAAAATTTTACATGTATCACAACCTTCGGTGAGTAAAGTGTTATCACATGCTGAAATGCAACTTGGCTTTTATTTATTTGAAAGAGTAAAAGGGCGTTTGGTCCCTACAAATGAAGCTGAATTATTATTTGGAGAAGTAGATAAGATTTATCAGCAAATGCGCTCAATTAGAAATACTGCTGAAAATATAAAAAAAACCGACTTTGGTAACATTAGTATCGGGGTAACTCCAGCATTAGGTTTTGATGTGTTGCCCAGCGCAATTACTGAGTTTCAGGCCAAGCATCCAAAAGTTAACTTTACCATACAAACGGTACATAACGATGAAGTTACTAAAGCATTATTTGAACATAAGTGCGATTTTGCAATATTGTTTTCACCGCCAACACTTGCAGGAATTACATTTAAAGAATGTGCAAATTCTGAGCTTGTGGTTATGTACCCAAAAACACTATTTCCTAATTGCCCATCAGCGTTATCGTTAACACAACTAGCTGAGCATACGTTTATTGATATTAGTGATAGTGGCCCGTTGGGAGATTTATTGTGGAAACGTATTATGGAAGAAGATGTAACACTACCATCTACGATTAAGGTACATACTTATTTTATCGCAGCTAGAATGGTCGCAAAAGGCAGTGGAGTCTGTGTCGTAGATAAATATACTGCTATGGGTAATATGTCGGATGAAATAGGTTATGCGTCATTTGAGCCACAACTGTCATTCAATGTGAGTTTATTACATCTTGAAGGGCGTGGATTATCTCGAGTTGCTGATGATTTTATTCCATTTTTTATTGCGCAACTTAAGGTTTAAAAACTAAGATCAACAGATCCTAATAATTAATTGTTGAAATTATTTTCATTCTTTTATTTTTGATATAACCTAAGGTTATACCTATACCAAGTCATAGTATTTTCAAATTATTTATTATACTAATAAGCTGTTTAACATAAATTAAAGATGAATGATTAACAGTTATTTTAGGTATTTTATTATGCAAATTATTGCTCCTTATCTGCTTTTTATTGGTGATGCTACCGATGAACTTTCGATTAAAATGGCTCGTGGTGCAGCCGATTGGCGTCCAGAACTTTGTATTGGGGAAATGAGCGTTGATGGTTGTACAGTAACAACAGGATTAAATGAAACCACTATAGAAGAAGCGGCTACTAAAGGTGCAAAAACCTTTGTACTTGGTTTTGCAAACAGTGGTGGGGTGTTAGCACCTAAATGGCATCAGTACATTATTAAAGCGCTTGAATTGGGTATGGACGTGGTAAGTGGGTTACATGATAAACTTACAGATGTGCCAAAACTTGTTGCTGTTGCAAATAAGCATAATCAACAATTATTTGATATTAGACATCCAAAAGCTAACTTTAAAACAGGTTCTGGTGTGAAACGTACTGGTAAACGGTTGCTCACTGTGGGTACTGATTGTTCGGTAGGTAAAATGTACACCTCATTGAGTCTTGAAAAGTCAATGAAATCTCAAGGTGTAAGTGTTGACTTTAGAGCAACGGGTCAATGTGGAATTCTTATTGCCGGTCAAGGTTTGGCTATTGACTGTATCGTTTCTGATTTTATTTCTGGTGCTACAGAAACATTATCGCCAAATAACCAAGCCGACCATTGGGATATCATAGAGGGACAAGGCTCGTTATCACACCCTGCCTTTGCTGGTGTTAGTATCGGGCTGTTACACGGCTCACAACCTGATGCCTTAGTGATTTGCCATGCATTAAATAGAACACATATGCGTGGTTTACCGCATACTGACTTTCCAAGTATTGCAGAGACGATTGAATTAAACTTAACGGCAGCAAAGTTGACCAACCCTAATGTAAAAGTTGTTGGCATTGCTGTTAACACTTCAAGTGTTAGCATTGAAGAAGGTAAAGCTTATTGTAAAAGACTTTCAGAAGAGTTTTCTTTACCGTGTGTTGACCCTGTACGAGATGGTACCGATGCAATTGTTAACCCATTAATTCACTTGCAACAGGCATAGGTAATAAAGGAATGATCACATTATCTTACCAACAAATTTCTTTCCCTTTAGCGAAAGTATTTCGTATCGCGCGTGGCGCAAAAACACAAGCGCATGTTATTGAAGTTAAGCTATCTTGCGATGGAAAAACCGGACGAGCTGAATCTGTCCCTTATAAACGTTATCAAGAAGATGTTGAGCTTGTCATTAATCAGCTTAATTATGTACAGCAAAAACTATCGCAGGGCTTGTCGTTAGATGAATTGCTATTAGCGATGGCACCAGGAGCCGCAAAAAATGCGGTTGATTGCGCTTACTGGGATCTTAAAGCGAAGCTAAAACAAAAAACAGTGGAGCAGCTATTACAGTTAGCACCTACACCAGCTTGCGTTACAGCACAAACCTTAAGTATCGATACGCCAGAGAATATGGCAAAGGCGGCGAAAACGCTAGATCATCCGCCGTTAATTAAAGTGAAACTAGATGGCGAAGGTATTGTTGAAAAAATGCGTGCAATTCATCAAGCATCACCTAGTAGCCATTTTATCGTGGATGCTAATGAAGGTTGGACGATAGAGCAATTAACTGACAGTGCTGATATATTATCTAGCTTTAATGTGGTGTTAATTGAACAACCTTTGCCTGTAGGGCATGACCAAGAGCTTATTGGGCTAAATTTGCCTGTTGCCTTATGTGCTGATGAATCTTGTCATACCCGTAAAGATTTATCTTATTTACAAGGTCGTTACGATGCTATAAACATTAAACTTGATAAAACAGGTGGTTTAACTGAAGCATTACAGTTGAATAATGAAGCATTGGCCTTGGGCTTTGATATTATGATTGGTTGTATGGTCGGATCATCGTTAGCCATGGCTCCTGCATTTTTATTGACGAAAGATGCAAAATTTGTCGATTTAGATGGACCATTGCTTGTCGCTAGCGACAGAAAATATGGATTTAGCTTCTCACACGGTGAAATGAGCGTATTAGATTATAGACTCTGGGGAGGGCCTTCAGATCAGTGTTACCCGGATAAATGACACTAAAAATGCTCGACAATTACCCCTTATCTTACAGATAGAAAATCGACTTACCTAGAAAACATGCTATTGCATGGCCCTGCTTGCAGGGCTTTTTTTATTGATATTCTAACTTTAATGATATTCGCTAATCTCTAATTGTTCGATAATATTATGCAAGATCTGCTCTATTTTCTCTACTGATGACGGGATCACCAATACGGTATTATCATCTGCAATGGTTGCAAGCACACCAAGTGATTCTTCCATAGTATCAAGAATACGTGCAATAACACTGCCACCACCAATAATTGTTTTTACAACGATGTGAAACTTATTATGTGTGATTTTTAACACCATGGAATTTATCGATTGCCTCGTTTTTGGTGTATTCATTTCATTTGGTAGTTGATACACCATCATGTTTCTTTTATTACGTATTTTAATGGCTCCTACTTTGGATAGCATGCGGGAAACCTTCGCCTGAGAAATATCACAAAAACCATGTTCCGCTAAGGCATCAATTAACGATTGTTGTGAATTATAGTGATGCTCTGATAACAGCTTACGAAAGGTTTTCATTAAGCTGTTAGTATCTCTTTGGGATGGTTTTTACATGACATTTTGCTAGTAAGTAAAGTGTATTTGCTAAAGCTAAAAGTCTCTCACTTTCTGTTCAAGGTTAATACAAGTGTATGAAAGTATTAAACGAGCAAATTAGTATTCAGCAATATTATATGTTTACGAGTATATAACGAATAATCATGCAACAACTATTCATTTGAATTGGTGAGATATAACTTTAGGGTATGATGGTTGGTGAGAGCTGTTTTACTCGTTTTTAAAGGAAAATATCGATGTAACTAATCACTTTTATGATTAGTTACATCTTACTTTTCAATAACACTATTGATTATTTTCTACTGAACTTACGCCTTGTAAGGTAAAGCTGTACTGATAACTTTTTTCTGTCAGTGAGTATTTATCTAAAGCAGTCGTATGCCAACTATTAACGCCACCAACGCCCATTTGTCCGTAGTCGACATTAAGTGACACAATTGATCTTGGCTTTAAACTACCTGAATGTATTTGGGTTCGGCGCATGCCTGGATCAAGGTCGCTAATGCGGTATGGCAAAGCACTCATGCCGAAATGAGGTTTGCCAGATATGGCTATTCCGATCCCGTTTTTATTAACTAAAGTTGCCCATCTCACTTGTGTTTTATAACCACTTTCTTGCGGACGAACATAGGGGTGATACTGCTCGTTAACGGTACTTTTATATAAATCAACATGTGCAGCATAATGGCGATCACGGTAGTTTTCGTGCGGTCCTTTGCCAAAATAATTGAGCTGTTCAAATTGACCAAATAACTCCATATTCATGCCAACGCGTGGAATTTTAGGCATATCTTCAAGCGACGACGTTAATTGATAATCAATGTTAATAGCACCATCTGGTGTGATGGTGTAATCAATCGTTACGCTTCCCTTAACATCTTCTAGAGTAAAAGCGGTTTTAACGATTACTTTGTTATCTTTTTCAATGAATGTAAAACGTGATTTCTTCTGACGTTCAGAGGCATATCGCCAAACCCGCAATTTATCTTGCCAGTTTCCGCCAAAGTCATTATCCGTGGGTGCTCGCCAGAAGTTTGCTCTAGGCGCCTTTTTGATAAGTTCTACACCTTTATAGCGCATCCCTGAGAGCTCAGCATATTTGTGATTAAACCTGAACACAAAATCTTTACCGTGTATTTCGGTGTCAGTCACGGTTCTATAGGTGGTTAGAGTGCCATCACCACCTTTAGCTTTTCTGGGCATAGCTTCGTGTACGATAAATTGTTCTTTAGCTATTTCAGCGTTTTGTCCGATCAACGGCTCATCGTATTTTGTCAGTATTTGAATATCCAAAAAGACTTCTTGTTCACTTGGTTTAGGCGCGCGATAGTTGAGTCGATACGTTTTTGCTTGTTGGGGAGCAATGTTGAGATCATTAATCGTGCCTCTGTCTAGTGTGCGGCCATTTTGCATCAAGCGCCATGACAATTTGTAGGTTGAAAGATCTTTAAAGAAGAATTCATTAAAGAGTCTAATTTTTCCTTTTGAAAGATCGATCGCCGTTATTTGAATGTCTTGATGTACTTTTTTAATTTCGTAGAGTGACGGCTCAGGAGTTCGGTCAGGTAACACAATACCATTTAAAACGAAATTACCATCTGATGGTGTGCCTGGTACACCGAAATCACCACCATATGCAAAAATACTGTCGCCATCTTCGGTGGTTTTTCTTAAGCCTTGGTCTACCCAATCCCAAATAAACCCTCCTTGTAATTTAGGGTATTTACGGATCACTTGCCAAAAATCGAGAAAATTACCTGCACTGTTACCCATAGCATGCGCGTACTCACTCATGATCATACTGCGATCAGGGTTTGACTTTGCGTATTGTTCCATATATTCAGGCGTGGGGTACTGCGGTACATATAAATCGGTATTCCATTCAAAAACGGCGCGTTCATATTGAATAGGGCGTTTGGGATCTCTCGCTCTAACCCAATCATAAGCTTGATAAAAGTTGTAGCCGTTTCCAGCTTCATTACCTAAAGACCATGCGATAATTGACGGGTGATTTTTATCACGTTCAACCATGGCAGCTATCCGTGCTAAATGGGCTTTTTTCCAATCAGGGTTATTTCCTAATGACTCGCCCTTCGCTAAGTTATAATACATACCATGTGATTCAATATTTGCTTCGTCAACCACATAGATGCCGTATTTATCACAAAGTTCGTACCAGTAGGGATCATTTGGATAATGCGCTAGGCGTACCGCATTGATATTAAATTGCTTAAACAGTTTTATATCGAGTTCCATGCTTTCTTTCGAGACGAAATGTCCTGTATCTGGATCGTGTTCATGGCGGTTTACACCTTTAATTAAAATAGCTTGTCCATTAACAAGCAACTGTCCTTCTTTAATTTCTGTACTGCGAAACCCAATTGATTGATTGATCAACTGAGTGGTTTTATTGTTATCTAATAATGTCACTGTCAGTTGATAAAGGTTAGGTGTTTCAGCAGACCATTTTGCTATTTGTTTAAACTGTGCATTAAAGGTTGTAGTAGCCTTGTTATCTATAGATGTTATCGTTTTTATCTTGTGATAAATGCGTTTTCCTTGCGCAGACCTTAGAGTGATTTCTAGCTGCTGTTGAGGATTCGTATCTATGGTATCAACGGTTAAATTAAATGTCCCCGTTGTATAATCTTTGGCTAATCCAGCGTTAACAAAGTAATCGCTAATGTGTGCTTTTGGGGTGTAATACAGGTAAACATCTCTTTCTATCCCTGATAATCGCCAAAAATCTTGAGCTTCTAGGTAACTGCCATCACTCCAGCGTAATACTTGCAGAGCTAAGGTGTTTGTTCCTTGTTGCACAAATGGGGTGATGTCGAATTCAGCGGGAGTTTTGCTTCCCTGACTGTATCCCACTTTTTTGCCATTAACCCATAGATAAAATGCAGACTTTACTGCACCAAAGTGAATAATCACTTTTTTTTCATTTAACCAAGTTTTATCAAGTTGGAATACTTTTCGATAATGCCCAGTAGGATTGTCATGTTCTTGAATAAATGGGGGATTCTTAGCAAAAGGATAAGGTTGATTTAAGTATATGGGGCGATCGAAACCTTGTAATTCCCAATTTCCAGGAACAGTAATATCTTGCCAATCATCAATGTTTATATCTGTTTGTGCAAAATTAGTTGGCGCACTTGCGATATTGGCACTTAATAAAAATTTCCATGTGCCGTTTAGCGACTTAATGTTAACTGCTTGGGCTTTTTCCGTTGTAACCTTGTCGACAAATGGAAAAAAATTAGCTCTAGGAGGTAATTTGTTTATGCCTACTACCTGTGGGTTTTCCCAATCATTGGTACTGGGTGTAGGCTTGCTAGCAGCAAAGCTTTGTCCGCTTATTATTAACAGTAAGGGAGCCAATAATATCGATAAAAAGCTGTTGTTTTTAAATTTATAGTAAATACGTTGAGGTTTTCTCATTATATAAGCAACGAAACGTGAATATTAGCACATAAACATAACTTACTTTTAAAATTAATGAAAGGTTGTATTTCTTTCATATGATTTCGAATTTAATGTTTTACGTGAACTAAAATCATAATGTACCGTTCAGGTGTTGTGTGAGCTACTTTTAAAATGTAACAGATAGGAGAGGGCATCTTTTGCCGCTTTTTAAATTATAGAAGATGGGAAAGAGGGGAACAGTACGTACTCTTTTTATTAATACATACTGTTAAAGTTTTATATATCAACCAGATGTAGCTCAATATTATGGCTTTCGAGTACGTCGATATATTCTTTAGCTAACTGGTTATCAGTGACTAAAATATCGACTTGATCAAGTTTAACAATAGCATGCAAGGAGCGCTTACCAAACTTTGATGAGTCGGTAACAACTATGATTTGTTCTGCATTATCGCACATAGCTCGGTTAAAATTGGCTTCTGGTTCGTAATGTGTACTGATACCGCGATTAATATCAATACCGTCTACACCTAAAATAACTTTATTAAAGTTATAATACTCTAAACGTTCCTCAGCTTGTGCACCGTAGAAAGACATTGATTTTTTTCGTAATTTTCCACCGGTAATAAATACATCACAACCTTCTGCTTGTGCGAGTTGGTTAGCAATGTTTAATCCGTTAGTCATTACTGTCAGCTGTTTTTTACCTATTAAGCAATGTGCAACTTCTTCGGTTGTTGAGCCTGAATCAAGAATAATGGCATCGCCTTCATCAATTAGGTTTGCAACTGCCTCACCAATTTTCTGCTTTACTTTGAGGTTTTTTGTATGTTTTTCTTTAATCGATAATTCTTTCGTTAAGCGATTGCTAGGTACAGCACCGCCGCGAGAGCGAACGAGTAAGCCTAATCTATTTAATTCATTAAGATCATTTCGAATGGTTACGGTAGAAATATTGAAGTTTTCAGCTAGCTCTTTAACTGAAACATTTCCTTTCTTTTCAGTGAGTAATACAATTTCTTGACGTCTTTCAATGGTACTTAGCATGGTACTATCTCTTTCATTATTGCTTTTATTATCGTTTTTATTGAATAAGTGTTTATTCCTTCAAGCCTCAATTGTTCGTTATTTTTAACGAAAAGGCAACTAGTTTAACCTCAGTATACTTTGTTCGAAAATATTTGAAGGTTTCAAAAATTGTTGATTAGAGGGTGCATATGTGGAATTATTAGCGGGAAATTAATAAAAAATATTATTAGGAAAAAAAATGTCTACGCACATCTCAACCCCTGATTCGATTAAACAAGGCAGCGTTCTTGAACGCTATATGCCAATGTTGATCATCGGCGGGTTATTTTTTATGTTTGGCTTTGTTACATGGCTAAATGGATCTTTGATCCCTTTTTTGCAAATCACTTGTGAGCTCAATCATTTTGAAGCCTATTTTGTTACCTTGGTTTTTTATATTGCTTATACCGTAATGGCTTTGCCTGCAGCTAAGGTTTTAAAAAGCATTGGTTATAAAAAAGGCATCGTTGGTGGTTTAGTTATCATGACAGTTGGTGCATTGGTCTTTATACCTGCCGCGCAAACAAAGCTATATTCGATATTTTTAATCGCTTTATTCTTATTGGGCACTGGGTTAACGGTATTACAAACGGCGGCTAATCCCTATTTAGTTGTAATAGGCCCTCAAGAGTCTGCAGCAGTTCGTATTAGTATTATGGGCATACTTAATAAAGGTGCTGGTATTATCGCGCCAATATTTTTTACTGCTTTTGTGCTCACGGATATGTCGCAATTTAATGAAACGTATTTAGCCAGTTTAGATGCCGCTAGTCGACTTGAAGCTTTGCAAGAATTATCGAGCCGTTTGATTTTGCCATACTTTATCATGGCAGGCATGCTAGCGTTATTGGCTGTTTTTATTTATTTTTCTCCGCTGCCTGATGTTAATTTAGATGGTGAAAACGATACCAATGTTGATGATGTTAACAAGGTAGATAAAAGCATTTTACAATACCCTCATTTAATTTTAGGGGTATTAACGCTGTTTTTTTACATTGGTGTTGAGGTTATTGCTGGCGATACTATTGGCTTATACGGTAAAGAGTTAGGTGTTACTAACTTTGGCCAGTTAACGTCATATACAATGGCGTTCATGGTTGTTGCGTATATCATCGGTATTATTGTTATACCTCGCTGGATCAGTCAGGAAAAAGCATTGGTGGTCTCTGCTGTATTAGGACTTATATTCTCAACCTTTATTATCATGGGAGCAAAAGATAGCCATTGGGTATGGGATTTCTTCTTCGCTTGGACAAACGTTCCAGCAATTCCCAATACGGTACTGTTTGTTGCCTTATTAGGTTTAGCGAATGCTTTAGTTTGGCCTGCAGTATGGCCGATGGCACTTAAAGACTTAGGTAAACAAACCGCAACAGGATCCGCTGTGTTAATAATGGGGATATCTGGCGGTGCATTATTACCATTAGTTTATGGGGCCTTTGCAGAGCAAAGTGGTAACTCCCAAATGTCTTATTGGATCATGTTACCTTGTTATCTATTTATTTTATATTACGCATTGATTGGGCATAAAAAACGCCACTGGTAATTACTGGATTGGCTAATAGAACCAAAAAAACGCAGCGTAGCTGCGTTTTTTGTGTTTTGATAACGGCTAGCCTGGTTGATACATCACAGGATAATCTTTTGGGTCACGTAATATATTTGCGACGTTTTCATGAGTAAAAAAACCAATAACTAACAACGTTTTTAATGTGCTTAAAAATGCATATTGATAGTAGTGTGCTTTTTTATTTGCTGGTATTTTTTTAAGAGGAAGAGCATCAAAATTTTGATACTCCTCCAGTTGTGTATGCGGTAACGAAAAAAAATGGCTTAAATAATTAACGCACAACTGTGGAGTTTTATGTTCGGTATCGTTTGTAGGGAGTGCTTTTTGGAAAAGTGTTAAGCCATTGAGAAACAAACGTTGTTTTTGTTTGCCAAGTGTCTCTTTCACCATTATGTCAACAAAGTAGTGTAATTTAAGCGTTGTTGCACCTGGGCTGGATGTTTCCGGTAAAATTATTTCACTGAATTGTTTAATTAATTCAAGCTGATCTTCACGAAACCATAACTGGCTTTCAGGGGGATTTTGTTGACTCGCTTGTGCAATACGAAACAATGTTTGACTAGAAGCTGCTACGCCGATTGACGCAAGCAGAGCTTTGATTGCTTGACGTCTTTCCATGTTAGAATAACCCTTGTTTAAATTGTTTTACCGCATGAGCAGCAGCTCGTGCGGTAAATGCCATATAGGTTAAAGATGGGTTTTGATAGCCAGAAGAAGCCATAAAGGATCCATCAGTAACATAGACATTGGCGACGCTGTGTAGTTGATTATGTTTATTAACCACTGAAGTCGTTGGGTCTTTGCCCATTCTAGCCGTTCCCATTTCATGGATTGCTTGTCCAGGGAACGAACCGTCATCGTAGGCTTGTACGTTTTCGTAACCGGCGGTACTTAACATGCCAACTGCTTGGGTTTTCATATCTTCACGCATATTTATTTCGTTATCACCGTATTGGCAATCAAAGGTAACGGTAGGAAGCCCCCAAGGGTCAAGCTTAGAGTAATCTAGTGAAAGTTTGTTTTCATATTGTGGTAAGCACTCACCAAAACCAATTAACGCTACTTGCCATGATCCAGGGTTAAACAGTTGCTCTTTAAAGTCGGCTCCAAAGGACATTTCTTTGATGCCTCTACGCCAATCTGAGCGTGTTGCATAACCTTGATAGCCATAGCCTCTAATAAAGTTTCTATCAGATTTTTTTGATGGTACTAGGTTTCTAAACCTTGGAATATGAAAGCCAACAGGTCGTTTTCCTTGATCAACAAGATGATCAAATTTTGACACTGTCGCTGTTGCACCTATTCTAAAATGATGATCCATTAAATTATGACCAAGTTGGCCACTGTCATTACCAAGACCATGAGGAAATCTTCGGCAAGTTGATTGCATCAGTAATGATGTGGTTGCAACAGTCGATGCACAACAGAAAATAATATTTGCTGCAATGGTGAATTTTTTATGGCTGTTAGTATCAATTACTTCAACACCCGTTGCCAATTTTGTTCGCTCATTGTAATTGATTTTACTGACTATTGAATGTGGGCGAAGTGTCATGTTGCCGGTTTTTTTAGCCGCAGGTAAAGTAGAGGCATTACTACTAAAATAGCTGCCGGTTGGACAACCACGCATGCATTTATTTCGATAGGTGCATTGGCTTCTGCCTTCGAAATTTTTATTAACTGTCAGGTGTGCAACTCTGCCTATGGTTAAATAGCGATCTTGATAATGTTTATTAATAGATGCTCTTAAATCTTTTTCAACACTGTTTAATGGCATGGCTGGTAAAAACTTACCATCAGGTAGTTGGCTAAGATTTAACGGTTCTCCCATCACACCAATGAATTGTTCAACTTTATCGTACCACGGTGCTAGATCGTTATATCTTATTGGCCAATCAACCCCATGATTATCAATAGCATTGGCATTAAAGTCTAGATCACTTAACCGTAAGCACTGTCGTCCCCATATTAATGAACGACCGCCAACATGGTAGCCTCTGAGCCAATCAAAGCGTTTGTTTTCTTGATAAGGGTGCTGAATATCGTTCACGAACCAATGCTTGATATCTTGATTGGTAGCAAAGCCACTACGAGATTGCTTAGCTTGTTGTGTGAATGAATGTTGGTCGGGTAGATTACCAAAGGGCAGTTGCCAAGAAGCTAAGTGGGCAGTAGGGTAGTCTATTGGATGTTCTACCATTCTGCCGCGTTCGAGTACGAGCACTTTTAACCCTTGCTCGCAAAGCTCTTTAGCTGCCCAACCACCTGTAATACCGCTACCAATTACGATCGCGTCAAATTTAGTATTCAGTAAGTCTACCATTGTGTAAACGTATTATTGAGTGAGCGGAGCGAATCCTTGCTCACAAAATACAACGTCACCATCAATAATAGTGGCGTTTACGTTAAGTTCGTCATCAAGTACGGCTAAACAAGCACGTTTACCGACTGCAATGCTACCAAGTTGATCGGCTAGCCCTAAGTGAACAGCAGGTACTAAGCTTGCCATATGAACAGCTTCAAAGAACGGTATTTCTGTCATGTCGGTAATGTTTTTTACACTTTTTTCTAGTGTTAACGTACTACCTGCTAATGAACCTTGTTCAGTACGAGCAATACCATCTTTTACCACGACATCAAGTTCCCCTAAACGATAAGTTCCGTCAGAAAAACCACCAGCATTGATACAATCACTGATCAAGGCGATTTTATCTTTACCTTTTAAACGATAAATCATATTCATGATGGTGGGGTGTAAATGTACTCCGTCTGCAATCACTTCAGCAAGTGCCTCTTTGTGTGTTAATACTGCACCTGCACAACCTGGATCACGGTGATGAATACCGCTCATACCATTAAATACATGTACACCGCCACAAGCACCGGCAGCAAAGGCTTCGGTAGCTTGTTGATACGTTGCATTCGTGTGACCTAACATTACATTGACCCCGAGCGAGTCTAAATAACGAATGATCTCTAATGATCCTTCAAATTCAGGGGCCAGTGCCATTACTTTTAATGTGCCTTGGCTCGCTTGGTAGATATCGTCTACGCGTTCTTTTGTCAGTTCAAGAAAGAAAGCTTCGTTATGTGCACCTTTATGCGTTTCAGTAAAAAATAGCCCTTCGTTGTACGCGCCTAGTACTTGAGCACCTGGCATGTTACCGTGGCTTGCTTCGCCGATAACTTCAAAGGCTTTCAGCGTTTGCTGCCAACTGGCAGTCACTGTTGTGGCCAAAAAACCAGTAACACCATGTTTGGCCAATGATTGTGAAATAGTGGCTAATGAGCTTAACTTTGCATCCATCACATCGCAGCCTTCGCGGCCGTGAATGTGCATATCGATCATACCGGGGATTAATGTTTGATTATCGAGCTCAATAATTGCGGTATTGTTGCTAGGAGTGTCGGTTATTTCACTGATAATACCATGTTTGATTAAGACAAACTTGTTATGCTCTACGGCATTCTCTGTGACAACCTTTGAACATTTGAGGTAATATTGATCATGATTCATTGGGTAAGCTCCCTAAAATTGCAGCTCCTCTAACACCGCTAGAGTCGCCAAATTGTGCCGCTACTATTTTGGGTGACGAAAAACCTGGAAATAAATGGCGTTTTATCACTTCAGGAAGTTGCGTGACAATATCGTCTACCAAAGATAAACCACCGCCTAACACGATGATGTCAGGTTCTTGCACTTTTATTAAAGTAGCAAACGTTTCTGACAGTATATCGAGATAGCAATCAAGAATTTTTTGTGCGGTGTCATCTTTCAGTTTTAGCTGTTGGTGCCAATAAATGGCTGTTTCAGTTTTGCCGGTAAAATGTTGATATAAGCGACTGATCCCGGGCCCCGCAATATAGCTTTCAACACAGCCAGTTAAACCACACCCACAGGTAAAAATAGGGAGTTGGTATTTTTGCTGTAATTGAGCCGATAAGGGGATGTGTCCATATTCACCTGCGATGCCTAGTGTTGTTTGCTCAAGCTTACCGTTGACACAAAGCCCGCCAGCAGCGCCTGTGCCAATAATAGCCCCAAACACTCTAGCGTAATGTTTACCTGCTCCTAGGGTAGCCTCAGATAAGGCAAAGCATCTTGTATCGTTTTTGATACTAATGGTGCGATTCAACAAGGTGTTTAAATCATGTGCGATATCTTTATTGGTCGCACAAGGAATATTCGCCGATAACACTTTACCGTGGTGATTGATTAAACCTGGCATACCAATACCTAGGTTACATTGCTCACCGGTGATTTGATCTGCTTTGATTATTTGCGCATTAATTGTGTTTAAAAATAATGCGTAGTCAGTAGTTGGCGTATTTACACGCCAACTATCTAGTAAATTAAAATGGTCATCAAATATAGCAGTTTCTATTTTAGTACCGCCGATATCTACACCGTAACGCGCCATTTTACAGTCCTAATGGTTATTAGTTTTAATGGATATTCACTTAAATATCTTGATAAGGATAAATAGTAACACCTTGAACAACACGGTTCACCTCGCCAGTTGGGCAGGGGTTGTCTGGTGATAAATTGAGTGACATTGATTTATAAAATGCCAACATTTGGCAGTATACAATGAAAGGAAAGCCTGCCCAAATATCATCAATTTTTCGCTCAGTACCAAACACAACCTCGTCAATACAGGTAATTTCATTTGCGATATTGTCTTTTACAACTTCATTGTATAAATCTTCGGTATAACGTCGAGTAACATTATTGTTTGATTGAAAAATAATAATGTCTGTGTTGTTGTTCACTATAGATTTCGGACCATGACGAAAACCTAACGGGCTTTCACAATAACTGGTAATTTTTCCTGCGGTAAGTTCTAAATACTTTAAGGCCGCTTCACGTGCAATACCTAGATTAGTGCCAGAGCCTAAAAACACGATCCTGTCGATATCATTACTGGCTTTCTTTTTAATCGTATTTACTTCCTCTGCCAAGAGGTGCTTAGCGGCGTTAATTGCTAACGATAGCTGTTCTTCATTAGGCGTGAAAATACTTAACACCGACACCATCATCGACGTAAAACTGCTGGTCATTGCAAAACTTTCATCAAGGGTGCCTTCCGGCATAATTAAACTTAATGCGTTTGCTTTGTTTCTTGCGCCATTGGCAAGTTCGCCATTGTTGTTGCAGGTGATGACTAAATGATAGCAATCATCAATTAATTGGTTTGCTAACTCCACAGCGGCAATGCTTTCAGGGCTGTTGCCAGAACGCGCGAAAGAAATTAACAGCGTGGGCTTTTCTTTTTGTAAATAATACTCAGGTGTACCGACAATGTCTGTTGTACTAATTGCTTTGCAAGAAAGGCCTGTTTTTTTAGCTATATAAGGAGCTACTGTATCGCCAACATACGCAGATGTGCCAGCACCAGTAAATAACACTCTAATGCCGTTTAAGGCAAGAATTGGAGTTAAGAACGCTTGAATTTCATCGTGCTTGTTAACAATGTTATCGAACGCTTGTTGCCAGACAGTAGGTTGTTGAGCAATTTCTTTTGCGGTCCAAAATGCACCTTGTTCTTTTAAGGAATCGGTGTCGATAGTCAAAAATTTATTCATCGGGTCAAACCTATAGTGGAGACTGTTGATTGCAAGCGTTAGCATATACTTCAGTCACTTGCATAATTTTGTGAACAACTAAGTCGTGTGGACAGTTCTGTATTTCACCTTCTCTTAATGCTTGATATTGCTCTGGTAGAAACTGGCTGATCAATGGTAACGGAATCGCATTTTTTGTTAAGTTTTCTAACAACACTTGCACCGCTTGTTCAACACGTACTGTATTCCAATAATATCGAATACGGTCACTGTAGCTGTATTGACGATAAAACATTTCTTTTTCAGGGGCTACTTGGTAGAACTTTTGCCAATAACCTGGGTTTTCTTGCATCTCTGCTTCAAACACTGCCATTAAGTTAGCTTGACGTTCTGGCTCAATATACGCTTGTTCAATAAAGCTTAATGCAAATAGTGCCTCTCGCATGGCGAAAGTTAATTGAGGACCGACTTTCAAAATTGCAAAATGATCAGCGACTAACGCTTTATAAGCACTTGGTTTTTGGTAATCAGTAGA
Organism: Thalassotalea sp. PP2-459; assembly: GCF_001913705.1. GTDB lineage: Bacteria > Pseudomonadota > Gammaproteobacteria > Enterobacterales > Alteromonadaceae > Thalassotalea_C > Thalassotalea_C hakodatensis. The sequence goes on along the minus strand of NZ_MKQD01000042.1, from coordinate 12,545 downwards.
GTGCGCTTCAAAGACAATATTGGGTACTGTTTTAATAAATTGACTGAGGGATTGAGCTTTTTTAGCGTTATAGTCGATGATGCTGGTATGATCAAATTCAACACCGGGTTGAACCACAATGCCGATAACACGTTGCCAAGCATCTGTTAATGCTTTTGCTTCAAACGCCGCTAAATGAATATCATATGTTTTCGCGACATTTTCTTTAGGCGTTACTTCAAGTGAAGTAATTTCTTCAGTTGCACCACCTGGAGGAGGCACTTCAGTGCCAATAACATAAAGAATATCTGATTGACCAAAGGTTTCAATCGCGGTTTTTTCTGCAATTTCGCATAAAATAGCTGCACGTTCTGCGATGATTTCATCGGTTAGTGCTGGTTCATCATCAGCACAAGGCATGCTTGTATCAAGGTGAATTTTTTTAAACCCAGCAGCAACATAACTTTTGATTAAGGTTTTTGACTTTTCCATCGCTTGTTGAGCTGTTTCAGTTACCCAACATACAGGACCAAGATGATCACCACCTAAAATAACCTTTTCCATTGGAAAATTTAACTTTTCGGCAATACTCGTGATAAAAGTTACATAATCAGCTGGTTTCATTGATGTATAACCACCAAATTGATTCACTTGATTGGCGGTTGCTTCTATAAGCACAACGGAATTATTTTTTTGTGCTTGTTTAATTGCAGCTTCAATAATCAAAGGCTGAGCACAGCAAACAGAATAAATGCCAACTTTTACATCATTACGATTACTATTAATGATATCTACTATCTTAGTCACTGCTAATCCTATTTTTACAATTTAAAAATTAATAAAGATACTATCAGCTTTCGTTTTCTTTCGCAATAATGTTAATGAAAGAATGTTATTTATAATGGGTTTTATAATAAAATTCAATTAAAACAGTGGCTTGTTTTGTTTGTACGGTTTGTGTTATGTCTGTTTTTTTCTTTGATTATGGTTTTATTGTTTTTATTGAAGTCTTTTGAAAGTTTTAATTGCGTTTTAAGTCGTGTTTGGTTATATATAGTGCATTACATTTATACATAATTTAGTTTGATAAGAAATAAAGGAAACACACATGTCTGATCTTGGTCGTCGTAAATTTTTAAAATCAGCAGCCGCAACAGCTGCTGTAGGTGTTGTAGCCGGTTGCGCAGCTACCGCTCAGAATACGGGTTCTCCAATACTTAAACAGCAGGGCCCAAGTGTTATGGGTCTTGTTGTGCCAAAAATGGATGTAGTAAGAGTCGGCTTTATTGGTGTTGGTGTTCGTGGTGGTGATTATCACGTTAAAAACTTCCTTAAAATGGAAGGCGTTGAGGTAAAAGCAATTTGCGATACCGATCAGCAGTCACTTGATAAATCTGTTGCCCATGTTGTTAAGCAAGGCTTTCCTGCACCTGAAAGGTATACAGGCTCTGATTACGCTTACCGTAAAATGCTTGAGAGACAAGATATAGATGTAGTTGTGATTTCTACGCCATGGAAATGGCATGCCCCAATGGCTGTAGAGTCAATGGAAAGTGGTAAACATGCACTAATTGAAGTACCAGCGGCGACGACTATTGAAGAGTGTTGGCAGTTAGTTGATACCGCAGAGCGCACTCAGAAAAACTGTATGATGATGGAAAACGTTAACTACGGTCGTGATGAATTAATGTCGCTTAATATGGTGCGTCAAGGGTTATTCGGTGACTTACTGCACGGTGAAGCTGCTTATATTCATGAACTCCGTTGGCAAATGAAAGAAGTTGATCGTAAAACAGGATCATGGCGTACACAACGTCATGCTATGCATAACGGTAATTTATATCCAACGCATGGTTTAGGCCCAGTAGCACAATATATGAATGTTAACCGAGGTGATCGTCTCGATTATCTTACTTCTATGAGTTCACCTGCAATGGGACGTCAACAATATGCTCAACGAGAATTCCCCGCGAGCCACCAACGTAATCAAATGAAATACATCGCTGGTGATATGAATACCAGCATTATTAAAACTGTGAAAGGTCGTAGTATCATGGTTCAACATGACACGACAACTCCAAGACCGTACAGTCGTCATAATTTAATTCAAGGCACTAACGGTGTATTTGCAGGCTTCCCTAATCGTATCGCACTTGAGAACATTCCAGATAAAATTAAAGCTATTTATGACCAAGAGCATGAACAAGCTTTGGCTCAATGGACAGCGAATGGTAAAAAAGGTTATAAGCCACACCATCAGAATTATCATTCATGGGACACAGACATGGAGAAATGGTATCAAGCATATGATCATCCATTATGGAAGCGTTTAGGTGATGCAGCCAAAGGTGCTGGTCATGGTGGTATGGACTTTATTATGACACATCGTATTATTTCATGTTTACGAAATGGTGAGCCTTTAGATCAAGATGTTTATGATGCAGCGGCATGGTCTTCGGTATTCCCACTAAGTATGGATTCCGTTGCTGATCGTAGTAACAGCAAGGTCATTCCAGATTTTACCCGTGGCGCATGGAAAACAGGGAAGCCATTAGGAATTGTTACTTAATTACAGGCCGTAAGCGACTTTTAATAAAGGGCTTTAATTAGATGAACCAATAATTTGGTCATTTGATTAAGGCCTTTTTTATAAGCATCTCATTCTTAATTTTTATTCTTAACACTCACGATTCATGGCATTAAACGAGTGATAAAGTCGAGAAAAACTACTGTCGAAAATTCAGATTTTGTTTGTTCCAGCTTTAAACGCGCAAAGCAATTACTATTTCTAATTAACCCGTGGAAGGCGAGAATAGATCTTATTATCTCGTTGATATGATAGGGAAGTAGTGCTAATTTGAATTTTCATTTTATGAAAAAAGGAACTGTTCATGTCGTTACTTGCAAGAATGGTTCTTATGAATAAACTGTTACATGCCAAGGAGATATCGTGGCTTTTACTAAAAAATTAGAATTTGGAAATTACACATTAAAATTTGGTGAAGATAAGGTTCTACTAGATCTTTTTAATGAAGTTGTGATGCCTTCATTTCATGAAATGAAATACATTAGAAACCTGAAGGATAAAGGCCAGTATTTCTTCTTAGATACAAAGCTAATTAAGGTTGATGATAACCCAGAAGCCCCTGTGCTTGGTATTTCTGGAAAGATTGTTAAAAACACTAAGCTCAAGCGTGAACAGATATTTCGTCAGGATGGAGGGTTAATTGAGGATAAAAGCGAACTTGAGACAGCCCCAAGCTCGACTTTCTTGCTAATTCTTAATACGCATAGGTTGATTCTTTGTAAAGAAGTTCCAGGTGCACCTACTATTTCAAACTTACAAACTACTAGCCAATACTGCTTAAAACAACAATACAAGAAATTCATAGAAGACGAGTTTGAAAAAGCAAAAAAGAGAAAGGAAGAAAACCCAGAAGTTGAACGAGTAACGAAAAAAAATTTAGTAAACAGATACCCTTACCCAATCCTTCGTATCACGCCATTGTCAGACAAAGAGTCTTTAAAAGATTTTGTTACTCGCTTAAAGCATATAGATAAGGTTTCTATTAAGTTGCTTCCAACTAATAGAGAAGAAATTGATAATGATGATTTTTGGTCTGACTTTGGCCGACGCCGAGAAGAAATGAATAGTAAGGCTGCAAAAGTTGAATTCTCTAACCCCAAAGAGGGTTTGGAAGGAGATAAGGTTTATGAACAAGCTAGAGCAGCATCTGGATTAGGTAACTCTGAAGTAAAGCTTAAAGGCTATGACGAGCAGGGCGATACAATCAACGGCAGTAATGATGACTTTAGTTTAACAGTAGAGCTTGAGGATTTGCCGCGCGATGCTGAACGAGCCGCGATAGTCAAGTATGGACAATTCAAGCATCTAGTTGCCGAAAATGTTATTAAATTACCTGTTTTAGCCGAAGAAGTTATTGCTAAAGTGGTTAGCATATTCCGTGGGTTATAAAATGAGCTATTCATTTGAAGATAAAGATTTAACTAACGAGAAGTCACTGTGGGATGTATATAAACTTTCGCGCAGAATACTCCCAAGTAAATTTCAGGTTATCTTTTTACTTTTGATAATGTTGGCTCTTGGACTCAATGCATTTGTGCTAGTTGATGATGAGGCTGTTGTTTTAGGTGATGTTAGGAAATGGTCAGAATTCGGTTTTAACTTTAGTATAACAACGTTAGGCTTTTTAATTGCGGGGTTTACTATATTTGCGACATTATCCAAGCCAAAAATGATGCTGGCTATGATGGAGCACATCAACAAAGAGACAGGCCTTCCAACTTTGAAGTATAACTTCTTTACTTTTATGAAGGTCTTTATTGCTTACATTGCAATATCTATATTCTACTTACTGGTAATGATTCTTGGTCAAGCAGATGGTTTCATAGCAAATGTGGTGGCCTTATTCCCAAATGAAAATTGCATAAAGAGCATTCTTATAAAAACTGCTTATACATTAATCGGGAGTAGTTTCGTGTATTTATTGCTTCTTCTTAAGTCATTCGTGTTCAATATTTACGCAATAGTTATGAACTTTTTGAGGTGGGAATATCATGAAGGTTAAGCATGTAACAAGTCAATTAACTACGCGCCTTCGGCGCCGGACGCAGCAAAGCTGCGCCGGTTATTGAAGCGTTATGTTTATCAATAGGGTTGCAGATTGGAAATAGATTCGGTTATATCATTTCTTCAAGAAATTGATACTCACAACATAGCTAAAATGTTTAGAGGGCAAGCAAACTTCGATTGGGAACTATTGCCATCTTTAGCACGTATTAACCATGACTCATTAGAGTCAAGGTATGAAAGTGGTTGGGAAGGTATTGAAATGGACTTGCTCAATACTTTTAAACAGCATGCAGTACGCTACATGGATAAAGAGCCGAAAAACAAACTCGAATGGATGATTCAAGCCCAACATCATGGTGTTCCAACTAGGCTTTTAGATTGGTCTTCAAATCCACTGAAAGCATTGTATTTTGCTGTAGAAAACCCTAAGTACGATCATGTAAATGGGAGTGTATATGTACTAAGCCTATCTTCTTGGGCACCGACTCCAGAGAAAGTTGATGCTGATTCAATAATTACAATGAAAGCATTTTTTCCAGTAAATATTAATGATCGGATAGCTTCGCAAGAAGGTTGTTTTACTCTTTTCCCTCAAAGAAAAGAGCTCAAAGAGTTTAAACCAATTAAGCATGGCTTTGCTCCTGAAACAGACATAGTCAATTTATCAAAAATATCAATTGTTAAGGAAGCCAAAGCAGATATCCGTAAGCAATTAAATAAGTTGGGCATAAATGATTTATCTATATTCCCAGACTTAGATGGTATAGCTAAAAGTATCAGAAGGCAGTTTGACGTACTATAAACATAACAAGAAATTAAACAAGGACAATAGTCTTATCCCGTTTTAGTGGGGTAGCTTCTCGTAATGGCGTTGCGGTATTCGCTATTCATTTCTATGAGCAAAAAGGGCTTATACGAAGTTTTTATTAAAAGCCCCGTGAAAACAGAGCTTTTTCTTTTAAGTATTTGAAAAGATCAGTCTATTAAACTCAGAAGTTCAAGTCTTTCTTTTGCTAGCAAATATCTCGCGCGAACATCATCTATTTGTTCTTGGGTTAATTTCTTGCCAAGGGTACGAAGCCCTCCGGTAGTATCATTATGATGAATGCCGAATGCAAACTTTAGATATTCCATAAGTAATGGTTGAGCATCAAGATATGAAATGGAATTCATCGCCTGAGAAATTTTGTTTGCCTCAGCCCATTCTCCATTATTAACATATTCTTGCATGGTGACACTCGCTTTTGGAAATATACAACCTACACCGGTAATTCCACCACATGCGCCAGCAAGTCCGGCGTGTACTGTTACAGTGTCAACACCTGCCAGAATTTTTAAGTCTTTGTTTTCTAACATCAACGTTTCAATTATTGAAACATCTATCGTCGATATTTTAAGAGCAGTTACTTCTGGTAGGGCAGCAAGTCTTCTAAGAATATCTGTTGAAAGTGCATGATATCCGGCGGCATCAGGGTTGTTATAAGGCATAATGGTTATGCCTGCCTCTTTTGCAGCTTTTGCAGAGAGCTCATAATAGGCAAACATTTCTTCATCAGAAGGCGTTTCCTGAGTTTTGGGTGGCATTACCATTACGGTATCCACGCCAACTGTTGCGAGTTCTTTAACAATGTTGGCAAGTTCTTCTTTCGTCTCTGCCGCAGCTCCGCTGATTAACGGCACATTATATTCTTTAGCAACAACAGAAAGGGCTTTAAGTAATGAAAGGCGTTGCTTTGCGCTTAGGTAACTATTTTCACCTAGCGTACCAGAACCGACTAACCCGCCCATTCTGCTACCGCCTTTTCCTTTGACTTTCAATATATCTGCAGCGTATTTTTGTGTTGCAGCAAAATCAATTTCAAGGGCACCGGATTCTGACTCTTTTAGCCATGTAAACACGGCCGGCATAACCGTATATCGCCAATCTGTGCTATTTGTTTCCATTATTTTACCTTTAGTTTAAAATCAAATTGTATAAAATATACTAAATAGGATTGTATCAGATAAATTTCTTTCGGCAAAGCAGGAAGTTTGTAGAATTATACCAGTAACGGAGTTAAGTTAACGGCTTAGGTGTATCACATGCCAAATTTCAGTTAATTCTTGAATTCAAAATTTTCACTTGATTTTGGCTGTATTCAATTACTATGTTTACATCTAAGTCAGTGGTTGAAACAAAACACCCTATAGCCTTGTAGTTATTCCATTAAAGTTAAGCTTTTACTTACGAGGCTTTTTAATCTAGTGATTTCACTTTTTCATTTAATGTACCTGACCCTTTTTATTTCTTGAAGCTATATCAATTTCATTATGATAAATTTATGAAGCGTGAGTTTTATTAGAAGAAAAGCAGATAGGCTACTTACCTAGTATCGACTTACGAATTCGTGTATCTACTTGTTTTATATGGGAATAATTAATTGGAAATAAGGCGTTTTTAGCTGTTTAACAAGCTTTAGCTCTGTTTAGTTTTGCAACAAACTACTCTATGCAGGGGGATAACTTAATAAGGAAGAGGAAATACCATGGTAGGAACATTGTATGTGCTATTAATATCAATTTTAATTGTTTTTATAATACATTTATTAAAGGTAGTGTCTTTATTCCGTTTTGTATTATTAACTTGTTTAGCTATCGGATCTACATATCTTGTGGGTTTCTTGTCTTGTGAAGTGTTTGATTCTATGTGTAACTCTGATCCTTTAGTTGGGTTAGGCTATATAATTTTTACCTTGTTGGTGCTAGCAGTTTCATTTGTTCTTGAAGTCGCCCGAACAAATTTTTTACTCTATTTAAAAAATAAATAAGCGAGTGCGTTTTTATTTAACAATAACTTAAAGATATAGGTTGGGAATAATTAATTTTATAAAAAGTATTGAAAAACGTGGAAGTTTACCTGAAGAAATATTTTCAAAAGCATTAAATTAAAAGGAATCCTTGTTGGCTATTCATACAAGATTAAAACATAAAACACGTCAGTTAATTGATTCAAAAAATATGCTTAGTGGGGTTACGATTGCCTCCTTTTTAGAGTCTACCATTGTGCCTATACCACTTGAAACTGTATTAGTGCCATTAATGCAGGCGCGTCGTGAAAAGCTATGGCTTATTGCTTTAATGGCGACTTTAGGTTGTATTATCGGTGCGTTTTTAGGTTACGCATTGGGGTATTACTTATTTGATGCCATTGGTGATTGGATAATAAGTACCTTTTTTAGTACAGAACAATTTGAAAACGTTAAACAACAAATGCAAAACCAGGGTTTTTGGTTTGTTATTACCTTAGGAATTGCGCCTATTCCGTTTCAAATTGCAATGCTTGCTGCCGGTGCAACGAAATACTCGCTTTTATTATTTTTAACGGCCTCAGCTATTGCGCGATCTATTCGATATTTTGGACTGGCCATTGTCGTGTATTACGCAGGTAATCAAGCGGAACGGATTGTAAATAAACATAAAACTAAAAGTATTATTGTGTTAACTATTTTAGTGCTGACAGCATGGGGAATCAGCACGATATAAAAATCTCTCTTTTTAACTGTGAAGGGGGAGCAGCTTTCCATTAGCTCTCAAGTAAAAGTGAGAAATGTTTTGTCCTTTGAGCCAATTTAATTGTGGGGTTATTGCATTTTAACTTTACGAAAGCCTTCAATGAAATGAAGTGCGGAAGATGATCAAACTAGACTGTAGCGGAATTTGAACTGTTCTAACTATACTACGCTTAAACTTAAGGTGTTTAACGTTTATCTCAAATAAGTTGCGGTGATGGTTTCACTCTGTCATGTTGGATATATTCACAATAAGGATACTAATGCGATGTCAATTCCACACGTAAAGTTAGTCAGTCAGTTGATAAAGTATGGTGCTTTAGCCTCTCTATATTCAATACCTTTAACTGGTATTGCTAAAGAGCCTTCACAACAATCAAAGTTGCATCAAATCGCTCAACAAATATCAGCTCAACGTATTGAAGCTGATATTCAAACGCTGGTTAACTTCGGTACTCGTCATACTTTGTCAGAAACGCAATCTGATACTCGTGGAATAGGTGCAGCGAGACGTTGGATTAAACAAGTGTTTGAAGCTATATCTGCTAAATGTGGAGGCTGCTTGGAAATCATAGAAGTTAAAAAGACAATATCCGGTGAAAAACGTATACCTGATCCTGTTGAGGTGGTGAATATCGTAGCGATTCAACGAGGAATGTCTGATCCCGATAGAATGGTGATTATGTCGGGAGATATAGACTCAAGAGTCAGTGATGTAATGGACTTTACCAGTGATTCGCCCGGCGCAAACGATAACGCCTCGGGTGTTGCTGGGGTGATTGAAGCGGCTCGGGTTTTATCTCAGTATACATTCAATGGCTCGGTTATATACGCTGCATTATCTGGCGAAGAGCAAGGCTTGTTTGGTGGTAAAATATTAACCGCTCATGCGCAAAAATATAATTGGCAAGTTCATGGCGTATTAAATAACGATATGATTGGTAATATTACGGGTATTAACGGTGTAACTGATAATACTACCGCACGGATCTTTTCTGAAGGTACGCGCGTAGTTGAAACTAAAACTCAAGCTCGTAAACGCCGCTTTACTGGCGGAGAGGTTGATTCAGCAAGTCGAAATTTAGCGCGTTACATAGATACTATTGCTGATCAATACATTGAAAACTTAGATACAATATTGGTGTACCGACTCGACCGTTTTGGTAGAGGAGGGCATCATCGCCCGTTTAATGATGCTGGTTTTGCTGCTGTGCGCATTATGGAAACTAATGAACACTACGATCGACAGCATCAAGATTTACGCACTGAAAATGGTATAGTTTATGGTGATACCATTGAAGGAGTTGATTTTGACTATGCCGCTAAACTTACCTCACTAAACGCAGTTAGTTTAGCTTCTATGGCGTGGGCACCTGCGCCACCTAAAGGGGTTGAAATTTCTGGTGCTGTACGTGCCAGCACGACATTATCGTGGCAGCCAGCAAAAGATGAAAATATTGCGGGTTACCGTATCTATTGGCGCTACACGAGTGAACCACAATGGCAATATAGTCGCTGGGTTGATAATGTAAATGAGTTTACTCTTGAAAATATTGTCATTGATAATTATTACTTTGGAGTTGCTAGTGTCAATAAAAACGGTATTGAATCACCCGTTGTGTTCCCTGGTGATGTTGGCTCGTTTGATCATAATATTCAATAGCGATATTACCGAAAAGTATTGTTCAGTCATTGATAAGGTTTATATAAATTGAAATTCGGTTAATTCTTTTACCATGTCGTGTGTATCTCTTTTGCAATATGGCATATCATGGCAAGACAGCAGGGAAAGCCCCATTGATTTGCAAGGCAATACATAAGGTATCAGTATGAATTCTATCGTTTCGTTAGACCGTCTTCGATTTCTGTTACATCGATTGGGTGAAAAGCTTTGGGTACGCCCTTTAGTGGTATGTTTGCTTTCTATTGCATTAGTATTTGCTGCCAAAATTATTGATGGCTATCCTATTGAAGTTTCCATTCCTGATGTCACTAAAGATTCGGTAGAAACCTTACTTTCACTATTGTCTGCAAGTATGTTAGTTATCGCTACATTTTCGGTTTCGTCTATGGTATCAGCATATTTTGCGGCGAGTAATTCAGCTACACCTCGTTCTTTCAAACTTGTGCTTGCTGATGATGTTTCTCAAAATGCGCTTTCAACATTTGTTGGCGCCTTTATTTTTAGTGTAGTGGCACTTACTGCGGTAAAAAACGCCTTTTATGATAAAGCAGGTCTTTTCGTTATTTTTGTTTTGACGATGATTGTATTTGCGATGGTTGTTGTCACTTTTGTCCGTTGGGTTGACAGTATTGCACGATTAGGTCTTGTTGGCTCAACCATTGATAAGGTTGAACAGGCGACTAAAGCAGCGTTAATACGACGAAGAGATAAACCTACCCTTGGCGGCTTACCAATTTCCAACAGTACAAGCAAAGGGGAGGCTGTTTTTACGGAGGAAATAGGCTATGTTCAACTTATTGATATGGCGAAAATTCAATGTTGGGCTGAAAAGGTTAAAGCGCACGTTGAAATTGCTGTACTGCCAGGGGCATTTACATCTGCAGAACAGCCGCTAGCCTACGTTAATTTTACTTCAACGGAACTAGCTGAAGTAGATTACTCTGACTTCTTTAAGTCATTTAGTATAGGCAATGATCGTACTTTTGAGGATGATCCTCGATTTGGTGTGATTGCATTATCAGAGATTGCTGCCCGTGCTTTATCGCCTGCCGTTAACGACCCAGGTACTGCCATCAAAGTTACTGGTACTTTGGTGCGCTTGATTTCTTTAATCAATGAACCATCAACAGAAAATAGTAATCTAGTTTTTGATCGTGTTTTCGTGCCTGAAATTAAGATGTCTGATTTATTCAATGATGCTTTTACGGCCATAGCGCGTGACGGCGCAAGCTCTGTTGAAGTCTGTGTTTGTTTACAAAAAGGCTTATCTTCGCTTGAATCGCTTAGTAATGAAAGTATCCGTGAACAAGCTAGATACCATAAAAAACTTGCGTTAAAAAGAGCATATAATGCGCTTGATATTGAAGAAGATATAGCAGCAGTTAACGATGCTGCTAATGAAAATAACGTTGAGTAAAACAAAATTATTAACATTATATAGGTTTAAGTTGTGTCTTTAATATTAGCTATTTGTACCGTATTAGTCGTTCTGTTAACTTTGCTCCCGCTTTCGCGTCATCCGCATTGGATCATTCGAGGGTTAGACTTTCCGAGGTTACAACTAGGTATCTTAATTGCTGTTTTGTTAATTGCCGATTATCTATTTCTTGATAAACAATCATTGCAAACATGGCTTTTACTTTCAATCTCAACTTTTTGTTTAATTTGGCAGCTTTGGTGGATTATCCCTTACACAAGTCTGTGGTCTAAAGAAGTCAAACAAGCCAAAAAGGGCAGTCATGATGATCAAATTATTATCATGACTGCCAATGTGCTTACTTCTAATCGAAATGCTGACTCATTGATTCAAATGGTGGAAAAACATTGTCCTGATGTCTTAGTTACATTGGAATCAGACCAATGGTGGGAAGATAAACTCAATGCGGTTGAAGGTGATATGTCATATGCGGTTAAATGCCCATTGGATAACCTATATGGTATGCACGTTTATTCAAGGTTACCTATATTAGAGCACGGAATAGCTTATTTAGTGGAAGATGACGTACCTTCGATTTATGCAAAAATAAAGTTACGTTCAGGCGAGTTGGTACGCATGCATTTTATTCATCCTGCGCCACCAAGCCCGACGGAAAATCCTGAATCAGCCGAGCGCGATGCTGAATTAGTGGTTGTGGCTCGAAGTGTTATTGAAAGAGATTTGCCTGTTATTGTAACCGGTGATTTAAACGATGTTGCTTGGTCTTCTACCACACGCTTGTTCCGTAAAATTAGTGGCTTGTTAGATCCACGAATAGGGCGTGGTATGTTTAATACTTTTCATGCAAATTATTTTTTTATGCGCTGGCCATTAGATCACTTATTTCATAGCGAACATTTTACGTTAAACTTTATTAAACGCTTACCTGCTTTTGGCTCTGATCATTTTCCTTTGTTAACAAAACTAACATATATGCCTAAACGTGCAGTAGAGCAGAGCGGTATTGATCCAGATGTTGATGATCTAAATAGATCAAAAGAAATTGTTAATGAGGAAAGTGTAAGTAAAGAAAATGTACCTAAACCAAGTTGAATAATTGTATGGAACAACGTGTGTTTTATGCTCTTATACCAATTCGCATAAAGATTAAGTCAGTTCAGAGCGATGTCAGAGGTGGGAGAATAAGCGAAACGTGTGCAGGTATAGTCGTTCTACATCAAACACGTTTTGCGCAATTATCGCGCCTCTAACACGCTCCCAAAGGGCGAGTTTAAACGCTTCATAGCCTGTGTTGTTGATTTT
>NZ_MKQD01000041.1 GCF_001913705.1 Thalassotalea sp. PP2-459 | reverse complement strand
TTGCTGTTTAAGTTTTGTTCAAATTAAACGCCTTCTGATCGCGGCACTTGGATTATTGCATAGTCATTCTATGGTTAATTCAAGTAACAAAGAGGAGGAGGCGTTTAGTTGAACCCTTAGGACTGTATCTGTTTGGCATTTCTACTGTGTTAACGCTTGACTGGAGTAGAATAACTACACGGCGCAAGTGTTGCCTTGTATAAATACCAAACAAATTGCGGCAAAAGTAAACATGAAAGATCAACACGCTCTAGAATGACATGAAATTATTTTGATCATGAATAAAAGCGTTTGAGCTCAAACAATGAGCGATATACTATGATTAAAGTTAGTTTTTATTTTTATTAGGTTTTTTGTGGCTTCCCATATTGAAATTCTGGCTATTTTAACCAGTGCAGTGTTTATTGTTTGGTTATTTAGAAAATTACATTTACCAGCTATTCTTGCTTATTTAGTTGCAGGGATGCTTGTTGGTGAGCATGGTTTAGCTTTTGCGCATGAACATGTAGATTATGAACATTTTGCCGAGCTAGGCATCGTTTTTCTGTTGTTCACTTTAGGGCTAGAGTTTTCCTTACCTAAGCTAATGGCAATGCGACACTTAGTGCTAGCGGTAGGTTGCTTGCAAGTGGTGTTATCATTAATTTGTTTTACCATTATTTCACTCTTCTTTGGTCAATCCTTTGGCAGTGCTTTAGTGATAGGTGGTGTCATTGCTTTATCATCTACCGCGATTGTGATCAGACAGTTAAGCGAGTCTGGTGCCATGAAGCGAAAGTCAGGGCAAATAGCTGTAGCTGTTTTATTATTTCAAGATGTTGCCGTTGTACCATTACTGATTATTATTCCATTATTAGCACCAAGTACCGAAGGTTCGATGATAATCGCTTTGTTTGCTGCGCTAATAAAAGGGGTATTTGTTGTTGGTATTTTACTGGCCGCAGGAAAATGGATACTTCCTCGTTTATTTAATCTAGTTGCACAAGTTAGAACAGATGAATTGTTTGTATTAACGACTTTATTAGTCACACTTGTCGCTTCCGCATTAACGCAATGGTTTGGTCTTTCAATGGCGCTGGGTGCTTTTCTCGCGGGCATGATGTTAGGAGAAAGCCAATATAAGCACCAACTAGAAGCTGACATACGACCTTACCGAGATATATTGCTTGGTTTGTTTTTTGTGACAGTTGGGATGAAATTAGATATTAATGTGTTGGTGTCTTCACCTTTGACCATTGTCAGCTTGGTTGTTGGTTTGATGCTACTAAAAGTGGTCGTGATAAGAATTTTAGCAGTAAAAGCTGGTGAACAAGGAAAAGATGCTTGGGCAGCTGGGATCATGCTCGCACAAATGGGGGAATTTGGCTTTGTGTTAATTGCGCTTGCTACACAAGTCAATGTATTACCTCTTGATGTTGCTTCTTTATTGATTGGGGCAGGTATTTTGAGCATGGCGGTAACGCCATTTATGGTTGATAATGCTCGAAATTGGGGAAAGTGGCTAGCCAATGAACAAAAAACTGATCACGAAGACTTACAAGCCTTTAAAGAGTTAGAAGTTAATACAGAACTGAAAGAGCATGTGATTATTTGTGGTTTTGGTCGTATCGGTCAAACGGTTAGTCGGTTTTTAAAACAAGAAGGTATTGATTTTGTTGCCATTGATATGGACCCCTTACGTACGCGAAAAGCGCGTGAAGCGGGAGAAAATGTGTTATTTGGCTCGTCCCGACAAACTGAATTGTTAGAGGCGGCTAAGTTGTCGACGGCTAAACTTGTCGTCATCGCGTTTGGTGAAGATAAACAGTCGATAGAAGTGATACGTAAAGTACGAAGTTTATCACCTAATGTACCTATTTTAGTACGAACTCGTAATGATGATCAGCTTGATAAATTACAAGCTGCTGGTGCAGATCAAGTAGTGCCTGAAAGCCTTGAAGGGAGCTTGATGTTGGTTTCACAAGTGTTGTCACTTTCAGGCGTGCCATTTTCGCATATCGTTAAACGAGTACAGAAGGAAAGGAAAAGTCATTACAGTCATCTGCATGGCTTTTTTCAGGGGGAACATACAGATATGAGCCCTGATGCTATGGACCGTATAGAATTTGCTAATGCGGTGAATTTAACTGGCCATTCTTATGCGGTAGGGCGAAACTTACAATCTTTGAACTTAGCCACACGCCGCGTAACCGTGGTTGCATTGAGAAGAGCTGGTTTTGAAACCGAACAGCCTGATGAAAATACCATTTTGTTAGCAGATGATACCTTGATTATTCGTGGCAAACCAAGACGTGTTGAGCGGGTTGAACGTTTTATGCATGAAGGGGGTTAGCGTAATACCAATTCGCATAAAGATTAAGTCAGTTCAGAGCGATGTCAGAGGTGGGAGAATAAGCGAAACGTTTGCAGGTATAGTTGTTCTACATCAAACAGGTTTTGCGCAATTATCGCACCTCTAACACGCTCCCAAAGGGGAGTTTAAACGCTTCATAGCCTGTGTTGTTGATTTTAACAAGGACGCTACAAGGATGTAGCTTATTAGAGAACGCAGGAGCACGTTTTCCTGAATAACCATTCTCTGCAATCAACGCCGTGCCTCTAAAGCGTTTAATTCTCGCTGAATGACCGAATATTGATGCGAATTGGTATAATAGGTTTCTTTTGCTCTATCCCCATATCTCTGCATTGTTACCTTGAGTAAAGTTTATCTTGAAATGTTAACCGTATTTACTTAAGCGATAAAAACTCACGAATACGTGTTTCATTTTCTAATGCATCTTGAAAGCCGAGTTTAATAAGTTGATGGCAATAGGTGCGATCAAATAACAGGTAGCTAATGATACTTGATTCAGGATCATTGCTGATGCCCATCGTCCTAAGTAGCAGTCGAATTGATATTGGCATTTGATGATAGTGCTCTACTGCAATTGCATTGAAGTCGTGGCTTGGGTTTATTACTAATGTCTCTATTGATTTTAAGCCTTCTTGTGCTATTTTCTTTTCTTCTGGGATTAACGAAAGTGTCTTATTTACACGTTTGAGACGTTCTAAGTCACTTTGCAAAGTGTCTGAAAAAATGCCATCTAGTAAATGACCTGCGATGGTCGCGCTTGTTGGAGGATGAGGATTGTTTTCCTTAGGATGTAATGGTTCTGACGGTTGCTCAACACCGATAATAAATAGCTTTTCACCGCCTAAATGTATTGCAGGGCTCAAAGGAGATAGTTGATGAATAGAGCCGTCACCAAAATGTTCTTTTCCAAGTTTGATCGACGGGAACAATAGTGGAATTGCTGCTGAAGCAAGTAAATGATCACTATTAATCTGACAGGGTAAGCCTTTTCGTTTAGCTCGAAACCATGGAGAAATGGTTTCACTTGATTGAAAAAAACTAATGGAATCACCACTACTGTAACTAGACGCAGTGACTGAAAGCGCGCGTAAATGTCCTTTTAATAGATTATTGTCTATACGCTGAAAGTCAACAACATCTGTTAGTAAGGCTCTTAATGGTGCATTGTTAAGTAAGCTGTGCGCCGACTTGTTTGCATAATCTGCTTGAAAGCTCGCTAATATACCACGGTATAAATGACTAAATACACGAGCAGGGTCACTATGATATATCCTGCTTGTTGTTAAGTTCTTCCATACCCATTCAAGTTTTTTAACGCCAAGTTGAAAGCAAGATGCATAACAGGCTAAACCGGTTGAGTTGATCGCTCCGGCAGAGGTACCGCAAATAATTGAAAAAGGGATAGGGTGATGCCGTGGGGCAAATTTTGAAATTGCAGACAGCACACCAACTTGATAGGCAGCTCTTGCACCGCCCCCAGTTAATACTAATGCGTTTTTTTCATGCTGGCGCGATCGGTACGTCACAAATTAATCACGGTATCTATTCTATCAATTAACGAGAGTTTATCGTTTATTTTAAAGATTACCAAGTTAAATAACCTGAGCTAGGGATAACAACTTACTTTCTGCCGTTGTTTTTCCTTATTACTGCGTTAAATGTATTTGCAATAGACACGTTATTGACGCACAAATTTTCCTTGCACTAAGAAAAAACTCCGTGCTAGAACAGTGTGATAAATAAAAAGCTTACCGTTTCTGTTGATTCGCTAACTTCTTATCCCGAGCTCAGGTTAAATAATGTTAGCTGGGTTTAAAAATCGTTCTGTATAAACAATGGTAACCAACACGAACATTTAAATTAATAAAAGGTTTATAAAAGTAAAGGCTACTTTTGTTGAGTTGAAAAAAAAGCCAGCATTAGCTGGCTTTTTTAAGTCGACAGAAGAATTATAAACTAGTAAAGCTATTGATTTAACAAATAACGCCTACTAAAAAATAATTTTAGCTGCTAACGCGTTCGTTAGCGGCATCTATCAATGGTTGCGATCCACTCTGGAGATTTGCAAGGTTCTCTGAAACAACTTTCTTTGGTAGCTTACTTACTATCATAGAACCTGTTTCAACCGCACCTCTTGCAGAAGCAAATACCAGTAAGTTTTGACCATTACATTGAATACCATCAAAAACTCTGCGGATTTTGATTTTATTCGTTCTTAAAAATGAGCGCATACGCTTCTTATCATCTGCAGCTACATACTCACATAAGCTTTGAGCTATATTCGATGCTTCTGCTTTAGGAGCAGAAACGATAGACGTCATTGTTAACGCTGTAATAGTTGAAACTAGTAATAATTTTTTCATTTTAATAACCTTTAATTCAAGTTGAGTTTATTAAAAGAAAAAACCACAGGACGTACCTAATTGAACTCGGTAACTCCGCTGTCATAGATAAATTAAATTATCCTTAGACCGGTGGTTTTGCGTAACATGTTTTCGCATGTTTTGCCTTTTCTTTGTCAATTTCAGTATCACTAATTTGTAAGATAAAATCAAGTCTTGTGAAATTGGCAAGTATGTTGAATGTTAAGTTTTTACTATAAATGTATATTTTACAATGTGTTAGGTGTAACTTTCTCTTGTAGGATATATGGAAACATTACATATGACTTTCTAATTGTTATAAAAAAAGAGCATTAAAGCTCTTTTTTTATTGTATTTACTAATAAATTTATTGGTAAAAGTTATATAAATGTCATCTCAGGTACATTTTCAGGTATAACAAGTTCACCAGCAGTTAACGCTTTAATCTCTTCTACAGATACACCAGGTGCACGTTCAACCAGATGAAAGCTATTATCTTTGATTTCGATAAAGGCTAAATCAGTTAGCACTTTGTTGATACAGCCTTTACCTGTTAATGGTAAGGTACATTGCGAGAGTAACTTAGATTCCCCGTGCTTAGACGCATGGGTCATAGTAACAATAATGTTTTCAGCACCTGCAACTAAGTCCATTGCACCACCCATGCCTTTAATCAACTTACCAGGGATCATATATGAAGCAATATTGCCCTGAACGTCAACTTCAAAAGCGCCTAATACAGTGAGGTCAACATGCCCACCACGGATCATAGCAAATGATTCTGCTGAATCAAAAATTGATGCTCCCTTAGCGGTGGTTACTGTTTGCTTACCAGCATTGATTAAGTCAGCGTCTATTTCGTCTTCAGTAGGAAATTGACCCATGCCAAGTAAACCATTTTCAGATTGCAACATGACTTCCATGCCATTGGGTACGTAATTGGCGACTAATGTAGGAATGCCTATGCCAAGATTTACGTAAAAACCATCTTGCAGTTCTTGTGCTACGCGTTGCGCAATTTGTTCTCTAGATAAAGCCATGTTAACTCCTTATGCGCTTCTAATTGTGCGTTGTTCGATGCGTTTCTCAAACGTCCCTTTAATGAGACGGTTAACGTAAATGCCAGGGGTGTGAATTTCATCAGGTGCTAACTCACCCGGCTCAACGATTTCTTCTACTTCAACTACGGTTATTTTGCCTGCAGTAGCAGCCATAGGGTTGAAGTTACGTGCGGTTTTTCTAAACACAAGGTTTCCGTATCGGTCTGCTTTCCATGCTTTTACGATGGCAAAGTCACCGGTAAGGGCTTTTTCTAATATATAGTGACGACCATCAAATTCACGTTCTTCTTTACCTTCGGCCACAGGTGTACCATAACCTGTGGCGGTATAAAATGCAGGAATACCTGCGCCACCTGCGCGCATTTTCTCAGCGAGTGTACCTTGAGGAGTTAAGATAACTTCAAGTTCACCACTCATCATTTGTCGCTCAAACTCAGCATTTTCGCCAACATATGAAGCGAGTATTTTTTTTATTTGTCGATTAGGCAGTAATACCCCTAAACCAAAATCATCAACACCGCAGTTATTTGAAACAACGGTTAACCCTTTTGTGCCTTTACGTTTGATCTCTGTAATAAGATTTTCCGGTATACCGCATAAGCCAAAACCGCCAGCAATAACTGTCATGTTATCTTCTAGCCCTGCTAATGCTTCTTCATAGCTCGACACTACTTTGTCAAAACCTGACATGATTAACTCCTTGCTAAATGTAAGATCAACGAGTGTTGCAGTTGATCATTAAAATTTGAATGATTATAAAAGTAAAGCTATTCGCATTTAGCTAAAAATGCATTTGAAACTTTTGAAACCGGTGCCTTGCCGAGTTTGTTACTGATATACCAGCCTGCTTCAAGTAAGGTATCGAAGTTAATCCCTGTTTCTATCGCTAAGCCATTTAGCATATAAACAACGTCTTCTGTTGCTACATTACCTGAAGCACCCTTAGCATAAGGGCAACCGCCTAAGCCAGCAATGGCTGAGTCGACAACACTTACGCCGTGTTGTAACGCGGCGTAAATATTCGTTAACGCTTGACCGTAGGTATCATGAAAGTGAACAGCAAGGTGCTTTACGGGGATTCGGGCGCTTACTGCCTGTAACATTTTATTGACACTGGCTACAGTACCTACGCCAATTGTGTCACCAAGTGAGATTTCATAGCAGCCCATTTTGTATAACTTTTCAGCAACCTCAGCCACTGTATCTGGTGCAATATCACCATCGTAAGGACAACCAACTACGCAAGAAACATAACCTCGTACAAGTATGCCATGTTGCTTTGCGGCACGAATAACAGGTTCAAATCGCGCTAGGCTTTCATCTATTGAGCAATTAATATTTTTTTGGCTAAATGCTTCTGAAGCAGCACCAAAAATAGCAACTTCTGAAACACCTGCAGCAAGCGCTGCTTCAAAGCCTTTTAAATTAGGAGTTAATGCCGCATACGTGACGTTTGTTTTTCGTTCTATACCTGCCATTACGTCGGAAGAGGTTGCCATTTGTGGTACCCATTTAGGCGACACAAAGCTTGCAGCTTCGATATAGCTTAATCCGGCGTTACTCAGTTTGTTAATTAACTGTATTTTATCTTTTGCGGCAACGAGTTCTTTTTCATTTTGTAAGCCGTCTCTAGGGCCAACTTCAACAATTTTTACTGACTTAGGTAGTGCCATCAGCCTTGCTCCTTGGGCGTAAACGCTAATAGTTCAGCGCCGCCATCTACCATATCGCCAGTTTGATAATAAACTGTATCGATTATGCCATCTGTAGGTGCCTTAATAGTATGCTCCATTTTCATTGCTTCCATGATCATTAATGGTTGATCTTTCGTAACCGCATCTCCTTGATTAATTAATACGCTGACCATGGTTCCGTTCATAGGCGCAGTTAAGCCGTTTGCATTATCTTCAGCGTTACTTAACCCACAATCAGGGCGTATATAAGTAAAATTAAACACGCCATTTGATCTATATAAACTGATATTATCGCCTTCACGACTTATCGTTGCTTGACTGCGATAACCGTCAATACTGGTAGAAAGTTCATCACCAACTATTGTTCCTTGACAGTCTAATGTACGTCCTTGAAATGCATGATGCTCAACAGTGATTATGTAGTAGCGTCGATTCCCCATTCGCTTTTGCTCAACAATAACGGGGTAGTGAGTGTCATTATGCGCTAATGTTAGCTTATGAATGTGGGCTTCATTAAGTCGCCAAGCATTGGTGTGATTCCAAGGAGAATGAGGATCTGTCGTACTTTTAGCGTGTGTTTTAGAGCGTTCAGCTAAAGAGAGCACTAAATACAGAGCAGCCATTGGTAATTCGTTGGTTAGTGCTTGCTCGGTATCGTGAAAAATATCATCGTGATGTTTTTCGATAAAACCAGTATCAATATTGCGGTTTATGAACGCTCGGCAAGTTGCTAAGTTATATAGGAAGTCGAGATTAGTGACCACACCATTAATACGGTATTCTGTCAGTGCTTTCGTTAAACGTTGTAATGCTTTTTCACGATTTTCATCCCAAACAATAAGTTTAGCTATCATTGGATCATAAAAAACACTGACTTCATCACCTTGGCGTACGCCGGTATCCACTCGAACATATTTGCTTTCTTGTGGCGTACGTAGAAAACTTAAATTGCCGGTAGCTGGTAAAAAGTCATTATTGGCATCTTCAGCGTAAATACGTGCTTCAAAAGCATGTCCGTGGATCTCAAGTTGGTCTTGTGTTTTTGGTAAGGCTTCATCAGCTGCGACACGTAGCTGCCATTCAACTAGATCTTGTCTGGTAATTAACTCTGTAACAGGGTGTTCAACCTGTAAACGAGTATTCATTTCCATAAAATAGAAGGAACCGTCTTGGTCAAGTAAGAATTCAACAGTACCTGCCCCTCGGTAACCAATTGCTTTAGCTGACTTTATTGCAGCTTCACCCATTTTTTCACGTAACGTTTGCGATAAGTTGAATGCAGGTGCTTCTTCGATCACTTTTTGATGTCGGCGTTGCACTGAACAATCACGTTCGAACAGATAAACTGCATTGTCATGATTATCACAAAAGACTTGTATTTCAACATGGCGGGGTTGTGTTAAGTATTTTTCCACTAACATCGTGTCGTCACCAAAAGATGATTTTGCTTCGCGTTTTGCTGCAGCAAAACCTTCGGCAAAGTCTTCTTCGCTCCACACTTGGCGCATACCTTTACCACCACCGCCAGCAGTTGCTTTTAGCAAGACAGGATAACCCATGTCATCAGCCGCATTTTTAATGACTGCTTCCGTTTGATCATCACCATGGTAACCTGGTACGAGTGGAACTCGTGCTTTTTCCATGATTGTTTTCGCGGCAGATTTAGAGCCCATGGCTTCAATAGCGCTAACTGGTGGGCCGATAAAGGTAATATTTTCCTGTTCACATAAACGACAAAATTCTGCATTTTCAGAGAGAAAACCATAGCCAGGGTGTATTGCCTGTGCACCTGTACGTTTTGCTGCCGCAATCACTTTTTCTGATAATAAATAACTCTCACGAGAGGGAGAGGGGCCAAGATAAACAGCTTCATCTGCCATACTCACATGTAAAGCATTAGCATCAGCGTCAGAATACACCGCCACCGTAGCAATGCCCATTTTACGGGCTGTTTTAATCACTCTACAAGCTATTTCACCACGGTTAGCAATGAGTATCTTAGTGAACATTGTTGAAGCATGTTGCATGTTATTGTCCTTCATTCTTATCTACTTTTTGCCATTGTGGCTGACGCTTTTCAAAAAAAGCATTTAACCCTTCTTGACCCTGATCTGAAACACGAATAGCGGCGATACGCTCACTGGTAATACCTAATAATTTATTGTCAATGTCTTGAAAAGCGACATCTAAGGCGAGTTGTTTTGCTTGTTGAATCGCTTCTGGGCCATTCGCTAAAAGTGTTGAAACCATATCATTTACAGTGTTATCGAGCGCTTCAAGATCGACGACTTCATCAACTAACCCTAGTTGATTTGCTTTTTCAGCAAAAAACCTTTCTGCGGTTTGAAAATATCGCCTAGCTGCTTTTTGACCAATGGCAGCGACAACGTAAGGGCTGATGGTAGCTGGAATTAGACCTAGTTTTACTTCGCTTAGACAAAAGCTAGCTCGGTCACTGGCAATGACAATATCGCAACAGCTAGCTAAGCCAACAGCGCCGCCAAATGCCGCACCTTGCACTTTTGCAATGGTTGTTTGTGGCATGAAGTTTAATGCGTGTAGCATTTGTGCAAGATTGTTGGCATCGTTTAGGTTTTCTTCAAAACTATAATTGGCCATTCGCTTCATCCAAGCTAAATCAGCACCCGCTGAAAAGCTTTTACCGTTTGCGGCCAGAATCATAATGCGAATATCGCTGCGTTTAGCAATATCAATGAATAAGCGTTTTAATATATCAATGATAGTGTCATCAAACGCGTTATGCTTGTCTGGAGTGTTGAGTGTTACTGTTGCAACACCATAACGATCAACATCAAAAAGTACAGAGTTTTCAGGTGTATTCATGTTGCCTCCTACATACGGAAGATACCAAACTTGGTCTCTTCAATGGCTTTATTTAATGAAGCGGAAATAGCTAAACCTAATACTTGTCGGGTGTCCGCGGGGTCAATAACACCATCGTCCCAAAGGCGGGCTGATGCATAGTAGGGATGCCCTTGATGTTCATACGTATCAATAATAGGTTGCTTGAAGGATTGTTCTGCTTCTGTTGACCAAGTTTCACCGCGTTTTTCTTTCTGATCACGTTTTACTTGTGCGAGTACTCCGGCAGCTTGTTCGCCACCCATCACTGAAATTCGTGCATTTGGCCACATAAAGAGAAAGCGTGGGTCATAAGCGCGACCACACATACCATAGTTACCTGCACCGAAACTGCCACCGATTAAGACGGTAAATTTAGGCACTTGTGCCGTGGCTACGGCAGTCACCATTTTTGCACCATGTTTAGCTATTCCGCCGGACTCGTATTGTTGGCCCACCATAAAACCAGTGATATTTTGTAAAAAGACCAATGGAATTTTACGCTGCGCGCATAACTCAATAAAATGAGCGCCTTTTTGTGCAGACTCTCCAAAAAGAATACCGTTATTAGCGATAATACCAACAGGGTAACCAAAAATGCGTGCAAAACCACACACCAATGTTGTGCCATATAATGCTTTAAATTCGTCAAACTCGCTGCCGTCGACAATTCGGGCAATAATTTCTCTAATATCAAAGGGCTGTTTAGTATCTTTTGGGATGATCCCGTAAATATCTTCTACAGGGTACTCTGGCTCAACTACCGGCTTGATGTCCATTTGAACAGGCTTAACACGGTTCAGGTTTGTAACGGCAGTTCGGGCCAACTCGAGGGCGTGATTATCATTTTGTGCATAATGATCAGCGACACCTGAGGTTCGACAATGTACGTCTGCGCCACCTAAGTCTTCTGCCGAAACCACTTCGCCTGTAGCGGCTTTTACTAGAGGAGGGCCAGCGAGAAAAATAGTGCCTTGTTCTTTTACAATAATAGATTCATCTGCCATTGCTGGCACATAAGCACCACCGGCAGTACATGACCCCATAACTACGGCAATTTGAGGAATGGCTTTCGCAGACATCGTCGCTTGATTAAAAAAGATACGACCAAAATGTTCTCTATCGGGAAATACATCATCTTGATTAGGAAGGTTGGCGCCACCTGAATCAACTAAGTAGATACAAGGTAGATTGTTTTCTTGTGCGATGGTTTGTGCTCTTAAATGCTTTTTAACGGTTAGTGGGTAGTAGGTACCACCTTTCACCGTTGCGTCATTAGCTACAATGACACACTCTTGACCACCCACTCTGCCAATACCGGTAATAATTCCAGCGGCCGGTACATCATCATCATAGACTTCATAAGCTGCTAATTGTGATAGCTCAAGAAATGGAGCACCTGGGTCAAGTAATTCATTAACTCTATCTCTAGGTAATAACTTTCCCCTAGATAGATGTCGATCACGACTGCGTTCACCACCACCATGTTTTATTTGATTGAGTTTTTGCTTTAAGTCGTCAACTTGAAGCTGCATATGTTGTGCATTTTCGATGAATTCAGGGCTTCTTGAATTAATTTTTGAAATGATCTTAGCCACGTTGCTACCTTAATATTTGTATTAACAACTAAAATTTAGCGTGAACAACGCAAGACTTATGGTTTTATCAGCCTTGCGTTTAGGGTTACTTACTCTCGTTAAAAAGCTCGCGACCAATTAACATTCGGCGAATTTCTGAAGTACCAGCGCCAATTTCGTAGAGTTTTGCATCACGTAATAATCGTCCGGCAGGAAATTCATTTATGTAGCCATTTCCGCCAAGTAACTGTATAGCATCTAACGCCATTTTTGTTGCCAACTCTGCAGAATATAAAATGACTGCTGCGGCGTCTTTTCGTGTGGTTTCACCGCGGTCACAGGCTTGCGCTACCATATAAACGTACGACTTAGCAGCGTTCATTTGTGTGTACATGTCGGCGACTTTTCCTTGGACTAACTGAAATTCACCAATAGATTGACCAAACTGTTTTCGGTCATGTACGTAAGGAACAACGAGATCCATACAAGCATCCATAATGCCTAAAGGACCACCTGATAATACTAGGCGCTCATAGTCTAAACCTGACATTAATACACGAACACCTTTGCCTTCTTCACCAAGAATGTTTTCAGCGGGTACTTCGCAATTTTCAAACACAAGTTCACACGTGTTAGAGCCGCGCATACCCAATTTATCGAGCTTTTGATGGCGACTAAACCCCGGGAAATCTCGTTCTACAATAAACGCAGTAATCCCCTTTGAACCTGCAGATACATCTGTTTTGGCATAGATAATAAACACATGGGCATCTGGGCCATTAGTGATCCACATTTTATTACCATTCAAAATGTATTTATCTCCTTGCTTTTCAGCACGAAGTTTCATGCTGACTACATCAGAACCTGCATTGGGTTCAGACATAGCGAGTGCGCCGATATGTTCACCAGTACATAATTTAGGTAAATATTTTAATTTTTGTTCGTGACTACCATTTTTTCGTAACTGGTTTAAGCATAAATTTGACATAGCACCATAGCTCAGTCCTACTGAAGCGGAAGCGCGAGATATCTCTTGCATGGCAACAACATGCTCTAAATAGCCTAATTCAGAACCTCCATACTGTTCCTCAACAGTCATACCTAATAAACCCATATCACCAAATTTACGCCACAAATCAGCAGGAAATTCGTTGTCTATATCAATTTGAGCAGCGCGTGGGGCAATCTCATCGCGGGCGAATGCGTTTACTTGGCTACGGATCATCTCAACGGTTTCGCCAAGATTGAAATTAAGTGATGAAAATGTCGAAATCATGTTGTTTCCTTAATTGTAATATTTGTCTAGCAATGGGTGCGTTATATTGCGTTTATTATTTATTATTTATTATTTATGTTATGCAACGCGTCTTTACAGTTTTCTTCTAAACCATCAAGCTCAACTAATACCGCTTGAATGTCTTCTAATTGCTGCGTCAAATCAGATTTCTTTTGGGCAATTAACTTCATTATGGTTGTTAATTGTGTTGCACTTGATCTATCGGCATCATAAAGCTCAAACAATCTTCCTGTTTCAGCTAATGAGAAACCTAGACGTTTACCGCGTAAAATTAACTTTAGACGAACTTTGTCTCTTTGGTTATAAATTCTTGTTTGACCTTTACGTGTCGGGTGAATTAACCCTTGATCTTCGTAAAAACGTATACTTCGTGTAGTCACATCAAACTCTTTGGCTAACTCGCCAATAGAGTAGGTTGCATTATTTTTCTTGCTCATTTCGCACCCATTATGAATAATAGTGTCGATAACATAGCATGAACTTTACGTTTACGTAAACTTCCTTTTTGGTTTGGCTACCTTATTCTCCTCATATGTGACTATAGTGTGATACGCATAGTGGAAATTTTCTAATACACTGTGTGGTACTTTTCTGCTTTTGAAAGCTTAAGTTAACGTTGGCGTAAACGTAAATTTGAGTTAGTCTGTTTAACAAGTCAAATGACACTGTTTTAATTTTTGGAGAATAATATGTCTACGCAAGATCCTGTGGTTATTGTTGCTGCTAAGCGAACCCCTATGGGAGGCTTCCTAGGTGGATTGTCAGCGGTAACTGCACCAAACCTTGGTGCAACGGCAATTAAAGCCGCTGTTGCTGAATCAGGCTTAAGTGCTGACCAAATTGATGAAGTCGTTATGGGCTGTGTATTACCCGCTGGTTTAAAACAAGCACCAGCACGCCAAGCTGCACTTGAAGCTGACTTAGATCTTTCAACCGTTTGTACCACTATTAATAAAGTATGTGGTTCAGGTATGAAGGCGGCTATGCAAGCACATGATGCATTATTTGCTGGTTCTATCGATGTTGCTGTTGCTGGTGGTATGGAGAGTATGACCAATGCTCCTCATCTACTAGCTTCTGGCCGTTCCGGGATTAAAATGGGTAGCGGACAATTGCTTGATCACATGATGATTGATGGCCTTGAAAATGCTTATGATGGTATTTCAATGGGGTGTTTTGCTCAAGAAACTGCTGATGAAGCAAGCTTTACCCGCGAAGAAATGGATAACTATGCCATTCGCTCATTATCTCGAGCAAATGCAGCAATTGACAGTGGTGCTTTTAACCAAGAGATAGCTTCTGTATCCATTAAATCACGTAAAGGCGAGATTATTTTTGATACTGATGAACAGCCGGGGAATGCTCGTCCGGACAAAATTCCTTCATTACGCCCAGCGTTCAAAAAAGACGGTACCATTACAGCGGCTAACTCTAGTTCAATATCTGATGGTGCTGCAGCCTTGGTGATGATGAAGCAATCAGAAGCTGAAAAACGCGGTTTAGCACCTTTATGTAAAATCGTTGCTCATGCAACGCATGCACAAAAGCCTGCTGAATTTACCGTTGCGCCTGTAGGGGCAATGAAAAAAGTATTAGATAAAGCAAATTGGACTACTGATGAGGTAGAACTTTGGGAAATCAATGAAGCGTTTGCCATGGTAACTATGTTAGCGATTAAGTCTTTATCTCTTGATGTTGAAAAGGTTAACGTTAATGGTGGGGCATGTGCGCTTGGTCATCCTTTAGGGGCAAGTGGTGCGCGTATCATGGTAACGTTAATTCATGCGTTAAAAAATAAAGGTTTATCAAAAGGCGTGGCTTCATTGTGTATTGGTGGCGGTGAAGCAACGGCAATTGCGTTAGAAATGATCTAATTGTTATAAATTCATTGATTGATGTTATTGAAATGACTTTTAAAAACCACTTAATTTTTTAAGTGGTTTTTTTGTTGGTATGGCTTTTGAATAAACGTATAGTACTTATTATAACTGTCAATTTTATAACACTATGCTTGCAATAATGTCTGAAGCACTACCTATTGAGATTAAGGCTGCTGATGAAGCTAAAAAATCGTTAGCTAACATTAGCTCGGTGGTAAATAAATTAGAAGCGCAATTAAATTTTATTGCGATGACCGCAGGGTGGTTTTCTGATCCAGAACAGGAATTAACCATTGAGTTTTCGGTTAATAGCGAGCCGTTTTTTCCAAAACAACTATTTCCCGTTGCAGATGAGTTTATCGTTTTAGCCGATGATGTGCATTTTGCTTATCATGATGAACAATGTAAATATCAATGCTATGTTCAATTGACCGGTACAGAAATCGAACTAGCGAAACAAAAAAAATCTATACTAGCAGCAATTTTAGATAAGAAATTAACCATTGTATTAAATGAGATTGCCTTAAAACAAAGGTTGTCATTCATTTAAAATGATTAATCAATTATATGGAATATTTATTCACATCAATTGTGTTTTTCGTTATGCTACACGAACAATTAAAATAATATATGCTTTTGAAATGCATCAATTTCAGATAAATGTTAATAACTTTTAAAGACTCTTTTCTTTTTCACAAACAATCATTGCGCTTGTTCTGTTCGTCTATTTTTTCAATATTTCTATTATATACTGCCAATGTGTCAGCGATAAACCATGCTGAACAGAATAAACCACCTGTTATTATGGGCTACTATTCACAGTGGTCAGTCTATAGCCCAAACATTCATATTCGAGATCTACCTACACATTTAATGACACACTTTGTCTATAAAAGTGCCGACTTAACCAAAGATGGTGAGGTTATTCTTGGCGATTCGTATGCTGATATTGAGTTTCTTTACCCAGGGGCTGATAGAAACGATCGATTTCTCGGTAGCTTTGGGCAATTAACAAAGGTAAAAAAACGTCAACCTGAATTAAAAGCAATAATAAGCATTGGTGGTTGGGGGCGATCTGAGCACTTTTCTTCAATAGCTGCTTCGCCAAATGGAAGAGCTAAGCTAGCAAAAAGTGCGATACAGTTTATGCAGAAATATCAATTTGATGGAATTGAAATTGACTGGCAGTTTCCGATATATCGCGCTTCTAGCACAGAAATTACTAGTTACCGTAAAGAAGATGGTAAACATTTAAATTTATTACTCGCTGAAATTAAACGTCAGTGTGAACAGATGAGCATAGATTGTTGGTTACAAGCGGTATTAGCACCTTACTCATTAGAAAATGCATGGGATGCAAGCTTACTCAGTAATAGTGCTGATGTTATTGTAGTTGACGTTACACGGTTACCAGGCGATATAGGGGAATTAGCTGAGCCGCAATCAGCACTTTATGCTGCACAAGGTGAACGCTCTGTAGATTCTGTTGTAAGTACTATGGTGGGGTATGGTGTCAAACAAGAAAAAATCGTCATTTCAATTGCCTCTTTTGCTGTTGGTTGGGAAGGGGTTCCAGCAAAAAATAATGGCTTTAAACAACCGCATCAAACATTAAGTTGGGGAAGTTGGGACAGTAAAAGCAGTGGTGCTACAGGGATATACAATCAAAAGAATTTAACGTATTTCTTAGCTACTGGCGAATACCGACATTATTGGGATGATGTGGGCAAAACAGACTATGTGTATAACCCTAATAAATATGGCGGACATTTTATAACCTATGAAGGCGCTAAAGCTATAGCGGCTAAAGCTGACTACGTAAAAGAAAACCACCTGGCCGGTGTGGCAATTATCCAGTTACATCATGGCGATGCCGCATTATTTAATGTTTTTGATCAGTTCCACTTTTTGAAAAGTCGATATTATCAGTTGATTCAGTTTTGGCATGAAAATCGTAATGCATTGATCGTGTTGTTTCAAATGCTAGCTGTTATTCTTATTGGCTTAGTTATGTTCGTTTATTGGCAAAATAAAAAAAATAATGAATTATTTCATGAAAAACAACAGTTTAATAGGTTGCAGTATTGGATGCAGAGTATTGAATGGCCTTTACTTAATGTTGTTACAGTCGCTAAAAGCGCACAAGAAAAAGCACTATTATCTACTGAACAGGTTGAGTCCCTTGCTAAATTATCTTCAGAAGTATTACTACCTATTTCTTCTATTATTTCGGAAACCAAACTAAATTTTTCAGTTAATCAATCATTTAAAGAAATTGTTAGCCTTCAACAAGTCATTCAAAATGTTGATATTTTGTTAGAAGTCGAAAGTAATAGGCGATTAACATGGAATAAACAGATAAAAGCCAGACTGCTTGTGAATCCAGACAGGTTTCAGCAATTTCTTTATTACTTATGTGATTATGTGATATTACAGAAAAGCACAAACGAAAACATAACACTAGATATTATTGCGCTTGAGCAAACTATACAGCTAAATATTACATTACTCGTAAACACTGATAACAATCAAATTAATCATACAAGGTTAAATACGTTATTTCATCAAGCTAAATTATTAGATTTCTCAATGCGTTTGGATAGGGAAAAAGGCTTGTTATCTGTGCTTATTAATAATGATGTTATCGTGAATGATGAACAGCATATTGGCTCTTTAGCCTTTACATTTGATCAACACCTTTCGCCCTTATCAACCGATAATTTAGTCGCTGATAATATTGAAGACGAATCAGCTAGTCATGATGTGATACCTCATGCAAGTTCAACGCATATCGAGGAATATTCAACGTTATTTGCGGCGATAACCTCCTTTAATATGTCGGCAGCTCCGAGTAAAGATATTTATAAAGGTTTAGAACAAGCGTGTCAGTACTTTATTGACATATTACAACAAGAAGCGAAAGTACGCGTTTTTCACCACGAACAAGTTGTCAGTAAACTTGGCAAAGAGTCTTTAACCTCTCGGCACGAAATATTGGTTAATTCAGATGACGTTACTGTAGAAGTTATTACGCAGGAAAAATTGAGCGAAGCTGAACAACAATTAATACAAGTGTTAGTGTACCAAACATTAATGGTGCAAAAGGCGATTCAATCGTTATTAAAAGAGCCTTCTATATTAGCAGAACTTTATGAGTTAACACGCTATAAAGATAGAATAAAGTATCTTAAGGCTGAATCAGGTTATACGGGAATTTACATTCAATCACTTAAAGAACCCCGTTATATCTCCATGCGATTACGCTCAATCAAGCAGTATTTTGATGATGTCGCCTTAGTGCAAGTGCATCGCTCATATTTAGTGAATCCCAAAAAAGTGGATAGAATAAATACAGTAGCTAAATTGAAGTTTGAACTTGAAATTGGTTCAGTAAAAATACCAGTAAGCAGAACCTATGTTCCGATGCTTAAAGAGCATTTTCCTCAGTGGTTTTCATAATACTTATATTCAATTTTACCTCTCCTGTTACCATTATTTTTATTGAATCCTAGTACATTTCATGAATGTCAAAGCAATGGAAATGAACAAAAAAACCTTATAAAACAATCATTTGTTTTTTGTTTTGTTACATTTCATGATATGATCCGTTTGTTGATATATCCTTGTGTCATTGTGCTTGATATAGTCAAAATCAGGGTGACAGCGCTGTCAAATGTTGTTAATAATATGCAGAAAAACTAAGCAAGTATTGTAACGAGCACGAGTATGTTAATAACACCAAAGCGCCCATTAAAAAAACTATAAGCAAATGAGAGTGGAACATGACTAAAAAATTCAATAAAAACTTATTATCGATAGCCGTTTGTAGTGCGTTAGCTTACTCGCATTCTGCCATCGCTTATCAAGAAGAAACAGACAGCAAAAAAGCTGAAGATGAAAATGTTGAAGTTATTGAGGTATTGGGAATACGAAAAAGTATTGCTTCAGCTCAAGACCTTAAACGTATGGCTGATACGGTTAAGGATGTTATTACCGCGACAGATATTGGTGCATTGCCAGATAAATCAGTAACTGAAGCTTTACAACGCGTTCCGGGCGTTACTATTGAACGGTTTGCTGCTTCAGATGATCCTAAGCACTTTGCGGATGAAGGAACAGGCGTGTTAGTTCGTGGTTTAGATCGCGTACGTAGTGAAATTAATGGCCGAGGCGCGTTTAGTGCAAATCCAAACGGTGGGTTAAGTTATGAAGACTTTCCGGCGGAATTGCTAGGAGCTGTAGAAGTTGTTAAAAACCAAACCGCTGATCTAATTTCAGGCGGTATTGCAGGTACCGTTAACCTTATTACGCGTAAACCGTTTGACTCTGATGAGCGTGTGTTTGCTTTTGGCGCTAAAGCAAATTATGGCGATTATCGTGAAGAGGCAACACCTTCATTTAATATGTTACTTTCTGATAGCTGGGAAACAAATTCAGGTAAATGGGGCATTTTAGTTGCGGGTTCTAGATCTGAATTTAAAACTAAAGGTGATGGTTTTGGTTTAGGTAATTATCATAGTCGAGGCCCTGTTCCATTTCATTATGAAAACTGGGGCGAGTTGAGGGGACCAGGTATAGTAGCTGGCTATTGGGACGGTCCTTGTTCGCTTTCTGTGCAGTCTTGGGACGGAACTTGTGAACCGTCAAGTCTTTATACCGAAGAAGATGAGGCAAATTATGTTCCTCCATATGAAGGCGGCCCAGTAGAGGGTCAACCAGATGGTGTTACTTATTATACGCCAGCAGCGTTGACGATCACAACGGCAGAAAATGAGCGTAAACGCACCGGTTTAACCGCATCAGTGCAGTGGGAAAGCCCAGATGAAAGAACGTTAGTGACGGTAGAGCATATTTACTCGAAAGCATCGTTAGATTGGCGCGAATATGTGATCTTTAATGGTGAACGTGGCTTCGTATCAGCTGTGCCAGACGGTATCCAGTGGGGTGCAGGAAGCAATCGTTATCCATTAACGGTTGATGAAAATGGTTATGTAACATCAGGTGTTGGTGATTTAACAACAGGTCAATATCACCATAACTTTTCTTCTCGTTATAACAATACAGAAAGCGAGATTGCAGATACGTCTATTAATGTTAGGTTTAAAGCGACCGATAACTTAACGGTTCACTTTGATTACCAAAACGTTGACTCTGAACGCACTGTTGATAATTATCAACTAACGGCTTCAGTTCGTGGTGGTGCTTATACTGATCAATATGCGCCGTTTTTCTTAGATCTTCGTAATGAAACGCCATCGGTGGAATTTCTCAACAGTGGTATCTCTAACCCACCAGATGTTGAAGGTCCTATAACAAATGAAGAAGGCGATCTTGAATATACCCATCCAGTATTGAGCTTATACTCAGGTTTACCACAGCTAGAAGTCAATGATGCTGAATCAGACTCCTTTAAACTTGATCTAGAATATGTCATTGAAAAGGGCATGTTTACCAAAGTTTATGCTGGCGCGTTTTACTCAGACAAAAATTTAATTGCTCGAAATACGGAATACGAAGGTTGGCAGCCGTTGAACAAACGGTGGGAAGCGGACGAAGCCTACCTTTCTTCACCACAAGTTGCACCTGAGCTATTTGAACGTGTTGAATTTAAAGATCATTTCCGAGGTCATACCGTACAAGGCCCATTCACTAGCTATTTATTCCCAAGGATGGATCTTACCGAAAATTTTGATCAAACATTACGTGATGGTTGCGGTACGTATTTCTCACTCGATAATGCGTGGGATCAAAGCGGAGATTGTGCGATTCCGTACGAAGATATGACCGGCAGGGTAGATGGACCTTTTGCTGCGCGCCATATCAGTGAAACTAACACACAACGTACAGAGTTTTACTTACGTGCAGATTTCGAAGTTGATTTATCGAATGATATTTATTTGACCGGTAATGTTGGCTTACGTTCAGTTGATTATGATCTTGAATCGACAGGTGCCGTTACACTACCTGCACCTGCATCTGTCAGCCAAGAAGGGACTGCTCGACGTCAAGTGTGGGAAGATCTTTACCCTGAGCTTGTCAGTTTATCTACCGGTGAAGCATTTTTCTCAACGGTAGAACATAACTACTCAACAGTGCTGCCAAGTTTAAACCTAAACTTTGGTATTGGCGATGATGTGGTTGTGCGATTTGGTGCGTCAAAAGGGATTTACTTCCCGAGTTTAACAGATTCAGTGAACAAAATGTTTGTCAGTTTAAATGCTGAAAGCGTGCTTCAAGATCCTAATCTAGAAGAAAATGAAGAGACAAACCCTGTTGTTGACTACAAAAACATTGAAATTACCGCTAATGCACGTAACCCGTATTTAGATCCTGAAGAATCGGTGAATTTGGATTTAACAGCTGAATGGTACTTTTCAGAAACAGGTTCGTTAACGTTTGGTTTATTTCATAAAAAGCTAGACGGTATTATTCGAAATAAATCCTTCGCATCAACGGTTGAAGCGAATGGTCAAGACTATACCGTATCAGCTTATGGCCCAAGTAATGAAGGCTCTGGAACGATTCAAGGTTATGAAGTTTCATATACCCAGTTCTACGATATGCTTCCCGGTGCATGGAAAGGTTTAGGCTTACAGTTGAATTATACCTTTATCGACCAAGATGGACTTGAAGATCCAAATCAAAACCCATCGTTACAATCACGTTTCTCGAATGGCTCGCTAGAAGCACCTGACGGACGTAATTCTTTCCGACAGTTCAGCGATTTGCCATTGGTAGGTTACTCTGATCAAAATGTAAATATTGTTGGTATGTATGAATATGAAGGTATCTCAGCACGCTTAGCTTACACATGGCGTTCGGAATATTTATTGGCACTACGTGAGTCAACTGAATTTGTACCTGTGTATTCAGAAGCTCAAGGCCTCATGGATTTCAGCATTCACTACAACCTTACTGACAACTTTAAAGTAGGCTTTGAAGTGAGTAATGTACTTGGCGAAGATACCAACACTAAGTATCAACAAAATCAGGAAGGTACCTTAACTAATGCCTTTACTTTTACCACAGACCGTCGTTATGCGTTAACGCTTAGAGGGAGCTTTTAACGATAAGTGATTTGATAATAGGATGCTACTCAGTACCTACTGAGTAGCATCCTTATGTCAATTAGTATTAAATATTAACATCTCCATAACGAAATAACGCGGTATTAGCATGCAAAAAGGTATTAATTCAATTTGTATTGTGGGTGGTGGCACGGCAGGCTGGATGGCTGCATCGCTACTATCTAACCTACTTAAAGGGTGTCAAATTAAGACCACTGTAGTGGAATCACCCGATATTTCAACTATCGGTGTTGGTGAATCTACCGTTCCTTCTATCATTGACTTTTTAAATGCTAGTCAAATAGATCTGAAAGAATTTATCAAAGCAACCTCTGCGACCTTCAAATTAGGTATTCGTTTTGATGACTGGTACGCGGTAAATGAGCATTATTTTCATCCATTTGGCCATATAGGAAGGTCTTTAAATGGTTTTGATTTTTATCAGGTTTGGCTTAAGTCCTTATCAGAAGGGAATAAAGCTTCCTTAATGGACTATTCCGTTAATGCAGAAATGGCAAAGCATAACCGTTTCGTCCTGAAGCCTAAACAGACGAAAGATTGGGTGATAGCTAACAGTTCGTCAGCTTTACACCTAGACGCATCACAAGTAACTCGTTTTTTAAGAGAACTTTGTCTGCAACGAGGTGTAGAGAGAATAGAAGCGACTGTTAGCGATGTGGTGCTAAACGAACAAGGCTTTATTGATCAACTGCATACTGATTGTAAAAAACAAATCACCAGTGACTTTTTTATTGATTGTACTGGGTTTAAAGCACTGCTTATAGAAAAGGCGTTAGGTATTCCTGTTGAAGAATGGTCAAAATACTTACCTTGTGATCGTGCTGTAACTATCCAAACACAAACTGACCAGCCTCCTGTACCTTATACCATTGCTAAAGCACAAGCTGCTGGTTGGTCATGGACTATTCCGCTACAACATCGAACGGGTAATGGTTATGTCTTTTCAAGCAAATATTGCACTGATGAACAAGCAATAAAAACATTGACCAACAATGTGCAAGGTAAAATACTGACTGAGCCTAACGTTATTCCATTTACCACAGGTAAAAGAGAAAAAGTATGGCATAAAAACTGTCTTGCATTAGGATTAGCAGGAGGCTTCTTAGAGCCACTAGAGTCAACAGCGATTCATTTAGTATATAAAACACTCGTTAATTTTTCTCAGCATTTTCCAGATACTGACTTTGATGAGCAAAACGAGCAAATGTTTAATCAAAAAATGGATCTAGATTATTTAGAAATACGAGACTTTATTATTCTGCATTATGCAACTGCCCAGCGTGCTGATACTGACTTTTGGCAGATGTGTCAGCAAATGCCAATTCCTGAAAGCCTTAATGAGACCTTATCTATTTTTAAAAAGCGTGGTGA
Organism: Thalassotalea sp. PP2-459; assembly: GCF_001913705.1. Classification (GTDB taxonomy): domain Bacteria; phylum Pseudomonadota; class Gammaproteobacteria; order Enterobacterales; family Alteromonadaceae; genus Thalassotalea_C; species Thalassotalea_C hakodatensis. The sequence continues at coordinate 10,033 of NZ_MKQD01000041.1, read as the reverse complement.
ACTTAAAAGTGTTTATGGGGATTTTTTCACTAAAAATAGTTGGTGCGCCGTTCTAGAAGGCATGCATATTCGTCCTAATAAATATTACCCCTTGATCGATGGATTTGATCCTCAAAAACTCGCCAATATGCTCATGAAAAATGCGCAATTGATTAAAGATACGGTGAGCACAATGCCATTGCACAGTGATTTTATTCATCAGCATTGCCGGGCGAATAAATGAGTTACAAGAATTTAACAACTTTCTCGGGTAACGCTATTTTATTGGCTGTCGATGGCATATTTCCATCTGAGAAAATGGCAAGCTTAAATTAATTTTCATCTTAAAAAGAGCTTTATGGTGACTTGATGGGATTCAAGCCGCTTATTTTGCTTTAAATTGCATCAGAATAACTGATGAGGTAAACAAGGTTTATTGAATTATGTATAAATTTCTAAAAAACATCTTTGTTGTGGTTGGGGTAATGCTAGCGTTGCCTTTTAGCGCGCATGCAACACCAATGATAATAGGCTATATACCGAGTTACCATGGTATAGAGAATCAACTTGAACGGATAGATTTATCAAAGGTTACGCATTTAACGTTAGCTTTTTTACACCCAAATAAACAAGGGGAGTTCATCGAAAATAATCAACCGAGCTGTATGACTGGACAACATGGTTTTCCTTTAAGGGTAAGCGAAATTGAGCATTTGCTTGAGAAAGCTCATCGTTCAAATGTCAAAGTTCTTGTATCTATTGGCGGAGCAGCTTATCCATCTTGTGCCGGGGATTGGCGCACACTCTTATTATCAGAAAATCGCGACAAAACGATAAAGAACGTGTTGGCCTTTGTGCATGAACTAGGATTCGATGGTTTGGATATCGATATTGAAAGTAAAATGTTAACTGACATTGATAACAACGGAGATTTTTTACCTTTCATTAAGTCATTAAAACAAAGCTTGATGGCACATGACAAGTTACTTACCGCGGCGACGGGTTCTTACATTGGTGGAATGTTACCAGAATCTACTTTACCTCTTTTTGATTTCGTTTCTGTCATGTCATATGACGCTGTAGGTCCAACGTGGGGAAGTGTAGGTGTTGAGCATTCTACATTAGCGAAAGCGGAAGCTGACTTAGCACTATGGCGAAATAAAGGACTCAGTAAAAAGCAATTAATATTAGGCCTACCTTTTTATGGTTATGGCTTTGGAAAATATAAGAAAAACTATACATTCGATGATATTTTTGGTGAGTTTGGGCCTGAAAAAAGCAAGGGCGATCTAATTGGTAACAATTGTGCTGATTGCGATTACATTACCTTTAATGGCTACCAAACCATCAAAGCAAAAACTGAATTAGCTTTGCAGTTAGGAGCTGGCGTTATGATTTGGGAACTATCGCAAGACGTGCCAGCTAACTTGGGGTTACTTCATATGATTAATGAAACTATTAAAAAGAATAAAAATGAGAAAAAGTGACACAGTTCACACGTAGGCAAATTAGACTTTCCCTAATATATGCCACCGTAAATACCTCGGTATTTACGGTTTTTTTTATAATATAAACCCTAATTTCCTCTATATCGTTTTGGTGACATTCCAACAACTTTTTTAAATAACCGTGAAAAATAATAGGGATCACCATATCCTAATAATTCGCCAATCTGCATGATGGTTTCTGTCGTATTACCTAGTTGAAAACAGGCTTGTTGCATCTTCATATTGATATAATATTGTATGGGTGAACTATTATTTAATTTTAAAGTTAAAATTTGACAATACTAATGTTACTTACTAGTTTTATCTTCAAATGAAATTGCGCTTGGCTATAAAAGGATGTAATTCGCTGCTACATTAATTCTGTCGGCCTATTGGGAATATAAGATTGAAATGATCAGCACTTATAGATTTTTAATCACGATTTCTCAAACCATATTGCTGGAATATAGATGGATGTGTAATGAATTATTTAGCTTAGACTCAAGGGATTTTCTAATAAAGTGATGCTTATGTTACTTCATTATAGATAAAGAGAGACTGACTTTTATTAACAACATATAAGTTAATTTTAGTGAGTAAATAAACTGTTGATTCAGTATAAGAAACAACGAATCGCATGCCCAATGAAGGGCAACTATATGGAGATAATACAATGCGAGATTTGAATATAAATGAGATAAAAAGTGTAAACGGTGGATAATTCCTTGGCTGCTTTCCAATTAGCTTGGGAAGGACTTAAAATAGCCTTGGCGAGCGGACGTCCACTGTCTCCCAGTAGATACACGGGGGGCTTTCACGGTTAATAATTGTTAAGGTAGAGGTGACTCTTCCTTTCATATTTTATTTATGAAGACCTTTATTTTACCCAATCGAAATAATTCTTTCGCAATCTCGGTTTGTATAGCTAGCTTGTCTGCATTTTTTGGTTCTTTGTTAATAGTGTCAATTGTGTTCCACAGTGCAACTTTATTACAAATCGAACTTTTAGTTGCTTTTTCTAAACCTAAGATGTCCATATTTGACATATTTGGTACTGTTGTTTTTGCGCCAATTGTTGAAACATTTTTGTTAATTGTCTTTTTGAAAAGTCTTCTTAAAACCTCATTGTGTAATTGGCAAATTTGTTTGGTTTCATCATTGACTTGGGCTTTTTTACATGGATTAATTTCACCGATGAAAGTCTTTGGCACCTTTTGGAATTTTTATATCTTCAGCCATAGTTATATCGTTTGGTATAAATACTCGAGTATTAAAGGTTTCTCAGCGGCACTAATTCCGCATATGTTCGTGAATGCAATATCGTTATCTATTTTATTCGTTATTAATGCTTTCTAATTTCCTCTATATCGTTTTGGTGACATTCCAACAACTTTTTTAAATAACCGTGAAAAATAATAGGGATCACCATATCCTAATGATTCGCCAATCTGCTTGATGGTTTCTGTCGTATTATCTAGTTGAAAACAGGCTTGTTGCATCTTCATATTGATAAAGTACTGTATAGGTGATGTATCTGTGAGTTCTTTAAACTTTTTAGCAAAATGGAATTTTGATAGTTGGCTATAGTGGGCGAGGGTATCTAAATTCAGCTCTTGACTCAGGTTGTCTCTCATTAAGTCGTCTATAGCGTCAATACTAAAGCTAGAACCTTTATTAAACGACTCTATTCTCAATTGCAGCGCTAAAAAGCTTAACGTTTGTTGTAGTACATGAACGGCATGGATAACGTTGGTTGCTGTATAGCCTCTGCTACCTAAGGCAATCAGGTTATCGTAATCTTTATAGATATTTTCTTGTACATTAACAAAACCTAAACCATCTTCCATTTTCATTAATAAACGTTCTGCGAAATCATCAGCTAATTTTCCTGTAAAATGAATCCAATAAACGGCATTTTTACTACCACTTTTTCGTTGGTATTGAAAAGGTTGGTTAGGTGATATCAATACAAGATCGCCACGCTTTACCGTGCGTTTTTTATGTTTGTAACTCAAAATACCTTCACCATATTGGCAATAAATAAGTTGGTGCTGGTCTGCACGAGCTTGTTCAATGGTGGTGAAATATTGTTGTGAGTATTTGCCGAGGGCAGTAGGGTAAAGCCCTGCCGTTAAAGGGTGCACTTTTAACTTTTCTAACAAGAACTTAGGAATGATTAAGCGAATATCGGCGAATGAGCGTGTTGTATATACGGTATTCATTGTTTTAGAAACCATGTCAATAATAACAATATAGTCCATCATTGAAACAATAATATCAATGTTGTCCTTACTTTATATGTGATTTAATGGTTTCAAGATAGAAACTGTAATAACAAGCAGGCACAAAAAAATTATTACTTTTCATTAAGATCGCGTTGACGATTAGCGAAATTAGCAAATGTGATCAATAGTTGTAGTTCAACGCCTGTAGTTAGATGTTGCAAAAAATAGTAAGTAACATTGCTTAACTAAAGAGACCCAATATGACGACAGAAAGATATCAATTAAAAAATAAAGTACGCGTTGTAACAGCAGCTTCTTTATTTGATGGTCACGATGCCGCGATCAATATAATGCGCAGAATTTTGCAGGCGAGTGGTGTAGAGGTCATTCACCTTGGTCATGACCGTAGTGTAGAAGAAGTTGTGAATACGGCTATTCAAGAAGATGCAAATGCAATCGCCATGACCTCTTATCAAGGTGGGCACAACGAATACTTTAAATATATGTATGACTTGTTAAAAGAACGTGGCTGTGAGCACATTCGCATTGTTGGTGGTGGTGGTGGTGTAATATTACCTGAAGAAATTAAGATGCTACACGAATACGGTATTACACGTATTTATGCTCCTGATGACGGTAGAGAGCTTGGTTTACAAGGCATGATTGATGATATGATCATGCGTTGCGACTTTAAAACAGGCGTCAATGTTAAAAAAGATGATGTAGCCAATCTAAAGAAAAACGATAAACAAGCTATTGCACGCTTAATCTCCGCAACAGAAAATGCCCCAGAAGAAAATAAAACAGCATTAGATAAAATTAAAAAAATTGCATCAGTGAGTAAAACACCCGTTCTTGGTATTACAGGTACAGGTGGCGCGGGTAAATCTTCTTTAGTGGATGAGTTAATCAGGCGGTTTTTGTTAGCAACCCAAGACAATAAAATTGCTATCGTTTCGGTTGATCCCTCTAAACGAAAAACAGGTGGTGCACTGCTTGGCGATAGAATTCGTATGAATGCAGTAAACAATGACCGTGTGTATATGCGCTCTCTTGCAACTCGCCAATCAAATTTAGCCTTATCTGTTTATGTTAATGATACGTTAGATATTTTAAAAGCAGCTGATTTTGATTTAATTATTCTTGAAACCTCAGGTATTGGCCAATCAGATACTGAAATTGAAGAACATTCAGATGTATCACTCTATGTAATGACGCCAGAATATGGTGCTGCTACACAATTAGAAAAGATAGATATGCTCGACTTTGCCGACATCATAGCGGTAAATAAATTCGATAAACGCGGTGCGCAAGATGCATTACGTGATGTTAAAAAGCAATACAAACGTAATCGTGGCATGTTTGAAGCAGGTGATGACGAAGTACCTGTTTTTGGCACGATTGCTTCTCAATTTAATGATCGCGGTATGACAGAGCTTTATAATAAAGTGATCAGTGAATTGGCGCAAAAATCAGATGCATTAAAAGCTGACGTGCTAGCGCTTGAAGGAACTCAAGCGGAAAAAGCAAGTGTTATTCCAGGCAAACGTACACGTTATTTATCTGAAATTGCAGATAATAACCGCGGTTATGATGAATGGGTAGAAGCTCAAGCAACCGTTGCACAAAAGCTTTATGGTATTCAACAAGCCATGAATGCGGCCAATGAAAGCAATGAAGAAACTGGCAAGGCACTCGCTGAAAATCTTCAAACACTTTTTGATACCGTCGCGTTAGAGCTCGACCCAAAAAATAAATTGATAATAGAACAGTGGCATGAAAAAGTTGAAAAATACAAAGCACCACTTTTTAAATTCCAAGTTCGAAATAAAGAACTGTCGATAGAAACCCACTCTAAATCATTATCTCAGTTGGATATTCCAAAAGTGTGTTTACCTAAGTATCAGGGCTGGGGGGATATTCTTAGATGGAGCTTGCAAGAGAACGTTCCTGGTGAGTTTCCTTATACTGCTGGTTTATTTCCTTTTAAACGTGAAGGTGAAGACCCTACGCGTATGTTTGCCGGTGAAGGTGGTCCAGAAAGAACTAATCGTCGTTTTCATTATGTATCTAAAGGCATGCCAGCAAAACGATTGTCAACAGCATTTGACTCAGTAACGCTTTATGGTAATGACCCTGATATTCGACCTGATATTTACGGAAAAATTGGTAATGCAGGGGTCTCAATATGTTGTTTAGATGACGCAAAGAAACTTTATTCAGGTTTTAACTTAGCAGATCCTGCTACATCTGTATCGATGACTATTAATGGTCCTGCACCAATCCTCTTAGGTTTCTTTTTAAATGCTGCCATTGACCAGCAATGTGAACTTTATATCAAAGAGCATCAACTGGAAAAAGAAGTTGAAGCAAAGATTAAGGCGATTTATAAAGGTAAAGAAGGTGAAAAGCCAAGCTATCAAGGAGCGTTACCAGAAGGAAATGACGGTTTAGGGCTAATGCTATTGGGGGTAACTGGTGATCAAGTTTTACCAGCCGATGTTTACAGCGAAATAAAAGCGAAAACATTGACGCAAGTTCGCGGTACAGTGCAAGCCGATATATTAAAAGAAGATCAAGCGCAAAATACTTGTATTTTCTCTACCGAATTTGCATTGCGTCTAATGGGGGATGTGCAAGAGTATTTTATTGATAAAGGTGTTCGTAACTTTTATTCAGTTTCTATCTCTGGATATCATATTGCAGAAGCAGGTGCTAACCCAATCACGCAGTTAGCATTAACCTTAGCGAATGGTTTTACGTTTGTAGAATATTACTTAAGTAGAGGGATGGACATCAATGAATTTGGACCAAACCTGTCATTTTTCTTTTCAAATGGTATTGACCCTGAATATGCTGTAATTGGTCGCGTAGCTCGTAGAATATGGTCAAAAGCCATGAAAATGAAGTATAACGCAAATGCTCGTGCACAAATGTTGAAGTATCACATTCAAACCTCTGGTCGCTCGTTACATGCGCAAGAAATTGATTTTAACGATATTCGCACCACATTGCAGGCGTTATATGCAATATATGATAACTGTAACTCGTTACATACCAACGCGTATGATGAAGCAATCACAACACCAACGGAGGATAGCGTTCGTCGCGCCATGGCAATTCAATTAATTATTAACCGAGAGTTAGGGCTAGCGAAAAATGAAAACCCTATCCAAGGCTCATTTATTATCGAAGAGTTAACTGAACTCGTCGAAGAAGCGGTGTTAACTGAATTTGATCGTATTACAGAGCGTGGTGGTGTATTAGGGGCGATGGAAACGATGTACCAACGCAGTAAAATTCAAGAAGAAAGCTTGTATTATGAAAACCTTAAACATACGGGTGAATACCCAATCATTGGCGTAAATACCTTCTTAAGTTCTAAAGGTTCGCCAACAGTCATTCCTGCAGAAGTTATTCGTGCTACTGAGGAAGAAAAGCACTATCAAATTGATATGTTAGCAAATTTGCATGTAGCACATGCAGATAAAGCAAATAAAGACTTATCGGTTCTTCAAGCCGCTGCCATTAAACATGAAAACCTATTTGAACATATGATGAGTGCTTGTAAAGTGTGCTCGCTGGGACAAATTGTTAATGCATTGTTTGATGTTGGTGGTCAATACCGTCGAAATATGTAAGTTGTTTGGCGACTTTAATTCCATGCTGATTGGTATGATTAATACTAAAGTCGCCTAGTGCATGCTCAAACACTTGGGTATGTTCTTTAACTACTTTTATAAATAAGGCATTACGTTACAATGAATATACCTGAAAAATTTACCGCATTTCGCATTCACCGAAACGAAGATAAATCAATTCGTAGTGGTTTCGAGCAGATATCTTTAGCACAGTTAACTGAAGGTGAAGTTGTTATTAAAGTCGCCTATTCTGATATTAACTACAAAGACGCTCTTGCCGCAACGGGTAAAGGCCAAATATTACGTACTTATCCTTTAGTGGGGGGGATTGATCTATCAGGTGTAGTCGTTACCTCTTCTGATCAGCGATTTTCAGTAGGTGATAAAGTGTTAGTGTGTGGCGCACAGCTTTCTGAACTTTATGATGGCGGATATACCGAATATGCACGAGTTAAAGCTGATGCTGTTGTTGCATTACCTACAGGGTTAACATTAAAAGATGCTATGGCTTTAGGAACGGCTGGTTATACTGCTGCTATTGCCGTACAACGTATGGAAGACAACGGGCAAATTCCAGAACGAGGAACAATTTTAGTCACTGGTGCTACGGGTGGTGTCGGTAGTTTCGCGATCAATATGTTATCTAATATAGGCTATCGGGTTGCTGCATTAACCGGTAAACCAGATCAACACGACTATTTAACCCAATTGGGGGCAAGTGAAATTGTTGACCGTCGAGAGCTTGATATGGGTAAACGACCATTAGAAAAAGCTATTTGGGGTGGTGCGGTAGACAACCTTGGTGATGAAATATTAGCATGGTTAACTAAAACCGTTGTGCCATGGGGGAATATTGCTTCTATTGGTTTAGCCGCAGGCTTTAAGTTAGACACCACAGTCATGCCATTTATTTTACGAGGAGTTAGTTTGTTAGGGATAAACTCTGTTGAAATGCCATTATCTGTACGTGATAAAGCATGGCAACGGATAGCAACCGATCTTAAGCCGACGCAATTATCACTTATTGCCCCTAAAACCATTTTATTCAAGAACATAGAGTCAGCATTTAATGCCTACATAGAAGGCTCTGTAACAGCCAGAACTATTGTAGAAATAGACGCATCATTAGATAATTAGAGGAATTTATGAACATACAAGACAAAGTCATTGCTATTACTGGTGGCGGACAAGGACTAGGCCGCGCAATGGCGATAAATTTAGCGTCAAGTGGTGCAAAGTTAGCATTAATCGATTTGAATGAAGATTTATTAAAAGAAACAGTAAGCTTAATTGAGTCCGAGGGTTCTACGGCTAAATATTATTTAGCGAACGTGACCAATGAAACAGAAGTTGAGCAAACATTTAACCAAATAAATGATGACTTTAATGGTTTTGATGGATTGATTAACAACGCTGGTATATTACGAGACGGTATGCTACTAAAAGCAAAAGATGGTGAAATAGTTAAAAAAATGTCACTTGAACAGTTTCAATCTGTTATTGATGTTAATTTAACGGGGGTATTTTTATGTGGTAGAGAAGCCGCAGCTCATATGATCAAGAATAAGCGTAAAGGTGTTATTATTAATATGTCTTCTATCGCGCGTAATGGCAATATGGGTCAAACCAACTATGCTGCATCAAAAGCAGGCGTTGTCGCCATGACAGTGTGTTGGGCGAGAGAACTTGGTCGTCATGATATTCGTGTTGGTGCAATCGCGCCAGGTGTTATACGCACTGCGATGACAGATGCGATGAAACCTGAAATGCGTGAACGTTTAGAGAAAATGAAACCTGTTGGCCGCCTTGGTGAAGCAGATGAAATTGCCCATACGGTGAAGTATATCTTTGAAAATGAATTCTTTACTGGCAGAGTGGTTGAAATAGATGGTGGCTTATCGATGTAATCGATAGTTATACTAAATAGTATGAATTAGGAAAAAGCGAGTCTTACTCGCTTTTTTCATCTAAGCTTGTAAATAATAGAGTTATCTAAATAAGTTATGAATAAAGCATTATTTTTAGATCGTGATGGCATTATTAATGTAGATCATGGTTATGTCTATCAACAACAAGACTTTGAGTTTACAGAAGGGATCTTCGAGCTTTGTCAGCATGCATCTAAGTTGGGTTACTTGCTAATTGTAATAACGAACCAATCAGGAATAGCGAGAGGGAAGTACACTGAAGCTGACTTTCTTACGCTAACACAGTGGATGAAAGACCAATTTGAACAGCGTGAATGTCGAATTACAGATGTAATGTATTGTCCTCACCACCCTACGAAAGGTAAAGGTGAATATCTTAAAGACTGTCAATGTCGTAAACCTGAACCAGGTATGATACTTCAAGCGGCAAAAATTCATCATGTTGATTTAAACAAAAGTGTGTTTATTGGTGATAAAGTTTCTGATATGCAAGCAGCAGAATCCGCAGGTGTTGTTAATCGAATACTGGTTGCGAGTCAATATAATGATAGACAGCTTGAAACAGCCTGTAGCATCACTAAAATCGCAGATGCTCGTTCGTTTATTGTATAATTTGTATGATATTTCAGCGATCAAACGACTTTTACTAATAAATTGAAAATAGTTGTTGACGGCGCGGTAAAAATCCCTAAAATGCGCATCCACTTCTCGGGGACAAGCCAAGAAGGTTCTGTATAGGAAATACTTATTAGAGCGAGTCAGGACGACGAAAG
>NZ_MKQD01000040.1 GCF_001913705.1 Thalassotalea sp. PP2-459 | reverse complement strand
TGATGTCAACCTTTTTCTTAAAAAACTTTCGTTTATTTTTGAATGTTTGGTTTGTTGTTTTATACCGCTTTCGTGATACTAAACTTATCAAAACACCTTCTTGGCTTGTCCCCGAGAAGTGGATGCGCATTTTAGGGATTTTTACCGCGCCGTCAACAACTATTTTCAATTAATTGTTTGTTTGCTTTGTTTTTGTACAAACCCCGTGTTTATTGGTATAAAGTAACCATAATCAGGTAAAACATTAATCAATTGTTAATTATTAGATAAGTTCTTAGAAAACAGCTTTTTATTATCTCTATTAGCATTTTAGCTAATTTCAACGTACCCTTTTATTAAGTACTGCAATTCTTTTACTATAAATTAGTGAAACACAAGTTGAGAGTTATCTATGTCTACTAATCCTCTTAGAAGTTATAAAGGTATTATGCCTATTGTTGGCAAAAATAGTTATATTGATGAAAGTGCCGTATTAATTGGTGATATAACCATGGGAAATGACGTCAGTGTTTGGCCGTTAGTAGCAGCCAGAGGTGATGTAAATAAAATATCCATCGGTGATAGAACTAATGTTCAAGATGGTACTGTATTACATGTAACGCGTTCATCTAAATCAAACCCAGACGGCTACCCTTTAATTATCGGTGATGATGTCACCATTGGCCATAAATGTATGTTACACGGCTGTACTATAGGAGATCGTGTGCTAGTTGGGATGGGCTCTATTATTTTAGATGGAGCAAAAATTGAAAATGACGTATTTATTGGCGCAGGAACTGTGGTGCCACCGAATAAAGTGTTACGGTCCGGTTACCTCTATGTTGGTAACCCGATGAAAGAGGCAAGACCGCTCAAAGACGCTGAAGTTAATTTTTTAAAGGAGTCAGCTTTAAATTATCTTGTCACTAAAGACGAGTACCTTGAATAAAGATACCTTTAAATATCATAAATATGAATTTCACCGTGCTCTGGCTCATTCCTTTCTAGCCAAAGCTCGGTGATCTCTTCAAGATCATATTTAGTACATTGATCAATGCTGGCTAGATGCTTCAAGTTAGGAGAATGAAAATAAATCGTGATCAATTCACCTGCTTGCAACCCAGTCATGCACCACACATTCTTTTCTTGGTTAAAAGCTAAGTCATCGTTGAATAAAATGGCTTGATTCATTGTTTATATTAATTCCGCTCGTAAATTAGCTAACACGCTTTTAGTTTCTGGTATAACCTGACGCCAAATTTCAAAAGCAACCGCAGCCTGCCCCACTAACATTCCTAATCCATCAACCGCTTTTGCACTATTATTATCAAGCGCCCACTGACAAAAGATAGTTGGTTCATTGCGATACGCCATATCATATGCAAGGGTGTTATTGGTAAATATTTGTGTCGGCACAGATGGCAATTCATTAAATAAACTCGCAGATGTTGAATTAATGACAATATCAAACCCCGCTTCGAGAAATAATGATTCTTGCGAAAGCGCCTCTATATTACCATAGGGTTTAAATCGTTCAGCTAATGCTTTTGCTTTAGCTTCTGTTCTATTAACAATCACCAATTTTTCTGGCATGCAGTCTAACAACGGTTTAATCACCCCGCGAGAGGCACCCCCAGCTCCAATTAATAGAATGCGTCCTTGTAAGTTGGCGTTATTGGCTTTTAAGTCTTCCACTAACCCAGGGCCGTCGGTATTATCTCCAAGAATTGTACCATTTTCATTGAACGTTAATGTATTGACTGCACCAGCAAGTTCAGCGCCTTGAGACAAAGTAGTTGCTAGCTTATAGGCTTGCTCTTTATAGGGAGCAGTAACATTACAACCTTTTGCACCGCTTGCGATAAAATGTTTAACTGCAGTACAAAAATCATCATGCTCTGGTTTTATTGCGTTATACTGCAACGCTTGGCCTGATTGTTCAGCAAATTGTTGATGTATAAATGGTGATTTAGATTGACTAATTGGGTTACCAAAAACAGCGTACTTGTCCATAAAATTATCAGAAGGTTATCACTTTGTTAGGCATTAAAAAGCTTTTATCACAAACAAACAAGTCCAAAATGTTATCTCCTAGTAATACTCCATATATGCTTATTGGGCAAGAAGCTGGTACAAGGGCTTTAGCCAATGCCTTTTATGACGAAATGGAAAGTAATATTCACCTGCAAGAATTACTGGCTATTCATAAACAACCACTAGACGATATCAGAGAAAAGTTCTTTCAGTACCTATCTGGCTGGTTAGGCGGACCACCATTATATGAAGAAATTTATGGTCACCCTCGCCTACGTCAACGGCACATGCATGTTGCTGTCACTAAAAAACAAGCGGAGTTATGGTTGTTGTGTATGAACAACGCCGTAAATAAAACAATTGATAATGACTCGTTAAAAAAGCATTTACGTCAATCTTTTACGCAATTGGCATTGCACATGGTGAACCAATAAAAAAGCCACTTATAGCATTAAGTAGCTTTTCAAACATTAATAAACATTGTTAATACAATAATCAAGCCATAGAGTGGCTATGCTTAACACGCTAATGAAGTGCTAAGTTGATCAAACCTTTAATTCAATTGGTATAAAGCTTAAAACTTGTAACCAACTAATAATGAGAATACGACAGGATCAACATCTACATCCGCAGAGCCTTTTATTTCATCACCAATGTTGAACGTAGCTTCTGTATCAATATCAATGTAGCGAACAGAAGCATTTAAATGCCAATTGTCATCTAACTGATAATCAGCACCAACTTGTATTGCGTAACCAAAAGAGCTATCTAAGGATAAATCATTGAAGCCAAGTGATTTCGGCGCCTTTTTAAAGTCTTCATCAAAGAAAATTGTATAATTCAAACCTGCACCAACGTATGGTTTAAAAGCAGTGTCACTATCAAAATAATAAATGGCACTAATTGTTGGTGGTAAATGTGTTGTTTCACCTAACGTCGCACCATCAACGTTAACATTAAAAACACCCGACGAAATACCTTGTGGATCGTGAATAGTAATGTCGTGAGTAAACGGCGTCGCAGCTAGTACTTCGATAGCCCAATTATTATCATAAAAATAAACAAAATTTAGACCTAATTGCGAATTGTCATCTACTGAAAGCGACAAGGGTGTATTACCGCCTAATGCATCAACATAAACACCTGATTTGTCGCTATTTGGGTTAACATTGGTTACGCCACCACGTACAACAAGATCACCTGCCTGATAATCTTGTGCAATAGCACCAACAGATAAACTAGATAAAACCGCTAATGTAATAAGACTTTTTTTCATGAGAGTAACTCCTAAATTATTTGACGGCATCATATGACTTACTCAGCAGCAAAAAATTGATTTAACGCAACATTTTTAGGGTTAATCGAGGGGGAACAGTTCAAACAAACTAATATACTGATCTAAATCAATATTATTGATTATTTCTCGTGAATTTTTGCACAAACATTCACGTTTAAAAATCAACCAGAAATACCTGTGTTATATTTAATGAAAAACATGGGGTTGCTTATGCTAAAAAATCGCCCAGTTCAAGAACAAGTGTTAATAGTACTGTCATTAGCTATAGCGGCTATTCTTGCGCCTTTTGGGGCCTATCGTCTAATACATGCTGATTGGATAATTGGCATCTTTGATATAAGCGTTACGCTTTTACTTATCTTGCTTAGCATCAATGTATATGAGAAACGCCATATTGATGTTGCAAAGAAAGCATTAAGTATTTTTGTTTTTAGTGCCGTATTAATTACCGTTTACTTAAAAGGTAAACCTCAAGCAGTTTGGCTTTACCCTGCTATTCCCCTTATTTTTTATCTAACAACGCCATTAATCGCAGCAAGAGTCACAATTCTATCTATTGCTGTGATGGCATTTTTGATGCACGAAATAATGCCATTATTTGAACTTATGACCATGATTTTTACTTACTTAGGAACTGGCATATGCTCTTTCGCATTTGGTTATCAATGGCACAAGCACCAGCAGGAGCTAATTGCTTTAACCGTTACCGACCCATTGACAAACATAAAAAACCGACGTGCTTTTAATGATGATTTAGCAACATTAACTACAACAATCAAGCATTCTGAAGAACATGTATTACTCATTTTTGACATTGACAACTTCAAACACATCAATGATATTTATGGTCACGATATTGGGGATAACGTGTTAATCAGCATCACAGAAATTGCTCAATCAATATTACCAGAAAACACAGAACTTTATCGCATTGGCGGCGAAGAATTTATCATTATATTTCATGGTATTACACAGAATTCGGCAGAGAAGTTCGCTCATTTATTGCGACACAAAATAGCGTCAGCTGAAATGTTAGAGAATCAGCAAGTGACCATTTCAATTGGCGTAGCTGGGTATCAAGAATCAGGCTATTGTCCCAGTAAGTGGTTCAAACGGGCAGATAAAGCATTGTATCGTGCAAAAGAAAACGGTCGAAATTGTGTATCGTTTGCTAGCTCACCTAAGCCTAAACTTCTTTAATGATTAAAAAGTACAAATAGTAATATAGAACATTAAAATAGTGTGTAAACTTTATAACCCCACACCAATACAAAATAACAAATAGCGACAAAAACAGCAGCAGAGCCTAAGTCTTTCGCTAAACCGCTTAATTCATGATGTTCAAGGCTAATGCGATCTATTGCAGCTTCTACCGCAGAATTTAATAACTCAGCGATCATAATGCCCATAATCGCTGACATTAATAACGAAAATTCAATAAAGTTATCAGCAATATAAAGCGCAACAGGAAATAAAAGCAGGAATAAGTACACTTCTTGTCGAAACGCTATCTCATTATTATAAGCAGCTTTTAACCCAACAAAGCTATTTCTTATTGCTGGACCAAAACGTTGTAAGTGACCATATTTAAGTTTTTCTGTCATGCTTTTACTCTGTTAACCACTCTCTAGCTGTTAAATATTTAGAGAGCATTGCTTCATCGCTCCCCTCATCTGGTTGATAGTTATATTCCCACCTTGCAAGTGGCGGCATTGACATTAAAATAGATTCAGTACGTCCACCCGACTGCAAACCAAACAAGGTGCCGCGATCAAACACTAAATTGAATTCCACATAGCGACCACGTCTATATAATTGAAACTGACGATGTTCATCCTGAAAAGGCGTGTTTTTACGTTTTTCCATAATTGGAATATAAGCATCAGTAAAGCCACTTCCCACCGCTTTCACATAAGAAAAACATTGTTCAAATGACCACTGATTTAAATCATCAAAGAATAGCCCACCAACACCACGGGTTTCATTTCTATGTTTGAGATAAAAATAATCATCACACCACGCTTTGTGTTCTTGATAAACATGTTCACCAAAGGGGGCACACAAATCATGTGCGGTTTGGTGCCAATGTTTTATATCGTCCAAGAATGGATAAAACGGCGTTAAATCAAACCCACCACCAAACCACCATACTGGCTCTTCACCTGCTTTTTCAGCAATAAAAAACCTAACGTTTGCATGCGATGTGGGGATAAAAGGGTTTTTCGGGTGAATGACCAGTGAAACACCACATGCTTGCCAAGTTCGGCCAGCTAGTTCAGGACGATGCGCCGTTGCTGATGGAGGTAATTTGTTGCCAGAAACTAACGAAAAATTCACACCACCTTGCTCAATGACAGACCCACCTGTTAATACACGAGTACGACCGCCGCCGCCTTCTTCTCGTTGCCATGCATCTTCTACAAACTTACCCTGACCATCTGCTTGTTCTAGTTGGGTACATATATCATCCTGTAATTGCTTAAAAAACGAGATGACTGTTTCAATATTAACTTGTTTCATGAACGAAAAGTTTCCCCAGTTAATGCATCAATAATCGTTGACGGTTTATCAAATCCTAATGTATCACCCTTAATAATGTAATCTACGCTACTCGCTAAGGTGCGCTCAACTTCCTGCCAAGTTAATGCTGGTGGTCGCCCCGACAAGTTTGCGCTTGTTGAAACCACAGGTTTACCTGTTTGCCGACAAAGTGCAACAACATCAGGTTGGCTTGTCACTCTAACCGCAAGGCTCGTAAATTTACCTGTTAAATACTTAGGCGTAGAAGATTTAGCTGGCAACACTTGCGTGACACCATCCGGCCAACGCGAAAGAACAGTAAAGCGCTTATCTTGAGGAATGGCGTTATCTTCAATATATGGCAATAATTGAGAGTAATTTCCAGCCAACAAAATCAACCCTTTTTCAACGGGTCGATTTTTAATCTGCAATATTCGTTCTACCGCTGATTGATTGTCTGGATCACAACCTAATCCAAATACTGCTTCGGTTGGGTAAGCAATTACACCACCTTGTTGGAAGGTTTCTACTGCCGTTGTCATTATGTTGTTACACACTCAAAAAAGTTGATAGCGGCGATTATAGGTGTTTTAAAAAGATTTTTCATTGCTGTTTTATTGTTTAAAAAAGAAAGTAATTGAGTCATCAATGATACGTTAGACCGCATCGCCTTTTTTACACCTAAACCCTAAACAACGAATTGCTCTTTTTAATAGCCAAATTAGTAAAATTTCCGTATTTTTGTAAACACAGGTATAATGCGCGGCTTATTTTTAGTCGCGGTAGATACCGTAATTTCAGCAACCATCAAATCAAGGTGATATATCATGAAAGTGGGTATTATCATGGGGTCAAAATCAGATTGGCCTACAATGCAACATGCAGCAGAGATGTTAGATTCATTAAATGTTCCTTATGAAACTAAAGTGGTATCTGCGCATAGAACCCCTCACTTACTCGCAGAATATGCTGAAAATGCAAAAGATCGTGGCATTAAGGTAATTATTGCAGGTGCTGGTGGCGCTGCACATTTACCCGGTATGACCGCAGCATATACTCCACTACCTGTTTTGGGTGTGCCTGTGCAATCAAAAGCATTAAGTGGCCAAGACTCGTTACTTTCTATCGTACAAATGCCGAAAGGTATCGCGGTAGGTACACTTGCTATCGGTACAGCAGGTGCAGCAAATGCCGGATTATTAGCCGCACAAATTATCGCAACACATGATAATGATATCATGGCGAATATTGAAAAATTCAGAACAGAACAAACTGATACTATATTAAGTAATCCTAACCCTGCGGAATAGAAAGTAAGCTAATGAAAAAAGTTTTGGTATTAGGCGCTGGCCAACTTGCACGCATGATGGATCTTGCAGGTTCACCGTTAAACATGGATGTAAAAGCATTTGATGTTCGTACCAATAAGGTTGTGCACCCATTAGCAGCAGAACTTATTTACGGAGACTTAACTGATGGCATTAACAATGCTGATGTTATTACTGCTGAGTTTGAACATGTAGCACACGATACGCTTGCACAATGTGAAGCCTCTGGAAAATTATTTCCGAGTAGCCAAGCGATTAAAATAGGTGGCGATCGCCGCTTAGAAAAAGCCTTATTAGAAAACTGTCAGGTAGCAAACGCAAAACATGTGATCATTGATAATAAAGCTGATTTTGACAAGGCACTTACCGTTTTAAGCTTGCCAATTATCTTTAAAAGCGCACTTGAAGGCTACGATGGCAAAGGTCAGTGGCGTTTAAAGTCTGCTGAACAAGCAGATCAAATTTGGCAAGAAATGTCTGACTTTATTGCACAAAGCCAAGCTTCCGTTCCACAAGGCATTGTTGCAGAGCAAATGGTACCTTTTGAACGTGAATTATCATTAGTGGGGGCCCGTAGCACTACCGGTGAAATTGCCGTTTATCCGCTAACAGAGAATCACCATACTAATGGTATTTTAAGCGTGTCGTTAGCTGCCCCAGTTTCTCAGACGTTGCAAGCACAGGCACATCAAGTATTTACTAAGCTTACTGAAAAGCTTGATTATGTGGGTATTTTAGCGATTGAGTTCTTTCAAGTTGGCGAGCAATTATTAGTGAATGAAATAGCCCCGCGTGTTCACAACTCAGGCCATTGGACCCAACAAGGTACTGATACATGTCAATTTGAAAATCATTTGCGCGCCATTTGCGGTTTACCATTAGGTAATACCGAATTGAATCGCCCTACTGCGATGATTAATATCATTGGTGAAGATAGTGTTCCAGTTGAAGTGTTAGCTATTCCTAGCGTTACTATGCATTGGTACGAAAAAGAAAAGCGTGCAGGCCGGAAAATGGGACACATAAATATCAGTGGCAATACACAAGCAGAACTTGCTTTGCGTCTTAATACTGTTGCTCAGCTATTAGATACAGAAGCATTTCCTGAGGTTGCACATTTTGCTGCACAATACCAAGAAAATCAAAGCTGATACGTTATACGATTATTTATGGAAGCGAGCACTCAGCTCGCTTTTTTTATGGCTGAAATTTACTGCACTTTTTCTGGGCGCATTGAAGCTTTTCACCGGCAGCCATTTGACGCTTCAATAATAACGGGAAGCTGCAGGTTATACACTTACCTTCCACAGGTTCATGATTAACAGCAAATTTACACTTAGGGTAGCCGTCACAGGCATAAAAGGTTTTTCCAAACCGACTTTGACGCTCAACAAGCTGACCTGACTTACAAGATGGGCATTTCACTGACATGCCTGAGGCTTGTTCTTCTTGCTCAATATGATGACATTCGGGAAAATTACTACAACCAATAAACATACCATAACGACCTTGTTTCACCGCAAGTTCATGGCCACACTTTGGGCATTCACTTCCCGGCAATACCTGTGCTTCCATTTTCTCTTGTTCATGTACAGGTCTTGTATACTCACAGCTAGGATAAGAAGAACATCCAAAAAAGGCACCCGCTTTACTCTTTTTTATCACAAGTTCACTGCCACATTCTGGGCAGACTTCATACTCTTTTTCCAAGGCATGTTCGTGGTGGGTAAATAGCGAGTCGTCGTTTGACATGATTCTCCGATAATCTAAAACTTGAATCGCTCAATTATCTCGCGATATGAGTGCAGAGTAAACGTTTTAAAGCTTTGAATACAAGGATAGATTATTTGTGATCAGAAATAAAACGTTCGCTCCGTAAATAATAATTCTGCTCAATTATTAATAATTTTCACGTCGATTTTCTTTTTCAAAATCAGTTTGAGTTTCGTAGGTTGAAGGTTGACATACAGAGGTAACTGTAGGTGATTCGACTTCTTCATTATTCGAATGAATCACCATAGAGTGTGTGACTTCCATTTCACCGTTGCATTGTTGTTGGGCACTGTAAGCATCTTCATAGCTTTTAGCCTCTTGCGGTGTAGCACAGCTACTTACTAATTGTGTAGCCGACAACATAATGACCATACTGATTAAACTTTTCATATTTACTCCATAACTAATAATACCAATTCGCATAAATATTCGGTCATTCAGCGAGTTTAAACGCTTTAGAGGCACGGCGTTGATTGCAGAGAATGGTTATTCAGGAGAACGTGCTCTGCGTTCTCTAATAAGCTACATCCTTGTAGCGTCCTTTTCAAAATCAACAACACAGGCTATGAAGCGTTTAAACTCGCCCTTTGGGAGCGTGT
>NZ_MKQD01000039.1 GCF_001913705.1 Thalassotalea sp. PP2-459 | reverse complement strand
CACATGAGAGTCTGGGTAACCTGCCGCCGGCAGTTTACCGAGAAAAACTGGAAAATTCTAATTTAGAACTGTGTCATTAATGGGGAAGTGGACACGCCCACTTATTCTTAAACGATAAATCCCAAGATACATTAATACTTCTTAAAAAGTTGAATATACTGATTGTTGATTTTTCCATAGGAATTACATTATTTTCATCATCAGTTATTTTGATTTCTACCTTAAACATTTTTGAAGTTGTATCGATAACTAGTTCACCATCATCTGTCATAATTGAAAATTTTTCTTTTATTTTTATGATGTTATTATCGCGATTCACTCTAAATATTTCTTTACCGCGACATAGTAGAATAATAGAAACATCGCTAAACCAAAAATTTAGTAAGGTATACTTTTCACCTCTAAAATCAAATGTGTATTTCACAAAGCCTCCTAAGAAATCGCCCTAACTTTTGTTCAAGTGATGTTTTCATGTTTTAAACAAAGTGACTTAGTGCCTGTTGATTTTTCACGTTTATTTTTGCAGCAGTTTAATAGTATTTAGACAAGGCATTGCGATTAACGTGTGGTTATTCCACATGAAAAAGCAATAACGACGTATAAATGACAAAAAACGCTGCCCTTTGGGTTCAACAACATTTAATCTCGAAAGATCAACACCCCCTAGTGAAAGAGTAAGATAATTAAAAGTAAAATAATTCAATGATAACCAAACTATTAAGCAATATATGAATTACAATCGTATAGCTAGTATTTTGGGTTTTATAACGAACAAAACCTAACAATAAACCTAAAAAGAATATATAAATTAAAGTAGACACATTGTCATATTTCGTATGAATTGCAGTAAATATAAACGTAGTAATGACTAATGCTCCAATATCCCCTAGTTTAGTCTGCTTTATTTTGCTATAAAGCCAACCACGAAAGATTAACTCCTCAATAATGGGGAAAACAAAAGAAGTAGTGGCGATAATAAGCACAAACATAGCTAAGCCATCATTAGCGGCTTGCACATCAAGCATAAAATTTTCAGCTGGTAGATTTAGTACAACACCCAATAATGTTGATACACACACAAAAATAAAAACAACAGCTAACCACTTCATTAACTCTTGGCGATTAATTGAATGAACAGCCCAATAATCTAGTCGTTTCGTCCAATTATTTCCATGTGTTGCCTTAACCAATATATATATATTTATTAATGATGATATTAGTGACAATATTAATAAGACAGGAATACTATTAATCCAATCATAAAAAGCTTCTAGGGAATAGTTACCCTTTTGCTGGATACCAAAGTAAATATCAAAAAAAATACTAAGTACAGTTGGCGTTAAAATTAATAAAGCTAATAACCAAAGTGATGTATTAAATAAACTCGTCAATGAGTTCTTGGTTTGTGTACTATTCATTATTACTTCTGTTGTCAAAATTGTGAATATATTGTCGATTAGATTTAAAGTTGTTTAAATACCATACCTGCACTGCCGCTGGTAAAACTAATACTCATTTTCTGTATATCATTAACCGTACTAATTTTAATTCTCTAATTGAATAAAAATAAGCCGATAATAATTCCATATGATCTTTTTAAAGCAATCAACTGCCCTTCTTAAAAAAAAGAATATACCAAAGGCAAAAATAGAGCGGCAATAAAACTTAGCAAGACTCCCAATATATAAGAAAAAAACACAAAATCTGCTTTTCTTAAAATGGTAATTTTCTCATCGAAGTACACGGCTAAAATCAACATACAAAGAGATACTAAATATTTAAACACCTTATTCTATTAATCCCCTCAATTTTAAGTTGAAGGGTTAATCTACTAGAACAACTTACGGTAATAATAACGGGCGCTTGCTGAAGCTGAAGCCCAAGATTTCCTATGATGATCATTAATTCCTTTTGCTCCGCCTACTGACTCATATAAATATGCACCAACCGCTCCCCAACCTAAACCTCTAACACCACCATCTACTTGTTCAATTTCATTTACGTTTAATTCACGCATAATATTACACTCCTTGTATCCAGCATTTTTAATAAATAATACTGGTTTGTTAATTGACTCATTCACACCATGAGAATGAGCGGTTAATTAAGCCGACATTAGTAGTTTTGAATACCGTAAACTCAAGTCTGCTGCTCTTATCTCCTGAAAAACATTTAATATGAAATCTGACAGAAAAATCTTCATACAACTTGATTGCAATACTGGTTTCTCATCATCAGAAATCAGTACGGTAATCCATATTCAGAAGATAGGGTCAAAGGTAGAATGGACAATTAAAGGTGGCAATTTAAAAACATTGTAAAAAGCTTGTATAAATGTTGGCTAGGCATTTAGCGCATTAAAATGCCTTATGTATCGCCAACATTGTATTTTCAGTGAAGTGAATAAAAAATGGAGAGAGTTTAGCTGTTAAACACTAAAAGGGTAAGCGATGGCTTCATGATGTTGATAGCCTTTAACCGTAAAGTCGTCCGTTGTTACCCATGTTTCCAAATCTTTTAACGATTTAATATCAGGATTAATTTCAAGCTGCGGTGAAGCAAACGGTTCTCTGGTTAATTGTACGTCACGTAGTAACGGCAGTTGATCTTCATAAATATGCGCATTGACTATTTTATGGTAAGCCTTACCAGGTTTATGACCAGTAATTTGTGCCATTAACGCTAAAAAGGTAAATACTTGAACTTGATTGAAGTTTAAACCCAGCGGCACATCGCACGAACGTTGGTAACTGGTTAAATAAAGCGTATCACCTAACAAAGAAAAGGTGTGAGTATGCATACAAGGGCGTAAACAACCTAAATCAAATTCTCCAGGATTATAAAAGGTAATAATTTCACCACGATCATCAATACCGTTAGCAAGGTTATCAACCACTTTTTTAAGCTGATCTAACGGGGTACCGTCAGGCTTTTGCCATGCACGTCCTTGCACACCATAAACCCTACCCATATCATCTTCACCTTTGCGATAAGGGTTATTCAACCAGGCGTCATTATCATTTGCATTGGCGTTCCAGGTGTTACAGCCTATTTCACGAAATTGTGCCGCGTTACTGTAACCACGTAAATAACCAAGCAATTCAGCGATGGCGGCTTTATAAAAACTTTTTCGTGTTGTAATTAGCGGAAATTTATTACCAGCCACATCGTACTCTAAATCTGCGTTGATCAACGTTAAGCACTTTTTACCTGTGCGCTCATTCGTTACCCACTGCCCTTGTTCGATAATGTTTTTACATAACGCTAAATATTGTTTCATGGCTGTTAATGACTCTTACTAATGTTCCATTCTTTACGGTGATTGTACGCTATTTTTTAACGAAAAATCATTCTTATCGCCACGAGAATTAAAAAACCAGCAAACATTCGTTGTAAATAACGAACGGGTAATTTACCCGCTAGCCTCACCCCATAAGGCGCAAATAATGAAGACGTTAATACAATACCTAACAAAGCAGGTAAATAAATATAACCTAAACTCCAATGCGGTAAATTTGGTTGATCTAACCCCGTGATAATAAAGCCCGCGGCGCCAAATAAAGCTACCACTAAACCACATACCGTTGCTGTGCCAATAGCATGACGGATAGACACCGAATAATAACTTAATAAAGGCACTAATATAGCACCACCGGCTATACCCATCATGCTAGAAATGCATCCAGTACCGAACCCCATAGCACGAATAGTATGATCACCTGGTAAAGGTTTGCTCTTTTGTACTTTTATAGAAAACAACATGTAAGAGGCCAAAATAATAACCGCAGTAGCAAAAATATAGGTTAAAACCTCTGTAGAAAGTGAATCAGCCACATAGGCTCCTGATATGGCGCCTAAAGCTATCATTACCATAAGTTGTCTGGCCAGCGGCCAAGGAATGTTACTATTTTTATGATGAGCAAAGCTTGCTGAAGCAGAAGTAAAAACAATTGATGCTAAAGATGTTGCGATAGCGATAGGCATCACTAACTCTGCATTTACGCCTAGTAACGGCAATAAATACACCAAGGCAGGTACAATGACTAAGCCACCACCTATGCCAAGTAATCCTGCTAGAAAGCCTGCAATACATCCTAATAAAGCACAAGAAATAACGACATTTATAAACATGTTTGATTTCCAATAATAGGCACGAAGGCAACGAAGAAAACAACAATAAAAGCAAGACTACATACCAGCGCGAACAAAACCACCCAAGTTCAATAGTTCAAGTTGTTCATTAAGGTAATCAATAACCTGTTGGGTATCGGAAAAAGTAAGAGCTTTTGATAATATTGCTTTTGCAGTTTTATACTCTACATGACGAATAACCCATGTTATTCGTGCAACATTATGTGAGTTCATACTTATTTTATCATAGCCCATTGCGAGCAATAATAAAGCGCCGGCTGGTTCACTTGCTAATTCTCCACACAAGCTTAATGGTACCATAAAACGCTGAGATTCTTGAGCTATCATATTTAATGCTTTTAACACCGATGGGTGATATGAATTATATAAATTTGCAACACGTGCATTATTTCGATCAACCGCGAGTAAATATTGTGTTAAATCATTGCTGCCGACAGAAAAAAAGTCCACCTTCTGTGCTAGTTCACCTAATTGAAAAATAACACTGGGTACTTCAATCATAATACCTATTTTAGGTTTAGGTAATGATTTACCTTGTTCAAACTCAAGCTCAGCAGAGAGCTCATAATAAGCCTGATTAATCAATCGTATTGCTTCATCAACCTCCACTATGCTCGAAATCATCGGTAACATAATTTCTAAATTACCAATGTTAGCGTTAGCGCGTAACATAGCTCGCACTTGCAATAAAAATATTTCAGGATGATCAAGGGTAATACGAATACCTCGCCAGCCAAGAAATGGGTTATCTTCAATAATAGGAAAATAAGGTAAAGCTTTATCACCACCTACATCTAACGTACGCATGGTGACTACTTGCCCAGAGAAAGCTTGTAAAACTTGCTGATATAATACTGTTTGCTCAACCTCAGAAGGAAAGCAGCTTTTATTCATAAACGGAATTTCAGTGCGATATAAGCCAATACCATCAACACCAGTCGTTTTAGTATGTTCAAATCCTGAAGATAAGCCTGCATTTAATAACACAGCTATCGTTTTACCATCTGGCGTTTCAGCAGGTAACCCTTCAACTTCTTTTACTTTAGCGGTAAGCGCTGTTTCTTCAGCAATTAGATGCTCATATTCTCTTATGAGCGCATCATTAGGCGCAACGAAAAGTTCACCAGTATAGCCATCAATAATGCACATTGATTGGTCAACTTTCTCTAATGGGATACGGTTTACTCCCATTACAGCAGGAATTGCTAATGCTCGTGCTAGAATGGCAGCATGTGAATTATTTGAACCTTGCAGGGAAACAATGCCTTTTAACCCTAAATGCTGATATTCAGCAACTAACGCTGCAGTCACATCTTCTGCCACTAAAATAAAGGATTCAGGCACCGCTTGTACGGTTGTGTTTAATACCTTTAAGTTATATAAAATACGATTACCTAAGTCTTTAATATCACTCGCACGCTCTCGAAGATAATCATCATCTAAACCCTCAAACTGAACTACGTAACCGTCTATTACCAGCCTTAGAGCACTTTCAGCAGTCCAACCTTGAGCAATTTTTTCACTGACTTCTTTACCAAGATTTGCGTTATCCAATAGCTGTTTATACATATCAAAGATATCTAAGCTATTATCTGCAATGCTACGAGCAAGCTCTTTCGTCATTCGTTCAAAGTCAGCACGCGTTGACTTAACAGCCTTCAAAAAACGTTGCTGCTCGTGAACTACATCATGAGTTTGCTTCAAAGAGACACTACGAAGTTCAATATTAGGTTGCATCGAAAAGATGGGTGCCATCGCAACACCTGAAGAGCCTGCAACCCCTTTAATTGAGGAAACCCATTGGCTATTGCCTTGCTGCTTAGTCAGTATATCTGTTGCTTCTGCACTGGCTATTGCGGTGGCAATTTGTGCAGCAAGAGTAACAATAAAGGCTTCTTCCGTTTCTGTAAAATAGCGTGCTTGTTCTTGTTGAATAGAAATAACGCCTAACACTTTGCGTTGATGAATAATGGGTGTGCCTAAAAAAGCATTGAACTTATCTTCTTTCACGGCTGGAGCATGCACAAAATGCGGGTGTTGACGAGCATTAGCGATATTTAGAGGTTCTTCACGTTGGGCAACCAAACCAATAAGCCCTTCGCTAAAGCCTAATGTTGTTTGTCCTAACGACTCTTGAGCAAGACCATCAGTGGCCATTAAAATAAAGTGTTGTTTTTGATGATCCGCCAAATATATTGAGCAACAGTCAGTGCGCATCACCGTTTTTATTTGCGTGACAATACGCGTTAGCGCACTATCAAGTGCACTATCTTGGCTAAACTCCAGTACTATTTTACGTAAACTGGTTAACATCTGAAACGCTTATACTCCTACGGTTATGAATGGGCATTGCTGGGTATTACTCCAATCAGCCATTAACGCCACCGACAAAATATACGAACAAATAATACCCCTAAAAAGAAAAATAGCCCACTGGATCAAAAGTGAGCTATTTCAATTCATACATAGTTATAACTAATTTCGACGCTTTCGACGAGGAATTGCAAACGTTGTGTTAGAGAATTCTTTCATCACTTTACGATAAACGTCTCGTTTAAATGCAACTACTTGCCTTACAGGGTACCAATAACTTACCCAGCGCCAATCATCAAACTCAGGGTGATTTGAGTGCTCTAACTCAACAGCAGACTCTTTCGCAGTGAGTTTGAGTAAAAACCACTTCTGTTTTTGACCTATACAAACAGGTTTGCTTTCATGTCGGATCAAGCGCTTGGGTAACTTATAACGCAACCAATGTTTTGTCGTAGCCATCAACTTAACATGTTCTGGCTTTAAACCGACTTCTTCATATAACTCACGATACATGGTTTGCTCTGGTGTTTCGCCTTCATCAACCCCCCCCTGAGGAAATTGCCATGAATGCTGACCAAAACGTCGTGCCCAAAATACTTGTCCCCTGTCATTAATTATAACTATGCCGACATTGGCTCGATAGCCTTCGGCATCTATCACAGGACTTCCTAGAAAAATTTCACTATAAACTGATTCTTCCACAATAAAGTTCGATGAGCAAATAGAAAAATCAACGAATGTTAAATTTCCAGATATGTCTTGCGGCAATTGCTGCTCTTTCAGATAATAATAAGTAAATAAATGACACTTATTATTATGCAAAAACCTAATCCCCCAAAAACAGAAGAAGAATTACTTGCACGTGCCCAACGTATTGCAGGGCTATCATTAGGTGAAATTGCTCAACAATATGGTATTGCAGTACCTTCAAATTTGACTAAAGAAAAAGGTTGGGTGGGTTTGCTATTAGAACATGCATTAGGCGCTAGTGCGGGTTCAAAACCTGAACCCGACTTTACTGAATTAGGCATTGAGCTAAAATCTATTCCAATCAATCAACAAGCAAAACCTTTAGAAACTACCTTTGTTTGCGTTGCCCCACTCACAGGTTTAGTTGGTAATACATGGCAAAATAGTCATTTAAAGCATAAACTAACCAAAGTATTGTGGGTTCCTGTTATTGCTGAGCGAGAAATTCCTGTGGCTGAACGTATTGTATGCACACCTTTTTTATGGTGTCCGAGTGATTACGAAGAACAGTTAATGGCACAAGACTGGCAAGAACTCACCGATATGATAGTGTTAGGGGAAGTCGAAAAAATTAATGGTAAACATGGTCAAGTGTTACAATTAAGGCCGAAAGCTGCCAACAGCAGCGCGAAAACAAAAGCATATGACTATGAAGGAAAACCATTTATGACCTTACCTAGAGGTTTTTATTTGAAAACCGCATTTACTCAATACTTAATTAATCAACATTTACGTGTAATATGAGTTAACCACCGCCATGAAGTTTATGCGCAAATTTGAAAGATACTTGTCTGCACTATTCTTATTTACCATTATCACTTTATTACTCACTTCTTATTTCACTTTTAAAGAGGTGATAAACAGTTATAACAAAAACCAATATCAATCAATTATCCCGTTATTTTCAATCGTTAACACTGAAATTATTCGACCACTGAATACTGCATTTTTTATTGCTAATGACCCTTTATTAATTGATTTAATTGATCAAGAGCAAGTCAGTAAGAGCCGTTTACTGACTTATTTACGCACCATGTCTATAAGGCATAATGTTGTTACTTTTCTTGCACTTGAAAAGCATGATATTGATATTGATTCTAACGGCGAAGTACTTTCTTTATCAAGCGATAAAGCAGAATGGTATCACCGTTTAAAAGCGCAAGAATACACGCAGTTTGCTGACATAGGTAAAGCTGAAGATCCGCACCTATTTTTTGATATTAAGCTGTTTAACGCACGAGATGAGTTTCTCGGTTTTGCCGGTGTTGCGATAGATCTCGACCATTTTGCAGACGCCTTTTCTGAGTATAGAGAGCGCTTCGGCTTTGAATTAATTTTTGTAAACGAACAAAATGAAGTAACACTATCATCTAATCATTTAATGAAAACTGAAAGCCACCACCGTCAAGACGAAATCATTCATGTTAACGATCTTGACTGGTATCAACAGATGATAAAAAACGGTGGAAAACAACTTGCTAATTCAATTATTGCTTACTCCGATGGTAACAGAGTAATTTCTCAAATGCCTTTACCTGCTTTAAATTGGCGTATGTTTATCATTTCGCCACCCGCTTCTGAACAACAAGAATACTGGACACTATTTTTGACTCGAATCGGTATATTTTTACTGATTATTATCGTGTTATATTCAGTCTTCATTGGCGTTGTTGATTATTTCAAAAAAAGATTAGTTGAGAGTTCAGAAACAGACTTTCTCACTAAGCTTCCTAATCGCAGTTACTTAACATGGAAATATGAAGAGTTATCTTGCGAGCACGATAATATTTGTGTGGTGATCGCCGATATTGACCATTTCAAAGAAATAAATGATCAATATGGTCACGTCGTTGGTGATGCTGCTTTACAAGAAGTGGCCCGCAAACTTGAAGCTTGTTTACGAAATGAAGATATCTGTGGCCGCTGGGGAGGAGAAGAATTTGTTATGATCCTCCCCGATATATCATCAGAACAAGCTATTGAAATTATTGAACGCATGCGTGAAAGCATTGCAAATAACGCCTTTAGTCATTCAAGTATGAGTCAATCATTTAACATCACAATAAGTTTTGGCCTTTGCCATAAAAACAGTGGTAATCAATCACTCGATAACTTAATACAGCTAGCTGATACCGCGCTTTATCAAGCGAAATCTAAAGGTCGAAATCGTACTGAATACGTTAAATAATTTCTATCTGTTGGCTTACCGCCTTAGATTGGCCAGCCTCAATTGACACCCACTGAGTGTTTGCTGCCTCGAGGCAGACATATTCAGTTTCACCACCTTGATGTACATCTGCCATGGTCGCCGCTATCTCTCTACCTGGATTCCAAACAACCCATTGTTGGCAATCATTACTGGTTACTTTTATAGTACGTTGCCAACCGGTGTCTTTGATCAACTGCTCAGTATTATCATAATAAATACGATCAAGTGGGCCCACACAATTCACTAACTCGTCTATTTGTTGTTTCTTGCCAGTAATTTTATCATCAAAATGTACTCCTTTAAGCTGAGGAAGTTGCACATTTTTAGGATCACTAACAGCAAAATAGCTATGTAAGGCGTGGCCAAATTTTAACGGTAACTCTCCTGTATTTTTGATCGATAACCGTTGAAATAAATTATTTGAAAAAATTAAGGTTTGTTCAACCTCAAACGAGTGTTGCCACGCTGAATGTCTATTTTCTCCTTTAATGCTTAACACTAGCGTAATAGCTTCTTGTGTAATTGAACATGACGTTACTTGCCAATCACTGGTTCGTGCAAAGCCATGATTTCCTAGATTATTGCCTTGTTCATCTATCAAGGGGCCGAACCATGGCCAACAAATAGGAATTCCCCCTCTAATTGCTTTTCCTGTTTGATACTCAGCTTTATCACTTAACCAAAGAACAGCACGTTGATTGGTTGGCTGCCAACTAAGTACATGACCACCATAAACACTGACTTTGGCCTGACACAAAGGATGTTCAATCAGTAAAATAGCGTGTTCGTTAGCAAGTTGTTGTTGGCTAATGCTTGCGTAGTCAGTTGATTTTAAAAGCGTAAGGCTCACAAGGTATACCTAATTAAGTGTTAAAGTTTAAGTGTATCAAAGCATAGAATGGAAGAAAGTATAAAAGTATTCAGTGCATACAAAAAAAGCCAGACAAATTTGTCTGGCCTTAATAATATATTACGTGGCAGTTAGCACACGTATAACACTAATTACTTCACGTATGCTCTAGGCATATTCGTTTCAGCCGTGTAACGATCACGTAGTGCGTCTTGACGGCTCAATGTAGATGTTTCTACACCATCAATCCACATTTGTTCAACACGTGTGCTTAATTCAAATGGGTCACCGCTCCATAATACTAGGTCTGCTTTTTTCCCAACCGCAATACGACCAGCATCAATATTGAACGCATCTGCAACGTTAGCCGTGACTGCTTTTAAAGCATTTTCTTTTGAAACGCCGTTTGCTACAGAAATTCCCGCATCAAAACGAAGCATGTATAGATTATGTGTATCACCACTTACCGAATAAGCAACATTAACACCAGCATCAAACAAAGTACTTGCACTTGCTAAAGTGCGGTGCAGTGCATCAAAGCTAGGCAAGTTGTTAATTGCCCCCATAATAACCGGCACTTCTGCCTGCGCAATTTCATCTGCAACACTAACGGCATCACCAGCACCCGCAATCACTAAATCGAGAGAAAACTCTTTTTTAAGCGCGAGTAAAGCGAGAATATCTGTTGCACGATCAACATAGGCTATCATCGGTTTTTCACCGGCTAATAACGCATTAATTGCTTGGTCGGCACGCTTTGGCTTTTTCGCGTCTTTTTTATCCTTTTTCGCTTTCGATAATGCCTCTTTCGTATCTTGTAATTTATGACGAAGTTTTTGAATTTCCATGGCACGAGAGCCTTTACGCTTTGCACCTAAGTCAACAATGACGGCAACATCAGTCATACGTATGCTATCAAATTCACCCGATAAGTCAGCGAAGAATGCCTGGCCTTTAAACATATCATCGCCACCACGAGGAACCGATATATTGGTTGTAATTCCACCTTTTCGCGTATAAGGAATAACCGTAGATTTCGGGTTAAATGCCGTACTAGCATCAAAGGTTATGTTTGCTTTTTTCTCGCTAGAATCGCGCGTGCTTGACACCGCCGATACTTCAACTAAACCAAGCTGGTTCATTGAACCGATAAATCCTGGTGTCAGTGTTTTACCGCCAGCATCTATAGAGGTATCAGCATTAACAGTTTCAGGATTAATCGCAGTGATCACTCCTTCATCAAAAACAACAGTAGCGTTCGTTAACACTCCTTGTTCTGTCATGGTATGAATCGTTGCGTTAGTTACAGCAATGCTTTCTGCATATGCTGAGGCAGTGCTAGTAAGTGCTAACGTTAATAACGAAGCTTTAAATAATTTCATGGTCATTCTCCTTACTGCTGGCCTAATGAAAAATCACTAACGGCTTGATATTTATCATCAAAACGGTCATAAACCTTTGCGCCATCAATAAATACTTGTTCCGCTTGGGCATAAACACTAAACGGGTTGCTATTCCAGATCACCACATCAGCACTCTTACCTGATGCTAAACTACCTGTTTTATCTTCAATACCAAGTGATTTTGCTGCATTGGCGGTGATCCAAGTGATCGCATCTTTTGGCTTAATATCAAAGCCATTTTCATTGGCACGATACATCACTTTACCGGCTTCTTGGTTTAAACGTTGAATGGTAGTCGCTGAATCTGAATGTACAACCGCACACGAATTGGCTTTACTATCAACCACGGCAACATTTTCTTGGATCATGTCGTAAGCTTCCATTTTAAAGCCCCACCAATCTGGCCACATTGCTGCACAATTACCATTCTCAGCAAGTGTATCCGCAATCTTGTAAGCTTCTATAGCATGGTGGAATGTACCTGCGTGGTAACCAAACTCTTTTGAGAGATCGATCATCATCGCCATTTCTTCCGCTTTGTAGCAATGGTTATGAATTTTTATCTCGCCATCAAGCACACCTTTTAGCGTATCAAGTTCAATATCTCTAGCGGGTGCTTCTGAGTTTTTACCTTCAGCATAGTCTGCTTCATATTTATCCCATGCGCGTTTATATTCTACGGCCTCGGCCCAAGCCATACGGTAACCAGCCATGTTACCCATTCGTGTGGCAGGGGAAACTTTTTTCGAACCGTAAACACGTTTTGGATTTTCACCACAAGCCATTTTTAAACCATAAGGCGCATCTGGAAATTTCATCCCTTGCATAGTGTGACTAGGTACATTACGTAAGGTAACCCCTCGCCCACCAAATAAATTTGCCGAACCTGGTAAAATTTGTAAGGTCGTAATACCACCTGCACGAGCCCTATTAAAACCAGGATCTTGCGGCCAAACACTGTGTTCTGCCCATACTTCAGAGGTATTTGGTTGTGTTGCTTCATTGCCGTCAGAATGTGACTCAGCTGAAGGGCTTGGATATACCCCCAAGTGCGAATGTACATCGATAACACCAGGTGTTACCCATTTACCTTTCGCATCGATAATGACAGCACTATCTGCAGAAAGCGAAGCACCTACTTGGCTAATTTTCCCATCAAGCATGAGTACATCTGCATTATCTAAACGCTCTCCAGTGCCCGTTAATACGGTAGCATTGCGAATAATGGTTGTTTGCTGAGGAAGCACTTGATAAGTGCTCGGATATGGATTTTTATTAATCTCTACTTTTTCATCTTGTTTTTCTGACTGAATACACGCCGTCAAAGACACTGAAATAGCAGCAACTAATACCGAAGGTATAAATTTTTGCATGTGAGGTTCCTGAACAAAAAATGTTATTAACTAACATTTGTAAATTTATCGTTATATTTTTATCACCGTAACATTATTACGTAGTGAAGCTTTCGACAAGTGCATTTTTTCGCAATTGTATCAAAGTGCGACAAGACGTTTAATTTTAACGATAAGTAACCAGCACAAGATGTGTAGACAAGAAGAATTGATTGAAATTACAATATCAAATGTTATTTGCTATTAAGAGTTTAAGAATTTACGCTTCCTTAAAAAGAGTAAAATAGTGATAATCACTCCGTAAATAACCGGTTCAGTCACACTAGCTTTCACCGACCAATAAAAGTGTATCCCCCCAAGTAAAATAGCAAAATATACCCAGTTATGCAGTTTTTGCCAGCGCCTTCCCATACGCTTTTTAACCACTGACCATGAGGTGATAGCTAACAGCACTAGGATGATAAACGCTACCATACCTACTGTGATGTATGGTCGTTCAATAATCTCTTCAAAAAATAGCGCAAGGTTAAATTGAATTTCAAATGCCCAAAAACTCAACACATGGCATAGTGCATATAGAAAAGCATACAAACCAATTAATCGCCTATTTTGCATCAAAAAAGGCTTCTTGATGTACTTTGTTAATGGCGTAACGGCTAAGCTTAGTATTAGTAAATTTAATGCGCCAATACCGGTAAAATGTAACACGTACTCGACAGGATCTGCACCCAGCTGATCTGTGATGGCCATATAATAGACATTGATTAATAATGTTAAACTTATCGCGTGAATCAACACCTTTAACGTAAGTGTATCTCTTCTCATAACAACCTTTAAAAGTGTTTTGTTAAGTTCATATTTCGATATAGTTCAGCAACTTGCTCACCATAGCCATTAAATGGCAAAGTCTCTATGCGATTTCGAGCAAACAAGCCTCCGGTGGTTAATCGCCGTTCGCTAGCTTGGCTCCAGCGAGGATGATCAACGTTAGGGTTAACATTAGCGTAGAAGCCATATTCATTTGGCGCCAAAATATTCCAGGTTGTTGGCGGCATTTTTTCAACCAAACGAATGCTAACGATTGATTTGATACTTTTAAAGCCATACTTCCAAGGCACTACTAAGCGAATCGGCGCGCCATTTTGCGGCGGTAATGTTTTTCCGTAAAGCCCTACCGATAACAACGTTAAATCGTTAACGGCTTCATCAATTCTCAACCCTTCAACGTAAGGGTAATCAATACCGCCACCCATACGACGACTTGCCTGACCAGGCATTTGCTTAGGATCATATAACGTTTGAAAGGCAACAAACTTCGCTTTTGATGTTGGTTGCACTTTTTTCAACAAATCAGCAAGCGGAAAGCCTATCCAAGGGATCACCATGGACCATGCTTCTACACAACGAAACCGGTATATACGTTCTTGCAACGTAAACATTGATAACAGCTGATCATAATCTAAGGTAATCGGTTTTTCACACTCGCCTTCTATTCGAAGTTGCCAAGGGTTAACCTGTAGCTGTTGAGCATTTTCTACTGGATCTGATTTACTGGTGCCAAATTCATAAAAATTATTATGAGAAGTGACTTTTGCTTCTGGCGTTAACGTTTCATCAAGAGAGATCCTTTTTTCGAACGTTAACGGGGTTGTTTTAAAAGGTGAGCGTTCTTTTTCACTTGAAAACCAATCAAGTGCTGATGCTTGAGAAGGCGTTGCTAATAAACCCGTAGCACCTACGAAGCCAAGCTGCTTTAGCATAGTACGACGCGCTAAATAAACATTCTCATCTGTAACACTATGCTCCGGAAGATTAACGGCGCTGCTAATCGATTTTTTCATAACCTGCCTTGCCTCAATAATACCAATGAATATAAATACATTACTACGAATGAACTAGCCAATGAGTTCATTCGCATATTATTAGACCTGACTTTAGTAAAATATATTCGCTACCACATTAAATCATCTGGAATTTGATATTCAGCGTACGGGTCGTCTTCATCAACATCACTGGTAACTTTATCGTTTTGCACCAACAACACCTCTGGAGCTAATGCAGCCACTTTGTCGGCGGTTTCAGAGGTCACTAAATACGTTGTTTCGTCAACACCACACAAGGCTAAGCGGCCATTGACTAAGGCATCATAACTTGTGTTATCTAAATGCATTTTTTTAATTTTATTGTTAAAAGTATAGTTATATACTTTCTCACCATCGACGCCTGTTACTTGATGATGCTGTAAAATTTGTACAATTCTCAGCTTATCTTCTTTTTCTTTTAATGCCTGTTGACGTTGGGCATTTAATGCTGAATCTTTTATTTGTTTTTCTTGTTGTTGCTTAGCTAAATCTTGCTGCACTTTCTCTTGTAAGCTAGCTTCAACTTGCTGCCCACTTTTTTGCTGCTTTTTCTTTTTCCGTCTTTCCGTGTTTGCTTTACGCGCACTTTGTTTGGTGGCAAGGCCGGCTTTTAATAGTTGATCTTGTAATGAAGACATGATGTTCTCAAAAATAATTAAGTTTTCGCTATTTTATCAAGCTAGATCAGAATTCATAGTCTGAAAATAACGTAAACAGTGTTGAAGTTGCTCTGGTGTATCTAAATCTGCAAATGCTGCTTCTAATGATAAAGAAATAACATTATCGCCATGTTGATTTACAATCGCCTTAGCGCCAGAATCTGGTGGTATGTGTTTAAGTTGCTTAAAGTAATCGCGGGGAAAAATAATTGGCGGCGAAAATGCACCACTTTTACCGCGCGCACAAATGATACTGTTCGATGCTTGTTGCCACGTTTGTTTGGTTAACGCTAAATCTGCAGCTGTTAACTGCCATTGATCAACCAACAGTAACATTACCCCCTTCACCGTTGAAGGCAACGCATTAATCCCTGCTGCTATTGAACTTCCCATACCTTGTTGCCAATTTGGATTATTCACCACATTAACGGGTAAGTGATTGACCGCATCACTGACTTTTTCTGCATAACAACCCACAACTACCAGCACATTATTAGTGAGTGTTAGCGCAAGCTCACACTGCCTTGCAATGAGCTTATTTCCTTGCACTTCAACTAATTGTTTTGGCTGACCCAGCCTTGATGAACTACCGGCCGCTAATACGATTACAGCCAGCTCACTTTCTATTGTTGAATACGCCATGACTTTATCTGACTCGACTGAAATTGATGACTAATAAACTGCTGAATTTCAGCACAAATTGACAACGCGATGGCTTGTGGACTTCGTCCCCCTATATTTAGCCCAATAGGAGCAAAAACTTGTTGTTGTACATCAGATGCCGTTAACGACAACGCATTAAGTAGCTTATCTCGCCGACCTGCGGGACCTAATAAACCAATATAGCCAATATTAGCCGCTAACGCATGCTTAAGTATCTCACCATCATTATTTAAATTATGAGTCATCACAACAACAGCATCAAACCCCTGATAGTCACCAGCATTTGATTGTTCTGGTCGTAATTTACGCTTGGCAAAACAGTGCGCAAATGCTGGTTGGTCTAAATATGCTTGTCGATGATCTTGTAAAGTTACTCGCCAACCCAATTGCTCAATCATAGTAACTAACGGTGCTACATCAGGACCAGCCCCACACACTAATAAAGAAAATACCGGTGTAACCGGTGTGATCAGCCAATCTCCTTCGGGTAATTCGCGCTGAATATTATCATGATCAAAATCGTTGCTAGCCGTAATAAATTCAGCCATCCCTGCACTTTTATCTTCCACTTGCTGACAATAATATCCTGATTGCCTTTGCTGCACAGCCTTGAGTAATGATACGAAATTAAGATGGTTATTTATTTTCGTTAGTGGTTGTAGATAAATATCAATAGCACCGTCACACCCTAATCCTAGACCCCATAATAAGTCAGCATCAGCTTTTAAATCATACGTAAGTAGTTTTGTATGATTTTCTCTTAACACCTCTTGAGCGTGTAAAGCAATATCAGCCTCTAAACAGCCGCCACTTAATAAACCTGTACATTGTCCTTGCGCAGAAATTAACATCATGGTGCCTGTTTTTCGATACGTTGAACCCTTGGTAGCGACGATGGTCGCTAATACATAGTCTTGCTCAGTTGAAAAATTGCCTACAATTTGTAACCAGTTTTCTTGCATGTGTTAACCCTTTAAGGCTGGTCTTGCAAACATTTTAGTGTTTCCATTAAGGTATTCCAAGGCAGTAATGCACATTGTTTTCTAACGGGAAACTGTTGAATCATCAATAGTGGCGAAAACTGCTCTGCAAGCTCCCCTATCATTGAGATGTTCGTAGATAATGCCCCTGTTAACTGCTGAGCCATTAGCATAGCCTCAACTAAAGTTATCCCTTGTGCTTCTTGACACATAATAGATGCAGATGCTCGACAAATAGCACAGCTATCCCCATGAAAGGCAATGGCCTTAATCACTGATAATTCACCTTGATGCTTGATTTCACAACTCACCGTAATTTCATCACCGCAAGCGGGGTTCACACCTTCATATGAAGCATCTGCATTAATTGCCAACTCAAAGCCAACAGGGTGTTTATGATGAGCAAGTAAAGCAGTTTGATACAACTGGTGCTGAGATTTAGTGTGATCTACATGCTGTTTTTTGGTTAAAGCCAAGTGCATAACTCCAACATTAAAGTGCCATCATTTTATGTGCCGTTGTTAAACTAGCCACTAATTTATCAATATCTGAGACATCATTATACAACCCTAATGACGCGCGTATACTTGCGTTAACACCCAATGTTTGATGTAACGGTTGCGCGCAGTGATGGCCTGCACGAATTGCAATGCCATCATTATCAAGTAAGCTGGCAATATCATGGCAATGTACTTTTTTAACTTGAAAACTTACCAAAGTAGGAATTTTCTCCTCGACATCGGTGGCACATCGCTTTATCAGCGGTTGATAAAAGGGTAATTTTTCAAGCTCTGAATGCAAATATCCTGCTAAGTTATCAATATATTGATTAACATCATGCCATGAAATGTCCGCCATGTAATCAATCGCTTCAATTAAGCCAACAATCGCAGCAACATTATGAGATCCCGGTTCAAATTTGAGCGGACCAGCAATAAAACGACTTTGTTGATAACTTACTGACTCAATTACCCCGCCTCCTAATTGATACGGGCGCATGTTATCAAAAAGGTTTCCTTTTGCGTATAAAACGCCACAGCCTGTTGGACCATAAATTTTATGGGCTGAGAATACATAAAAATCACAATCGATTTCACTGACATTGACTGACCCTTTACAAATGGCTTGTGCACCATCAATTAACGTTGGTATACCTTTATTACGAGCAATACGACAGATATTAGATACCGGATTCATCAACCCAAGTACATTAGAGCAATGTGTAATTGCCAATAATTTTGTATCGCTATCAAGCAATGCGGATAAGTTTGCTTGATTGATTGTGCCATCTTTGTTCAAAGGCGCAATTCGCAACTCAACATTGTATTGTTGAGCTAAACGTTGCCAAGGCAGTAAATTAGCATGATGTTCAGCTGCACTGATCACTATATTAGCTTGGTCGCCATCTTGTTTTTCGATAAGCAAAGGTTCAACAAAGCTATATGCCACCATATTAATAGCATCAGTGGTACCATGATTAAACGAGATATTCTCGCCACTTTGTGCTCCAATAAAATGTGCGACTTTCTCGCGAGCTTGTTCGACTCTTTCAGTCACACTGGCACTCAGCTGATATAAGCCTTTATGACTATTTGCATGGGCATAACATTGATAGTGAAACACCGCATCAGCGACATGTTTTGGAGTTAAGCATGTGGCGGCAGAATCTAAATAACAAAGATTAGGGTGTGCGTGTGATAGATAAACTGGAAAGTCGTGCTTCCATGGACTAACAATAGACATGAGTTTTCATTCATTAACGAGCGTAATTTAACGTTACCAACGCTACGCTAAGATAGCAATTCGCTATTTGTAAGTTTTAATGACATGCGTTTCAGTTGTGAAACAACCTTCACACTACACGAAAATGGTTACGGTATTATTTGACCAAACGCATAGGTACAACATCAGGCTTGACTTCTTCTTGAGGGTTTTTCTTGACAGTTTTTGAAGCCGTTACTTGTTTCTCTGGTGCAACAAGTATTTCTTTATGAACCGATTCGCCATTTTGGAAGCGGTGATATGAAATTTCATCTAAGCCAATTTTTTGAGCAAATTGATAAAAGCTTTTAAAGTCATGCTTAGAAAACTCATCATCATCTTTATTCAATAAACCATCAATGTACATTTTATTGCCATTAATATTACAATTTGCAATAGCTTGATATGGCTCACCATACTCATCAACTTTCAATGCACGAACGGCTTTGATTTCAAAATACCAATCGCCAACTTGGATATAACGTGAATGTGTTTGTGACATTTTTATTCTCTACTAAAATACGCCCACACATCAATCTAGATGTGTTGCACTATAAACAAACATGGTCAAGCAAAAACATCTTGTTTGATAAACGATTGAACAACTGACCGAAAAAAGAATTGCGATTGGCGAAATGCCATGTCCTTGCACTATCTATGATTATTACATTGTTTTTAGCTTTCGGCTAACACTTTTTTTACAAAGACAATCGCTCGTTTTTACAGCGTTCTATAATCTCACGATCTAACCGCTGTATTTAACCTGAACTCGGGATAAGAAATTAGCCAATCAACTGAAACGGTAAGCTTTTTTATTTATCAAACTGTTATATCACGGAGTTTTTCCTTATTACTGCGCACTTCCATCAACAACTCAGCCCAGTTAAAGGCGAAGTAAGTATCGTACATTGTTCCTTTCTCACATTTCAGGTACTCTAAATTTATAAGACATTTACCTTTATTTACCTACTGATGAATCGCGTAAAAAAATCTCTCGCTGCCGGCTTACTACTACTGTTATTAATCATTTCGATGGCAGCAACATGGCTATACAGCCAAATAGATGGCTCATTACCACAACTTGAAGGTAAAACAACATTATTTGGCTTAGAAAAAAGCGTTATGATAGAGCGCGACAGTAACGGTGTGGCAACCATCACAGCAGATAATAGGCAAGATCTAGCGCTTGCTACCGGCTTTTTACATGCCCAAGAGCGCTTCTTTCAAATGGACACTTTACGAAGAAACGCCGCTGGTGAATTATCAAGTTTATTTGGTGCCACTGCACTTTCCTATGACAAATCAGTTCGGATCCATCGGTTTCGTCAACGTGCAGAAGATATCGTTCAACAGCTTTCACCTTACGAAAAGATAATACTTGATGCCTACACTACAGGTGTAAACGAAGGTTTAAGACGTTTAAAAGCTTACCCCTTCGAATATTTATTGTTACAACAGCGACCAGTTGAATGGCGTCCAGAAGACAGTATTTTAGCTGTCTTTTCTATGTATTTAGATTTACAACATAAAGATGGAAAGCGAGAAAGAACACTAGGATTATTGCAAACGTTGTTAAATGACAAGGTATATCAATTTTTAAACCCCAAAGGCAGTGTTTGGGACGCCGCATTAGATGGCACTTCATATCAACCAGCACCACTACCAGACACGCCTTGGCCTAGTGCAACATCTTCAACAATTCCATCAAAGAACACCCATTCTTTAGTATTAACGTTAGTTGATGCTTTTAATACACACAAACACACCGAAGCATTACCTGGCTCTAATAATTGGGCAGTTTCAGGCGCTTTATCTCAAACAGGTAGTGCTATTGTCGCTAACGACATGCATTTAACGTTACGTATTCCTAACACTTGGTATCGTGCCCGGTTTATATATCAAGACAATAATGCTACAACCGATATAACTGGCATTACACTGCCCGGCACCCCTACCATGGTTTCAGGCAGTAACGGTCATATTTCATGGGGTTTCACCAATAGTTATGGCGACTTTAGTGATGTGATCGTATTAGAAACCAATGAGCAAAACACTGAGTACCTCACACCAGAAGGTTTTAAACCTTTTATCAACACCACACAAATGGTAGCAATTAAGCAACAACTTTCAGAAGAAGTACAACTTCAAGAAACTATTTGGGGACCTGTTATTGGTAAAAACCATTTAGGTCAATTACTTGCTTATCGCTGGACAGCACACGACTCGACGGCAGTGAATTTAGGCTTATTGAAATTAGAATCGGCTGCAACGGTAAAACAAGCATTTACCGTTGCAGCAAATACCGGTATTCCAGCACAAAATATGGTTGTTGGGGATAAAAACGGTAACATTGGCTGGACAATAATAGGAAAGATCCCTAAACGAAATAAACCCTTTGGTGAAACACCTGTATCGTGGGCGAAGGGTAAGTATCAATGGAATGGATATTTGCCAGCCAAAGATTACCCCAGCATTTATAATCCAAAAACACAACGATTATGGACGGCAAATGCCCGTGTTGTTGGCGGAGATATGCTGAAAAAACTAGGCAACGGCGGTTACGCATTAGGTGCACGTGCGAAACAAATTTCACAACGCTTATTTGCAGAAAACTCTTTCGATGAAACAACACTACTGGATATTGCACTTGATGATAACGCTGTATTTTTAGATCGTTGGCATGAATTTATTATCGATCAGGTATTAACTACCGATATCATTGAGCAATACCCTGATTGGCAAGAAGCAAAAACCTTATTACTCGCAGAAACCGAACTATCGGCAAGTGTCGATTCAGTAAGCTATCGTTTGATCAGAAACTTTCGTTTAGCGCTCCGTGATCGCGTATTTAGTCAATTAGCAGCTAACATGGAAAACATTGATAAGTCTTTTGAAATTCGTTCCATCCGCCATCAATTAGAAATACCGCTATGGCAATTAGTCACCCAACAACCGAATAACTTCTTATGGTTGCCAGATGAAGAGTGGCAGCAAACTTTTATCTTGGCATTTGAGCAAACCTTTCAAACGCTAACGAAAGATCAAGACCTTACTAGCGCAACGTGGGGGCAACAAAATACAGCTGCGATACAACACCCGTTAGCGAAAGGCTTACCACTGCTCTCGAGTTGGTTATCAATGCCAACAACACCCATGCCGGGTGATAGTTATATGCCAAGAGTACAAAGTGCTCACTTTGGAGCTTCTCAGCGTATGGTAGTATCACCAGGCTATGAAGAGCATGGTATTTTTCATATGCCCACGAGTCAAGCAAGCCATCCTTGGAGCCCTTATTTTGCAGTAGGGCATCAAGATTGGCTGGACGGTAAGACATCCCCATTTTTACCTGGAAAAACTAAATATACACTAACCTTGCTAAGTTATTAGGAACCAACATGACTCTTCTCATCAGCTGTTTACTCATTGCCCTATTGTTGCCGTATATTGCTAAATTACCTGTTGCAATTGCGATGCACAAACTTGGAGGCTACAACAACAAGGCCCCAAGAAGCCAACAAGCAAAATTAACCGGGTTTGGTGCTCGCGCATTAGCAGCTCACCAAAATGCCTTCGAATCTGTCATTATTTTTGCGCCTGCGGTTATTTTAGCGATCGCAACTAACCATACTGGAGAACTCATTCAGCAACTTGCTATAGCCCA
Organism: Thalassotalea sp. PP2-459; assembly: GCF_001913705.1. GTDB lineage: Bacteria > Pseudomonadota > Gammaproteobacteria > Enterobacterales > Alteromonadaceae > Thalassotalea_C > Thalassotalea_C hakodatensis. Next base: position 19,075 of record NZ_MKQD01000039.1, on the reverse strand, counting down.
TATTGTTGCGCGCATCTTTTATCACATTCTCTATTTGGCTAATATTAGTACGTTGCGTAGTATTATTTGGGGTATTAGTTTATTGTGCGCGTTAACCATTGTGTGGCAGTGTTTACCGTAATGCATGCCAAAAGCTGGCTTATATAGCAAAGTACAAACGGTTGATGTCAAATAGGTATAAATAAATTGTTGAAAAACACCGGCGTGCTAGCTAAAGTAAACCGATGAACAATATAACACTCTCTTTTATCTTTTTTAGAACCCAGCACTAGGGAGAGTTGTTGTCGTACAGAATTAGCGATAAACCTCCCAAGCGGAGGTTTTTTTATGCCAAGAAGAATCTTTATTATTAGTAACGTTGGAAACACCCCTTATGTCCGTAAGCGAAGAATTAGATCTTAATAAAATCAGAGAACACATAACGCAACTTGATCAAGAATTACTTGCGTTATTTGCAAAACGCCGTTCACTTACGCTAAATGTTGCTAAAAGCAAAGCGCATCAAATTAGACCTGTCCGTGACCAACAACGCGAGCAAGATTTGCTCGTTCGCCTAATTAAGCAAGGTAGAGAATATGGCCTTGATGCCCACTATGTTACCAGCGTTTTTCAAACCATCATTGAAGATTCAGTGTTAAATCAACAGGCTTATTTACAAACACTTGCTAACCCTAACATTGAAATGCCAGCAGTGAGTGTGGCTTTTTTAGGCAACAAAGGTTCGTATAGCTATTTAGCCAGTCACCGTTACTTTTCGAGAAGAGCAGAAAAAATTATCGAACATGGTTGCCAAAGCTTTAGTGAAATTTTACAACAGGTTGAATCAGGACACGCAGACTACGGAATGCTGCCAATCGAAAATACAAGTTCAGGCGGTATCAATCAAGTTTACGACTTATTGCAACACACTAACCTTTCAATTGTTGGTGAAATTACCCAGCCAATTGAACATTGTTTACTTACTGCAGTTAATACCAGCCTTAGCAATATCAAAACGATTTACGCCCACGGCCAACCTTTCGCACAATGTAGTAACTTTCTTGATAAACAAAGTGGCATGCGCATTGAGTATTGCGAAAGCACTGCAGAAGCCATGGCAAAAGCAAATGAATTACAAGATCCAACTGTTGCTGTTATAGGCAGTGAAGAAGGTGGAAAACTGTACAATTTGCATGCACTAGAAAAAGCAATCGCTAATCAATCAGAAAACCATAGTCGCTTTATTTTAGTCGCAAGAAAGCCAATAGAAGTTGCCGAGCAAATTCCTGCAAAAACCACTTTTATTCTTGCTACAGGACAAAAACCTGGCGCATTAGTTGAGTGTTTAGTGATCCTCAAAAATGCCGGTATTAACATGTGTAAACTAGAGTCAAGGCCGATTCAAGGTCGCCCTTGGGAAGAAATGTTTTATATTGATGTAGAAGCAAACCTAAAGCAAATTACCATGCAAGAGGCGATAAGATCGTTAACGTCAATCACAAATTTTATCAAAGTACTCGGTTGTTACCCTATCGAACATATTAATCCAACCAGTGTACCTAGCAGTGCGCTAAACACCAGTTCATAGATATTCTCGTAGGTAATGTTGCATGTTAGCGTGTGAATTTCACGTTAACATGTCACGTAAAAACGACTATTCAAGCCGCTAAACATATCGCAATAAATACTCAATAGTCTTCATACGTAATAAATTTATGAAGAAATTTCAGAGAAGTGCAAACATTTAGTAAAATTCCCGATATACTAAGAAAAACCATATCACGAAACTAACAGGATGGATTAAGTGAAAGTTATTTCTTCAATTATTGTAGTAATTCTACTTCTTTGCGGCGGAGCATTATGGTTTATTGCTGGTGGCTCACTAAATGAATATGTCAAAACACAAATTGAAACTGTTGGGCATCAGGTAACAGAACAAAATGTGACCGTTAGTCAAGTCGACATTCAATTAGCCAAAGGTGCAGGCAGCATTTATGGTTTAAATCTACCTAACCCTAGCCAATACAACTACCCAAATGCATTCACTTTAGGCGAAATCACTCTCGATATTAATATTGAAAGTCTGATTGAAGAACCTATTGTTTTAGATGCTATCGTTATTCAAAAACCTGAAGCATTTGTAGAGTTCACCAAGGAAGGAAATGCTAACATCAAAGAGTTAATCGATACTATCGGAAAAAACTTACCTAAATCACAAGCAGAAGAAGCGCCAAGCACGAAAGCTGAGCCCAAAATAGCGATTAAAAAGGTTATTTTAGCAGGCACTGCGTTATCAATGGATTTATCAGCATTAGGCAATAAAGAACATCAAGCAACATTACCAGATATTACCTTGACCAATATTGGTGGTGAACAAGGGTTGCCTGCGAGCCAATTAGGGAGTGTTATTATTAAAGAAGCGTTGTCTGAAATTTGGCGTCACACCAAAAAAGTACAAAAAGAGAAACTCAAAGACAAAGCAAAAGAAAAAATCAAAGAAAAAGCGAAAGAAAAGTTATCTGAATTATTTAATTAACAACGTTACTGAGAGATTGCTGCAATGAAATACAGTATTTTAATAATGATAATCATTGTTTCTTTGATGATGGTGAACAATTCCGTTAAGGCTTCAGAGTGGGAATTTAGTGCTCATGTGGGTCAATCTTGGGCGCCCGATTTGAACGGTATCAACAATAGCGAAACTATTACCATTGATGACGGTATCAATTATGGTTTAGGAATCGCTTGGTTTGATTCACCAACCGGTATGGGGCAAGTACTTTTTAACCACGTTAAACATGACTTCATTAGCGAGTATGATCAAAGCCAGCAATCACTCGACATTTTATATGGTCACTTCAATGGTCTTGCGCTTTTTAAGCAAGAAAACTACACAACAACCGTATCTCTTGGTTTAGGTGGCGCAGCATTTGAAACTGAACAAAACAATGAGCTCTATCCTTCAGCAACACTTGCTTTAGGTACTCGCTACGAGTTTTCAGATAATCTATCGTTTTTTACTGAGCTTAGAGGTTATGCAAGCTTAGTTGATGAAGACGATAATATATTTTGCCAAGCTGAAAGCTGCCATGCACAATTTGAAGATAACCTTTGGTTTGAAGCAAATGTCGTCATCGGCATTGCTTTTCGATTTTAAACATTATTTATTTCAATTGGTATAAAAGGACAAACTAAATGACTAAAGTAATTGCTGTAATATGCACTTCAATATTACTAGTTGCTTGTGCCCCTGAAGTGGGCTCTAAAGCATGGTGTGAAGCGATGAAAGAAAAGCCCAAAGGAGATTGGACAGCTAACGAAGCTGCCGATTATACCAAGCATTGTTTGTTTAAATCTGACGACGAAGAGTAACAAAAAACACAACGCCTAGGCGTTGTGTTTTTTTATCATCTTATCTATATCATCCACTAATGATTTTCTTGAACGCTCAATAATTCTACCGATTTCTTGGTCATCTACATAAATAACAATCGTTGGTGTAAACTGCACTCCCGCTTTTTTAGCTCGTCCTTTTGCTTCTGTTTTTTGATAATTTAACGCGATCAACTGATGCGAAAACGCTTTATTTACGTCCATAATTTTCAATAACTTCGGCACTTCGCGTTCACTATCATGGCACCATGTACCAAAATAAACATCAAAGTGAGTACTATCGGGCCATTCCCGTATTAATGCCGTTTTTTCCTCACTAAGATGAAATTGGTGGTAACCATTAGAAAATTGCACTTGAGAAGACAGTAACTGTTGCCGTGATATATCGCCCTCTGCCATCTGCTCTGTATCATTTAAGGCACAACCTGCTAACAAACCAATGCTTAAACAACAGCTCAAAAATTGTTTTTTCATGTTATATCAATGTTTTTTTAATTCGTTTGCTTTTAATAACATGGCTTTACTTTCATGTAAAAAGGTTTCTGCATAATCACCAAACCAATCAGAAACCTGATTAAACATGCTGACAAAAGCGGTTTTATCGCCCATTTCTACATCTTCTAATAACTCAAGAAAACGATAAGCAAAACGCTTCATCATGGCAACATTTTCACGGTTTGAAAAAATAATATCCGTATATAAAATAGGATTTTGCGCAAACAATCGCCCTACCATAATCAACTCTAGACGGTAAATAGGTGAACTCATCTCTACCAATTGAGATATTTCAGCGCCTTCAGCCATTAAATGATAGCCATAAGCAATAGTAGAAAAGTGTCTCATTACTTGTACCATCGACATGGCATCATCGTGTTGATGGGCACTAACGGCATGAATTTTAGCTCCCCAAACAGTGAACTGTTCTAATAACCATTGATATTTATCTGGTGAACGACCTTCACATGCAATAATAGTTTGTTTAATCAAACCAGAAACATCTGGACCAAACATAGGATGTAAACCAACCACAGGCCCATTATGCACCTTCATCATTTCAAACAATGGCGATGCTTTTACACTGGTAAAATCCGCTAAAATACAATCATCAGGCAGTTGGGATAACTGTCCAATAATGTTGGTGGTTAACCTTATTGGCACTGAAACTATCACTAAACTAGCGTCAGCAAGTATCTCTTTACTTCTAGGCCAATCGTCATGCTCCAGTATTTCCACCGCGTAATGAGAGCGAGTGAACAAATCAACAAATACTGCACCAAGTTGTCCAGCCCCACCAATGAGGACTACTTTTCTGCAATCAAGGTTTACACAGCGGTAACCACTGGCATCCTGGCTTCGATAAGAATCTCGCATTAATCGACGAAGAATATCTTCTATAAGCTCAGGACAAACGCCCGCTTGCTCAGCTTGCTCTCGACGTTTCATCAACAGCTGAGTTTCTCGATCAGGCGCATAAATTGGCATACCTACTTGGCTTTTCAGCGCACCAACCTTACTGGTAATCGTACGACGCTTTGCAAGAAGCACAACTAATTGGCTATCTACCTCGTCTATTTGGTCTCGTAAAGCCGTAAGCTCAACAGTGATGTCTGGTTTATCCATAACTATACTTTATTGAATTCTCGTTTTTAAAACAGTGGCTAATTGATCAACACTTCGCATAAGCAATGCTTTTGTCGTACTAAAATCAATACATGCATCAGTCACTGAAACACCATATTGTAGTTCCGTTTTTGGTAAATTTGCGCTTTGATTACCTTCATTTAAATGACTTTCAAGCATAATACCAATAATAGATTTATTGCCATTAACAATTTGTTCAACCACATCATCAGCGACAATAGGTTGACGACGATAATCTTTGTTTGAATTACCGTGAGAACAGTCTACAACGATACCTGGTTCTAAGTGATGTTTTGCTAATTGCTGTTCACAAAGCGCTATATCATCTGCTTGATAATTCGGTTTCTTACCACCTCGTAAAATAACATGACCATCAGGGTTACCCGATGTTGTAATTAAGGCAACTTGCCCTTGCTGGTTTATTCCCATGAAACGGTGTGCTGATGCAGCAGATTGCATCGCATTAATTGCCACATCTAAACTACCATTTGTACCGTTTTTAAAGCCTATTGGCATTGATAAACCGCTTGCCATTTCGCGATGTGTTTGCGATTCAGTGGTTCTTGCACCAATGGCAGACCAGCTAAAAAGTTCCGCTAAATACTGGGGGCTTATTGGATCTAGTGCTTCAGTTGCCAAAGGCAAACCTAAATCCGTTAGATATAACAATAGTTCACGTGCTTTTCTTAAGCCATTTTCTACATCGAATGAACCATTCATATGTGGATCATTAATCAGGCCTTTCCAACCTACCGTTGTCCTTGGTTTTTCAAAGTAAACACGCATCACAATATATAAGGTATCTTTATATTGATCATGCAGTGTTTTTAGCTGTTGAGCATATTCTTTAGCAGCTTCAACGTCATGGATAGAGCAAGGACCACTGATCACGAGAAAACGATGATCTTTTTTATGAATGATATTAGAAATATCTTGTCGTGCATTAATGATAAATTCTCGGCCCTTTGTTGACAGCGGCAATTCTTCGCGAAGCTGCTCAGGCGTTAATAACACTTCTTCAGCATTAACATGAATATTGTTTAGTGATCCCTGGGGGCTTATCACCTTTGATTTAAGTTCAGACATTTTATGTTCCAGATAATTTTAACAGCGAGTTTTATAAGAATAATACATATGTGCTAAACAGCTCGCCTAGCGGCAGAAAAACACAAGACAACAAAGTCAACCTATACTAAAAAATATTACCAACTCAACTGTAAAGTTTTGTTTACTCAATTTGTAATGATATTCTTACATGTTATTTTTTGTCTGGCAATCTATTTCTCATTTTCAAACTTAATTTTAAGCAAAAAAAAAAGCGCCCTTAAGGCGCTTTAGTTCATACGATACACAATTAACCATGAACAATACGATTATCTATTAGATTATCAACAACAGCTGGATCAGCCAATGTTGAAGTATCGCCTAAGGTTCCAATATCATTTTCGGCAATTTTACGTAAGATACGACGCATAATTTTGCCGGAACGGGTTTTAGGTAAACCCGGTGCCCACTGAATATAATCTGGTTTAGCAAAACGACCTAACTCATTAGCAACAAATTCAATAAGCTCTTTGTTAAGTTCAGGAGTTTCAGTAGCACTGGCCATAAGTGTTACATAGGCATATACCCCTTGCCCTTTCACTTCATGTGGATAACCAACAACCGCCGCTTCGGCTACTGCAGGATGAAGTACTAATGCACTTTCAATTTCTGCTGTGCCTAAACGGTGCCCAGAAACATTCAAAACATCATCAACACGACCTGTTATCCAATAAAAGCCATCTTCATCACGTTTGGCACCATCACCGGTAAAATAGTTACCTGGATATTGACTCAAATAGGTATCAATGAAGCGTTCATGATTGCCATAAACACTACGTAATTGCCCCGGCCAGCTGCCCGTCATCACTAATAAGCCTTGGTTTTCACCTTCAAGGGTATTACCGTCTTTATCAAATAGTGCAGGTTTTACACCAAAGAATGGTTTTCCTGCGGCACCTGGTTTCATATCAACCGCGCCAGGTAATGAAGTGATCAATATCCCTCCAGTTTCAGTTTGCCACCAGGTGTCAACAATGGGACAATTAGATTTTCCAACCACTTCATAATACCAATGCCAAGCTTCTGGGTTAATTGGTTCACCTACGGTGCCCAATAGACGCAAATCAGATAAATCATATTTAGTCACATAATCATCACCTACACTCATTAAGGCGCGAATTGCCGTTGGTGCGGTATAAAAAATATTTACCTTGTGTTTTTCACATACTTGCCAAAATCTTCCAGCATCTGGGTAGGTTGGTACACCTTCAAAGACAAGAGTAGTTGCACCATTTGCTAAAGGTCCGTAGAAAATATATGAATGGCCAGTGATCCAGCCAGCATCAGCTGTACACCAATAAATTTCACCATCTTTATAATCAAACACATATTTATGTGTCATTGCTGCGTACAATGAATACCCGCCGCAGGTATGTAATACCCCTTTTGGCGTACCTGTTGAACCCGAAGTGTAAAGAATAAACAGCGGATCTTCGGCATCCATTTCTTCTGGCTCACATACTGCTGCTAGATCAGCTACGGCAGCCTGATACTTAACATCAATTGCATCATTGTAAGCAACATCACCGCCCGTACGTTCAACAACAATGACTGAATGTACGTTAGGGCAATCTGCAATGGCTGCATCGACATTAGCTTTTAATGGAATAACACGGCCACCGCGTAAGCTTTCATCTGCAGTTATCACAACTTTACAATCAGCATCATCAATACGAGCGCGAATAGATTCAGTTGAAAAACCACCAAACACAACAGAGTGAACAGCACCAATGCGTGCACAAGCAAGCATTGCGTAGCCAACTTCAGGGATCATTGGCATATAAATGCACACACGATCACCTTTTTCGACACCGCGTGCTTTTAATAAATTTGCAAAACGACATACATGATCATGCAATTCTTGATAGGTAACTTTTAAATCTTCTTCGGGGTTATCCCCTTCCCATATAATCGCCACATCATTTGCCTTTGTGGCAAGGTGTCTATCGATACAGTTATAGCTGACATTCAGCTTGCCACCTTCAAACCATGTTATATCGCCCGATTTCAAGTCAACTTTGCTTACCGTATCAAACGGTTTTGACCAATCAAGGAATTGATTAGCTTGCTCTGCCCAAAATTCATCTGGTTGGTCGATTGATTGTTGATACATTCTCTCGTAGGTTTCTGTATCAATATGCGTATGTGCCTTGGCACTGGCAGATACAGGATAACGACTCTTTAGTTCTTGCATGATAAGTCCTTCGTAAATATAACTTGAGATATTCTTGCTTTCTACTAACCGCCTTCGCCATTAGTAACAATTGTATTTTTTATAAGTGGCAACATCATATAGCATGTAAATCGTTTCGCATACTCAACTAAAGTCGAATAGCGCTGAATACACGATAAACAAAATAGGTCGCCCTATGCTTACATTATCACCGTTGAGCACAATTGACAACGCTGTCATTTGTTGTGTGAATGAACCTATTTAAATGAGGTAAAATCGAAGAGTCAAGTTGTAGGGGTTAATGTTTTAAGGAGGAAGCGCTTTATGGCTTTATCATAAAGCGCCTAATTAACAATTACTGACAACTAACTGCTTGATCTGTTTCTTTTATCGAACGGTAATCAATATTGCTAATTGACATACTATTACTACCAGCGACTAACAGAGCAAAAGGGGAAACAATCTGGCTAAATTTAACCCCTTGTTCTGCAAAACATTCTAAAGGAATAGCTATATTCTTCCATGTATTTAATGGTAAATGATTAAGCGTTTTATCGATCTTGACGTTGCCAGAGCAACTACCTCGCTCGTCGCCAATGCTTTCACAACTTAATTGAACCTTAGCGCTCTTTATCTCTCCGCTATTTCGGCGCATTGATATCACAAGGTAATTACCGGCTTCATGTGCGGCGGTTAAATCTTCTCGAAAACCATTACCAGTTGTCATTGAAAGACCTGCAGATGTAGCGTCGCTACTCGTTAAGGTAAAAGCATCTTCTTGCACGTTACGATCAATAGTACGGTAGGTAACATGAGTCAATGACGCAGTACTAGAGTTAATAACTTTCTGATCATCACCATCTATTAAGTTTAATTGCCATAACTTAGATACTTGTCCATTAAATAAATTAACATAGCTTTGATCAGCGCTGACCTTAGCCGATTGTTCATTTAAGTTATCTGAAAGTAAGCTTTCTTCACCATAGCGTAAGCCAAATCCATAAGGTAGTAGTGGTTCGTTATCCTCATCAAAACGATTAACTAGCTGATCAGCTGATTTCGGCCAAGAGAACGAAAGCTTGCCCTTAAAATCATACTGAACTTGTCCTTTATCGTCGGTGAGCAACACATCAGCAACAGCTTTACCTTCTGAGCCTGGTAACCATACGGCGACAAAAGCATCACTTGCATTAAGCTCTGCATTTACCCACATCGGACGCCCACTAATAAACAAAGAGACGACCGGAATATTTTGTGCTTTTAGCTTTTTCAGTAACGCTAAATCACTTTTTATGCCGCGCTGATAGTCTAAATTTGAACGATCGCCATGTCCTTCTGCATAAGGTTCTTCGCCGAAAACAACAACGGCAACATCCGGCTTTTGACTAAATTCACCTTGCACATTTAGCTCAACACTTCCACCGGCTTTTGTTACCTGCGATTTAATTCCTTGATAAATCGAACTTCCGCCGGGAAAATCTTCATTGGTGTTGTTTGTTCCCTGCCAAGTGATCGTCCAACCACCTGATTGCTTACCTATGTTATCTGCGCCATCGCCTGCAACTAAAATATGTTGGCTAGGTTTAAGTGGTAAAATATTGCCTTTATTTTTAAGTAGTACCAATGACTCTCTTACTGCTTGCTGAGCAACAAGGCGATGTGACTGCTGACCAATTAATGCTGTTTTACCAGAAAATAAACGATTTTTAGGACTAGGTTTGTCAAATAAACCCGCTCTAAATTTTACCCGTAAAATTCTACGTACCGCATCATCAACTCGTGAATGTGCTATCACACCTTCTTTAACTTGTTTAATGGTGTTTTCCAATAACGGCTTCCAAGCATCGGTAGGCACCATATAAATATCTAAGCCAGCATTAACCGCTTGAGGGCAATTATCATTGGTACAGCCTTCAATTTGGCCATGGCCATTCCAATCTCCAACCACAAAACCATCGAAGCCCATTTGCTCTTTTAACACATTGGTGAGTAAGTATTTATGACCATGCAGTTTTTTCCCATGCCAGCTGTTGAATGACGCCATGACTGATTGAGCACCAGCCGTAAGGCCACCAACATAGCCTTGGCCATGAATATCAAACAGCTCTTGTTCAGTGGCAATATTATCACCTTGATCATCACCGCCAACCGTACCACCATCACCAATAAAATGCTTAACCGTACTGATCACGCGATCATCACCTAAGAAATCTTTCCCAGCATGACCTTGCAGCCCTTTAACAATGGCATATGCGTATTTTTTAACAATGTCAGGATCTTCAGAATAGCCTTCATAGGTTCTTCCCCATCGATCATCTCTAACCGTTGCTACTGTTGGTGCAAATACCCAATCAATACCTGTTACCATGACTTCAGTCGCGGTTATTTGTGCAATTTTTTCAATCATCGCGGGGTTATTCGCAGCACCAAGACCGATATTATGGGGAAATAATGTCGCGCCTATTACGTTGTTGTGCCCATGTACGGCATCAGTACCCCACATTGTTGGAATAGCAATTCCATCAATGCTGTCATCAATCGATGCTTGGTACATTTTTTCTGCTAATACGATCCAATCTTGCGGAGTTGAGTGTTTTTCATTATTGGGAAAAGAGCCACCACCATTTAAATATGAACCAAAGCCATAACGACGCATATCTTCAACACTGATATCTCTTATTTCCGGCTGGATCATTTGCGCGACTTTTTGTTCGAGCGTCATTTTTGACAATAGTGCTTCAACTTTTTTTTCTATAATAGGGTCTTGTTTAACGTCAGAAACAATTTCAGGCCAAACTTCAGCAGCTTTACCTTTATCAACGTATTGTTGTTGCTCAGTTTTATACGCTTGTTGGCAAGCACCAAGCAAACTAATGCATGACAGCGCCACACAAGATTTTAATAACACATTCATAATTATTCCTTAACTCCTTCAACTTGAGTAGGCACTGAGCCCTTAACACCATAAAAAGCAATATAGATATAACAAAGCAACGGTAAGAAGAATGCTAACTGTAAACCTATAGCATCAGCCATCATTCCTTGCAGTAACGGTACAATGGCGCCTCCGACAATAGCGAGACATAACACGCCAGAACCTCGGCTTGCATGCTGTCCTAATCCGCTAATAGCAAGACTAAAAATGGTTGGAAACATAATGGAATTAAACAGCCCAATGGCCAGCACTGACCATTTTGCGATGTCTCCAGAAGAAAAAATAGTTAACAATAACAGTACAATGGCAGCAACAGCATTAAAGGCAAGTACTTTACCCGCGCTAATGTGTTGCATCACAATGGCACCAACAAAGCGGCCAATCATGGCGCCACCCCAGTAATAGGCAATTAAACGCGAGGCTTCAGCTTCCGTTAAACCAGCAATAGTTGGATCGTTTAAATAACTCACAAGAAAACTGCCAATCGCCACTTCAGCACCGACATAAAGGAAAATGGCAATGGCACCTAGTTTGAGGTGCGAAAATTTAAGGGCATCAGCATAATTTGCAGTGTTTTGTTTAACCGTTCCTAAATTCGGCAAAGTTAATTTTGCAAAAATTCCCGCCAGTAAAAGCAACGCTGCAGCAAGTAATAAGTAAGGCAACTGTACAGCAGAAGATCCAGACTCTGGGGTTATCTCTGCGCCAGAAAAAATAAGGTATGCGCCAAAAAATGGGGCTAATGTCGTGCCTAACGAATTAAACGCTTGGGTCATGGTTAAACGCGACGGTGCGGTTTTAACAGGCCCTAATACGCTGACAAAAGGATTTGCTGATACTTGTAATATGGTGATCCCTGCGGCCAACACAAACAACGCAATTAAAAATAATAAATACACTTCCATTGACGCTGCGGGATAAAATAATAAACAACCACATGCAGCTATACTTAATCCGGTAACAATCCCTTTTTGATAACCAATTCTTGCCACTAAATTTCCCGCAGGAATCGACACAATGAAATAGGCACTAAAAAAGCAAAACTGGATCAGCATAGCTTGAGTGTAAGACAGTTCAAATGCGCCCTTTAAATAAGGAATTAAAATATCATTTAAACAAGTTATAAAACCCCACATAAAAAATAATGTAGTAAGAGAACACAATGCCCAAGTGTTGTTACTCGTATCTTGTGGTGGTAATTGCTCTGTTACAGGCTTTGCTGATACCGAAAACTCAGCCATAAAGCACTCCTTCATCTGTTGTTATCAAAGAATTTTCAAAAATTCACGAGGACTTCTCGTACAATAAAAAAGTTCGGCGGAGACCCTCCGCCGAACAACCACCATCTTATTGAAAGCTATATCGAACACCGACTACATAACGAGGGCCATACTGACGAGCAAATAAGAACTGCTCTTCATAACGGCCAAAACCTTGTTCCGTTTCGTTATTAATATTAATGCCTTCAAAAAAGACGGTTGTTTGCTCATCGATGTCATAATTGACGCTTAAGTCCCATTGGCCAAAAGCTTTTGCAAACTGTGGAGGGTTATCGGAAGAGCCTTCATTTTGCCCAACACCAATTAAGTACTCGTCTCGCCAAGCATACGTTGCTTTAACAGACAAGCCATGTTTCTCGTAGAAAGCCTGAAAGTTTGCCGAATCGCTTAGACCTGTTAACGGGGTTTGCTGGGCTAAACTATTCACGTCAAACTCAACATCACCATCGACAATTGTGCCATTGATGCCCAAGCCAAAGCCGCTTTCACCAAATAAATGCTGAAAGGCAACTTCAAAGCCATCTACCGTCTTAGTATCAGGCGCATTAAAAGGCCGACGAATATCCCAAGAAATTAGCGGATCATCTGATGCAGGTGTTAAATAACCTTGCTCATTTAATGGCGAACCATTGGCTTGTATTTCAGCAAAAATAGCATCATTGGTTGCTTGCTCGCCACGCGATTCAATATCAGCTACCGCTTGATTCCAGCGAGGGCCTAAATAAATGTCGTGAAAACCTTCAATGGTTGTTGAGACAATTTGACTGCCTATAAAGTTTTCCACCTCTTTACGGAAGTAACCCACAGAGGCATAACTGGCCTCACCGTAATAATACTCAAGGCTTAGATCAAAGTTAGTTGACTCAAATGGCATTAAATTGGTATTTCCTTCGCCACCATTTCGCGAGCCAATTTTTGGACTGCCAGATAAACTTCTACCGCCGGCTAAATCGCCTAAAGGTGCGCGTGTAATGGTTTTACCCCATGACACACGACCGACTAGTTCGTCAGTCAAATCAACTTTTACATCGATCATAGGTAAGAACACATCATGCTCACCGGTTTGCTCTAAAAAGTTGGCGTCACCCGGTAAATACTGAGTATGCCATTCACTACCACCCTTCCACCACACAGTGGTTGGTACAGGTTGTAACACATGACTAGTCACTTCGGTTTCTTCATAGCGAACGCCAATATTTACTTGTACCGGAAATTCAGCAACATCAAATTCCCATTGAGACTGCAGATAAATACTTTGGGTTTCTTCTTGTACTGAACCTTGAGTAATCGTACCCATATCATGGTAAGCAGTCGTGGCAAAGTAATCATCGCCACCAAGCACTTCATTGGTTAAGAATGCTTCTGAGCGAGCAACCACTTCGTCAAAATCAAAGGTGTAATAATAGTTAGGGGTTAAATTAGCGCCGCCACTACTAAACGCATCCAGAAAGTTATCCGTGCTATTGCGTACAAACATGCCATCAGGAAACATTTCAGGCCATGATGGGTTAAACAAGAAGCCACCAATCAATCCACTCCATGCATTAGAGCCACCCATGGTTTGATCGGTATACGCGCCACCAAATTTCACTTGTACGAGTGGAATATCAAATACGTCATTTTCCCATGTACCATGTAACTGCACTTGTTCAATTTCAGACTTACCTGGCGAATGGATAAATTGGCTAAAGTGTGAATCTATTTCACCTGGCGCGAGTTCTGTTGTACCGTTATTCCAATAGATTTGTGCAAGCGGGATATCACCATTGCGATAATCATAGGTTTTCGTGGTTAACTGATCTGAGCCCAACACTAGGGAGCCAAAACTACCTAACCCTTCATCACCGCCATTATCTATATCGCTAGATGAGTCATGGTAATCAAGCACCAAATTGAGCGTGTCAGTGATTTGCCAATCAAAATTTACCCCAATTGACTCCTCTTCTACATCAGTGGTGCCTCGTGATGCGGTATAAGAGCCATCATTACCGCTAATGTCGGCATAGACAACGGTACCATTGTCATCAATTTCGTAAGCATTAATATTACCGCCGTAATCATTCCATAACCCCCAACCGATTGAGTTTACGCCGGTTGTGGCTTCTGTACGCGTGTAATCTACAGAAACAATCAATGCATCAATTGGCATATATTGCACAACGACATGACTGTTGGTTCTATCGCGTTCTACGTTTTCAATACCGTAGTTCATATCGCGCGGAAAGAAGTGATTTCCAATGCGATTTCCTTCATCATCAATCGCACGTGGATCGACCACCTTGTCGTCATCTAAATTTGTTGGTAATGCAACATTTGCTTGCCACCCTTGAATGTTAGCCAGTTGTTTTTGAAAGTCACGTTCATGATGTGTAAAGGAAAATGCGACCCCTAGCGTATCATCTAAAAACGTATTGGAATATAAGGCTGAAAATTCTGGTGTAACATCACTGCCTTCTTCGTTTGAACTATCGTGAATTGCTTTCGCTGAAAGACTATAACGCTCTCCAGGACTTGCCAACGGCTTACGGGTGACAATATTTACCGTTGCACCTAAACCACCACTGGGATTTTCAGCCCGTGCTGTTTTGTAAACTTCAAGTGCTGACACACCGTCTGAGGCAAGGTTTTCTAAACTATAAGAACGAGTATTACCCGTACCCGGCATTTGACGACCATTTAAGGTGATCAAGTTAAAGTCAGGACCAAAACCCCGTACCGTAATTTGACTACCTTCACCATTACTTCGACTAACAGATACCCCCGTTAAACGTTGTAATGATTCGGCTAAATTAGTGTCTGGAAATTTACCCATTTCTTCTGCTGAAATAGCGTCCACAACGCCCGACATATCACGTTTAACATTCATTGCCCGTGTTAAGCTGCCTTTAATACCTTTAACTTCAATAATTTCTACTTCATTGCTTTTTGAAGCAGCATCTTGCGCGAACACTATTGGACTAGTTGTTGTCGTTAACATAGCGGTTAGTGCAAGTGCGATTGGTGACTTTGTAAAATTTGTAATGTTCATTTTTACCTACTTATTCAATAATTTTTATTGATTTGATTATGCTTAAACAATCAAATCGTTAATGTCCAAGCGTTACGACGTTTTTACAGCTCGTTGCAAGTGCTGCTTATCACTTGTTGTTATCGCTAGATCTAGCGATAACAACATTGTGTGATTAGCGAAAACAACTGGGGTTGCGCTAATAACGTCAAGTAACTCAAAGGTAAATGAAGGCAACAAATCATGTTCATTTGTTGCACGGTAATAAAGCGAATTTGATGTCAATGATATTGTTTGTGTTTGTGCTTGCGGGACACTGCTAGGGTCATAAATCATGACATTATCCAAACGATATACTGCACCTTCACCACTGCCCCATGCAGGGAAAACCATGATCACGTCAATTTGACTAATATCAAGCCCTGCATCGAATAAATCTTGAAGTGAAAACGTATAGGTTTGCCATTGACCAACAACGGGTGCGACACCCTCTTGGCTTGCTGTCAGTTCAAGTTCAACAGCCGTTGTAGTATCTCCTGCTTCTATTTTAAACAGCCACGCCGCGCTACTATCGTTAGGCGCGGACTCTACTTTCATTTCAAATTGCACCACACCGTTTAGCAACAAACTTGACGCATCTAAGTACACATCGTCGTCAGCCATAATGCCCATAACAGTCGGTGTTGCACCAATAACAAATTCTGCCGTTAAACCATGTTCAGTATCATCATTTTCAACGGTTGGTGTTGTACCGCCACAGCAGTCCCAAATTGACCACTGCTCTAAAGCTTGATCAGCGAAAAGTACATGGCCACTAAAGCCAGATGTCGCATTAGGATCGTACATTTTCACATTATCGACACGATATATCGCGCCTTCACCACTCCCCCAGGCAGGAAAAATCATCAACACATCAATTGCGCTAACATCTAACCCTGCATTGGCTAAGTCCGCCAAGTTAAAAGTATATGTTTGCCATTGACCTGTTGTAGGTACCACACCTTCAACGCTGGTAGATAATTCGACTTCTGCCGCAGTTGATGCGTTATCACTTTCTACTTTGAAAATCCACGCAGCATCAGCTACATTTGGTGCAGAAGTCACTTTCATATCAAATTGAATAACGCCGTTAGATAAAATAGCACTGGCATCAAACGGTTCAGGTTCAACATCAGGTGTCGTTATAAACTCAGCACGCGACGCAAAACCCATTACGGTCGGCGTAGCACCGATAGAAAATTCAGCGACAGCACCATGAGCATCATCTTCATCAATCACGACCAAAGGCGTTGAACCACCGCAGCAATCCCATAACGGCCAACTTGCTTTTGCTTCATCAGTAAAAACAGTAAATGATGGCGCTGAGATTTCTGCACCGATAGTTAAATTTGCGACACGATACACCGCTCCTTCACCACTGCCCCATGCAGGAAATATCATCACCACATCAACAGCACTAAGGTCAAGACCGGCATCAGCAAGTGTTTGCAACGAAAATGTATAGGTTTGCCATTGGCCTGCAACGGGTGAAACGCCTTCTATACTTTCAGACAATGAGATTTCCGCCGCAGTACTAGCGCCTTGGCTTTCAACTTTCAACAACCAAGGTGCATCAGCAGTATTTGGTAATGATACGGCTTTCATCATAAAGCTAAGTGTGCCGTTTTCTACAATAGGGCTGGCATCAAAGGGTGATGGTTTACCAGCAGGATCGGTAATAAATTCTTCACGTGAAGTAAAGCCATTTACTGTTGGTGTTGCCCCTACCATAAATTCCATCACATCACCTTGATCAGCATCTTCAACAATCATAGGTGTTGAACCACCACAGCAATCCCATGCGGGCCAATTTACATTCGCAGTGCCATCAAAAATAGTTAAATTTTGCGGTACTCCTGTAGAAGGCGGCGACGGAATTGGCGCCTCACCCTCCTCAAGTGCATCATCTAAACTGTCATAACCACCACGAACCGTTTCACAACCTTTGCCAGTGTCTGGGTTTTGTTGACATTGAAACACACGTACATAATCAATCTCAAAATGTTGACCATCCGCAAACGCTGACGCATCAATACCTAAATTATTGACATTCTCTGGCCAATCACCACCAACAGCTAAGTTGAGTAATAAGTGAAATTCTTGATCAAACGGCGAATTATCCCAATGTGTTGTTAACTCACCACTACCTTGATCAAAAAACTCAGTAAACCAACCCCGATGAGATAAACCAACTGGCTCATCTTTACTATTATACCTTACCGTTGAACGTCGCTGTGTTTGATATAAGTAATCATCAACATACCAACGAATTTCACCTTCTTGCCATTCTATCGCATAGGTATGAAAGTCATCAGCAGGATTTACACCCGCAGGTAATTGATACGCCCTACCGCTAGAGCTATTGTCTGGCCAATCTTTACCATAATGAAGTGTGCCATGCACATTGTTTTCTACTTCACCATCAGCATTAGTTACTTTTAAATTAACCGCTTCCATAATGTCTATTTCACCGGATTTTGGCCAACCACCATAAAATTCATCTGTGGGTAACATCCAAAACGCTGGCCAACTACCTTGCCCGCTCGGTAGCTTTGCTCGAACTTCAAAACGACCGTATTTAAAATCACCTTTATACTTAGTATTTAACCGTGCTGATGTATATGGTAAGTCAGCACTTTCTTCAGCAGGTAAAGCGACGATATGTAAAATACCGTCTTCAATGTAAGAGTTTTCTGGATTGTCGGTATAACATTGCTTCTCGTTATTACCACCACCAACACAGTTAACTTCATGGTTCCACTTTTGACTATCAATGGCACCAATATCAAATTCATCATTCCAGACCATTTCCCAATCTGAAACGGGTTGTGTCGGTTCAACACTGGTTGAAGTGGTGCTTGTTTCTGCACCACCACCGCAACCTATTAAGGCTGCTGCAGCTGTACTTGCAAGCAATGTTTTTAATGTTCTTATCGTTGTAATCATATTGTCATTTCCACGTTAGACAAAGCAGGCTTTTCATTCGTGTTTCTATTTAGCATAGTAAACCGAACGTCTCCCCCACCAATTTAGTGACTTTGTTTTTATTTATCTTGCAGTCACATGACTTTGCTAATTTAGGCTGTTGATTAGTACGCACTAATCAACACTAATAGTGGAATAGGCAAGAAATAGCCACAATAGAAATGCGCTATCATGGGATTAATTTGCGAGTTAATTAGGTTGTTGCGATGAAAGGAGATATTTTTACGACAACATGAGACAGTATTACAACATGTATTGAACAGCGTAATATTAATCAAAAGGAATTAATCGGTTAAGATGAAATACGCTTATCAAAAATGGAAGTACCCTAGTCATTGAAAGCGTAAACACGGCGACCACAGAGAGCTGTAACACTCCCTTAAAGCAAAAATTTCAAAAAAGGCTGCAAAGGCAGCCAATGAAGGTGATGTTGTAATTGATAATTTTAGAGCGTGTTGATCTTTGCTGTTTAAGTTTTGTTCAAATTAAACGCCTTCTGATCGCGGCACTTGGATTATTGCATAGTCATTCTATGGTTA
>NZ_MKQD01000038.1 GCF_001913705.1 Thalassotalea sp. PP2-459 | reverse complement strand
CCAGTCAAGCGTTAACACAGTAGAAATGCCAAACAGATACAGCCCGAAGAGTTCAACTAAACGCCTCCTGCTCTTTGTTACTTGAATTAACCATTGAATGACTATGCAATAATCCAAGTGCCGCGATCAGAAGGCGTGTAATTTGAACAAAACTTAAACAGCAAAGATCAACACGCTCTAGTGGCTAATTCGTTTTATTCGAGGTATTGTATCGAACCTTATTTGATGAGTATAAATGATATAATTTCATGAATTAATGAATTCTACTCATGATAAAGTGAACAGGACCAATAACATGTTAGAAAGGATCCATTTAGAAATACTTACCGCCATAAAAACACATGGTACGCTAACTAAGGCGGCTAGTTCATTACATTTAACGCAGTCTGCATTGAGCCATAGTATCAAAAAATTAGAAGGACAAATTGGTACATCTATCTGGCAGAAAGATGGGCGGAGTTTACGGCTTACAGCAGCAGGTGAGCATATTCAAATTCTTGCTAATAGAATGCTGCCTCAGTTTTCCCATACGGAATTATTACTCAAGCAAATTGCAAAAGGTGAAATGGGTTCGTTACGCATTGGAATGGAGTGTCACCCTTGTTATCAATGGTTACTCAGGGTTATTCAATCTTATTTAGAACACTGGCCAGACATTGATATGGACGTCAGGCAAGAATTTCAATTTGGTGCATTGGGCGCATTACTTAGTTATGAAATTGATGTATTAATAACGCCAGATCCATTATATAAACCAAAAATAGACTATATTCCCGTGTTTAATTATGAGCATAGGTTGGTTGTTTCTGAATCTCATGATCTGGCGAAACAAGCATATGTATTACCTGAACAACTAACTAAAGAAGTTCTCTTTAGTTATCCTGTTGAACCAATGAGACTTGATATTTTTAGTCAATTTCTTAATCCAGCTAAGTGTTCAGTAAAAAAACACAAAACGATTGAAACCACTGAGATTATGTTACAGATGGTCGCTGCTGGTCGTGGAATTTGCGCCTTACCTGGTTGGCTGGTTGATGAGTACTCAAATGCAATGCCGATCAAAAGTCTTCGCTTTGGTCAGCAGGGTATCAATAAACAGATCTTTGTTGGTATTCGTAATGATGAACCACATATTGATTACTTGAGCGATTTTATTACTCATGCGAAAAATACAGCATGATCAGTTAAGTCAGTTTAAGAAGGTCTAAACGTGATAGCCATTCAGGTTACTTACATAATGGAAAGACAAAAAAAGCGTGAAAGCAAGCCATCCTTGGCTTGCAGATTTAATTAGCGTCTATCAGGTCTTGATAATCGCTTTGGTTCGCCACATCTTGGATAAACTCTCTGCCATTAACCGACAGTGGAGTATCTGTTGAAGCCTGATTAAAGGCGTCGCGGCTGAATTGGCTAAACGAAACTTGTAAGGCTTCGATTGTGATATTGATAGTTCCACTGACCGGGCTTGCAATACCATCACTCACCGTGTAACTAAAACTGTCAGAGCCTGTTTGCTCGGCAAATGGGATGTAAGTAAAGGTCCCATCTGAGGTCACACCAACGGTACCAAGCATTGGATCGCTGCTGATCTCATAGGTCAGTGGGTCACCATTAGCATCGCTAGCAGGCAAATTATCAACAATGTTTGTTTCAGTTTGTGTCGCTAAGTTAGCGTCATTTGCAACTGGTGGTACGTTTGGCTCAATAACAACCTTACCGTCATTGTCGCTATCCAAACAAGCGCTCAAACTTATCACCACCGACGATAAAGCAAACAGTTTTAGACGATATACATTTATTTTATTCATGTTTGATTCCTTCATTAATTGTATGCTTATTCAGAGCCCGCTTTAGGCGTTGCTAAGTATGGGAATGTTGCATCCATCATGTTGGCATTTAAGGGGGCACCATCGGTAAAAGGCACGTTACCTACAACAGCATCTTCTGGGGCACATAAGCCAAGATTTGTTGATTCTCCGTTTACTGGAATAGGGTGACATAAAGCCCCCATAGCTACGCGAAGGGCAATATCTACTACATCATCACCAGGGCGACGACCGTTCGGAAACCCAGCTAAGTCATTACCAGCAACACCAAAGGCAGATTGCTCTGATTGCGGTGTGGCAGGAATACCAGTGTTTAGTCTTAACATTTCAGATGGAGTTACCGTAGAAAGCTGGTTTACACCTTCAACACCCGTTAGAAAGGCAGTGACTAAATCTGTTCTTGGGAAGTTAGTTGGCGCAAGCGTTGCAAAGTCTGTTCCTAACGTCGCATTTACGGGGTCTTTAAACAAAATGTTCAGCAACTCAGGCAATGCGGGGTGCGTGACATAATCCGCAAACTGCCCATCATTCATCGGATGTGCGCTTGAGAACTTATCTTTATCTTCAATACCAATAACTAATTCGTTGACCAGAGGTGAGCCTAAACGCGAAACCTGTGTCATGGCACCGCCAGTAACTTCTGGTTTATCAAATGTCGCATTCGGATTTAGCACGCGCGCTTGCGGAAGGCTTGCGGTGGTCCAGCTTCCAATAGTGCCGTTGCCGTCACCTGTTATGCATGCCTTAGGTACTTCAATAGCAATGCTCGTTACGTTTTTATTGGCCAAATCATCATTACCTGCATCTTGTGTAATGCCGCCGGGAAAACCGCCGTTATCATTAGCACCTGGTGCGCTATCACCTTCTACTGGTACATAGTTCACTAGATCGAAAGTTTCGCCTAGGTTGACCACAAATGGGTCTTTACGCTGACCTACAAACACACGGCCCATGGTGCTACAGCCAGGTATGGAAATGTCATACACGAAGCTATTGGCGTAGTCCTGATATCCTGCCATATTAGAAAATGTTTTATTACCAATGTAATCCAGAGGCTTACTAAAACTTTCACCGCCGCTAGTTGCATTGCTGATGGGTGTGTGTGTACCGCTGCGAGTATCGCCTTCAATCATTGTTAATGTGTATGATTCAGCAAAATTTGCGCTGTTTTGATCTGTGGCCGACACAGGGCCAATATTAACGAGTGGCACGCCCACTGAACGCTGATTTCCTTCCGGACCAACAGTTAACTTCACTCCTTGATTATTGTTTGCGAGGCTGCGTTCAAAGTCAAAGGCAAAGGTAATATCTTCAACGGCATCGCCGTCAGTATCTATATGAATGCTATAGATAGCTTCTGGATCCATGGGGAAATAATTTGGGCCGCCGTAAGCATCTTGCAAAGGAATATAGTTTGCAATCATAGTCACGTAGTCTCCACGGCCTTCTTCATAGCTATTAAAAGCGTAAAAGTCGGTAGAGTCGACGGTAGGGAAGCGAGTAATATTTGGTGCTTCACGGTGGCTAGATGCTTGTATGGTACTACTAATGGCTACACAGCATAAGGCTGGTATTATTAGTGATAGATGTGCTTTTTTCATAGTTTGCTTTCCTTTTCGTTTAAATTACCTCAAGCCAAACGAGCGAGGAAAGCAACTGGATGCATAAAAATTAAAATTTTTTTTAAGACTTGTTTACCTTAGAAAATTACTCGACTACCTGAGGTGACAACAATTGATCTTATTTTAATTGTGAACACTTGAATAGTTACTATTGTTGGCCTTTAGTTTTAGTTGTTGATCGGAACAAGACAAATCAAAAAAAGTCCCTATACTAAAGTCTAAAATAATTAAAATGAATTTCAAAAGTTTTGCACTTCTTACCCTTTACTTTTGATTGCATCCAATTTCAAGGCTGAGCCGTTTGGATAGTTGAATATTGAAATAAGTAAACAATGGGAAAAAAAATGGAACATGAAGAGTTATTGCCACTTTTGCTTAAAGTTGCTCGCAACGACCGTTCGGCGTTTGAAGCGATTTATAACAAAACCAGTGGGCAGATGTATGCGGTTGCATTAAAAATGCTAGCAAAGCCTGAATTGGCAGAGGAAGCTACGCAAGAAGCGTTTGTAAGAATTTGGTACAACGCAAGCCAATATACGGAAGGTAAAGGAACAGTACTTACTTGGATAATCAGTATCGTACGCTATCGTGCTCTGGATATTTTACGGTATCGCAAAGTACGTAAAGAAGAAGGTGTTGATGATTTAGAAGGCATGGCTTCATATCATTCTGATGAAGCAGAACCTGAAACTGACATTGAGTCAGGTAAGCTCAACCGTTGTATGGGTGAATTAGATAGTTTGCAGCGCCAAGCGATTCATTTGGCTTATTTTAATGGTTGCTCTCATGGCGAAGTGGTGACACACATGGAGAAGCCACTAGGTACGATTAAAAGCTGGATCAGACGAGGCCTTCAGGCCTTAGAGAGGTGTTTAAGCTTATGAATTATACTCAATCAGAATTACTCTCTTCGCTCGCATCTGAATATGTGTTAGGCACCTTGCGGGGCCCTGCTCGTCATCGCTTTGAATCGTTGAAGGTGAAGGATGCCAAGGTACAAGACGCTGTGCAATATTGGGAGTCACAATTAAATGTGATGGCGACTTCGATTAAGCCCATTGACCCCCCCGCGAGAGTGTGGAAGAAAATTGAGCTTAGTTTGGGTTTTGTATCCAACAGCGATGATCTAACTAATCCACGAGTATCAAATGAGATAAGAGAACAACCTAGCGCTAATAAGAGCTGGAAAGTGATAAGCGGGCTTGCCGTCGCAGCAAGTTTTATCTTGTCGGTTATGTTTTATCAGTTTTCTACCGATTTTAAATCGCCGAACTCAGTTGCTGTGTTTGCTAATGCTGAGCAACAAACGTTGTGGTCAGTAGATGTACGTAAAGATAACTTGTTCATCCGTAGTACGCAAAATTTGGCAAAACGTCCAGCAAATGATTATGAACTATGGATTGTTCCTGCATCAGGAGGTGCGCCTATATCACTCGGCTTATTGCAACAGGAAGGCACATTTACTTTACCTAAACCGAGGGTATTTGACGAGGTTGAAATTGCAGCGTTGGCGGTAAGTATCGAACCGAAAGGGGGCAGTCCTACAGGAGCACCTACAGAAGTGTTGTTTACTACCCAGTTGGCCTTATTATAGGGGGTAGGAAAGCGCTTAGTTGATGTGAACACATGACAAATGTGTTCACATCAAAAAAAGCGAGCCTTGTAAAGGCTCGCTTTTTTATCAAAATAGAAAGATTAAGTTATTTCTCATAGCCAAAGGTTAAGCTAGAAAAATATGTTTCATATTCAGCTGTGCTGCGGTATGTGTTAGGTACACTCCAAATAACATTAACTATCCAGCTACCTTGCGTTTCAATTTTAAAACTCGCTTCCCCTTTAGCGTTGGTGCGCATGGTTTGCTTTTCCATATTACTTCCAGCAAGTGGCGCAATATCAACAAGGGCACTTTCAAGTGGCTTCCCCCTTAACATAACGTTTACCGGTAATATTTTATCATCTCCTAATTGATAGGGGTTGCGTAGCGGAACAATTTCAAGCATGTGACCAATAGCGACAGTAGCATTGTCGGTGAATTTATTGCCCACCTGTAATAAGGCTTTAGCTTTTCGCGAATAAATCTCGCGACCGCTAGTTTGTGTCTGATTCAAGCGTTTACGATCTTCTAGTATGAGCGCTAAACCTTCATTTTTTGCGTAGTCATTAAACTTATCGGCCTTTAAACTACTAAAGCTATGATAACTTTCAAAACCTAAAACATGCGTTCCTTCCTCTGCCAGTGCTACATTAGCTAAGCCTTTAACTATGCCGTTGTTCACGATTATATTTTCTAGCTGGTCTTGATAGGCGCCATCGCTATAAGTTCTGAGCGCGACGATTTTATTCCAACTTAAAGCCCAAGCGCCAACATCGTTAGCATGACCGACTAAAAATTTTACAGGGATCTTAACGGGGGCTTTGTCCGCTTGAAAAGAGTTTGGACTTAACCAAAAATCGTGGGCATAACTGAATGTAACGTTGATGCACAGCAGACCAATTAGGGTAAATTTAGTGATAAATCGCATAGGCTCTCCTTAGAACTCTATTTTTTGTAATGTGTGAATTTAACGCACCGTTACATTTTAGGGTGATTAACATCTTGATGGATGCGTAAGTTTTGTATCAGAGAACCATACTCCTCACCCCGTATATTGGATGCCAGATTTATGAATAAACAAGAAAATAAATTTAAGCATACCTCTTTGCATCTATTTAGCTTAGTTGCACGTTTAGTTTAATTCAGTGAGGAAGAAGTACTAAAAATAGGTTACTGAGTACTAACAATTACGTCATGAAAACTTATAAACGGAGCAATTATGTTTGAATGGAAAATAAATCGAATAAAAAGTATGTTGATCTTACTACTGGCTATAAATAGTTCTTTAACTATGGCACATACAGTATGGCTTGAACCTGCGAAAGAGAAGAACACTTATAATATATTGTTCGGAGGGCATGGTGGAAAACAGGTTGCCTATGAACCGGAAAAGTTAAAAAAAATAGCAGCGTTTGATGCTAAAGGGAAGCCGTTGAACGTAACACGCTCAGATAAAAGTGAAGCTAGCCAATTGCAAATCCAGCCAAATACCGCGCTAGTCGCTATCTACTTTGATAATGGAATATGGAGTAAAGATAAAATGGGTAAAAGTGTTAACAAACCCATGAACCAAGTACCACATGCAACTCAAGCGACTAAAGCCGTAAAATACCATAAAACCGTTATTGAGTGGTCACCAGTTGTACTTAAATCACTTGACCAAGAATTTGAGGTAATTCCTTTAGAAGACAGTCAACCAGAAGCTGGAAAAGTCATGCGTGTAAAGGTTTTGTTAAAAGGAATACCCTTAGCAGGGGTTAAGCTTGGTCAGGGGGAAATTGGTGACAACATAGAAACCAACGCTGAGGGCATTGCTGAATTTGTGCCTAAATCAGGTTTCAATAAATTGTGGGCAGGTAAACGATTCCAAGTTCAACAAGAACAATATACTGAATTAAGTTATGAATACTTGTTTGGGTTTTACACAGGAGATAAGAAATGAAAATCAATGTCGGTAATTTGATCACGTTAATAGTACTTCTGTTTTCTTACAGTACGCACCTATATGCCCATGAATTGGATTTAGAAGTAAGAGTGCTTAGCTCTTCAGTGATAGAAGGGCAGATCAGTACTTCTCATGATGACGGTTCATTTAGGCAATATATCAGCATAGAGAATCTAACGGATACCAGTTTTAACAAGATTACGTTGCAAAGTAATCATTATGGTCAATTTAAGCTTGTTGGCGTTCCTGGTCATCGATATCGCATCATGCTTGAAGGGGAAGAGGACCATTTAGTGTCTGAAGAAGTAGTACTGCCAACGTTGTCTCGATCAAACGTTAGTGAATAATATTTAGTTGCATCTAATTCATTTAGTTAGGCGTTTTGTTTTTTTTACGTTGAAAGAGAGCCAGCTAAAAAATAGCTGGCGTTAAGCGATTATGACAATGGAGCAGTTATGAATAAAAACAAAATGACGTTAGCGATGGTATCAATATCGGCAGGCATGAGCACGATGGTATTGGCAAACGTCGAGAACGAGTTAAGTAATAAAGAGTCGCGAAAAACAATTGAAGTGATCACGGTCAAAGGACAAGCGTTAAATAGACTTAACTTTTCCAATTCAGCAACTCAGATATCAACAGAAGATATTCGTTCAAAACAGGTGAAGGACATTAATGAACTGTTAGAGGATGTACCAGGTGTCAGCATAAGGGATTATGGTCTTGGCGGAGTAGCAAGCTCAACGATTATAAGGGGCTTTGGCGACGGTGCTCATGGCGGGGATTTAGGCGTCGTTATTGACGGGCTCCCTCTTAATGAAGCCAACTCTCATGCAGATGGATATGCAGATTTAAATGTTGTTGTGCCGCTTGAGATTGAGCAAGTGACCGTTTACAAGGGGCCGATTTCAGCACTTTATGGCAACTTTAATCGGGGTGGGTTATTAGCACTTGAAACGCGAAGCTCTGGTAACTATACCGACATTGATATAAGTGGGGGAGCATTTGATACTTTCGATGCTCAGGTGGCTGTCGGCAATGAGCTGAACGAAAAACATAATGTTAATTTTGCAGCTCAGCACTTCACTACCGATGGGTTTCGCCCGCAGTCAGATGCACGAAGAAGCACTGTATCGGGGCAAACTCGCTACAGGATAACTGAGCAACTTGAATTTGGTTTGTCTGGCCGTTATCACGATGCAAAGGCAAGTTCTGCAGGCTATACAACGCTAGCGCAGTTTGACGTAGACCCCTACGGCATTGACCCCAGAGTAAAAAATGACGGCACTGAAAAAGAATTTGGCACGGCGAGAGCAGATGTTGGTTATGTGATTAACCAAGACACCAAACTTTTGACCTATGCCTACACTACTCAACAAACGTTTACCCGATGGTTTAGCCGTGGCGGCGCGCAGGCTGAAAATTGGCGACAACGAGAAGAAACCTACGACAGAGACGTATATGGTGTAGGTACAAATCTAAACGGTGTTGTTCGTTTGGGCACGTACGAGTTCTCTTATGTCGCCGGATTAGAGCACTTTAATGAGGAAACGGATTTTCAGTATTATGAAGACTTAGACAATCGCAAAAGAGTGTCTTTAGCCGATTTTAATCGCAGATCTACCCTTACCAGTAACGCGGTGTTTGCAGAAGCAGATTTGAATGTCACCGAAAGTATTAACGTCTCACTGGGATTACGAGCTGACCAGTTTGATGGCGATTGCCAGCGCTTGGGAGCTGAAACTGCAGTCGCTCCATGCGAGGAGTTAGAAAGTGTCAATAATGTCAGTCCTAAAGCAAGTATTCATTATAATATTATTGATAGTCTTCAGCTGAGAGCAAGTTACTCAGAAGGGTTTGCTTTAGCTAGCGGCTTTGCCAAGTTTGCCTCTGGTGCACAGGATCTTGAAGTCAACGAAATCAAGCAGTATGAAGCGGGTTTATTCTTTCTCCCTTCAGCAAACCTTGAATTTGATGTGTCGCTTTATGATATTCAGTCTTCTAATGAAATTAATGAAGTCGCACAAGGAGAATTTATCAACTTTGGGCAAACAACCCGCAAAGGCTTAGAGGCCAGTGTAAGGTGGAAAATATCCGAACAATTCGAAGTAAAGGGTGTTTTTGGGCAAAGTGACTCAGAGGTTGATAGCAACCTCAACCGAGACTTACTGGGTAAAGCCGTCAATGGAGTGCCAGAACAAACTGCAACGCTGATGCTTGATTGGTTTCCAAGCGATAGGCTTAGATTTAATACAACGCTCAGGTATATGGGCGAATACTTTATCAATGCGGAAAATAGCAGCTCGGCAGACGATTATACCGTATTAGACCTTCTGTTAACCTATAACCTTAATGTAGGAGAATCTAGTAAAGTGTTTGTTAGGGTTGATAACGTGACTGACGAAGTATATGCCTCTACGGTCAACGGCTTAGGAGCATCTCCAGGTGCACCTCGCGCGTTATACGCAGGGGTTCAATTAAGCTTTTAATTGGTCCGCTAAGTTTTTTTGATTGATTATTGCCAACCAAGAACGATAGTGTTTTTGGTTGGCGGTTCATTGAAAATTGTTGTAGTTAGCAATCTACATGAGGTGAATATCGGCTCTTTTACTGCGTTATAGCCCCTGATTCGCCACTAAAATAAATACCAACAGTTTGATTATTTACCAGTTGCTAAATAAAGTGTGGTTGTGATCAAATGACGACATGAACTCTAGCAGTTAGACGAATCGCCGAAAAACGTATCAAGTTTAAGTGGTAAAGTACGTGTAGCTAGTTAACCAATAAAGTAGATAAATTCAATGAATACATGGGGAGCCTACATCCTCAGGTGTTCAGAGCAAAAACCATATGTGATAGCTAACGTACCAGCTTTATCTTCATCAATATACACACCGCACCTAGCCTAGGTTACACAAGTTAAGGAACATGTAAAATTAGCCTGTGTTAAATGTTTGCTTTTTATTTATCACACTGTTCTAGCACGGAGTTTTTTCTTAGTGCAAGGCAAATTTGTGCGTCAATTACGTGTCTATTGCAAATAAATTTAATGCAGTAATAAGGAAAACAACTGTTAGAAAGTAAGTTGTTATCCCGAGATCCGGTTATGTATTATCACTTTGTAACATTTATTGATAAAGGTACAACTCTCTGTTTTATAAATGATTTGTTTTTATTCAGAGAAGCAATAAATATAAAATTTACGTGTACCACTTGAAGTGGTACACGTGTTGTGGTGTACTACTTAAGGTGGTACGCTTTAGGCAAACTTATTTCGGCGTTCAATATGATTAATATAACTGTCGGAGATTCACGACCTATCTTCAAACAGATTGTCGATGAACTTCATATTAAGATTGTTAAAGGTGATTTGCCTCCAGGCACTAAGCTTCCCAGTGTACGTGGTTTAGCGATTCAATTAGCGATCAATACCAATACTGTGGCAAAGGCATACAAAGAGCTTACTGCATTAGGTGTGGTCGAAGCTAAAACTGGATTAGGGTTATTCACTAGGTTTCCTGAACGAAGCGCTAGTGAGAAAGAGCAAATGCAACAAGTAAAACAAGCGATTAGTCACTTTATTGCAGATATTGCGGGAACGAACATCGATCAAGAAACAATTTTAGAGTTGATTGAAAATGAGCTTAATACGCTGTATCGAATCAATGATAAATGATAAATCAGGAACAGTCCTATGAATAAATACGTCATTGAAACGGATAAATTGAATAAATATTATGGCGAAAAACATGCGCTCAAAAATCTTTCTATTAAGGTTAAAGCCGGAAAAACAACGGCAATAGTAGGAAGCAATGGTGCCGGTAAGTCGACGTTATTTAAGATTCTTTTGGGTGTTCTTGCGCCATCGGATGGAACCGCAACAGTGTTGGGTATGCCGACAAATTTCTTATCCCCTAAAATACGCGGCGATATAGGGTTTGTAAATGAAGAGCACTCTTTACCGTTTTGGATGCCTGTTGGTAAATTGGTAACAATACACAAAGCGCTATACGTTAATTGGAATGATGCAGTATACAACGATGTTGTTGCTTTTTTTAATGTGGCTAAAACACAACGTATATCTGAACTTTCTAGAGGAGAACGTGCGGGTGTTAATTTAGCAATGGCATTAGCGCAACAGCCTAAATTACTGTTATTAGATGAGCCGACTCTTGGGCTTGATGTTGTCGCTAAACGCGCATTTCTAGAAGCATTAATTAGCATTCAAAATTTAAGTTCGTGCGGCATCGTTTATTGTTCGCATTCGATGGATGAAGTGGAAAGAGTCGCTGATGACTTACTTATTATGGAGAAAGGAGCACTTCGATTTCATTCAACGCCTGATGAGTTTGTTGAACGAGTTAGTGCTTGGATGGTTGATTTTGAAGAGAAAATGCCAAATAAAGAGAATTTTCCAGGCTTGCTGAATATTAACCGTATAGATGACTCCTACCAACTAGTTGTGCTAGATCAAAACGACTCTTACAAAGAACATTTATTGGAACATGGCGCATCCAATGTTTTTAAGATCCCAGTAAACCTCGATAAAGCCATTAATAGTATCTTGGCACAAAACCATGCATCAAAAGCGCTATAGGAACAAAAGATGAAACAGATATTTTATTGTGAATGGTTACGATATAAAAAATTGACCATAGTTTGTGCAGTTATCTATGTTGCATTGCTCTTTGTATTACATGCAAAAAGCCCATTGTACACCATGAGTGAATTAGCGTTTATTTTGCTTATTATTGTGCCAAGTTTGTTTGCTATTACCCTAGGGGTGAATCAGTTTTTGTTGTACAAAAAATCTAGCCATTGGACTTATCTTATCCATAAACCTCTGCCGATGTTTAAAATTTATGCTGGGTTAACTTCAGTGTTTTTGGCTATACTTTTTATGGTCATTTTAGTGCCACTTACTGTTTATATTTTTCTTATTGATATAAACCAACCCATATTAGTAGAACCTCGTCACTTCTTATTAATTCCTTATATTACGCTTACTGCACTGAGTTTCTACTTCGCAGGAGTTTTTGTTACTTTGCATCCCAAAAAACTAGCTTATGTGATTGTGTTGATCCCATTCTATGTGTTGGCTGCTGAAGTAAAAGGTGTTGAACAGTTTGCACCATTAATTTTCGTGACTTTACTTTTGTTTCTCTTATCGTGGTCAACTTTTAAAGAAGATTTGCAGAAAAATTTGCATAAACCGATATCATCACTGTGTAGTAACGTGGTGACCCAATACAGCTTATTTATATTAATTAGCTTAGCGACATTTGAAATGGGTCACATTGGTACTTCATTGAGAACAGTCGATCTATCGCCACAAGATGATGTTAATTATTATTCAAACGCCGTTATTATGGATGATAAGCAACGCATGTTATGGAATATTAATGGAATAGAACAAGATCAGTATGCCAACTTTCAAAACGAATTATCATTATCTACGTTTTCTTATTTTTCACCAATTAACGGTGAAGCTTTACCTAAAATGATAGAAAATCAACCAATTATGGATGATCGTGGTGCTAGCTTCTTTGATAAAACGCATAAAATTAGTTGGCGTTATTCACATCAATTTATGTTGTTTTCGGGATTTGATCGCAACGAAGATTTTGTTGGTTGGTTAGGTAAAAGGGGCAGAGCTGAGTCGTTAGAATTAGCTGAGAAATTTGATTACGTACCATTTTTTAGTCAGGGGTATTTATATCTTCCAAATGCTCTTATGCAATATAACGAATCTGAACAAGTATTTGATGTTAAATTACCAATAACAGAAAACCAACGAGTTGAATATACGCCTTTTGTGGGATCTAATTTTGTCGCTGTACTGCTTACTAATGAAATTCAGATGTTTATGAAAAACCAGTTTTTTAGTGACGGCGTTGTTTTGAAACCAACAGCAACCATTCCTTTAAATACTCCAATAGACACAGTAAAAAATATCACGTTTGCTGAATTGTTTGATGGTCACTTGATATCGATTAATATTGGAACCACCAAATATAATACCTATGATAGAGGTTCAGCAGATATTAAAGACGGTTATTCTGTTACCTATAAAGCTGCGTATGAGGCCGATGTAATTCAAATTGCTTCACGGCCGTTTAAGCAAGGCTGGTCAGATTGGATGTTTTATCGAGATTTTGTTATTTCCTATGTGTATGGTCATGCAAAATTTTATTTTGTTAAAGGATTGAACGTAAATGTTCCTCAAGCTCAACTTCTCGCCTCCATTGTCATGATGATTCTTGTTGCGTTAATAACGACATTGTTAATGTTGCGCTCAACAAAGTCGATGACTGAAAAAGTTTGTTGGGTTATTGGAAGTACATTGGCTGGAATACCCGGATTAATAACATGTTGGTTTTTTTCTGATTGGCGGCCAGACAAGCCAATTGACAATAATTCAGTAATAACCACCCAATAACACGGCCTAAGGTGCAGTCATTACTGTACTAAAACATAGGAAAACTAACATGAATCACCAAGTATTTATTTGGGTGAGGCTTTTGTGCGCCTCATTCACAGTATTATGGTTATCACCTTATCAAGTGGTAGCGATTGAATTATCTACTCAAGCGTTGAATCAAGATGAAGAAAAACAAGCTAAACGGCCATTGTTAGAAGATTTTTATCAACGCCCTAGTAGTCATCAGGTTACTCTCTCACCTGACGGTAAAAAAATCGTCTGGATATATGCTCTAGACAATAAATCACTTCGCCACTTGATGGTTCTTGATTTAAAAACGCATAAAACGATTAAGTTGTTAACCGCACCAAACATCATCCTTCCTGTTTGGCACCGTTCAAGTGAGTCATTATTTGTTGTTACTAATACCAGTATAGTTGAGCTCTCTTTAAGTGACATTCATAAAAGAACAACAATTATGAAGTTTGACAAGTCGACAAATCAAACGTTTGAAAAGTATGACTCAAGGTTAGATGTTATTTATTACAGTGAAAATGACGAAAAGTCCCATCGGATATTCCGTCTTGGTCGTTTGGAAAAACCTATATTGTTGTTGGAGTCAGTTGAGACAATTCGAAACTTTTATCACTATCCTCAAAAGGGTACCTTATTTTATTCGCTTCATTTTAATGATCGCATTGAAATTTTCGCCAAAGAACAGGGTAAAACTCGAAGTTTACGTACTTGCGATATGATAAAACGGTGCAGTTTAAAAGGTGTCGACATAAAAAGCGGCAAATTATTCATTAACAGTAACGCGCAATCACCTATTGATGCGCTTGCATCTCTGGATGTTGAAACGAAGAAAGAGTCCTTGCTACTTGCTGATCCTAAAGGTATCTCTGATAGGGAACATACTCTGGTACGAAATGGTAAGCACATTTATACGAGTTTTTTTGGAGATTTTAGACAATTTTATAGCCCAATAAGCTCGGTTCAATCAGCATTAAAACAGTTAACACTGTCATTTTCACGCAAGAACTTAAAACTACAACTTAATGAAGATATGTCGCGATGGTTGGTCGAAGTAACTGGCGGTAATATGCAACTATCGTCTTATTATTATTACTTTCCAGAAACGAATAACCTGAAAAATATCACTCAATTAGTTGAGCAAAAATCTCCAAAAATCGCTGAGCATAATTTAATTGAAGCAATGCCACTCACATACAAAGCTAGAGATGGTTTATCAGTTCAAAGCTATGTGTGGCTACCAAAAAATACAGCGTTGAAATCTGCACCATTAGTTACCTTTGTTCATGGGGGACCTTGGAAACGACTTAAGGGCGAATATGATGTCATCACTCAATTGTTAGTGAGTAATGGCTACATTGTATTTCAGCCAAACTTTAGAGCATCTTGGGGATTTGGTGTCGACTTTATTCTAGCTGGCGCTAAAACTTTCGGTAAAGGGAAAACTCACAATGACATTATTGATGGCATTGAGACTTTACTCGATAAAGGTATTGGCAATAGAGATAAACTAGGTATCTTCGGTCATTCTTTTGGTGGTTTTTCGGTGTTAGGGGCATTAGCATTTGAGCCAAACTATTTTAAGGCAGGTTTTGCAACAGCGCCACCAGCCCAGATGCCTAGTTTTAACTCAGAGAAAATACGAAAAAAAATGGGGCGCAGCAAACCGAAAAGAGGGTTTGATCGAATTCATCAAGACAGAGTTTTTTTAATAGACGACAGAAACCAAGCTGAAGTGGACCGACTTTATTCAATATCGCCAGACGCCCATAAAATGGCGATTAAAGCCCCGTTAATTATTGCTGCAGGAGCTAAAGACATTAAAGTGCCGGTATCAGATGTTAAGTCTTTTTCACTGGCACTAAAACTGGCAAATAAACCTGTCAGCTTATTTATAGATAAACAGGCGAACCATTCATTTCATAGGGAACCTACTTGGTTATCACTGACATATTTAATGGAGCACTTCTTTGCTGAACATTTAGGCGGTCAGGTACATAAATCTAACGAGAAAACGTACCAAAAGTATATATTGGAGATGGAAGTGTTCAGTACAAAAGAGGTCAAACAATATTTTACCCTCAACAAAGGCCTTTAATAAAAATGCTCTTTTAAAGGCTACCCTCGTTGAATAATGACAAAAAGAATTAGCTAATTTTGCCCTTGTACTCACAAAGATCTTCATAAATACAGTCATTACAATTAGGTTTACGTGCTGTGCAGGAATTTTGCTATGGATTATAAGCCCATGGAGACAGCTACATTGAATTTAGTGTAATTAGATACAGGGTCGGTATGTTTATCTATGGTGATAGTTCCGTGTTGTGTCTGTTATCAGATAGCTGATAACATCAGTAGTTAACAATTATTTAGAGAAAAGAATTGTCATGAGAACATCTATTTTATCGTTTTTTATTGTTGGTGGAACTGCCTTAAGCGTAAGTATGGGCGGTAAGGCAGACGTAAATGTTACTGAAAGAAAATCTGTTATTTTTCCTGCGCCAGAAGTCTCTATTTCGACCCAAGATGCTTATTTTGAACATATAAAAAAACATTGTGGCAAAGCCTATCAAGGAAAAGTTACCGTCGACAATGCTAATGGAAGTAGTTTTTCCAATAAAAAATTAGTGATGCATGTTCGTAAATGTACTGATCGTCAACTGCAAATTCCATTTCATGTAGGGAACGATGCCTCCCGTACGTGGATTTTAACTAAAACGGGCTCTGGCATTTCTCTAAAGCATGATCATCGTCAAGCAGATGGTACTTATGATAAATCTACCATGTATGGCGGCCATACCTTGGATGCAGGCTGGGAGCGAGTGCAATCTTTTCCAGCTGATCAGTATTCAAAAGAGATGTTTGTAAAACACGGCATACCACAATCAAATGGTAATACGTGGCAAATGTTTATTTATCCTGAAAAATTTACCTACCGCATGATTCGAGAAGGCCGTGAATTTAGAGTGGATTTCGATTTAACAAAACCTATTACGCCACCTGGCGCGCCATGGGGATATAGCGATAAATAAACGTGTTGGTAAATAGGGATTTAAATATCAGTATGTATTTATTGCTCATGACGACAACAAGCACAGAGTAATCACTAGCTTACTCTGTTTTCATGCTCTGTTTTCACTACAGCCGGACGGGCAATACTAACTATATTCTCATTCATGATGACCTGATACAATTTTAGTGAGAGAGATAATATGCTTTATTTTAGGATGACTTAACCCTCATGACAGAGAGTAAAACGATAAAATTTGACGAAATAAAATACCTTGTCACTAAAGATAATCAATCAGTGACTTTAAATCCGTTAAGTTTTAAATTACTGTTCACGCTGGCACAAACACCAGAATTCGTTGTATCAAATAAAACGCTCATGACAAGTGTTTGGCCTAACAATGTTATTAGTCCTGACACTTTAAAGCAGCGAGTATTTGTTTTACGAAAGTCACTAGAGCAATCAACAATAAAAGGCCTTTCAATTCAAACGGTAAGGGGGGAAGGGTACCGATTACTAATTGAGCAAGAGGTCATACCAATAGATCAAACGTTTGTTCCTGAACCGAGCCCCAACGTAAACACAGATAAAATTCCTCGGTTAAACAAAAAAGTGTTCGGTATAACGTTTGTGGCGTTGTTAATGACAATAATCATATTAATATTCGTGACTCAATCAACGAATTATGACAAAGCGACAAGTAACAATCGGATTGCGCTATGGAGTAATACCCCTCTTAATGAAATGCCTGAGAATGCGTTAAGTATTTACCAAACATGGAATGATTTGCTTAGCCAAGCAAATGAAGAACAGCGTCTTCAACTCATATTATCAAACCAACGAAAAGAGTTAGTCTTACCATTACAAGCAAGAAAAGATCGGCTTGCATTAATTAGTTATTTTGAAGTGATAGAAGTAAACAACAACACGACAATAAAGCTAAGCATAGTAGAGCCAACTACCGCAACAATATTACGGACTAGTTCGTTTTCTATGTCATCAACGTCATCGTTACTTCAAGCATTACAATCACAATTGAGTGGCATTGAATCGTTAATGTCATCTGGGAAATTGTATTTAAATAAACAGCAACGTGAATATGCTAAAGACCCTATCTGGCCAGTGTTAAAGGCGCTTGCTAACCCAGCATAACTATTCATAACCTTTATTAACTCGCGCTTTTTTAACAACTCATGCTCAATGGAAAAAAGGAGCATGATATGAAAATACCATTATTTATTTTACTGGCATGTATTATTAATATGCCAAAATCTACAGCAAAAAATCACGATGAAGTTAAGCACTATAATAAACAAAGCTATGAACGGCAGTTAACAAAACTGCTCACTAGCTTGAATGAAGTTACTGGAGTTCCCGGGTTTTCAGTGGCTGTAGTGCATAAAGGTAAACTTGTTGCGTCTGTTGCCACTGGTTTTTCTGATATAAAAAGTAAACTACCCGCCAAGCCTAATACCACGTTCAGGTTAGCCAGTGTGTCAAAAGTTATAGGCGCCACTATGTTAGCTGAATTAGTCATTAATGATCAGCTAAACCCTGATGTCAGCATTAGGCAGTATTATCCTGAACTCAATAAAAAATATCACAGCATCACAGTAAGGCAATTACTATCACATACATCGGGAATGCCACATTATCAAATAAAAGATTATGATATTTATGACGCACATTTCGATACAGCTGTTGAAGCAGCTAAAACACTCAAGGATCGAGATTTATTATCTCGCCCCGGTACTGAATATCTTTATTCTACACATGGCTATACGTTAGCTGGCGCTTTATACGAGAAAATAACCAAACAACCATTAACAGTGAGTGTTGAAAATTTTATTACCCGTTGGTCAGGTAAAGAAACACCAGCGATAGAGAATATCAACGACCTTCATGAACGCAGTTCAAGACTTTATGAACTAAGTAAAATGGGGGGAAGTGAAATTGTGTTTGGCGAAAAGTCGTATAGTGTTTTTGGTGCAGGGCTTTATGCATCGGCAAGTGATTTAGCCTTTTTTGGGGGAGAAGTCTTAAAAAAAGCAAAGACTCAAAAACCTTACCAGCAACTACTGTTTACGCCAACAACAACTCAAGACGGAAATCCCGTAACAAGTCGAAACTTTGACGTTGGTTTTGGTTGGCGTATAGCTAAAGATTTACATGGGCGTAAAGTTTATCATCATGCTGGAGCTACACCGGGAGCTCGCTCAATGCTAGCAATATATCCTGAGTATGATTTAAGTATTACCTTTTTATCCAATAGTAGCTGGATTTCCTCAATTGATAAATTCGTGTTTGCGTTAGCTGGCCTTTACATTGATAGCGTCAAGCCTGAAACATTAACTAGCACTGAATATCACATTAATAATAACGGCAAGAGCCTACAAGGTACGGCAAGCTGCCAAGAAAACGAGTGTCTTTTAACGGATAGCACGACTGATTACTCGCGTTGGTTAAACACTTTTAACGTAAACAAAGCCGCCATTAAACAATGGCCCGTCTTTTTCTATAGCACTGAACAAGGTCAGCGACTATTGATGGTAAATAAAGTGGGTATTACTGAGTTTGACGGTAAGGGTAACCACTTTGAAGTTAATACGGGTAAAGATCAAACTTACTCAATTCAATTGATTAACCAAAAATTAGATTAATCAATTCAACTGTTTAAATTATTTATTCAAAGGAATTACTTATGTTAAAAGCATTTATTGTCTCATTGTTATTTTTACTTCATATTAATGTTCTGGTAGCCAATGCCTCCGACACCTCTTTACCTAAACCTTACGGTCAAGGTAACTTCGTTAAAAGTAAATTTGGTCATATTTACTATGAAGCAGACGGTGAAGGCACTCCCATTGTTATGATTAATGGTGGTCCCGGTGCTTCTCGCACCATATTTTGGGGAGCATTAGACTTTTTAAAACCACACGGGTATCAAATTATATATTTTGATGAAACCGGTGTAGGCAGAGCGACAAGAGAGATTCAAGAGAAGTTCTCACCATCGATCACTGTTGAAGATATAGAAACGTTACGCCAACATTTGAATGTACCGAAACTCGTACTAGCAGGTCATTCATATGGTGGTATCCCAGCGGTGCAATATGCATTAACTTACCCGAACAGAGTAGAGAAGTTGATCATGTTAAGCGCATCTGCTGACGGACTAAGTCAACAGATGAATGTTGATGCCGCCAAGTACTTGAGAAAAACTTTTTTTCCACAACAGTGGGAGAAACTAGAGGAGATTAGAGCAAAAGGCGCATTAACAAGCAGTAATGAGTATATGAAAGCCTTTTACAACAGAGTCATCGGTAATATGTCTGATTGGTACGACCCAGAAAAACGCTCAAAATTAAGAAAATACCGCTCAAGAGATAAAAGAGATGGTTCAAATATCAAGGTATATTTTGATATGGCCGGTTTAGACCCAGAAGTAAAAATTACTGGCACTTTAAAAGACGTTATTATTAAAGAAGAAATGTTCAAAGACTTTCCTATTCCAACCTTAATTATTAACGGACGTAAAGATTGGAAAACTACACCAGCAATGGCTTATCGATTTTATAAAATGCTACCAGAAGGAACAGCAACACTTAAATTTTTAGAGCAAACGGGGCATTGGACATGGGTAGAACAACCTGAAGAATTTGCTGATACAGTTACACAATTTTTGATAAATAATAACAATGTGATTGAATAATTGTTCAATCTAGAGCTACATAAACAAGTTTAGGACAAAACAAATAAGGGATACATAGTCATTCTATACTTCTTTCATTTGGTGAAATTACCAACTTGGTATAAGCCGTTACTTATTCATTAAACGCAACATGATATTTTTTTACGAAAAAAGAGCACAGATTTCTAACGTCGACTTTTAGTATAGTCGACGTTAGAAACTAAAAATTAGTACCTTTCTTGTTGATAGATTAGTGTTCATAAATGAAGTGAGGCGTGCGGCTTTGCTCAGACCTTTAGACGACTTTTTAATTGTCTAACGTTAGTTGTTTATTATTTTTACTCTAAGTTAATCATAAACTCACACAAATCTTCAATAATACGAGCGATACTGCGCGGTTTACGTGCTACGCAAGTATAACGACCATATAGAATAAGCCAATGATGTACGTCCACTTTAAATTCCGTAGGTACCACCTTTAAAAGTTACTGTTCGATATCGTCGATGGTTTTACCCATGGCTAATTTTGTGCGATTTGAGACTCTAAATATGTGCGTGTTTACCGCTATGGTAGGCCAACCAAAAGATAATGAAGGGAGATGATGTGTTTGGTAAGACCTCCAGTATGGTTTTAGACTTATAGTACTTTTGGTGATAACAAGGAAACTCGGTACTTTAATGATGGGGAACAAGTTAATTATAAAAAATTTTATCCAATGTGACACAATCGTGTTTTATCACCGACTAATTAAATATCTAACCAATTGGCAATATGCAGATACGAGATGCGTAAACAATTCGAACAAATGATTATCAACAACCAAGGGCGCATTCGTTATATCGCATCTCGGTATAGTCATGATGGCGAATTTGACGACATCTATCAGGAGATATTACTACAGCTCTGGAGAAGTTTTGAGTCTTTTAGCGGCGCGTCGAAACAAGAAACTTGGGTCTATAAAGTGGCATTGAATACGGCCTGCACATTTGTACGGGCAGCAGTGAAGCAAAAAGAGATTAAACAGTCTCCACTTCATCAATCAATGCAAGAAATTCAGCCTAAGCATGAAAACTGCCAAGCAGACATTCTTAATCACTTTATGGATGGGCTAAGTGACATAGATGCGAGCTTGCTGATGATGTACTTAGATGGTTTATCTTCGGATGACAGCGCCACAGTGCTTGGTATTAGCTCCAATGCCGTTAGGTCGCGTATTAAGCGCATTAAAAATGAATTTGAAACCAATTACATAGGAGATTGATGTGAAGCTAGATGATTTAAAGCAAGACTGGCAACAAGCCATTGAAACCGAATCAACTCCTGATAATTTAACTGAGGTGATAGACATGATTGAGCAACAAACCACTAAGATTGACAAAGAGATTAAACGTCGCGATTTTCTCGAAATTGGAATCGCAGTATTTCTTATCCCGGTTTGGATATGGGGGTTATTAAATTCGGCAAACACGATGCAAAGCATTGGTTTAATCATTGCGATTGTCGCTTGCATGTACATACCCTATCGACTGATATCTGCGAAAAAAGTAGACGCCAAGAAAAGCGGTAGCGTTAAGGACTTTTTAGTCCAAGAAAAACAAAAGATTCAGCAACAAAAGCAAATGTTGGAGTCGGTTGTATGGTGGTACATAGCGCCGCTGACGGTGGCAATTTTACTCATCACGTTGGGGGCAAAGGTGAACGAACACGGTATTCCTCAAATATCGTCGGGCATGTATTGGTATTACGCTTGTGTTGCTTTGCTGGTTGTGGGTGTGTACTTCTTAAATAAACGCGCTGCCAAAAATAAGTTTGCCCCATTGCTAAAGAACATTGAACAACGATTGGCAGAAATGAGCTAAATCACCACAGACAGCCCATACGTTTCTACCCCCTCTTATTCACAAACCCTTTAAGGGCGCTTTGAGTGACTTGTTGAGCAAGTCGCTTCGGGCAAATGCGGCCAAAATTTACTAAGGAATTTCGACCATGAACAACAAAAAAACAAACAGCAAACAACAAAGTAATAAGAAAGCTTCTTCTTCAGCGATTATTGTCGTATTGATCACATTAATGATTGCGATAGCCTCTGGTAACTCACAAGCAACTGCAGCAAATGCCGAACTAGAAAAGGTGCTTAAACATAAAGTAGAAACTGAAAAACAGAGTGTTGGGATCGCCGTTGCCATCATCGAAAACGGTCAAGTGAGCTTTATTAACGTTGGCGTTGCAAACAAGGAAACGGCTCAAGAAATCGACCAAAACATCTTGTTTGAAATTGGCTCTGTTAGCAAAGTAATGACATCTACAGCACTTGCGACCTTTGTCGACGAAGGAAAGCTAAAACTGTCCGATCCCGTTCAAAACTACTTGCCTAAGTCAGTCAGATTGCCAATGAAAAATGACCAAGCCATCACGTTTGAGTCTTTGGCAAACCACCGTTCGGGTTTGCCTAGACTTCCAAGCAATATGCCGTTTGGCGACCCGTTAAACCCTTATGTCGATTACACGACAGAAATGATGTACGAGTTTCTTAATCAATACACCTTGCCTCGTGAGGTAGGTGAATCACCGGAATACTCAAACCTTGCAGTTGGTTTATTGGGACACACACTCGCTAAAATTGATAATATGAATTACGAACAAATGTTGATGCAACGCGTTCTAAAACCATTAAAGATGAACGATACCTTTGTTGACGTGCCTAAATCTGCGCTGACAAGAAGAAGCAAAGGTCACAATGGAAACCTTGAGTCTACCGACTATTGGCAACTACCAGCAATGGCTGGCGCAGGTGCTGTTGTTTCAGATGCTTCTGACATGGCACTTTATTTAAAAGCCAATATGCAACAAAACGAGTTAGCGTCGGCAATCAAATTGAGCCACCAGGCTACTGCCGAATTTGAAAATTCACACACTAAAGTGGGGTTAGGGTGGATCATTCAAGGTACGGAACACGGTGATGTTTACATGCACAATGGTCAAACAGGTGGATTCGCTTCGTTTATTGGCTTTAATCCTATTTTGCATAAAGGCATCGTAATTTTATCGAACACTTCTGTATTGATGGATGAGATAGGATACAGTTATTTGACGAATTCTTTGGCATCTTTAAAGCTAACCACCCCTGTAAAAGTGGCTGAAGAAAAGTTAGCAAAATTGATTGGAAGGTATGAACTGGTACCTGGCTTTATATTGTCGATAACTCACGATGAGGATAAGTTATTTGTCCAAGGTACAGGACAACCAAAATTGCCTCTAATCGCCAACTCAATCAACGAGTTTGTTAATAACGCAGTAAAAGCGAGGATAGAATTTGAGCTTGATGCTGATGGCATAGCAACGTCACTTACTCTGTATCAAGGTGGTCAAACACTACTTGGCAAGAAACTAAAATAGAAAGGTATTT
This sequence comes from Thalassotalea sp. PP2-459, assembly GCF_001913705.1. GTDB lineage: Bacteria > Pseudomonadota > Gammaproteobacteria > Enterobacterales > Alteromonadaceae > Thalassotalea_C > Thalassotalea_C hakodatensis. Next base: position 144,598 of record NZ_MKQD01000038.1, on the reverse strand, counting down.
ATTTGTAGCTCAGAGCTCTTTATTTTGCGCCTTTTTACAAGGCGTTTCTTTCTTACTCGGTTTTATCCTTGAACTCACACAAATCTTCTATAATGCAAGAGCCGCATTTGGGTTTATGGGTAAGGCAGGTGTAACGTCCATACAATAAAGTTAATGGTGGACGTCTACTTTGAATTCAGCAGGTACTACTTTTAGAAGCTTTTTCTCTACTAGAACAACGTTTTTACCCATGGCCAATTTAGTGCGGTTGTTTACACAGTAGGTATGGGTGTCTAACGCTAGTGTCGGCCAATCAACAGATATTAATGGTAGGCGCTAAGACGACTCTAACGTGATAGACATTTAAACAAATACTATGAATCAATACAGTTCAGCACTTTTTCAACCTGATATGTTCTTCGATTAATGAATATTTGCTTTATGTGCTTTCGCAACCAAATTAACCCTTTATCGGCACTTTGTCGCTTATGCCATAACATGGAAATAGAAGTATGAGGAATATCTACTGGCGGGTGGGTAATTGCAAGCTCATCGTTAGCTAAATATTTATAAATAAGATCAGTAGGTAAAATTGCAATCAGATCACTTTCTTTAATAATCGGGACAGCGGAAGAAAAGTTATTGACCGTAAAAGCGACCCGTCGAGTTAACCCTAATTGCTGTAAAGCTTGGTCTGTAGGACTAGCAATATCACCAGATAATGAAACTAATAAATGCTCTGCCTTGGAAAATTCCTCAACAGTTAGGCGATGCTTGGTCAAAGGGTGGTCTTTACGCATGACACAGACATAACTAGTATCAAATAAGTGATCTGAACAGATGTTTTCTAATGAGCGGTTGCTTTGTCCAATCACAAGATCAACATCAGCACCATCCAATATTGGTTTGGTACAAGCTATGGTATATGGGACCGCATGTAAGTTTAGTCCTGGGGCTTCTTTCTCGAATAATTTGCGCATATCTAACCAAAGTGCATCAAGGGCAATATCAGGTAAAGCAACTCTAAATGTTCGCTTAGCACTTCTGGCTTCAAATTCTTCAGGTTCTATCGCTTGATTGATATTATTCAGAGAATCTCGCACTTTTTCCCAAAGGTTGTTTGCAAAAGTTGTAGGCTGTATTTTTCGTCCATCAGGAACGAACAATTCATCTTTCCATAATATGCGCATTCTGGCCACGGCATTTGAAACAGCGGGTTGAGTCATTGATAATCGCTCAGCCGCCTGTGTCATTGATTTTTCGGTCATTATTACATCAAAAATAACCAATAATTTTAATTCATGGGGCCGCATAATTAACGTCCTTAATTGTTGCTTTAATTCATCATATAATTTTATGTATTGGTTGTCATTTTAATCTATTCATCATATTTTGAAATGAATATGATGTCGTTTTAAAATTATATTTTACCTTTATGCTCTCTTAATATGAATGGAATAGTAGAACACAGATAACCAGGATAAAGATGAAAACAGCACTCGCATTAATAAGTTACGTACTTGGTTTAACAGCCACACTAGATAATAATTCTGGTTATTGATAATGAAAAAAATAATTCAGTTTATTGCTATTGTTTGTTGGTTCAGTGCTGCAGATGCTCACAACCACGACAGGAACAAGGGTTTCGATATCAAGGTTACTGATCTTGGGTATGGAATTTTTGAACTAAGAACAGACCGTTCAGGTAACGTGGCAGTGTTAATTGGTAAAGACGGCGTTTTCATGGTTGACACACAGATGGAACATTTAGTTGAACTTATTGATGGTGCTCAGAAAAAACTATCTGATAACCGCGATGTTGATCTTATCATTAATACACACTTTCACCGAGACCATGTCAGAGGTAATGCGTACTTCAAGAAACGAGGAGCAATAATTATGGCTCATCCTAATGTACGTAGATACCTTGAAAATCCAAGGGCAATTAAAGCGTTAGGCCGTAAGGCTCACTCATTTACGCCGCAATATTACCCAAAAACTGACGTCACAGAAGGTACATCACTCAACATGAATGGCCAAAGCATTGAGCTTCATCACACGCCTAATGCGCACACAAACAGTGATCTGTTTGTCGTGTTTAAAGAGGGCAATGTAATACATGGCGGAGATCTTGTTTTTAATAGACGTTTCCCATTTATCGATATAGACAATGGTGGTTCGGTAGCAGGTTACATTGCAGGTATTAAAAAAATAATTGAAGTTGCTGACGAAGACACAAAAATTATCGCAGGGCACGGGCCTGTAGCGACGATAAGTGATTTAGAAGAAAGTATCACGATGTTGAACGATACCCACAATATTGTTAAAGCATTTATTAACAAAGGGTTATCCTTGGAAGCAATTAAGGCACTAAACCCCTTAAAGAATTATACAGAAAATTGGAATTGGGCATTTATCACTACCGAACGAATGCTGACTACACATTACTACGATATAACGGGGCAGCTCGAGTAGTCATTGATGAAGGTGAAAGGTCTATTCATATGTACCTTTTAGCTAAAACAAGTTTAAGTGGATTGGAATAAATTGATGAAATTAATACATAAAGTAAAAAGGTACCTATGCGCAACTCTTACATTAATTGCTGTTAATGGCTTTGCAGCGCAAGATATTCTTTTAGCGGATGATGGCAAGGCAGGGGATGCTTTTGGTTATGGTGTTGCTATCGATGGTAACACTGCACTCGTAGGGGCATTAAAAGCTGATATTGATGGTGTAATAGATGCTGGAGCAGCTTATGTTTATGTATGGGCTGACAATGGCTGGCAAAAGCAAGCAAAACTCGTTGCTAAGCCGGCCTTCGCTGACGATACACTTGGTGGTAAAGTGGTATTGAAAAATAATATTGCAATGTTAGGTGTGATGCGAAGGGATGATAAAGGGAAAGATTCGGGGGCTGTTGTCTCTTTTGAACGTAAATTGAACATTTGGAAGCAGAATCGTATTTTCACTGCACCTGATGCAAAACCGGGCGATGCTTTTGGTCAGAGTATTGCACTCACCGACAACTATCTTGTCATTGGCGCACCACGTAACGACGCATTGGGCATCGACTCAGGAGCCGCTTATATTTACAAACGAGAAAAGGAAATATGGCACTATCAAGCAAAAATAACGGCCAGTGATGGTGTAACGGGAGATTTATTTGGCATAAGTGTTGCCATTGATGGTAATACCATTCTTGTTGGTGCTGATTTAAATGATGAAAAAGCGGAAAATGCAGGGGCAGTTTACGTTTATGTTCTAGAGGAAAATAAATGGCAACAGGAAGCTAAACTTATGGCCTCTGATGGTGGTAAGACTGATATTTTTGGTGTCAGGGTTGCGCTGTCGGAAAATACCGCATTAATTTCCGCAAGACGAGACGACATTAAAGAGTTAGGTAAAGATGTTGGCTCAGCGTATATTTTTGTGCGAGAGGGCAGCACTTGGACACAACAAGTGAAGTTGACTTCACCCGATGGGCAAGCTGACGATAGGTTTGGACGAGGGGTGGCGTTGAGCGGCGATACTGCAATCATAAGTGCAATGAACCATGACGCTAATGGTAAAGATACTGGAGCGCTGTATCTATACAAAAAAAGTATAGGTGGTTGGCGTTATACATCTAAGTATGTAGCCAAGAAAAGTATGCCTGATGATAAATTTGGTTGGAGTATAGGATTATCTAATGATATCGCTATTGTTGGCACTCCAAATTTCGATGTTTTAGGTCAAGAGTCTGGAGCTGTATTCATCCAAGACTTGAATTGTACTAGCAAACTTTAGCCTTTCCTGAGCGATGTTAAGCATGAATCAATAAAGCACTCGGTTGATTGAAATATAAGATTGTTACTTTCTCTAAGTAGCTATTGGCTACTCTGTTTTATTTTTAAACTCATATAAATCTTCAATATGAATCGACACTAATAGTTTTAGCAAGATAGAACTCATATTTTAAATATATGAAAAACACCAAACAAAAGGATTCTATTTCTAGCAATATTAAATTTTTTACGAGCACTACAGTACCTATTAAAAGATAGTCAGTATACAAATAGAAGCTCTTTGATAATTTGGTCTTGCTCTTTTGTTGGCGTTTATTCTTCTATGCTTCTCTCTGGTATTATTTTTGACTGAATTCGATTCACTGATACTTGGTCGTATTTACCTTTAAATTCATGTATTGCTGATACTTTTTTAATTAAGTGACGCATAGTTTTTAAGTTTTCACTATCTATAAAGTTATACTTATAAACCTGTCTTAAAGTTCCTAAGACATCCCCTAAATAAAATGAATTATACGGTAAGCTCTCGATATAAGAATTAACAGCATCAATCGCAAAACAAAAAACATGCTGTTGTGAGCGAAAGCACTGTCAGTGCTCTCTAATAATGAGCCAAGCGTTATTCTGTCTTATCTTTAAACTCACACAAATCTTCTATAATGCAAGAGCCGCATTTGGGTTTATGGGTAAGGCAGGTGTAACGTCCATACAATAAAGTTAATGGTGGACGTCTACTTTGAATTCAGCAGGTACTACTTTTAGAAGTTTTTTCTCTACTAGAACAACGTTTTTACCTATGGCCAATTTAGTGGGGTTTGATACTCTAAAAATATGGGTGTATACCGCGATGGTAGGTCAACCAAAAGATAATGAAAATAGGCTTTACATCATTACGTTAACTCGTTTATCAGTCACGAAACATCAATTTTCCTACTCATCTAGGTTTTGGTTTAGCTCATTAAATAATTGTGTCCTTGTTTCTAGTTTTTCAAATTGACTTCACATTCACTTCACAAGCTTTTCGGTAAAGTGCCATTACAGTCAAATTGACATTAATCGCTTAAAGAATTAGGACAAAAATGAAGACTAAAAAAATATTTAATATCGTTCTGGTAATAACCGTAATACTGTTGATTAGCGGAGTGAGTTGGTACACTGTGTTCGGCTTGAAGGCATACAAAGTAAATGTTCAAGAGTTAGAAGAGTTATATAGTTATCAAAAGCAAGCCGTTAATGTGAACCTTACAGCACTAGAAAAGGGGCAGTTTAATATCACGTTTAATAGCTTTGATGGCGAGCGGGTATACGGTCAACTCACTTATCCTGAAAATGCAGACCCTTCTCAGCCTATTCCTATTCTAATAGGCGTTCATGGCATGGGGCGTACTTATGTGCGTTGGGTAGAAGGTGAGTTTAAGGGCTCAGACACTCTGGAACAAACGGACGAATTAGCAAGTATGGCGCTTGCTCGAGGTTATGCCGTATTAGCTATCGACTCAAGGAATCACGGTAAACGTAAGAACTTGGATTACAACATAAAAGATGTAATGTATGATTTGTGGTTTTGGGGCAAGAAAGAACCGTACGAGAATATGATCATTGATTCCGTAAAAGATCATAGGGTTTTGCTGGACTGGGTTGTTAATCAGCCACAATTTGACTCAAATAACATTAGTGTGGCGGGTTACAGTATGGGGGGGCAAATAAGTTTAATATTGGCCTCATTAGATAAGCGAGTCAATAAAGTCTTATCAATTGTTCCTCCTGCGTCAAAAGATACCGTGGCGAGAGTATCACCTTTAAATTTTGTTACGCGACTAAGCACTGCAAAAGTTTGGTTAGTGACAGCTGATAATGATGAATATGCGAGTGTCGAGGATAACGCCATTTTATTTGATGCCCTCAATGTACCCAATAAGCACCATATCGAGATAGCCGGCGAACATATCTTGCCTGAAGGGTATTATAAAGAATTAAAAGGTTGGTATTAATGATAGTAAGTTCGCAACTACGCGTATTGTTAGTTGAAGATAACATCGGCATAGCAAATAATATTGCTGACTATTTTACAATGCATGATGCAGTCATTGATTTTGCGTATAAAGGTAAGCACGGTTGCGAACTTGCTGCTTCTCAATACTACCACTGTATTATTTTAGATATTATGTTGCCCGACATTGAAGGGTTAGAAGTCTGTGAAAGGATAAGAGCAGCTTCGGATCGACATATTCCCATTATAATGCTGACCGCTAGAGATACGCTTGATGATAAGTTAGCTGGTTTTACTCATGGTGCAGACGACTACTTAACTAAACCGTTCGCGCTTGAAGAACTATATGTAAGGTGTCTCGCTTTATCTAACAGGTTAAATATACCGCAACAAGGGAAAGTGACTTCAATTGGGGATGGTGAAAAGAAATTAACGCTGGACTATCAACGCCAGCAAGTTAGCCGAAACAACCAATTGTTGTCGCTACCGCCTAAAGTCTTTTCGATTTTGCAGATCCTAATTGAATCTCACCCTAGACCGGTTTCAAAAAGTGAATTAATTGATAGAGTCTGGGGAGATAATGGCACTGACTCTGATTCGTTACGCTCACATATTTATCAGCTAAGAAAATCAGTAGATAAGCCTTTTAGCACCGATGTCGTTAAAACCATTCACAGTGTTGGTTTCGCCTTAGATATATAAAAATTACAGTTGGATTAAATGAAAACGAAACAGTTAAGAAATCGCATTGTTTTTTATTTTGTCTCTATTGTGGTGCTGTTGAGTTTGTTATTTTCTTCAATCACCGTGATGTTTAGCTATGTTGTGGAAGATAATTTCTTTTATCAAATATTAAATGAACAAAAACAGCTAGTTAAAGAGCAAATTGAATTGGCGCTACCCCCGCAGTCAAATGTAAGCTTTATTCAATATTATGAAGATCGCATCGCACTGCCACTTGCTATTCAAACAGCCTTAGAAAGAGAGCCTCGGCGTAAAGAATTTAGTGATGATAGTGGTAAACACTTTCACATTACTTATGTTGATGAGTCTAATTTATATCAACACATTTTGTTAGCGGATGTAAGTGATCAGCTTGTTGTAAACAAACTAATGGGTACTATTTTTGGCTTTTCATCAGGGCTTTTATTATTTGGCATAGTGTTAGCGTTACTTTTGTCTTATGGGACAGTAAAGTTAGCTAAAAAACTGCTTCAACCACTCGATGGATTGATGGATATTATTGATAATAGTCCAGTTACTCAGCTACCAACCAATTTTGCTAGCCAATTTAAAAACAATGAAGTCGGCCGCTTTGCCAAAGTTTTACAGGAAGCGCTAACACGGATCAAGTCACTCATAAACCGAGAGCAACAGTTTACTCGTGATGTATCACATGAACTCCGAACTCCTTTAACTATTAGTCAAGGTGCTTTAACACTCTTAACTAAAACTCAACTTACTCCAGAGCAACAAAAATTTGTTCATCGAATAGATGATGGAAACAAACAAATGCAAAAAACCATCGAAGCACTTTTAGCGTTAGCTCGTGAAAAAGAGACTAAAATTAAAGAGAAGAACCTAAAAGCACTGATTGAAAGTTGTGTGCTTGATAACCTAGAGGTGCTTACAGGTATCGATTTGTGTATAAAAATTGATAGCAATGTTTACATAGAAATGGGAGAAGATGAATTTAAGCTAATTCTACAAAACTTACTCTATAACGCAGTCGAACACGGTAAGTGTAACCAAATCAAATTATCCTTCCATGATGGTAGCTTAAGTGTTATCGATAACGGTAAAGGCTTTTCTTCGGGGGTTGCTATATCAGAGGCGTTTGAGACAGGGGTTCGTGGTTCTTCGAGCAACGGATGTGGGATTGGTCTGTCGTTAGTTAAACGTTTGTGTGAAAAATATGGTGTTAAGGTAAAGATAGAGCAAATGGAAAACGGTGTAGCTGTTAAACTGTGCTTTCACTCTCAGTAGCATTGTATAATACCTAATGAGCTTTAAGCGAAAACCAACCAAGTGCAAAAGTTAAACACTTGGACGATCTTAATATTTAGATTGTATTGACCATTTGGATATCGCACTAGTGAATCAACTATTCCGTCTTATCCTTAAACTCACACAAGTCTTCAATGATACACGAACCACAGCGTGGCTTGCGGGCAACACAAGTATAACGACCATGCAGTATAAGCCAGTGATGTACATAGACTTTAAATTCGGCTGGTACCACTTTTAGAAGCTTTTGTTCTACTAGAATAACGTTTTTGCCCATCACGAGTTTGGTGCGATTTGAGACTCTAAATATGTGCGTGTCTACCGTTATGGTCGGCCAGCCAAAGGGTAATCAAAGTAGATATAAATGGACTTCTGAAAGTAGCAATAATAGCCGTTTGGTTTAAATCATAAGTTACTTTTAATGGGAAGCTATATTACCATCGTGGCTAAAGAAACTAATGGTTATGTTTCCCAATAGGGTGTGTCACCAAACTGCTCTGAAAAGTAATCAATAAAGGCCCTTACTTTGGGTGCTAACAGCCTTGAACTTGGGTAAATAGCCCAAATTGCCGTATTTGAAACCAGCGGATAGTCTTTTAATATTTGGACTAACTCACCACTTTTAATCTTTTGGTAAGCACTCCACCTAGAATTGATGGTAATACCTAAGCCATTGGTGCAGGCATCACGCACAGCCTCTCCATTATCAGTGCGAAACTTTCCTTTGACCTTAATATTGAATTGACCTTTTTCTGTTTGAAAAGACCAATTTTCGAGACCCATTAGGGTAATACATTGATGAAAAATTAATTCGTCTGGGGACTTTGGTTCACCGTATTTTGCTAAATAATTTGGCGAAGCACACAATATTCGGTTATCCGGTGCTAGCTTTCGAGCAATTAAACTTGAGTCTTTCAGTGCTGAGTTACGAATGGCAATATCAAAGCCGCCTTCAACTAAGTCGATAATAGTATCTGAAAGTTTCAAATCAATGGTTAAATCGGGATAACGCACGAAAAAGTCATTCAATGCGGGTAATAAATGCATCCGCCCAAAAGATGCAGGTGCAGCAACACGTAAAGTTCCAATTGGAGAAATGCTGCCTGCCCCTACCGATGCGCGAGCCGCACCAACACTAGCCACTACATCTTCTGCATGCGGTAGAAAGGCTTTTCCTTCCTCGGTTAATGATACTTTTCGGGTAGTTCGGTGAATTAGCCTAACACCCAGTCCATCTTCTAGTTTATTAATATGTGCACTCGCAACGGCAGGAGATAAACCTAACTCATGTCCAGCCATACTAATGTTATGAGTTGCAGCAATTCTAATAAACAGCTTTAGATGGTCAATATTCATTATTATCAATTAAAACTAAAAAGTGATTCCTTATTGTGCTCTATTATCAATATGTTTTCTAGTGGATATACTTTCTCCATCAACTACTAGGGATAAATTAGAATGAACACATCAATGAAAGCAATGATAGTAAACAGTTTTGGTAGCGAGAATGTATTTGAAGCTAGCAAAATTACTAAACCTCAAGTAAAAGCTGGGCATGTTTTAATAAAAGTTGCAGCAACAAGCGTTAATACAGTAGATACCATGATCAGAGCAATGGGTGATGACTTACCAATTGCACCAGCATTACCTGCTGTTTTAGGGATGGACTTTGCTGGTACTGTAGAAGAAGTCGGTGAAGGTGTAACTGATTACAAAATTGGTGATGAAGTTTATGGTTGCGCAGGTGGCTTGGCTGACCTTCAAGGAACATTGGCTGAGTACATGGTCGCTGATGCAAAATTGATTGCCCTTAAACCCCAAAATTTATCGATGCGAGAAGCCGCTGCATTGCCATTAGTCGCTATTACCGCTTATGAAGGTTTGATGCGGGCAGGTATTAGTGAAGGGCAGAAGGTATTGGTACATGGAGGCTCAGGCGGTGTTGGTCACGTTGCCCTACAACTTGCCAAATATTTTGGTGCAGAAGTTTATTCTACAGGTGGTGGTGATAATCAGCTTGCATTAATTGAGAAGCTTGGCGCTTATCCTATTAATTATAAAACGGAAACAGTCGCAGACTATGTTGCCAAATATACAGAGGGTGCGGGATTTGATGTTGTTTTTGACTCTGTAGGAGGAGAAAACATGGCTAATTCATTTGAAGCAGCGGCGCTAAATGGTCAAGTTGCTTCAACAGTAGCTATGGTAAACATGGATTTGTCATTGGCCCATTTTAAAGGATTATCATTACATGTCGTCTTTATGTTAATACCCATGCTACATAATATTAAACGAGAAGAACATGGGAAAATTTTAAATGAATTATCGCAGATTGTTGAAGCAGGTGAATTAACCCCCGTTTTAGATAATGAAATGTTCTCATTAGAACAAACGGGTAAAGCACATGAGCGTTTAGCCAGCGGCAAAGCCTTAGGGAAAGTGGTGATCAGCATTTAATGCGATTAGTTATTTTTGAAGTACTTGCCTTTAGCTTTTAAGCACAGATTAATATGGGAAAGATTATGAAATTTTCAATTAAGACGTCAACTCTTTCGATAGCAGCAATATTAATATCTTTTAATACGTTTGCTTCAGACATAAATTCAAAAGTAGTTTCTGCGGACGATATTACTTGGGGCTACTTAAATCCATTGAGAGGCGAACTTAGCCCCGGTGCTGCCAATCTTTGGGGCGATCGAACTAAAGATACCGCTACTGGTATGTTAGTTCGCTTCAAAAAAGGTTTTGAATCGCCTCCTCACATTCACAACATTACTTATCGTGGTGTAGTAATTGATGGCTTAATGCATAATGATGATCCAAGTGCCGAGAAAATGTTGCTGCCTTCAGGCTCTTTCTGGACACAACCTGCTGGCGAAGATCATATCACCGCGGCTAATGGAGAGAGTAATTTAATTTATTTAGAAATAGATTCAGGCCCGTACCTTGTTCAACCATCAGCTGAAAAATTCGATAATGGCGAGCGTCCTTTAAACCTGCATCGCGACAACATCGTTTGGCTAAATAATCATGACCTACATGACATCAAAGCAAAAGGGGTGAAGTCTAGTTTTCTTTGGGATAGAAATTCGACAATAGGGGGCTCGATGGTTAAATTACCCGTAGGCTATGACGGCACTATTTATAGCCAAGCTAGTGAGTTCAGGATGGTAGTAATTTCAGGCGAAATTAAATATCGATCTAATCAAAAAAGTGATGTAAAAAATTTAGCTGCAGGCAGTTATATTGAGTCAACAGGTGATTTTAGCCACAACATTACTAACCCGACTGACCAAGAAGTCACCATATACATTCGAACAAATGCGAAGTATCAAGTAATGTAAAAAAGCAACGTCGTATATTATGTAGCGACAATTCAGTTTAAGTCGCTACATAATATACGTCTTGTTGAAATTACCTATCAATAAAATAACAAAATCCACAGTCATTTAAGTATAAGGTTATTCCGTTTTCTCTTTAAACTCACACAAATCTTCTATAATGCAAGAGCCGCATTTGGGTTTACGTGCAACACAGGTATAGCGGCCGTGAAGAATTAACCAGTGATGCACATCGACTTTAAATTCTTCCGGTACCACTTTTAGAAGCTTTTGCTCTACTAGATCAACGTTTTTACCCATGGCCAATTTAGTGCGGTTTGAAACACGAAAAATATGCGTGTCTACAGCTATTGTCGGCCAGCCAAAGGCTGTGTTTAACACAACATTAGCCGTTTTTCTGCCTACACCAGGTAGTGCTTCTAACGCGGCACGATTTTCAGGTACTTGTCCACCATGAAGTTCAACTAGCATACGACAGGTTTTCAAGGTGTTTTCTGCTTTAGTATTAAATAAACCGATAGTCTTGATATAAGACTTTAAACCGTCTATTCCTAAATCTAGTATCGCTTGTGGAGTATTAGCAACAGGGTATAACTTTGCGGTGGCCTTATTTACGCCAACATCTGTTGCTTGTGCGGAAAGAAGTACCGCAATCAATAACTCAAACGGTGTGGTAAAGTTCAGCTCAGTTGTTGGCTGTGGGTTATCATCGCGAAGACGTGTAAGTATTTCTAAACGTTTTTCTTTATTCATTTTTATAATAATGTGGCTATGTCGTTAAATTAGCTATCGAAATTCACGCGAACACGTTCAATATGTTCTTCTTGTACTTTGGGTTGTTTTTCTGCAATTTTGGTGTCTATTATATTTTTTGCAGCAATTAAAAAGCCCATTGCGATGAATGCTCCAGGAGGTAGTATGGCGAGCAAAAACTGATTGTCTAGCGCGAAAATTTCAATGCGTAAATTACTCGCCCAATTGCCAAGTAGTAAGTCAGCACCATCAAACAGTGTCCCTTGACCAAGTACTTCTCTAACAGCGCCAAGTGCTAACAATACAAAAAGAAAGCCCATACCCATCATAAAACCATCAAATGTAGCCTGTTTTACTGGATTTTTTGATGCATATGCTTCTGCACGACCAATAATAGCGCAATTGGTAACAATTAACGGCAGGAATATGCCTAATGATTCATAGAGCGAAAAAGCAAAGGCATTCATCAGTAATTGTACGCAGGTTACAAATGCTGCAATGATCAAGACAAAAATAGGGATTCGTATTTCTTTAGGTACCCATTTTTGAATTAATGATACGGTTGCATTAGAGCACATTAAAACAAATAGCGTTGCTAAGCCTAACCCAAGCGCATTCACAACCGTTGAAGTAACCGCAAGTAGTGGACAAAGCCCTAGTAGTTGCACCAACCCTGGGTTGTTTTTCCAAAGGCCTTGCCATGTTAACTCTTTGTATTCTTGTGGAATATTCATTAGTTTTCCTGACATGATTTTTGTTGGTCAAAAATAGTGTCTTTATGTTTCTTAAAGTAAATAATAGCGCGTTTGCTGGCATTAACAATGGCTCTTGGCGTAATAGTCGCACCAGTAAACTGATCAAATGTACCACCGTCTTTTTTTACCGCCCATTGAGGGTCATCTTCACTTTCTAGAGATCTGCCGTTAAAACTTAAAACCCAGTTGCTTTTTCGTTTTTCTATTTTATCACCTAGCCCTGGCGTTTCTTGATGAGATAATGTGCGAAGGCCTGTTATAGTGCCTTCAATATTTATACCTACTAATAAGGTGATATTACCATTATAACCATCAGGGGCGGTGATAGTCATTGCGATCGCTGAAGGTTGTTCGTTGTAATAACCTAAATAGGTTTTTTGAGGTGTTTCGCCTATTGATTCATCATTTAATAAAATGCATGACTCACTCATATTGTTAGTGTGCGAGCTTGGATCAACAACTTCCGCTAGGCTTTTGATCAAATTTTGTTGTTGTTGCCGAGCGATAGTATCTTTTGTTAAAAAGTCGACAAATGCTACAAGGGCGGTACAAGCGATAGCAAATATGGCAAGTAATTTAGCATTTTTTTCAATTGCTTTTCTCATCATGAATTCCTATTTATGCCCATATGTTCTTGGTCGCGTATATTGGTCTATCAGTGGTGCTGCCATATTACAAAGTAATACTGAAAACGCGACAGCATCAGGATAACCGCCAAATTTTCGTATAACGAATACGAGGAACCCTGCAAGCACGGCAAATATTATTCTTCCTTTTGTGCTGGTGGCACCTGATACTGGATCGGTTAGAATGAAGAAAGCGCCTAACATGGTTGCACCATTTAACCAGTGGAACATAGTAGAGGCGTTGGTGTCTGGGCTTAATAAAAATGCGATAAAAGTACAAAGAAATAAAGTGAATAAAAAGCTAACGGGTGTGATCCAAGAAATAGCACGTTTAGCGATAAGTAGTAAACCACCAGCAAGAAAAGCTGCGTTGATCCACTGCCAGCCAACGCCAAAGTGTTCGCCAATCACAGGTGCTTGCAAACCTTCTTCAACCGTTTTCCCCAACGTAATACTGGTTTTTAATGTGTCTAGTGGCGTTGCCATGGTAAAGCCATCTACATGCATTTGAAGTTGTTCAACCGAATAGCCTTGTTGGGTGTAATTCGTAAAAATAACTGACACGGTATTATAAAAGTCGAGTTCTAAAGCCATTAAAGATAAAGGCGGTTGCCATGATGTCATTTGTACGGGAAAAGAGATAAGCAACATGACATACGCGGCCATGGCGGGGTTAAATACGTTATGTCCTAATCCACCATAGAGTTGTTTTACTATGGCGATAGCAAACAAACTACCTAAAACTGAAATCCACCAGGGTGCTAATGCTGGCAGACTTATTCCCAGTAAAATCGCAGTGAGAATCGCGCTACCATCAAAAAGTTGGCTGCGAATATTTTTTTCTCTTAACGATAAAATAAAAAACTCACTAACCAACGCAGTGGTAATGGCAATTGAGATATGAATTATATTTCCCCAGCCGAAGAAGTACCATTGAGCAAATATGCCCGGTATTGTTGCATAGATAACCAAGCGCATTAGCGCAGAGGTTTTGCTTTGCTGATGATCATGGGGTGAACTTGCGATCCAATAAGCCATTCTTATTTAGCCTTGCTGTTCTTTTGTTGTTTTTTTGCTTTAGCTTTTGCAACGGCAGCCGCTATACGTGCTTTTTTATCGTTATCTGTTTCAGCTGAAACAGAAGTTTGCTCCGTTGTATCTACTGATTCTGATTTTTGAGTATTGTCTTTACTATTACTATCTAGCGCATCAACTTTACTAGCATGCGTATTGTTTTGCGCTTTTTTTGCTTTGGCTTTGGCTACCGCAGCGGCTATACGCGTTTTTTTATCATTTTCAGCTTGATTTGACGTTGATGATTGTTCTGTTGTGTCGACCGATTCTGTTTTTTGCGTGTTGTCTTTACTATGGCCCTCAGGCTCATCACCTTTAGTATGAGCACTAGTTTGTGCTTTTTTTGCTTTCGCTTTAGCAACGGCAGCGGCTATCCGTGCTTTTTTATCATTTTCTGGTTGAGTTGAGGACGTGGGTTGTTCTGTTGTTTCTTCTGTTTGTTTGTTTTCGGGCCTAATACTATCAGACGTTTTTATATCAGTACTATTTGTACTGTTTTGCATTTTTTTTGCTTTCGCTTTAGCTACGGCAGCTGCAACCCGTGAACTTTTGTTCTCACCCGCGTTAGGTGCTTGTTCCGTCGTGTTTTGTTTTGCAGCTTTTTTAGCTTTAGCGCGTGCAATAGCTGCTGCTACAGGTGATTTTTCATTATCACTTGTTTCACTTTGTTCGTTGTTTGATGCGCTTTGTTGTTTTTTTGCTTGAACACGAGCTAGGGCAGCTGCAACCGCTGATTTTTCTTTGTTTGCTTCTTTTGTGCCGGAATTCATTCTTGCTTTACGAGCTTCTGCAGCTTTTTTGTGTTTTTCTTCGCGAATTCTTTTATCTCTTTCAAGCCTAGCCTTACGAGCTTCAAACCGTTGTTTTGCCTTTTCGGCTTTAATATCAAGTAACTTTTGCTCTCTAATTTCCGCTTTTGCGACACGATAATAATGAACCAGTGGGATATGGCTTGGACAGACATAAGCGCAAGCGCCACATTCAATACAATCAAACAGGTTTAATTTATTGAGTTGGTCGTAATCTTGGGCTTTGGCACTCCACTGTAGCTCCTGAGGTAATAGTTGTGCAGGACAAGCGTCAGCACATTGTCCACAGCGAATACACTCAACCTCAATATTATCATCAGGAATTTCTTTTTCGCTTGGGGCTAGCAGACAGTTTGTTGTTTTTACAACGGGGATCTCATCACTCGCTAAGCTAAACCCCATCATTGGCCCACCCATAATGATGTGTTTTTTAGCTTGTTCAGGGTAGCCACACTGTTTAAGTAAAAACGAAACGGGTGTGCCTAATAGTGCCCACACATTTTGTGGTTTTGAAAGTGCTTGGCCACTAACAGTAATAACACGTTTTATCAGTGGGGTATCGGAAATAACCGCTTCAGCAATAGCAAAACATGTTGCAATATTTTGCATGACAATACCTAATGCGCTTGGTAATACACCTGAAGCAACTTCTTGACCTGTAAGTGCTTGAATAAGTTGTTTTTCGCCGCCCATAGGATATTGTGTTGGCAATACACACACTTTTATTTTATCGATATCTTGAGTTTGACGACGCAACGCTTCTATTGCTAAAGGTTTATTGTCTTCTATACCAATTAAAATAAAAGCAGGCTCAAGTATTTTATCAAGAATGTTAATGCCATCTAAAATAGTACCGGCGTTTTCTCTTACTAATAAATCATCAGCTGTAATGTATGGCTCACATTCGGCTGCATTAATAATAAGGTAATTTATTTGTGCTTGAGTATTTACCTTCACATGCGTTGGAAAACCTGCTCCACCCATGCCTGAAATACCTGCATCAGCGATTTTTTCAATTAATGTATCTTTTGATAATTCATGAAAGTTTTTAGTGATGTGGCGATCTCGCCATTTATCTTCACCGTCAGGAACAAGGGTGACACATAGTTCACTCAGTCCTGATGGATGAGCGATAACGTGAAGATTGATGTTGGTTATTTTGCCACTGGTAGGCGCATGAACGGGCACCATAAGTGGCGCAGAAGCTTTTGTTAATGCTTGGCCTTTTAATACAGTATCACCTACAGCGACTAGTAAGTCGCCGGGTTCACCAATATGTTGTTGAACAGGAATAACTAGCTTTTCGGGTAAAGGCAAGCTTCTGATTGGTTTCTCATTGGTTAAGAACTTCATTTCTGGTGGGTGAATGCCACCATGAAACTGCCAAAATTGGCCGCGTTCTATACGTTCAATTACAGATTCCAAATCAACCTCTTTACTTAACTTCTGTTACGGGAATACTTTCTAAGTCCCATTGCCAGTTTCGTGTCGTTTTTTCGATAGGACGCATTTCAATACAATCTACTGGGCAGGGGGCAACACATAAATCACAACCAGTACATTCATCTATGATGATGGTATGCATTTGTTTTGTTGCACCGATAATGGCATCTACAGGGCATGCTTGAATACACTTGGTGCAACCAATACAGTCTTCTTCAATAATAAAAGCGACTTTAGGTGTGTTATCTGCCTCATGACTTTCGTCCATCGCGATAGGTTCTACGCCCATTAAGTCGGCAATTTTTTTAATGGTTTCATCACCACCAGGGGCACATTTATTGATAGCTTCGCCATTGGCAACTGCTTCAGCATAAGGTTTACAGCCAGGATAACCACATTGCCCACATTGTGTTTGCGGTAGTAATTCGTCTATCTGTTGAGCAAGAGGATCTCCCTCAACTTTAAATTTGATTGAGGCATAGCCAAGTAGCGCACCGAATGCTAATCCGATCAACCCGAGAATTAAAATAGCGATAAGAGCGGTCATTAAAATTTCACCAAGCCACTGAACCCCATAAAGGCAAGCGACATCAATCCTGCGGTGATCATCGCAATAGCTGAGCCTTTAAAAGGCTTTGGTATATCTGCATTTGCAAGTTTTTCACGCATGGCGGAAAACATGACCAGTACCAAAGAAAACCCGAGTGCTGCACTGAAACCATAAACAATCGATTCAATAAAGTTATGGCTTTCATACATGTTTAATAAAGCAACACCAAGTACCGCACAATTGGTAGTAATCAAAGGAAGAAATATGCCAAGTGAACGATAAAGGTTGGCACTGGTTTTTTGAACAACCATTTCAGTAAATTGCACCACTACAGCGATGACTAAAATAAACGTCATGGTAGTTAAATACTGTAGTGATAATGGTTCTAACACATAGGTTTGCACTAAATAACTAATTAGCGATGCTAACGTCATTACGAATGTAGTGGCGTAACACATGCCGATTGCGGTTTCAGTTTTTGAGGACACTCCCATAAAAGGGCAGAGGCCAAGAAACTTCACGAGCACGAAGTTATTGACTAAAACCGTGCCCACTAATAATAAAAAGTAGTCAGTCATTTTTTATGCGGAGTTCTTAAAAATTGAGGGTATTATCCGATTTTCTATCAAAGATAACAACAGCTCGATGTAAAAAGTTATGTTGCAAGTGCAACAATTTTTGACGATGTGCTAGCTTTATTACCAAGCGACCGATTTTTCACAAGGTTTTTGCCCTTTGCTAAGCAAAAATATAATGCATTAGAGAACGCCATAGTAGGGTGTTCTCTTTGTGATATGACTTTTATTCATATTCAGAAAACGCTGTTAAAACGCATGGTAAAAATTAACCCACCTAAATCTTCTCTGGTTTACCTATGTAGTAACCTTGACAGCCATCAATAAATAATTTTTCTAAGGTAAATTTTTCTTCTTGACTCTCTACACTTTCTGCTAACACTGTAATGCTTAATCGATGCGCTAAATCTATCATTAATCGAAGGAAATATTGATTGTTTTTGTCTTCATCAATATCGCGAGTATAGGTACTGTCCATTTTAATGAAGTCTGGTTTTAAATCTCGGAAAAATTTAAACGAGGTTAAGCCAACACCAAAGCGCTCTACAGTCACTCTGGCACCTGTGCGATGCAACAAGTCGATAAAACGCTTACTTGTTTTAATATTTTGCTGTAAGCCAAATTCACTAATTTCAAAGACTAAACTTGCACTGATTTTAGGGTCGCGTAATAAGCGTCTTTCTAACCAAATTAAAAAATGTTCATCGCTAATACTTCTAGGGCTTATGTTTATGCCAAAATTTTGGTCAACAAGATTCTTTTTCCCAATCAAAGTGATTGCTTGTTCTATGATCATCCGATCTACTTCTACTATCTTATCTAGCTTTTCAGCCATTGCGATAAACGAAGCCGTTGGCAGCATTTCATTAGAAGAGTTGAGAAACCGTGCTAGAAATTCACCATAAACCTTAGTGGTTCGAGTATTAGGTTTAATGGGTTGAACGAGTAGGGTTACCCGCTGGTTTTCAAGTACACTTTCTATTTCTTGACGCCAATTTTGGTTGCCATAACTGGCGCTATCGCTGCTTAAAATGTTGGTATCTGTTTGTGCATGCCAAGCATTAATTTGTTGTGTTTGGGCAACACTAATTGCTGTATCTGCTAACGCTAAAAGTTCGCCTAGGGGGTTATCTTGAGTAAATGAAACCAAGCCAGTGTATGCGACAGAGTCTAAGTCTGAAGATAGTTGAAAGTCATTAAATTTACTGGAAATATTGTCAGCAAAATTTTCAGCTTCTCTCATCGTGGTATTTGGTAAAATACAAGAAAAATCAGAACTGTTAAGCCTAAAAATCTTTGCCCCTTTATAACTTGAAAGGCTATTTTTAATAATTTCAGCAACTTTCGCGATGTAATTATCACCCTCATGATAACCATGAATTTGGTTTATGGTTTGTAGCTCACTGCAACGGGTAATAGTGAGTACACCAAATTCTATATGTTGGTGTTCTAATTCAAAGTACTGAACAAAGCGATTACGGTTTTCGAGCTGAGTAATGCGATCAATGTAGGCATCACTTTCTAATGCTTTAGTATCGTCTATGTGAGTAGATATTTGCTTTTTAATTTCATCAATGCCCGCATCTAGTTCAGGTAAGTCAAACTTTATGGTTTGTTCTTGTACTTCTGTGTTGCCTATCGCGTGATTTAAGTCTTGATTGATTTGTTTATTAATACGCTGAATTATTTCACCATAGCGATTGATACTTAATTTTCCCGCGATAAGTGCTAGCAAAAATGAGCTGATCAATAAAATTAAGGCAAAGCTAAAAAAAATCTTGGTTTCAGATTGAGGGTTTACAGCATATTCGATGCGATATTGATTGTTTTGAACTGCTATTGTTTCATATTGGCTTGCCAAAAGCTTATCAAGCCAAGATAATGATGCTGAATGCTGAAAAATAACGCCTTCATTATTGGTTATTTTTAAGAAAGAAAGTTGTTGATTACGAAGTAAAGATTGTGCAACTTGCTCAAAGGTTGTTTCAGACGATTGTTTAAATAAAACAGAAAGTGTGACGCCGTGTTGATGCTGCTTTTCTGCTACTTGTTGTTTCGCGATAAAAAAAGTCACTGCCAATACGATAATATTAAACAGTAACGCATAAACAATATTGCGAGAAATAATCTGAGAAAACGTAAACATTTTAACCCTTAAATATAACAGCTATATGCTCGCCAGTTTTGCAATCATGAGTTAACCGCTAAAACACCACCGAAGTGTTAAAATAACTTTGTAAAAGACAACTGGTTAGCTGAAAAATTATTATTATGTTCATCGTTATAACACGAAAAACTTAACAATACTAACGCATTGTAATTCCATTAATTTATTCCACTAATTCTTATTGTGTACCTTAGATTGCATAAAATCAATTTCTCTTCTTTAGGATAATAGCGTTTTATCGTAGTTTAGCTGATAAGTCACTTGCGAAACCATCGCTATATCTATATAATCTGTCCGTCTTTTTGACATATCAATCACTGAAGGCGAATAATGGCGTTATCCATTGTCGTTATTGATATGTTAGTTAACCGTAGTGTTAACAATAGCGGGCTTCGGTGAATATGGCCCCTATATGGGGTTTTTTTATATCTGTTGTAAGATATAATACAGCATGATTTATCGCTGGGCTTTAAGCCCTTTTTTTATATCTGGATGAAAAGAAATTGGAGAAGTTGATTGGCTAAATTTGAAGACAACTTAACAGAAATGTTACGCCCAGCAGTAGAAGCAGTAGGCAAAGAGCTTCTGGGAGTTGAGTTTGTAAGTGCAGGGAAACACTCTGTACTTCGTGTGTTCATTGATCACGAAAATGGCATTGTTGTTGATGATTGTGCGGAAGTCAGTCATTCAGTTGGCGCTATATTAGATGTAGAAGATCCCATTAGCACTGAATATAGCCTTGAGGTTTCTTCTCCAGGCCTCGATCGTCCATTATTTTCATTGGCTCATTATCAAGCGATAGTCGGTGAAACCGTAAATATTAAGTTAAATATGCCACTAAACGGACGCAGAAAATTCAAAGGCATATTGGAAAAAATTGAGAATGACACTTTGGTTGTTGTAGTAGACGGTGAGAGTTATGACATTATCTATAGTAATATTGATAAAGGTAACTTAGTGCCGCGATTTGATTAACAACAATTTAAACGATAACGATTAACATATAGGCTAAAAAGCATGAGTAAGGAAGTATTACTAGTTGTAGATGCCGTTTCTAATGAAAAAGCATTACCTCGTGAGAGCATTTTTGAGGCAATGGAAACTGCGCTAGAAACTGCAACGAAGAAAAAATATGAAGGTGATATTGTTGTTCGAGTTGCTATCGATCGTAAATCGGGTGAATTTGATACGTTTAGACGCTGGTTGGTAATTGAAGATAATCAAGAAGCGGAAAATCCATACGCTGAAATGAGCTTATCTGCAGCCCAGTATGATGAACCCGAAATTCAACTAGGCGACTACGTTGAAGAACAGATCGAGTCAATTACATTCGACCGTATTACTACACAAACTGCAAAGCAAGTTATTGTTCAAAAGGTACGTGAAGCTGAGCGTGCTTTGATTGTTGATTCATATCAAGATCAAGTTGGTGAGTTAATAACAGGGGTTGTTAAAAAAGCGAACCGTGACAGTGTCATTCTTGATCTAGGTAATAATGCTGAAGCGGTCATTTACCGTGATGACTTATTACCGCGTGAAGTATTTCGTCCGGGAGACCGTGTTCGAGGCTTATTATATGCAATTAAGCCAGAAGCGCGTGGCGCACAATTATTTGTTTCACGTACGAAACCAGAAATGCTAATTGAATTATTCCGTGTTGAAGTGCCTGAAATCGGTGAAGAAATGCTGGAAATTCGTGGTGCAGCTCGTGATCCAGGTTCACGTGCAAAAATCGCTGTTAAGTCAAATGATAAGCGAATTGATCCTGTTGGTGCTTGTGTTGGTATGCGAGGATCTCGAGTTCAAGCGGTTTCTGGAGAATTAGGTGGGGAGCGTGTAGATATCGTTTTATTTGACGATAACCCTGCTCAGTTTGTTATCAACGCAATGGCACCTGCAGAAGTGGCGTCGATCATTGTTGATGAAGACAAACGCACAATGGATATTGCTGTTGAAGAAGGTAATTTAGCAATGGCAATTGGTCGTAATGGTCAAAATGTACGTTTAGCGAGCAACTTAACTGGTTGGGAACTCAACGTGATGACTGTTGACGATATGAACGAGAAGCACCAAGCTGAAAACGATAAAGTGTTAAATCTATTCACTGAGAAATTAGACATTGATGAAGATTTTGCCACGTTATTAGCTGAAGAAGGTTTTACATCTCTTGAAGAAGTTGCCTATGTTCCAACGTCTGAGTTATTAGAAATAGACGGCATGAACGAAGAAATTGTTGAAGAGTTAAGAGACCGCGCTAAAGCCGCATTAACCACACAAGCTTTAGCAAGTGAAGAATCATTAGAAAATGCAGAACCAGCAGAAGATCTTCTTAACCTTGAAGGGTTAGATCGTCACCTAGCATTTGTTTTCGCAAGTCGAGGCGTTATTACGCTTGAAGATTTAGCAGAACAAGGGGTAGATGATATTTCTGATATAGAAGAGCTAGATGAAAAGACAGCAGGCGAGCTAATTATGGCCGCTCGTAATATTTGTTGGTTTAACGAAGAATAATCGCCGGGAGAACTATATAGATGGCATCTGTAACAGTAGAAGAACTTGCCAAAGAAATAGGTGCACCTGTCGAAAGATTGGTAAGCCAGTTATCTGATATTGGTATTGAAAAAGCGTCGGTTGACGAAATTTCACAACAAGAGAAAGAATCATTACTTGATCACTTGCGTAAACAGCATGGTGACGACACAGGCGCTGAGCCAAGCAAAATGACACTAAACCGTAAGAAAAAATCTACGTTAGTGTTAGGCTCAGGAAGCAAAGCTAAGTCAGTACAGGTAGAAGTGCGTAAAAAGCGTACCTATGTTAAGCGCAGTGATGTTGAAGAACAACACGCTCAAGCTGAAAAAGAAGCTGAAGAAAAAGCGTTAGCAGAAGCAAGAGCAAAAGAAGAAGCGGAAGCGAAAGCAAGAGCCGAAGCGGAATTAAAAGCGAAAGCAGAAGCAAGAGCGAAAGCCGAAGCTGAAGCGAAGGCAAAGGCGAAAGCCGAAGCTGAACGTAAAGCCAAGGAAGCGACTAAAGCGAAAGCTGAGCAAATTGAAAAAGTCAAACCCGCAGCACCTGTTGAAAGTGAAGAAGCACGTAAATTACGTGAAGCCGCTGAAAAAGAAGCTGCTGATAAAGCCGAAGCTGAAGCAAAAGCAGCAGCTGAAGCCGCACGTAAACTAGCTGAAGAAAATGAAGCACGCTGGAAAGCGGAAGAAGAAGAACGTAAAAAACATGAAAATGATGTTGTTCACGTTACTTCATCTGTTTATGCGCAAGAAGCAGAAGATGCCGTAGATGCTCAGGAAGAAACGGGTCGTCGTCGCAAGAAGAAAAAAGCGAAAAAAGATGATAAGCCTGTAGCACATGGCAAAGGTAAGAAGAAAACCTTATCTGCTCCGCAAAGTTTAAAACATGGTTTCCAAAAACCTGTTGAAGCGAAAACGAAAGAAGTACGTATTGGTGAAACACTTTCAGTAGCCGAGCTTGCTAATAAAATGGCAGTTAAAGGCGCAGAAGTTGTTAAAGTAATGTTCAAAATGGGCGCTATGGCAACCATTAACCAAGTGATTGACCAAGAGACTGCAGCACTAGTTGCTGAAGAAATGGGTCATGATGTTGTTCTCGTGAAAGAGAATGCGCTAGAAGAAGCGGTACTTTCTGATCGTGGTGACATAGGTGAAGCACAAACTCGCGCACCTGTTGTTACCATTATGGGTCACGTTGATCATGGTAAAACATCGTTACTTGACCACATTCGTGAAGCAAAAGTTGCAGCAGGCGAAGCGGGCGGTATCACACAACATATTGGTGCATACCACGTTGAAACTGATGGTGGCATGATCACCTTTTTAGATACCCCTGGTCACGCAGCCTTTACGGCTATGCGTTCTCGTGGTGCTAAAGCAACTGATATTGTTATTATTGTTGTTGCTGCCGATGATGGTGTTATGCCACAAACAATTGAAGCTATTCAGCATGCGAAAGCAGCCGAAGCGCCGATTGTTATTGCTGTGAATAAAATGGATAAAGAATCAGCAGACCCAGACCGTGTGAAAACTGAACTTTCTCAACATGATGTTATCCCAGAAGACTGGGGTGGTGATGTACAGTTTGTTCATGTATCAGCTAAAACAGGTTTAGGTATTGATGAGCTTCTAGACTCAATATTGCTTCAGTCAGAAGTCTTAGAGTTAACGGCTGTTGTTGATAAAATGGCAAGCGGTGTGGTTGTTGAATCTAAGCTTGATAAAGGTCGTGGCCCAGTTGCAACCGTTCTTGTACAAGAAGGTACGCTAAAACAAGGTGATATCGTGCTTTGTGGTTTAGAGTATGGTCGTGTTCGTGCAATGCGTGATGAACTAGGCCGTCAAATTACTGAAGCAGGTCCTTCAATTCCGGTGGAAATTTTAGGCCTTTCGGGTGTACCGCAATCAGGTGATGAAGCTACTGTTGTTAAAGATGAGAAAAAAGCACGTGAAGTTGCGTTATACCGTCAAGGAAAATTCCGTGATGTTAAGTTAGCACGTCAGCAAAAAGCGAAACTTGAAAACATGTTTACTGACATGGCTGAAGGTGAAGTTTCTGAAGTTAACGTGGTACTTAAGTCTGACGTTCAAGGTTCACTTGAAGCGATTTCTGATGCGTTAGTTAAGCTTTCAACAACAGAAGTGAAAGTGAAAATCATTGGTTCTGGCGTTGGTGGTATTACCGAAACTGACGCTTCATTAGCAGCTGCGTCAAATGCGATTGTTGTTGGTTTTAACGTACGTGCTGATGCTTCTGCGCGTAAAGTCATCGAAACTGAAGGGGTTGATTTACGCTATTACAGTGTAATTTATCACTTAATTGATGAAGTTAAACAAGCAATGAGCGGTTTACTTGCACCAGAATTTAAACAAGAAATTATCGGTCTTGCAGAAGTACGTGACGTATTTAAATCTCCAAAAATTGGTGCAATCGCTGGTTGTATGGTGACAGAAGGTCTTATTAAGCGTAATAATCCAATCCGTGTACTTCGTGAAAACGTTGTGATTTACGAAGGTGAGCTTGAATCATTAAGACGCTTTAAAGATGACGTACAAGAAGTGAGAAAAGGTACTGAGTGTGGTATCGGTGTTAAAAACTATAATGACGTTAAAGTAGGCGATCAAATCGAAGTATTTGAAATCGTTGAAGTACAACGTAGCTTGTAGTGTTTAATGATATTGTTCCCCTTTATTTTTAAGTTGAATTAAAATAAAGGGGAGAACAATAACGCACAACTAGATTTTGACGGTGTTGAAAAATAGTATAATGAAATGGGGGCTTTGCCCCCGTTTTGATTTCATAAGAGTTTATATTGAATCGGGGTTTCTATGAGTAGAGATTTCTCACGCACTGATCGCGTAGGTCAGGAAATTCAAAAAGAAGTGGCAATGATCATTCAACGTGAAGTAAAAGATCCACGTTTGGGTATGGTAACGGTTAATGCAGTTGAGGTTACTCGTGATCTTGCCTATGCCAAAATTTACGTCACCTTTTTTACGCTAGAAGGGCAAGATGCTGAGCAGTCTATTGCACTTCTAAATGAAGCATCGGGTTTTATTCGGAGCTTATTAGCAAAACGCATTAAAGCGAGAATTATGCCTGAATTACGCTTTGTATATGACAAATCAATGGTTGAAGGTGTGCGTATGTCTTCGCTTGTTGATCAGGCTGTTGCTGACGATGAGCAGCGAAAGTCAAAGCATAAAGGTGATGACGAGTAATGGCAAAAAGAAGAAAAGGAAGGCCGGTCAACGGTATTGTATTACTTGATAAGCCTTATGATATTTCATCGAATAAAGCCTTACAAAACGTTAAACACATTTATTTTGCACAGAAGGCTGGACATACAGGTGCGCTTGATCCGTTAGCAACAGGTATGTTGCCGATTTGTTTAGGAGAGGCGACTAAGTTTTCTCAGTTTCTATTAGATACAGACAAAACCTATCAAGTGACCGCAAAGCTTGGCGTTAGAACCACAACCAGTGATATTGATGGCGATATTGTTTCAGAAAAGCCAGTTAATGTCAGTGAAGCACAAATTTTAACAGCACTTGATAGCTTTCGTGGCAAAACGCAGCAAATACCGTCAATGTTTTCAGCATTGAAATATCAAGGTCAGCCTCTTTATAAATATGCACGCGAAGGCATAGAAGTACCACGTGAGTCACGTGAGATAGAAGTGTTTAATTTAGAAGTATTACGCATTGAAGATGGCGAAGTAGAACTAGAAATACATGTATCCAAAGGGACTTATATTCGTACTATTGTTGATGATTTAGGCGAATTGTTAGGTTGTGGTGCTCATGTTAGCGCGCTTAGGCGTGTGAGTGTTGGCAGTTATCCCCGTGATAAAATGGTTACATTGACGCAGCTTGAAACACTATTAGCAGAAGCTAAAGAGCAAGATATTTCACCATCGTCATTACTTGACCCATTATTATTACCGATGAATACAGCAGTGGTTGATTTACCCTCAGTATCTGTTGATGACATGAGTGCAGCTTTTTTAAGAAGAGGAAACCCCGTGCAAGCAGCAAATGCACCAAGTGATGGAGTAGTGCAAGTTTATATTGATAATGACAATGAACCTGAATTTATTGGTGTTGGTGTTATTGATGATAATGGCTTAGTTGCGCCAAAGCGAATTACCGTTGTAGAGCCAACTTAACTGCTATTAGCAATAGGGCTTAGTGCGAATAAATATTGCAAAATTAATGTTTGTTGGTAGAATACGCGCTCTTTTAGAACGTCTTGCTGGTTTAGTGTTCGGCTTGACGCGATTTTTAAACACTAATTTAAGGTATAAACTATGTCTTTATCAGTAGAGCAAAAAGCAGCTATCGTTGCTGAATACGCAACAAAAGAAGGTGATACAGGTTCACCGGAAGTTCAAGTTGCTTTGTTAACAACTCAAATCAACCACTTACAAGGTCACTTCAAAGAGCACATCCATGATCACCACTCTCGTCGTGGTTTATTACGCATGGTTAGCCAACGTCGTAAGTTACTTGATTACTTAAAAGGCAAAAATGTTGAACGTTATTCAGCATTAATCGCTAAATTAGGTCTACGTCGTTAATCGATGCTGACTTGATAAAAAAGGAGCCAATGGCTCCTTTTTTACTTTTTTGTGTACATCAAAAATTACATCAATAGGTATTATTCGTCTAATTCTATTGCTATGGCATCAACTATTTTCTTTGGTTGGCCAATATACAAGTTGTGATTTAAAAGTATTAACTCATCATCTACTGCTAATAACAAAGCAGGAATAGCTTGCGTACCAATAATTTGTTGAATTTCATCGATATCACCTATGGCATACTCAGCTTCTTTACAGAGTTTGCTTGCTCTTAAGCTTTTTGCTGGTGGAGATAATTTTAGTGTGTCGATGGTAGGTTTAACATCTTGTTCTGAAGAAAGTGCATTACCATGTTTAAAATGTTGCTCTTGAAGGTTAGCTAATAAATTCAGCGCTTTTCCTTGTGCTTTTTGTTCTACCCAACTCATTAAGTTTGCTATTAACGTAGAATCTTGTCTTTGTTCACATTGTTGTTTATATGCGTCACTAAAGGTAACGGTTGATAATGACTCTATGTCTTTCAATTTTGCTGCATCTACAGCGTTATCACCATGATAATAAGCACAGTGTAAAGTATGAATCGTAATGTCATTGCGGGCTTTTGCGATTTCGGCAAGTAAAGGGCTGGCAGCATAGCTCCATGGGCAATGACTGTCATAAATAAAGAAAATTTCTGCGGACATAGTAAAACTAAAAACCTGAGTGTAAGAATACACTAATTTTATCGCGAATAGGGTAAATATGCATCCGTTATCTCTTTATAATAATGAATAATGCAGCAGTGAAAATAAAAAGTGCTGTTCAAATATTCCACTTTATGGTATAAAGTGCGCCGCTAAAACTGACACAGTACACAAGTAAATTGTTATTGTGTTGGTTTTACAATAACGAGGTATTCAATAATGAATGCCTACTACTTAAACTCACATACATCTAGCAAAGATATATCGGGGTGCGCGATTTTCGCGTCGAATATATTGGGTGTATGAACGCTTAACCCCAAAAGGAAAATATTATGCCAAACGTATCAATGCGTGACATGCTTAAAGCAGGTGTTCACTTCGGTCACAAAACTCGCTACTGGAACCCAAAAATGAAATCTTACATTTTTGGTGCTCGTGATAAAGTTCATATTATCAACTTAGAGCAAACAGTTCCTATGTTCAACGAAGCCTTATCTTTCTTATCTGGTGTTTCATCGAAAAAAGGTAAAGTATTATTTGTTGGTACTAAGCGTGCTGCAAGTGAAGCAATTAAAGATGCTGCTATTAAGTGTGACCAATTCTACGTTAACCACCGTTGGTTAGGTGGTATGTTGACTAACTGGAAAACAGTTCGTCAATCAATCAAGCGTTTAAAAGATCTTGAATCACAAAGCACTGATGGTACTTTCGAAGCATTAACTAAGAAAGAAGCATTAATGCGTACACGTGAAATGGAAAAGCTTGAGAAAAGCCTTGGTGGTATCAAAAACATGGGCGGCTTACCAGACGCTATTTTCATGATTGATGCTGACCACGAGCACATTGCTGTTAAAGAAGCAAACAACCTAGGTATTCCAGTAATCTCAATTGTTGATACTAACTCTAACCCAGACGGTATCGATTACATTGTGCCTGGTAACGACGACGCCATTCGTGCAGTAACGCTTTACACTGATTCTGCAGCTAATGCTGTATTAGAAGGCCGTGAGCAAAACATCGCTGTTCAAGCTGAAAAAGACGGTTTCGTAGAAGCTGAATAATTCACTTTTCAACACATGTCGATTGCCATAATAGCGTCATGCTGTTGTGGCAATCTGTTAAAACTTATTCGAATTTTGAGGAATTAACTCATGGCAATTACTGCTGCTCTAGTTAAAGAATTACGTGAACGTACTGGCGCTGGTATGATGGATTGTAAGAAAGCCTTACAAGAAACAGACGGCGATATCGATTTAGCCATTGAAAACATGCGTAAATCAGGCCAAGCGAAAGCTGCTAAAAAAGCAGGTAACATCGCTGCTGAAGGGCAAATCATGATCAAAGACGGTGCTCTAGTTGAAGTTAACTGTCAAACTGATTTCGTTGCAAAAGATGAAAACTTCTTAGCCTTTGCTAATGAAGTTGTTGCTGCAGCTGCTGCGTCTAAGCCTTCAATTGAAGAGCTACAAGCACAATTTGAAGAAAAGCGTATCGCACTTGTTGCTAAAATTGGTGAAAATATCAATGTACGTCGTGTAGCTTATGTTGATGGTGCTTCTGCCTCTTATAAGCATGGCGCAAAAATTGGTGTTGTTGTAGCGGGTGAAGGTGATGCAGAATCACTTAAACACGTTGCAATGCATGTTGCGGCTTCAAAGCCTGAGTATGTAAACCCAGAAGATGTACCTGCTGAAGTTGTAGAGAAAGAAAAAGCAATTCAAATTGACATCGCAATGAACGAAGGTAAGCCTGCTGAAATCGCTGAAAAGATGGTTACAGGCCGTATGAAGAAGTTTACTGGTGAAATCTCACTTACTGGTCAAGCGTTCATCATGGAACCTAAGCGTACCGTTGGCGACGTATTAAAAGAGAAAGGCGTTTCTGTTTCTTCATTCATTCGCTTAGAAGTAGGTGAAGGTATTGAAAGAAAAGAAGAAGATTTTGCTGCTGAAGTTGAAGCACAAATTGCTGCGGCTAAATCTTAATCGAAAGTTGGCTAATAATTGAGTGAAAACACTCTTTTTATTATTTAGACTTCCGATAGTTCGCTAAACGTATTAAAATAGCCGCGGTCATAAAACCGTGGCTATTTTTTTATCAGCTATATTAGCATTACATCAACACAGGAATGTTTTTTATATGAGCACCAATCCTAAACCAACATATCGTCGCATCCTATTAAAACTCAGTGGTGAAGCCTTAATGGGCGATGAAGGATTCGGTATCGATCCTAAAATATTGGATCGTATGGCACAAGAAATTAAAGAACTTGTTGAAATGGATATACAAGTTGGACTTGTTATTGGTGGCGGAAATTTGTTTCGCGGTGCAGGCCTTGCAGAAGCAGGGATGAATCGCGTAGTTGGTGACCAAATGGGTATGTTAGCGACAGTCATGAACGGTTTAGCCATGCGTGATGCGCTTCATCGTGCGTTTGTTAATGCGCGTTTGATGTCAGCGATTGATTTAGCCGGGGTATGTGATACGTATAACTGGGCTGAAGCCATCAGTTTATTAAAGTCTGGCCGGGTCGTTATTTTCAGTGCAGGTACTGGTAATCCGTTCTTTACAACTGATTCTGCAGCCTGCCTTAGAGGCATAGAAATTGAAGCTGATGTTGTTTTAAAAGCAACTAAAGTTGATGGTATCTTTTCTGATGATCCCGTAAAAAACCCTGAAGCCGAACTCTATAAACATTTAACGTACCAGGAAGTACTAGAAAAAGAATTAAAAGTAATGGACTTGGCGGCATTTACTTTGGCTAGAGACCATAGTATGCCTTTACGTGTATTTAACATGAATAAACCAGGTGCGTTGAAAGCTGTGATCATGGGGAACGAAGAAGGTACCATCATAGATCATGCAGAAAACTTAGCATAATTGTACAACGTAAGGATTATCAACGTGATTGAAGAAATCAAACAAGATGCGCAAGAGCGCATGAAAAAAAGCATTGATTCACTTAAAAATAGCTTAAATAAAGTAAGAACAGGCCGTGCCCATGCTTCACTTTTAGATAATATTACTATTGAGTATTACGGTGTTGATACGCCGCTTAATCAAGTGGGTAATGTTTCAGTTCCTGATGCTCGTACTATTGCAGTGACTGTTTTTGATAAAAGCATGATATCAGCAGTAGAGAAAGCAATTATGTCCTCTGATCTAGGATTGAATCCTTCATCGCAAGGCACATTAATTCGAATCCCGTTACCGCCACTGACAGAAGAACGTCGTAAAGATTTAGTAAAAGTGGTAAAAGGTGAAGGTGAAAACGGCAAAATTGCTATTCGTAATATTCGTCGTGATGCAAATTCTGACATTAAAACACTGAATAAAGAAAAAGAAATTAGTGATGATGAAATGCACCAGTCAGAAGATGAAGTGCAAAAAATTACCGATATTTATATCAAGCAAGTCGATGAAATTCTTGCTGATAAAGAAGCAGAGTTAATGGAAATTTAACGCTTAAAAGTATGTAATAACGTCGCAGCTACCACTGCGGCGTTTTTTATATCTTGTTGATTGTCAATGGAGTTTTTGTGTCACAATCATTAAATGCTGACAATATTGATCTTACCCCCCAACATGTTGCCATCATCATGGACGGTAATGGTAGATGGGCGCAACAACGTGGTAAATCGCGTGTTGTGGGTCATAAAAATGGCGTCGAATCGGTTCGTGCTGTGGTTTCTACCGCGAGAAAACAAGGCGTGAAAGCGCTAACCTTGTTTGCTTTCAGTAGTGAAAATTGGCGTCGTCCGGAGCAAGAAGTAGGCGTATTAATGGATTTATTTATGTTAGTGCTAACGCGTGAAGTTAAGAAGCTACATAAAAATAATATCCGTTTCCAAGTTATTGGTGATACCTCAAAATTTTCATCCTCTTTGCAAGAGAAAATTACTGCAGCAGAAAAGCTAACACATAAGAACGATGCCATGGTATTGTCGGTGGCGGCAAATTATGGAGGTCGTTGGGATATCACTCAAGCGGCTCAAAAACTCGCCATTGAAGTTCAGCAGGGTAATATCGATGTGCAAGACATCACTGAGGCAAGCATTGATCAATATACCAGCTTAGCTGACTTGCCGGAGCTTGATTTGTTAATCAGAACTGGTGGTGATTACAGGATCAGTAATTTCTTATTATGGCAAGCAGCATATGCCGAGTTTTATTTTACCGATATTTTATGGCCTGATTTTCAAGAACAGGCTTTTTGTGAAGCTTTAGCAAGCTTTAGTGGCCGAGAAAGGCGCTTTGGTCAAACGGGTGACCAAGTTAAGGAAAACAGATAACAACCAACAATTACATATATAAGGGTTATCTTTTGTTATTAAAACGTATTATTACAGCTTTGGCATTAGCCCCATTAGCAATTTGGGCTATTTTTTATATGTCGCTGGAACATTTTGCTTATTTCATTATGGTGGTGATGGCCATCGGAGCGTGGGAATGGGGGCCTTTAATGGGCTTTAAAAACAACCGTCGGCGTTTGGCGTTCGTTGTGGCCACTGTTACGTTAATTTCCTTATTATGGTATCAAATACCTTTGTTTGCGTTATGGCAAGATCCCATGGTGTTAAATCAACATGTCAGTTATTTATTATGGCTAGCTGTCGTGTGGTGGCTTTTATCTGCAACGTTAACATTTTTATACCCTCGGTGTAGTAAGTTTTGGTCAAGTCATCGCTCAGTGCGAGGTTTATTTGGTTGGTTAACACTTGTTCCTACTTGGCTTGCATTTATGGTGTTAAGAACAAATCATTATCAAGATGACCCATATCACGGTGCACAATTGATTATGTTTTTATTTTTGATGGTGTGGGCTGCAGATATTGGTGCTTATTTTGTTGGTAAGTCAATTGGTAAACATAAATTAATGCCCAACGTGAGCCCTGGTAAAACGATGGAAGGTTTTATTGGCGGTGTTATTTTTGCCTGTATATTAATTGCAATAGCTGGGTATTTTTTGGATTGGCAAAGTAAACAATATTTAACGGCTATTGGTGTTACTGCCTTGATCACAACAATTTCAGTGCTTGGCGATTTAAATGAAAGTATGTTTAAACGGCAAGCTGGCATTAAAGACAGTGGTTCTATTTTACCTGGTCATGGTGGTGTACTTGATCGTATTGACAGCTTAACGGCAACAGCCCCAATATTTGCTCTGTGTTACGCTTTTTTTGGATGGTCTTAAAGTTATATGATACGTAACGTTTCAATTTTAGGTTCAACGGGCTCTATTGGCACCAATACGCTTGACGTTATTAAGCGTCATAAAACCCAGTTCAATGTTGTGTCTTTATCTGCTAATAGTAATGTTGCTTTGATGCTAGAGCAGTGCCAACAATTTCTTCCTAAAAAAGTCGTTATGGTAGACCCTACAGCTGCTGCCGACTTAAAAGCTCAATTAGCAAAAGTTTCACTCGAACATATTCATGTAAATAGCGGTCATGATGCACTTGTTGACATTGCTGGGTGTGAAAGTGTTGACACAGTGATGGCTGCCATTGTTGGTGCTTCAGGGTTATTACCAACCCTGTCAGCGGTTAAAGCCGGAAAGCGCGTATTGCTAGCGAATAAAGAAGCGTTAGTCACATCGGGACAAATTTTTATTGATGCTCTTAATAATTCACAAGCGCAATTGTTGCCCATTGACAGTGAACATAATGCAATATTCCAGTGTTTACCTTCCAATGAACAACAAGCGATAGGTCATTGTCAACTTAAGAAAAATGGCGTGAGTAAAGTGTTGCTTACCGGTTCAGGCGGACCGTTTAGAACACTCGATAAAGCAAAACTTCAACATGTTACGCCTGAACAAGCATGTTCACACCCTAACTGGGATATGGGGAAGAAAATATCGGTTGATTCAGCCACGATGATGAATAAAGGGTTGGAGTTTATCGAAGCAAAATGGTTATTTAATGTGTCTCCTGACGATATTCAAGTGGTATTGCATCCGCAAAGTACCATTCATTCTATGGTGCAATATAAAGATGGCTCAGTTATCGCGCAAATGGGTAACCCTGATATGCGTACGCCTATCGCACATGCTTTAGCCTTTCCTGACAGAATTGATGCGGGCGTAGAGCCGTTAGATTTTTTTAGCACCCCCTCGTTTGATTTTGAACAGCCAGATTATGAGCGCTATCCTAATTTGAAGTTAGCGATAGAGGCTTGCAAATATGGGCAAGGAGCATGCACCGCTTTAAATGCTGCGAACGAAGTTGCAGTATCTGCGTTTTTAGCTAAAGAAGTTAAATTTACCGATATTTTCAAAATAAATGAAACTTGTGTGAAAAATTTTGTCTCACAACAGGTAGAGTCAATTGAAGAGGTTGTGGCATTGGATATACTCGTTCGTGAGTTTGCCAGAGAACAAGTGTTAATCATAATGAAAGCTGGTAGTGACAAAAATAAGGTAAGTAATTCATGATTGAATTTTTATGGAATCTTTTGTCTTTTATCGTAGCATTGGGCATTTTAATTACCGTTCATGAATATGGCCACTTTTGGGTTGCGCGTAAAAATGGCGTGAAAGTACATCGCTTTGCTATCGGTTTCGGTAAACCCTTATGGCGAACCTGTGACAAACATGGCACTGAGTTTGTTATTGCAATGATCCCGCTTGGCGGTTACGTGAAAATGCTAGATGAGCGTGTGGATGACGTTGATGATGCAGATAAACATGCCACTTTTAATAGTAAAACAGTTTATCAACGCATTGCGATTGTTGCTGCTGGGCCATTAGCCAACTTTCTTTTTGCCATTGTCGCTTTTTATTTAATGTTTATTCTTGGTATGCCAAGTGTAAAGCCCGTGATTGGGCAAATAACGCCATCGTCCATTGCTGAACAGGCATTGTTAACGCCTAATAGTGAAATTGTCGAAGTGGCAGGACAACATACTATTGATTGGCAAGCAGTAAATTTAGCGTTAATTGCTAATATGGGCGAAGAAACCATTGGTATTAAAATACGATCAAGCGATAGTGCCTCAGTAAGAGAGTATCAATTAAATACCACCGATTGGCAGTTTTCACCAGAAAAGCAATCAGCGATAGAAAGTATCGGCTTACGACCATATATGCCGAAAACGTATACTGAGATTGCGCTAGTTGAGGAAAATAGCCCAGCCGATAAAGCAGGTTTACAAGAGTCAGATCAAATACTTGCGATTGAAAATGAAAAAATTAAAGATAATTGGCATAAATTTACGGAACTAATTAAAAGCTACCCCAATCAAACCATCGTGCTCGACGTAGAACGTGCCGGAAAATTGCTTACTATTGACGTTACGCCACAGGCAAGAGACGTAAATGGTAAAACGGTTGGTTATTTAGGTTTAGCACCCAAGGTTGATCCTTACCCAAAAGCGTATCAAATAGAGATATCGTACGGTATATTTGACGCCTTAACGCAAAGTTTAGTAAAAACATGGCAACTTGTGACACTAAGTTTTGATATGATAGGTAAATTATTGACGGGTGATGTATCAGTCAAGAATTTAAGCGGTCCGATAGCAATAGCTCAAGGTGCTGGTGATCATGCAGGTTATGGTTTTGTTTATTTTTTAGGCTTTTTAGCGCTAATTAGTATTAATTTAGGCATAATTAACATTTTACCGGTTCCAGTACTTGATGGCGGACATTTAGTTTATTACTTTATAGAGCTTTTAACGGGTAAACCGGTATCAGAAAAAGTACAAGAAATAGGTTTTAAATTTGGTACACTAGCCATATTGGGCTTGATGAGTATCGCTCTTTTTAACGATTTATCGCGGTTATAAATAACAATAAGTAGTTAAGTTTAGTTTTTATGATGATGAAAAAAATAGCCTTTGCGGTAATGTTAGCTGCCACAGGTACAAACGCTCAAGCAGCGGAAGAATTTCAAGTAGAAGACATTCAAGTAAAAGGGTTACAACGTGTAGCACTAGGTGCAGCGTTAACACATATACCTTTTAATGTTGGTGATACATTAAATGAATTTCGTATCTCACAATCGATAAAGTCTTTATATAAGTCAGGGCACTTTAATGATATTTCTGTTTATCGTAATGGTAAACGTGTCATTTTTAGAGTTCGTGAGCGTGAAACTATCAGTGAAATTACTTTTGAAGGTAATAGTGATCTGAAAGAAGAACAGCTTGTTGAAAGTCTAGAAGGGCAAGATATTCGCGTTGGTGAAACACTCGATCGAACGGTTATCACTAACTTAGAATCTGGCTTAGAAGACTTTTATCATGGTGTTGGTAAATATAATGCTGATGTAAAAGCAGAAATTACGCATTTACCTCGCAACCGTGTTAACTTGAAATTTGTTTTTACTGAAGGTGATGCTGCTGCCATTCAACGCATTAATGTTGTTGGTAATGATGTTTTTACTGATGATCAATTACTTGAACGAATAGAATTAACCTATGATTCTCCTTGGTGGGATTTCATGGCGCAAGATCGTTATCAAAAGCAGAAACTACAAGGTGATATGGAAACGATCGAAAGTTATTACTTAGATCGCGGTTACCTTCAATATCGCGTTGATTCTACTCAAGTATCAATGACACCTGACAAAAAAGCTGTTTATATCACGCTAAATGTATCGGAAGGTGAGCAGTACACAGTCAGCGAAGTAGATTTCATCGGCGATATGGCTGGTTTTGAAAAAACTATTCGTGCGATTAACCCTTTACGCGCTGAAAAACTATATAACGGTGCTGAAGTTACTTACACCGAAGAAACAATAAGTAAATTTCTCGGGCGTTTCGGTTACGCTTATCCTAAAGTAACCACGATCCCAGAGATAAACGAAGAAGACAAAACAGTTAAACTCACTATTTCTGTTGACCCTGGAAAACGAATTTATGTAAATCGCATAAACTTTTCTGGTAATAACGTTACTGCTGACCGCGTGTTACGTCGTGAAATGCGTCAAATGGAAGGTGCTTGGTTATCAAACGCTTTGGTAGAAAATTCAAAAGCATGGTTAATGCGACTTCCTTATATGGAAGAGGTTGAATTTGAAACGGTACAATTACCTGAAGAAGATGACTTAGTTGATGTTAACTTTAGTGTTAAAGAACAGCCTTCTGGGTCGTTTACCGCAGGTATTGGTTATGGCTCAGCCACAAAACTAAGCTTAAATGCAGGTATTCAGCAAAATAACTTTTTAGGTACAGGTAACCGTTTAGCCTTCAATATTAATACCGTAAGCTATTCACGTGCTGTGAGTATTTCTTATACAGACCCCTATTTTACTACAGATGCTATCTCACTTGGTGGAACCTTGTTTTACAATGAGTTTGACGCGGGTAGTGCAAACTTGGTGGAATACAACAATAAAACGTATGGCCTAGGGGTAAACTTTGGTTTCCCTATTAATGAATATGTCCGTTTAAACTTTGGTATAGGTTATAAGCATAACGGTATTACTCGATTACAAACGTATGAGCAAATTCAACGTTTTTATGAGTTGTATTCTGATCCAAGTGATCCTGATGCAGGCTTAGCATTTGATAACTTTGATATTACCGCGGCTATTTCTCGTTCTACATTAAACCGTGGTACGTTCCCAACAGCGGGTTCGCAACAAACCTTATCGTATAAAATGACCACGCCTAACTCTGATACTAATTATTTTAAAATTAATTTAGATACTAAGTGGTATTTCCCAATCGCACGTGGCTGGAGCTTTAAAACGAGCTTAAATTTAGGTTATGGTAACGGCTATGATACGATAAACGGTAG
This sequence comes from Thalassotalea sp. PP2-459, assembly GCF_001913705.1. Taxonomy (GTDB): domain Bacteria; phylum Pseudomonadota; class Gammaproteobacteria; order Enterobacterales; family Alteromonadaceae; genus Thalassotalea_C; species Thalassotalea_C hakodatensis. Next base: position 107,205 of record NZ_MKQD01000038.1, on the reverse strand, counting down.
TGATCAAATGTTACCGTTCTGGGAGAATTTCAGAGCGGGTGGTGGTTCAGATACCTTACGTGGTTTTGAAACTAACATTGTTGGTCCTCGCGCAATATTTAGGTATCCTACCTCTATTCCAGGAACACCTGACCCTGTTGGCGGCGGTGGTTGCTGTTTAGGACCAGATCATGATGTAATTGACGTATCACAACGTTCAGTTGGTGGTAATGCCATTGCATTAGCCGGTATTGAATTAATTGTTCCTACGCCATTCTTAGATGAAGGCTTTGCAAATAGTGTCAGAACAAGCTTCTTCATTGATGCGGGTAATGTATGGAATACTGAGTTTGATATGAACGATTATCAAGACTTAGCAGCGAGAGAATTGGTAAAAGTAGATGATTATTCAGATGTTGGACGTTTTAGAGCCTCTGGTGGTTTATCTATACAATGGTTGTCGCCCATGGGGCCGATGATTTTTAGTTTTGCTAAAACCCTTAAAGAAGAAGAAGGCGATGATACTAAATTCTTTAACTTTAATATTGGCAAAACCTTTTAAACGAAATTTTAAACCTTATATAAAAATAAATAGAAGCGAATTTACGAGCTAGGAGATTACATTGAAAAAGTTATTTAAATCGGTTGCATTGGCAACAATTGCTTCAAGTGCATTATTATCGGGCGCCGCAAGTGCTGCAGATCAAAAAATTGCCGTGGTTAATTTTCAACAAGTAATGCAACAAATACCGCAGACAGATGCGTTAAGACAACGATTAGAAGCAGAATTCAAAGATTCGCGTGCTGAATTAGAGCAACTTAAAAAAGATTTTGAATATTTTCAAAATAAAAAAGAACGTGATGCTGAGCTAATGTCAGAAAAACAAAAAACTGATTTAGACAAGCAAATTGCTGATACGTATCGTGCGTACCAGGAAAAAGGTCAAAAATTACAGAAAGACGCAGGTGCATTGCAAAACCAAGAAACCAACAAGCTTTTGGCGTTAATTGGTCAAACGGTTGAGTCGATTGCGGCGGAAGAAAAATTTGATTTAGTGATCAGAAGAGAAGCGCTTGTATTTGTTAATCCTGATACAGATATTTCTGCACAAGTGATCGAAAAAGTGAGTAAGTTACCAAACTAATTTGAATTTATTCATATTTTGAGTTAATTAATAAAGCGCTGTTTTTAACAGCGCTTTATTTTTTTTTGTTAAATCACCTAGAATTACAATGACATTAAACATCGAGTTAATAACATTTGATATAAACAGCGATTCTCTTAACTGATTTGATAAAAAATTAAATGCTGAGGAGGCGTTTTAAATAAAACATTAACCAAAGTACAGGTTAATTAATGCGATAAAAACGTGAAAAAACAGATAAAAATATCGACTCAGCGTATTTTAGTTATCCACATCTGATGTTAAATAGCCTACAATTAATCATATTATTGCTAGAGGCTATTGACCGTTGTTCATCTGTTTTGCAATAGGTTATTTTTAATGCTAACAGAGCTATATAAATCACGATTGGTATATCCAAATAAAAGCATGCTAATACCGCTACTGTTAACAGTACTATTGTTCAAAGACTGAGACTTAAATTGCTTACTCTATGGTAAAAAAAACAGTTGGTTTAGCTGACTAAATGGCACTATTCCACCTTGGGATAAGCGACATATTCTATCATTCGAATGATTGAACACAGATAATAGACCATAGGTCCTTGAAAAAAGAAAATTGTTTATCATGAGTTATACACTTGAAGAAATTGCACAAAAAATAGGCGCGACAGTAAAAGGTGATCCTACTTGTTCGGTTAATAAACTTGCGACATTATCAGATGCTCAATCTGGTGACATCGCCTTTTTATCGAATACTAAGTATCAACAGCAACTTGAATCAACTAATGCTTCTGCCGTTATACTTTCATCAGAGTGTGCTGAAAGTTGCCTAACTAATGCATTAGTAATGAAGAACCCTTACTTAGGTTATGCATTGGTTGCACAGTTACTTGATACAACACCAGCGCCAGCGTCTTCGATACACCCTAGCGCTGTTATCGAAGATGACGTTATTATTGGTAAACATGTTGCTATTGGTGCAAATGCCGTTATAGAGGCCGGTGTGGTGCTCGAAGATAATGTGTGTATTGGTGCAGGTTGTTTTATTGGGAAAAAAGCCCAAATTGGTCGACATACTCAGCTGTGGGCTAATGTCACTATTTATCATAATGTAAATATAGGTAAAAATTGTTTAATACAAGCCAATACCGTGATTGGCTCAGATGGCTTTGGCTATGCAAACGAGCAAGGGAAGTGGATTAAAATCCCGCAACTAGGTACTGTTATCATTGGTAATAATGTTGAAATTGGTGCGAGTACAACGATTGATCGAGGCGCATTAGGTAATACTGTGATTAAAGATGGCGTGATTATCGATAATCAAATTCAAATTGCACATAATGTTACTATTGGTGAAGGTACCGCGATGGCGGCCTGTAGTGTTATCGCTGGTAGCACAGCTATTGGAAAAAATTGCACTATCGCAGGGCTTGTTGGTATAAACGGTCATATAACAATCGCTGACGGGTGTATTTTTACTGGCATGACAATGGTTACCAAAGATATACCAAAAGGCGGTGTTTATTCATCGGGCGCACCTTGTCAACCAAATAAAGAATGGCATAAAACTAACGCAAGAATTAGAAAGCTAGAGGCAACTAATGCTAAAATAAAAGCATTAGAGCAGCAAATAAAAGCACTGACTGCTAACGTAAACTAGGTGTAGTAAAACCTAGATAATAAGTAGAAAAGGACATTAAATTGGACACTCAAAAAAACACCATAGATGTAGAAGAAATACGTAAATTGATTCCACATCGTTATCCAATGTTATTAGTTGATCGCGTACTTGATTTTGAACCTGGTAAGTCACTGCATGCGATAAAAAATGTTACTATTAATGAGCCTGTTTTTACTGGTCATTTTCCCGATTTAGCTATTTTCCCTGGCGTGATGATTTTGGAAGCACTTGCTCAAGCTACTGGTATTTTAGGGTTTAAAAGTACAGAAGCGAGAGAACAAGATGAAATGTATCTGTTTGCTTCCATTGATAATGCGAAATTTAAGCACCCAGTATTACCGGGTGATACGATGCACCTACATGTTGACTTTTTGAAAGAGCGACGTGGTATGTGGAAGTTTTATGGCGAAGCCCGCGTAGACGGTAAAGTTGTATGTTCTGCTGATTTGATGTGCGCACGCCGTAAAATGTAATAGGAGTTACTCTTGATCCACCCTCAAGCCATTATTGAAGAAGGCGCAGTCATTGGTCAAAATGTTACGATAGGTCCATGGACCTATATCAGTAAAAATGTGGTTATTGGTGATGATTGCCACATTGGTCCTAACGTTGTGATTAATGGCCCGACTGAATTAGGCAAAGGAAATAAAATATTTCAATTTGCTTCCATAGGCGAGGATTGCCAAGATTTAAAGTATAGCGGTGAGCCAACTAAATTGATTGTAGGCGATAATAATATTTTTCGTGAATCATGTACCGTTCATCGCGGTACCATTCAAGATCAAGGAATTACCGAAATAGGCAGCAATAATTTATTTATGGCTTACACGCATGTTGCTCATGATTGTGTTGTTGGTAATCACTGTATTTTAGCGAATAATGCGTCAATTGCTGGTCATGTACATGTTGGTGATTACGCAATCTTAGGCGGTCAATGCGGTGTTCATCAGTTTTGTCATATTGGTGCTCATAGTTTTGTCGCTGCAACCTCTTTGATTTTAAAAGATGTACCGCCCTATGTCATGGCATCAGGTAATGCGGCAAAGCCTTACGGCCTTAACAGTGAAGGTTTAAAACGCCGAGGCTTTTCAAGTGATGCAATAAAAGCGATTAAAAAAGCTTATCGTAAAGTATTTCGTGCCGGTTTAACCGTAGATGAAGCATTAGCAGTTATTGCCGAAGAAATTCCACAGCAAGAGGAAGTATCACTTTTTACTGATTTTATTAATCAGTCTAATCGCGGCATTATTCGATAATCATGACAACAACGCTTGAAAACACTGAAAATGTATCAGTAAGTGCACCTGTTTTTGGCATTGTAGTCGGCGAACATTCGGGTGATACCTTAGGAGCAGGGTTAATTTCTGCTTTGAAAGTTCATTATCCAAACGCAACATTTGTTGGAATTGGTGGGCCTAAAATGAAGGCACTTGGCTTCAATAGTCTTTATGACATGGAAGAACTTTCCGTCATGGGGATTTTTGAAGTACTAGGTCGTTTAAGGCGATTGTTTAAAGTACGTGATGAACTGGTTGATTATTTTAGTACCAAACGGCCTGATGTTTTTATTGGTATTGATGCACCTGATTTTAATTTAAGACTTGAATTGCCTCTCAAACAACGTGGAATAAAAACTGTTCATTATGTCAGTCCAAGTGTTTGGGCGTGGCGCCCTAAACGTATATTTAACATAGCAAAAGCAACCGATATGGTGTTAAGTCTTTTGCCATTCGAAAAAGCGTTTTATGATAATTATCAAGTGCCATGCACGTTTGTTGGCCATCCGTTAGCTGACGAAATTCCCATGTTGTCTGATAAACAGCTTGCTCGTGAAAAATTGCAATTACCCGGTCGCAAAACCCTTGCAATTATGCCCGGTAGTCGAGGCGGAGAGCTAACTCGTTTGGCACCTATATTTCTTGAAGCCGCAAAAACGTTACATCAGCAAGACGCTAATTTGAGCTTTGTTGCGCCCATGATCAGTGATAAACGCGCAAAGCAATTTACTCAAATATGTCAAGACATCGCGCCAACACTTCCTGTTAAGGTTGTCGTTGGAGATACCCAAACAGTAATGGCTGCGAGCGATTGTTTGTTAACGGCTTCAGGCACTGTCACATTAGAAGCTGCATTGATTAAAAGACCAATGATTATTTGCTATAAGTTTAATGCTTTCACTTATCATATGTTTAAAGGGTTTGTGAAAGTGAAATGGTTTTCATTGCCAAACTTGTTAGCCAATAAAGCTCTTTTACCTGAACTTTTACAGAGTCAGGTGACGGTAGAAAATCTATTACCCTTATTAACAGAGCGTCTATATCAGCCACAAGATGATTTAACTCAGGCTTTTACCGACATCCACCATAGTTTACGCTGTGATGCGAGTAAACAAGCAGCGTTAGCTGTTGTCGATTTATGTGAAAGTAAAACATAATATGAGTAAAGTGAAACTAACCTTACCGCCTTTTACCTATCCAATCGCTTATCGTATTGCGGGTGTTGATGAAGTTGGCCGTGGTCCTTTAGTGGGTGATGTAGTAACTGCCGCCGTTATTTTAGACCCTGAAAATCCTATTGAAGGCTTAACTGACTCGAAAAAGCTATCAGAAAAAAAGCGTAATCTTTTATCCGCTGAAATTAAAGAAAAAGCCACAGCTTGGTGTATCGGAAGAGCAACACCAGAAGAAATTGATACTTTAAACATTTTACATGCAACGATGTTGGCAATGCAGCGAGCAGTTCAAGGGCTTGCTGTTGAACCTGATTATGTATTAGTAGATGGTAACCGATGCCCAACATTTCTAAGTTCAGATCTTAGCTCAGACGGCAAAATAGCAAGCCAATCGGTTGTTAAAGGTGATTTACGTGTTGCTGAAATTAGCGCCGCCTCTATTATTGCCAAAGTAGCGCGTGATCAAGAGATGGTAGTACTTGATGAACAGTATCCTGAATACGGCTTTGCAAAGCACAAAGGCTACCCAACGAAATTCCATTTAGAAAAAATAGTCGAACTTGGCGTACTAGACTGCTATCGTAAAAGCTTTAAGCCAGTTGCTGCTTTACTAAATCAATAAGTACTAATTAACAGCATGTCAGAATCTCAAGAATTGTCTACCGCATTTTCTCCGCCAAAGTTTGTACATTTGCGTGTACATAGTGACTATTCTATGTCAGATGGTTTAAATAAAGTAAAACCCATCATTGCCAAGGCACAAGAAATGAACATGCCGGCGATTGCTTTAACAGACCAAACGAACTTTTGCGGCTTAGTTAAATATTATCATGCTTGTCATGGCGCAGGTATAAAACCTATTATTGGCTGTGACTTTTGGGTGAAGTCTGAAGAACTCGGTGATGAGTTGTCACGGTTAGTCGTGATATCTACTAACAATGATGGCTATAAAAACTTAACTGAATTGATTTCTAAGGCGTATTTGCGTGGCCATGTGCAAGGTAAAGCGGTGCTCGATAAAGAGTGGTTAGTTGATTATGCACACGGCTTAATTTTATTGTCTGGCGCAAAGGATGGTGATGTTGGTAAGGCCCTTTTAAAAGGCAACCAAACGATGGTCAATTCGATGGTGAGCTTTTATCAGCAGCACTTTCCTGATCATTATTACCTTGAGTTAATTCGTACGGGCCGCGAAGACGAAGAAACTTACTTACACTTAGCGATTGAACTTGCCCAGCAAAATAACCTTCCCGTAGTGGCGACTAATGAAGTTGTGTTTCTCACTGAAGATTTATTTGATGCGCATGAAATTCGGGTGGCCATACACGACGGCTTTACTTTAGATGATAAACGTCGGCCTAAAAAGTATAGCCCGGAGCAATACCTTCGCAGTGAAGCTGAAATGTGCGAATTGTTTGCTGATATTCCAGAAGCCTTAGAAAATACCGTTGAAATTGCAAAGCGTTGTAATGTAACAGTAAGACTTGGCGAGTATTTTCTGCCTGATTTCCCGACGGAAGGGATGAAAATAGATGATTTTTTAATAAAAGTGTCTGAAGAGGGCTTACAAGAACGATTAGAATTTTTATTTGATAAAGATGCTTCCAACTTTTCTGAACTACGCCAACCCTATGATGAACGTTTGAAAATAGAATTAGACGTTATCAATAACATGGGGTTTCCTGGTTATTTCTTGATCGTGATGGAGTTTATTCAGTGGAGCAAAGACAATAATATTCCTGTTGGGCCTGGTCGAGGCTCTGGTGCGGGTTCTTTGGTGGCTTATGCGCTAAAAATTACTGACCTTGATCCGTTAGAGTTTGATTTATTATTTGAGCGATTTTTGAACCCTGAGCGTGTATCAATGCCTGATTTTGATGTCGATTTTTGTATGGATCGTCGTGATGAGGTAATTGATCACACCGCAGAGTTGTATGGTCGTGATGCCGTATCGCAAATTATCACTTTTGGTACCATGGCAGCTAAAGCAGTTATACGTGATGTGGGCCGAGTGCTAGGGCATCCTTATGGTTTTGTCGATCGTATTTCTAAGTTAGTTCCAAGCGATCCAGGTATGACGCTAGCAAAAGCCTTTGAAGTTGAACCTAAGTTGCCAGAAGTTTACGCGCAAGACAGTGACGTAAAAGATTTAATCGATATGTGTCGTACGTTAGAAGGAACTACACGAAATGCCGGTAAACACGCCGGTGGTGTTGTTATTTCACCAACAACGATTACTGATTTTGCTCCCCTTTACTGTGACGATGAAGGAAAAAACCCCGTCACCCAATTTGACAAGAACGATGTAGAAGATGCCGGCTTAGTTAAATTTGATTTCTTGGGGTTAAGAACACTGACCATTTTACAATGGGCTGTTGAAATGGCGAACGATAAGCTAATTAAACAAGGTAAAGAACTTATCGATATAGCCGCGATTCCTCTGGAAGATAAAGCGTCGTTTAAAGTATTACTTGCTGCCCAAACAACGGCGGTATTCCAATTAGAATCGTCAGGTATGAAAGCGTTAATTGAAAAATTAAAGCCTGACTGTTTTGAAGATATTATCGCACTTGTAGCCTTATTCAGACCAGGGCCGCTTGACTCGGGCATGGTTGACAATTTTATCGAACGTAAACACGGCCGAGAAGAAGTCTCCTACCCTGATGTAAAGTGGCAACATGAATCATTAAAACCAATTCTAGAGCCAACCTACGGTATTATTTTATATCAAGAGCAAGTGATGCAAATTGCACAGGTACTTGCTGGCTATACGCTGGGTGGAGCCGATATGCTTCGTCGCGCGATGGGTAAAAAGAAGCCCGAAGAGATGGCTAAACAGCGTGCGATATTTGAGGAGGGTGCAATAAGTCAAGGTGTTGATGGTGAACTTGCCATGAAGATATTTGACTTAGTAGAAAAGTTTGCGGGTTATGGTTTTAACAAATCGCATTCAGCAGCCTATGCCTTAGTGTCGTATCAAACATTATGGATGAAAGCGCACTTTCCTGAACCTTTCATGGCTGCGGTAATGTCTGCTGATATGGACAATACCGATAAAATCGTAACGCTAGTTGATGAATGCAGTAATATGGGGTTAACCTTATTACCGCCAGATGTAAATTCAGGGCAATATAAATTTACTGTCAATGACAACAATGAAATTGTTTATGGTATAGGCGCGGTTAAAGGCGTCGGTGAAGGGCCTATTGAAGCCATTATTGCTTCACGAAATGCTGACGGTCCTTTTGTTGATTTATTTGATTTTTGCGCCCGAGTCGATTTAAAGAAAACCAATAAACGCGTACTTGAACGCTTAATAAAATCAGGTGCTATGGATAATTTAGGACCTAAAACCGATAAAGGTCCACATCGTGCGGCACTTTTTGAAACGTTACCAGAAGCGATAAAGGCGGCAGAACAACATGCTAAAGCGCAAGCGTTAGGTCAAGATGACTTATTTGGCTTAATAAACGAAGAGCCAGATGATACACGCCAAGCGTTTAAAGATGTGCCAATGTGGCCAGAAGAAGTTTGGCTAGACGGTGAAAAAGAAACACTTGGTTTATACTTAACAGGCCATCCAATTAATCGTTATTTAAAAGAAATCAAACGTTACTCATCCGGTCGTTTAGTGTCAATGCAACCAACCGGTAGGGATAAAACAGCAACAGCGGTTGGTTTAGTGTTAAGTGTACGTGTATTGGTCAATAAAAGAGGTCGGCGTTGGGCGTTATTGACCTTAGATGATAAAAGTGCTCGCATGGATGTGAGGCTATTTCCTGATGATTATGATACCTTTGCTGAATTGCTTGTTCCTGATGCAATTTTAGTGTGTAGCGGACAGGTCAGCTTTGATGATTACTCTGGTGGTATTACAATGACGGGTCGCGATATTATGACTATCGCTGATGCGCGAGAAAACTATCTGTCTTCAATCGACATCAGTGTAGATCGTAAGGACATGGCGAATAATTTTATCGATCAATTTAGTCAGGTATTATCTGAGTATAAAGATGGTACTTGTCCAATTCGTGTGTTTTATCAAAGAGATGAAGCAAAAGGTATGTTAGAATTGGGTGTACAATGGCGAGTAACCCCCGCTGATGCATTATTGCATCAATTAAAAACACTTGCGGGCGAAGAAAATCTCGCATTACAGTTTAAATAATTAGCGTGTTAAATACACGGTAACTTTTGTTAACGCATAGGTAATAAAAACATATGTCATTAAACTTTTTAGACTTTGAGCAGCCGATTGCTGAACTTGAAGCAAAAATTGAAGAACTACGATTAGTGAGCAAAGGGCAAGAGTTAGATCTTGATCTTGAAGAGCAAATTAATCAATTAAAAGAAAAAAACAAAGAACAAACAAGAAAAATATTTGCCAATTTAGATCCATGGCAAACGGCGCGTGTTGCTCGTCATCCTCAACGTCCATATACCTATGACTATTTGTCGCGTATTTTTACTGACTTTGATGAGCTTGCTGGTGATAGGGCATATGCTGATGATAAAGCAATTGTAGGTGGTACGGCTAGATTAGACGGAAGACCTGTGATGGTTATTGGTCATCAAAAAGGGCGTTCTACGACCGAAAAAGTAAAACGCAACTTTGGTATGCCAAGACCAGAAGGCTATCGTAAAGCGTTGCGCTTAATGGAAATGGCCGAGCGTTTTAACATGCCTATTATTACTTTTATTGACACGCCAGGTGCATATCCAGGTATTGGTGCTGAAGAGCGTGGTCAAAGTGAAGCGATTGCGAAGAATCTGCAAGTCATGGCGCGTTTAAATGTACCGGTTATTTGTACGGTTATCGGCGAAGGTGGTTCTGGTGGCGCCTTAGCGATTGGTGTGGGCGACCGCGTTAATATGCTTGAATATTCAACGTACTCTGTTATTTCACCTGAAGGCTGTGCTTCTATTTTATGGAAAACAGCAGAAAAAGCGCCAACAGCCGCTGAAGCGATGGGGATAACGGCTAAACGGATCAAAGAACTAGGACTTATTGATAATGTGATCACTGAACCTATGGGCGGTGCACATCGTGATAAAGATGAAATGGCTGCTGTGTTAAAGCAATCGCTTAAAGACGGCTTAGCAGAGCTAGAAGGTTTATCGAGCGAAGAGTTAATAGAACTACGTTATCAACGACTTATGTCTTACGGCTATTGCTAATAATGAGGGGCTTAGTGTTAACACATTAAGCCTTTTTCTATGAACAGCATATTTGCTCAGTTCCAACAGCAGTTATTACCTTTTCTTGAGCGGCCTATTTGTATCGCCTATAGCGGCGGAATTGACTCTCAAGTACTTCTGCACCTCTTTTCGAGGTTAAAAAAAGCTACACCTGCAGTGTCAATATTTGCTTGTCATGTTAACCACGGTTTGAGTGAACATGCTGGTAAATGGCAGAACTTCGCTGCCAAACAGTGCGCACTATACGGTATTACGTTTAACACCGAAACAGTTCACTTAGTTAAACAACCTCGACAAAGCCTAGAGGCCATTGCAAGAGAGGCAAGATATCAAGTGTTTGATCACATCACACCAAGTAACGCCGTTATTGTTACAGGTCACCATGTAAATGATCAAATGGAAAGCTTTATACTTGCATTAAAACGAGGCTCAGGTGTACAGGGCCTGGCAGCTATACAACCTATATCGCAATTTCGTTCTACAAGTAAAACCTTATTACGGCCGTTATTGTCTATTTCTCGACAAGAAATTGAACATTACGCACAAGAGCATCAATTGCCATGGGTTGAAGATGAGTCAAATAGCAATCAAGTGTTTGACCGAAACTTTATTCGCCATCAAGTAGCTCCCATATTAGAAAACCGTTGGCCTAGCATTGCTCAAAGTATTGCCCGCACTGTTTCACATTGCCAAGAAACGCAACGTTTAATCGATGAAATAGCCAAGCAAGATTTAGCTACGTGCTGTGCTGATAATGCTAAAATTCTTTGCATTGAGGCATTACTCAACTTATCAACAATTAGGCGAAAGCACGTTATTCGCTTTTTTTTAGCTTCACACAAAATAACCATGCCAAGCGAACAGCAGTTGCAACAACTTTTTGCGGGGTTAAGTATTGAGTCTGAAAGTAAACGTCAAGTTAAAGTCGGCAATGGTTGGCTGCGGCAATACCAAGGGAAGCTTTATTTAACACAAGCTTTTACTGAGCTGCAGCAATGGAAGCATGTGATCGATGTTCAGAAAGTAATAGACAGCCCTATAGATATCTCTTTACCTGATAATTTAGGAACACTAAAATTAAGCTATTGTGAAAGTGACTGCTCCACTGCGCAAGTATTTTCAATAGATAAGGCGACTGATCAATTAATCGTCTCTTTTGCACAACCTCATGAAAAAGTGTTACCTGATTACAGACAATATCGTCGTGAAATGAAAAAACTATGGCAAGAGCTTAATGTAGCCCCTTGGCAACGTAAACGCACACCGATGATATATGTTGATGAACAGTTGATCGCTGTGACTAAATACTTTGTCTGTCAGCCTTACGTTAAAGATAAACATCAATTAAATATTAAAGTTGTCTGGCTAGAAGAAACTGAGTCAGGTTAGAATAAACGCATTCGGCAATTTGTCGTCCCCATAAAAAATATTATAACAATCGGAGTTCTTATGAATTTAGTATTAAAGCTTATTGCCGGTATTGTCGCTGGTATATTAGTTGGGCTTTACGCACCCGAATTTATTGTTCAGTTAGTTTTCACTGCGCAAAACCTCATTGGTCAACTGATTAAGTTTACCATTCCGCTGATCATCTTATTTTATATTGCCAGTGGCATAGCCTCTTTACCTAAAGGCTCAGGCTCATTGTTAAGTAAAACGGTAGGCTTAGCCTATGGTTCAACAATTGTTGCGGGCATTCTTGCCTTTTTAGTGGCTAGTAATGTTTTACCTGAATTAACCGCGAGCACGGTCGCAGAAGCCTCTCATGGTGGCACAGCCAAAGGCTTTATCGATATTCAAATAACGCCGCTATTTGATGTGATGACTGCATTAGCGATTGCGTTCATTTTTGGTATTGGTATCAGTGCAACCAATGCTAATTCTTTGAGAACTACGTTAAATGAAGCAAAAGATGTGATTGAGCAATTACTATCAAAGGTAATTATTCCAGCGTTGCCATTTTATATTGCGGGTGTATTTGCTGAAATGACCGTCGACGGCTCGGTTTTCTCAACCTTAAAAACTTTTGGTATTGTACTTGTACTTGCGCTTGTTATGCATTGGATTTGGATCACTGTATTGTATGTAACCACAGGTCTTGCAATTGGTAAGTCACCTGCAACACTGTTAAAAAATATGCTGCCAGCATATTTTACAGCATTAGGTACTATGTCTAGTGCGGCGACAATTCCTGTGTCACTACGTGCAAACAAAGAGAATGAAGTAAGTGATGGCGTGGCTAATTTTACTGTGCCATTATGTGCTTCAATTCATTTAAGTGGTTCAACAATAACCATTGTCACTTGTGCTACGGCAGTTATGATCATGACTCCAGGGCTATCGTTACCAGGGTTAACTGGCATGTTAGGCTTTATTTTTATGCTAGGTGTTACCATGATCGCAGCACCAGGCGCGCCAGGTGGCGCAGTAATGGCTGCGTTAGGGTTATTAGCAAGTATGCTAGGATTTACTGATGCTGCACTGGCATTAATGATCGCTCTTTATATGGCTCAAGATAGCTTCGGTACCGCATGTAATGTAACTGGTGATGGTGCAATTGCGCTTTGGGTAGATAAGTTTGCCGGCGAAGAAGGGTTAACACCTATCACTGATAAAGAATAAACAAGATTTTATCGAATAGAAGGCCGCGGTAGCGGCCTTTTTTGTGTTTTTTATTTTATATTAAGCCCCTATTTTTATAAGGGTTTTGCAGGCATAATAGCGCAAAATTTTTGAGGATTTATTAATGCCAGTAGAACAAGCTTTGCAAACACGAAGTAATTCACAATGCGAACTTTGCACATCAAAGGATTCATTATCTGTCTATCTTGTACCACCGGACAGTGATGGAAGCGTGCAACAAACAGCTTATTTGTGCGCAGCATGTATAGATCAAATAAATGATGATAAAGAAATAAATCTTAATCATTGGCGCTGTTTAAGCGATAGCATGTGGAGTCAAGAGCCGGTGATTCAGGTATTGTCTTATCGCATGTTACATAAACTATCTTCAGAGAGCTGGGCACAAGATGCAATGGACATGCTTTACATAGAAGATGACGTAAAGCATTGGGCTGAGCAGGGTATAGCAGCAGAGCAAACTAATGGGCCAACACGTGATTGCAATGGCACTGAATTACAAGCGGGCGATAATGTGACCTTGGTTAAAGATTTAAAAGTCAAGGGTGCCAATTTTATTGCAAAACAAGGCACTATGGTCAGAGGTATTTCATTAACTGATAACCCTGAGTATATAGAAGGTAAAGTAAATGGCACTAAAATTGTGCTTGTTTCAGCTTACTTAAAAAAAGCGTAGTGTAAAATCACATAATACGTGTATTGACTTATTGTCAGCACATGGTCATTATTAGCTTACTTAATGAATTTTATAAAAACGTTGTAAGAATTACATGTTAACTTTTCAGCAAATAGTCCTCTGTCAAACACCTAAACTACGTATTGTCGTTAAAACAATGCGCTGGTGTGTTTTTGCTGCGGAAAGATAACATTTGTTTTTGTCTTAAAACCGCAGTTTTTACTGCGGTTTTTTTGTTTTAATCGCAGCAATAACTGTTTTAAAGGAGTAAAGCAATGCGTGTACCGATAGCGTATCTCGCTGTTGTGATAATTTGGTCAACTACACCATTAGGTATAGTTTGGAGTAGTGAGTCAGTGCATCCCACTATGGCTGTACTGTTACGCATGCTTATTGCCTGGCTCATTGGTATGTCGATAATACTGACTTGTCGTATTGCGATGCCTTGGCATAAAACAGCGCTTAAACTTTATGGATTTTCCTCTGTCGGCATTTTTGGTGGTATGTCATTTTCATACATGGCAGCCACGTATATTTCATCAGGGTTGATGTCATTGGTTTTTGGCTTAGCACCTATTTTATCTGGGTTTCTTGCTCAAAAAATGTTATCTGAGCCGCGTTTTTCTTTGACTAAGAAAGTGGCGTTAGTTGCTGCCTTAATAGGATTGTTGATTGTTTGTATTGATAATATCGCGTTAAAAAGTGATGCTTATATCGGTATTGGTTTAATTTTAGCTGGCGTGTTCTTTTTTAGTGTGAGTGGCGTATTAATAAAATCAGTGCCGATGGCAATTAATCCCATTGCGACGACTGTAGGTGCACTAACCTTTAGTGTTCCGTTATTTTTTAGTCTATGGTTAATTTTTGATGGTTCAATTCCTTTTGAACAATGGCAATTTCGCTCCATTGCGGCGATTATTTATTTAGGCATTTTTGGCTCACTTTTAGGCTTTATCGCTTATTTTTATGTATTACAAAAGTTATCAGCTAGCACGGTTGCTTTAGTGACAATGATCACTCCGGTCCTTGCACTGATTTTAGGCTATGTTTTTAATAATGAACAATTAACACCTAAAATAATAGTTGGTGCTATTTTTGTTATTTGTGGCTTATCATGCTTTCAGTGGAGTACCAAAGTAGAAGCACTTGTTAATCATAAACGTATTAAACGAAAGGTAACGACACATGAGTGATGAGCAGCCTAAAGCTTTAACTTTTACTTTTCGTAAAGCTGTTGATACTGATATTAGTTACTTGATCACACTTAGAAAAGAAACCATGAACGAGCACTTATTCACTGCTGGCCTCGTGTATTCTGATCAGCAACATCTCGCGAGAATTACAGAATATTTTGAGGATTCTTATATTATTTGCTTTAAAGATGTTGCGATTGGGCTAATTAAACTCGCACAATCGACAGGTAAATGGCACATCAGGCAATTACAAATTGCGCAAGAATTTCAGGGAAAGGGCTTAGGCACTAGATTGTTAGCTCTTCTGCAAGATAAAGCATCACAACTACATGTGCCCATTTCATTAAATGTTTTATTTAAAAATCCTGCGATTAAGTTATACAAAAGAGCAGGGTTTGTTGTGGTTGGGGAAAATGCCTTAGAATACCAAATGCTTTGGCGTCCAAAGTAGTACATAACTTTGTTTACCGAAGACCAAGAAACATTCATTGAGCATGAAATAAAAAGAGATTATTGATAATCAGCCCAAGCTTGTAATAAATTTTGACCCAATGTTTCCATTTGTGCATCAAGCCTGATTTTCGCCGCGCAATCTTCTGGGAGTTCTTCTGTTAGAAAGCTTGGTACAATACGAAATACTTTTTTAAACAGCCATAGTATTTCGTATTGTAAATCGTCAAGCTCTTGTAATTCTTGATGTACTTCATTGTAGTCATCTTCCTTAATGCTTTCTAACCAGTCTAAGGTTTCTGCACTATCAAAACCACCGCGCTTAATAATGTTATTGATTTGCTGGTTAGCATCAAGTAAGGCTTTGTAATGTTTTCCTGATATATTTTCAGGGATATGAGCAATGAAGTCATTAAAAGCAAGATGTAACTGCATGATACGAATGCGTTTTAATATAATCCGTTTTGGTAAAGACGTAAAAGTTTGACGATCAATTAATTCTGCGCTATCAAGCTGTGAGCGTTGTAAAATAGTGTACATCGCTTGATAAAATTCAAATTTAAACGCATGCGAATTAATTTGAAGATAGGGTAAAATATTCGCCATAGATTTCCCCGATTTATCAAACTGGCGTGTGCGAATATGGCAAATTAAGTCTGCAAGCCCAACTAATTGGCCCAAATTGCCAAGTTGGCTGTTATGTAACCCCATTGGGTAGCCACTACCGTCGCAACGTTCGTGGTGCTCTTTTATGCCACGAAGCACTTCATTTCCAAAGGGGTGGATAAGCTTGGCAATGGCTAAACTTATCTTAATATGCTGCTTGAAGGCATCCCATTCTTTATCAGTAAAATTACTTTGTTTACTGACTAAAGTAGGATCAATATGTAATAAGCCAATATCATGTAAAAGACCGATATAAAAAGTATGATTAATGTGCTCTAGCGTTAGCTTCATTTCTTTTGCTAACAGGCATGCAAGCCAAGTACTGAATAAGGTTTGTTCAAATAAATCTGGCAATTGAATTTTCATGATGGTTAGCTTTTGCAGTAAAACCCTTGGAATTTGTTTAACTGCACAAAGCTGATTTAATATACTCGCGAAATTCGTATTGTTGTGAATTTGAATAAGATCTGGGTATTTTTTGAGGAATTGCTGAAACTCCTTTTCTAGTGAAGTATTCGTTAAACATCCTTGGACGGTAATCAATTCGTCGAGCTGGCTTTGCATTTTATGGCCAACCAAGAACTCCTGTACCCGATGTTCAATTGCTGTGCCTTTTGGCACTAGTAACACACCAAATGTATTGTAGATATTTTCTACAGCCACCACTTTATTCGTGGTACTTACATCCGTTAGGTGGTTGATGTAATGTTCGTTATTTTCTACCTTTAAATCCACAGATAGATCCTTAAAGGGTTAACAGATCAGGTAATACTTAAACTATTGAACTATCGTCAGTTATAGCATAAAAGAATGTTAGTCGCGACGGTTTGTTTTGTGAGTTAACGTGAAAATTGAACGTAATAGGGAGATAAAAGGATAAAAAACGGCAAATGATAAGCCGTTTTTATATGATTAAGATATTTTATTGATGAGATTTACGGTACTTTTCACAAGCCTCTTGGTCTTCACATTCACCGTATAAATATAAGCTGTGATTAGTTAAGCGAATTTTATGATGTTTTGCTACATCTTCTTGGCGTTGCTCAATAACATCATCTTCGAATTCTACAACTTTACCACACTTTAAACACACAAGGTGATCATGATGCTTTTTATGGCTTAGTTCAAAAACAGATTTACCACCTTCAAAATGGTGACGAGTAACAATGCCTGCATCGTCAAACTGGTTCAATACGCGGTAAACGGTCGCAAGACCAATTTCTTCATTTTGATCAAGCAGAATTTTATATACGTCTTCTGCACTTATGTGCTGATTGTTAGGATCTTGCAGAATTGCTAAAATCTTAACGCGTGGTAACGTAATTTTTAATCCGGCTCTTTTTAGTTCTTCGTTTTGATCTGGCATGAAGTAACGTCTCAATTGGTCGTAAAGGGTAAAATTATAGTGGGATTTGCCGTGATATTAAAGGGCTATTTAACGATATTTTTTATTATCGTGTTTCAGTTAATTATTTGATCACTTTACAAGAATTTTCTAATCGGTGGTTCTCTGAGAATCAAGGCAATATTCTATGAATATGCTTATTAAAAAAAGCGTGATCGATTTGTGTGTAATTATCGATATCAATACAAGAAAATACTACAAGTTTTCTGGGCTGAGTTTGGTATTATATTAACAGATTTAAAAAACCTGCATTAATGCAGGTTTTTATGAGTATTTTATGACAACTTAATCAGCAAGTTCAGCTAAACACATTTCTTCATAAACAAGATTAACCCATTTATCTACACGTTCTTCTGTAAGCTCAGGTTGTCTGTCTTCATCGACACAAAGCCCAATAAAAGTATTTTCATCAATTAACGCTTTTGAGGCTTCAAATTCGTAACCTTCGTTTGGCCAGTTGCCAACAATTATGGCCCCTTTAGATTCACAAATATCTCTAAGCGGTTCCATTGCGTCACAAAAGTATTCTGCGTAATCTTCTTGATCACCTAAACCGAAAATAGCGACTAATTTGTCGGTGAAATCAATTTCTTCTAACTCAGGTAAAAAATCATCCCAGTCACATTGGTTTTCACCGTAGTACCACGTTGGAATACCTAAAATAATCAAATCAAAAGCGGCGATATCTTCTTTGGTACTTTTGGCAATATCTTTTACCTCAACCATTTTTTTGCCTAATTTCTTTTGGATCATTTTGCCTATCGCTTCAGTGTTACCTGTATCGCTACCAAAAAATAAACCTACAATTGCCATGAATAATAACCTTTTACTTTAATTTTCTTCGCTTGCTAATGCTTTTATGATAAGTGATTCGATAAGTTCACTTCTGTTGCAGCTAGCATTCTGTGCGAGCTGATCTAGTTTTTCTATCAAATTTTGATGAATTTTAAATTCAACACGTTTTAAACCGTTATTTCGGTCTCTTTTTACTTGGTTTCGTTTGTTAATTCGAACCTGAACGCTCCGCGAATGCGGATTGGTTTTTGGGCGACCAGGTCGCTTATCATCACCAAATATGTCGATTGTGGTTAAATCTGCTTCGTGTTTTGCCATGGTTAGCCTAGGCCCTGATTTTCCCAAATAAATTGGATCACGCCCTTGGCAATAAAGCCAGCACAACCTAAAAACAACACGAAGTACACTACGTATTGTCCCATTTTAGGCACATCATTTTTTTTCATAATGTCATGTATAGATAACCCTATGAAAACAAATATAAAAACAAAAAATAAGTTTAAGCCTATTTTTTCAATTAAAGCAAAGTGTTCAGCAAGCATAATTCACCTTAAAAAATTCAGGCGCGACTATAGCACATTGCAAACACCTTACGCATTATTTTTACCATATAAATTATTGCATATGCAATAAAAAAGGCAAATAATATCCTTTAATGAATTTTTTGCAAAAAATCACCGACAATTTTATTAAAAGCTACGGTCTTTTCTGCGTGCAACCAATGGCCAGCACCTTGAATTATCTTTGCTGAAGCACTAGGAAATAGTTGATTGATTCTATCACGATGCTGATGGGTAATGTAATTTGATTCACTGCCTTTAATGAATAATGTAGGTCGAGAAAACCGTCGCTCTCCTTGATATGCGGCCATAATTTGTGGATAGCAGTGAGTTAAAAATGCGAGATTACATTTAAAATGAAATTGTTCATTATGTTTTGTTAAATTACGCAATAAAAATTGTCGAACGCCTGCTTGTTCAACATAATGTGAAAGCGTTACATCGGCATCTTTTCTACTTTCAATGCTATGTAAATCAATCGCATTAAGACCTGCAAAAATTTGCTCATGATGTGGAGGATATGCAGTAGGCGCGATATCAGCAACGATAAGTTTATTAACGCGCCGAGGGTATTCTAACGCTACCTGCATAGCTATTTTCCCTCCCATAGAATGACCTAAAATACTTGCTGTTTCTATGTTTAGCGCGTCCATAGTGTCAATAATGTCGGTCGCTAGTGAGTCATATTCCATATTATTAATCTGTGGGGAGCTACCGTGATTTCTGACATCGACATTGGTAACAGTATAATGCTCGCTTAACGGTTTGGCGACCATGTTTAAGTTTTCTAAGCTACCCAGTAAACCATGTATGAGGAGTAAGTGAGCACCTTGTCCTTGTTGTTGATAATGAAGAATGGCCATGAACAAATAAAAATAATGAATGTTGATAACATTATACTGAATTTCATCAATAAGCTAAATTCCTCTAGAGACTTAGTAATAAGCTCAGTATAATCTTGCTCGCAATTATCGTGGTAAGGTTATTAGATGAAACATATCGAAATAGATGAAGAGTTATATCAATATTTAGCGTCAAATACTCAATATATTGGCGAAAGCGCGTCATCCATATTACGGCGCCTGTTGGCTTTGCCAGGAGAGCAAACGAAAGCAAAGTCGGTTAGTGCCGACAAAGTAACTAAAACATTTTCGCTAGAAAACCAAGTGTCTGCTTCTGCTCAAGTAAAAAATGCAGAAAAGAAAAATGTATTCGATGTTATAAATAAAGAAGAACTCGCTATGCAAAGAGGAGTCGTCGGGCGTTTTTTATTGTTATTATCTGCGTTACATCGTGTACATGGCGAAGCATTTTCTACGGTTTTAGGTATAAGAGGACGAGACCGCTTATATTTTGCTGATAGTGAAAAAGCGTTGAGTGAATCTGGTAGTAGTACAAAGCCACGTCAGATCCCTGAAAGTCGCTTTTGGGTGATTACTAATTCAAATACCACCCGGAAAAAAATGATGATCACCGAGGTAGCAAAAGCCTTAGGCTATGTAGATGAGCAAATAGAAAAAATAAGAGATTTATTATAAAAAATTAAGAGGTATTCATGTCTGTTCACAAAAATGCAGGTCAACAAGCTACGCCAAAAGATCTAGAAAACATACCGTCTGTTGTTAGTCAGTATTACCTTAATCAACCTGATATTAATCACGTTGAGCAACGTGTTAGTTTTGGTACATCTGGACATAGAGGCACCTCTGTAAAACATAGCTTTAATGAGCATCATATTATAGCTATTTGCCAAGCCGTTGCTGAATACCGACAGCAGCAGGGAATTGATGGGCCACTGTTTTTGGGTAAAGATACTCACGCATTATCTGAACCTGCATTTGCTACCGCATTATCGGTATTAATTGCTAATAACGTGCCGGTAATAGTGCAGCAAGACTTTGGGTTTACGCCTACTCCGGTAATTTCAAGGTTAATCATCGTTCATAACCGTGAACACCACACTCAAGCTGATGGTCTTATCATTACACCTTCTCATAACCCCCCCGCAGATGGTGGTATAAAATATAACCCTCCTCACGGAGGCCCTGCGGAAGGAAATATTACCCAACGTATTGAAAAGCGCGCGAACGACATTATTCAACGAGGTTTGTTAGATGCAAAGCAAGCAAGTTATCAACATGCATTGCAATCGCCGTTATTAACCAAGCAAGACTTTATTACTTTCTATGTAAATGAATTATCAAAAGTTATTGACTTTAAGGCAATACAACAAGCTGGAGTAACCATTGGTGCTGATCCGATGGGAGGATCTGGTATTGATTATTGGCCTGCTATTGCTGAACGTTATCAACTAGCATTAACGGTGGTAAACGAAAAAGTAGACGCTAGCTTTGCTTTCATGACCCTTGATAAAGATGGAAAAATTCGTATGGATTGTTCATCACCCTATGCGATGGCTAGCTTGATTGATTTAAAAGATCGTTTTGATATTGCTGTAGGAAATGATGCTGATTTCGATCGCCACGGTATTGTGACAAAAACAGATGGGTTAATGAACCCTAACCATTATCTCGCGGTTGCTATTCATTATTTAATGACGCATCGACAATGGTCAGATACTTGTAAAATTGGTAAAACATTAGTGTCTAGCTCGATTATTGATCGTGTGGCCAAATCATTAAACAAACCGTTGGCAGAAGTACCTGTTGGTTTCAAATGGTTCGTAGAAGGGCTTCATTCTGGAGACTATGCTTTTGGTGGTGAAGAAAGTGCTGGTGCTTCGTTTTTAGCACTTGATGGTAGTTGTTGGACAACCGATAAAGATGGTTTCATCATGGCGTTGCTTGCAGCAGAAATATTAGCCGTAACAGGAAAAAACCCTCAACAGTACTATAATGAGCTAGCCGAAGCATTAGGTGAGCCTTGCTATAAGCGCAATGAAGCCGTTGCAACATTACAACAAAAACATATTTTCACATCAATTGATGCAAATGACATAGACGAGCAGACCTTAGCTGGCGAGCCTATCATTGAGAAAATGACACATGCCCCGGCAAATGGTGCGTCTATTGGTGGTATTAAGGTTACCACTGAGAATGGTTGGTTTGCAGCTAGACCGTCAGGTACGGAAGATATTTATAAAATATACGCTGAAAGTTTTATTAATGAAGCGCATTTAGATCGTATAATTGAGGATGCCCAATTGATTGTTAAGAAAATGTTTACAAAAAATGCATCATAATGGTGCGAAATAACGTACAATTTGATTAAAATTTAACAAGGATTAAGATGCAAGGAGTGCATTTAACAACAATAACAAGTTCATTTTAAGAGAGATTATGCCTCATCGTCAGTACATACATCGACCGACAGTGATAAAAGATTTATTAGTGATAGCAGTGGTAAACTTAGCGTTTCTGATTGTTTTCATGCAAATAGACTTTTTTGAAGGCATCTATCAATTTGTAATGAGACATGAAAACTATGAACTTGACGAGTTAATTCCACTAACGTTCACGCTAGCGTTTAGCTGGCTTATTTTCAGTTACCGCCGGATACGAGAGCTAGGTATTATGGCTCATACGTTAGAGCAAATATCATTAATAGATCCGCTAACCGGTTTACCCAATAGACGTTCAGGACAATTAAGCTTAATTTCTTGGTGTGAGTTAGCCAATAAACACGAACAACCATTTGCAGTGTTTCAAGTTGATTTAGATGATTTTAAAAAAGTAAATGACTTATATGGACAATTAGTCGGTGATGAAGTGCTAAAGCAAGTCACAAGAAAGCTTAATGCAGCTATTCCTAAGCAAGCATTATTATGTCGCTGGTTAGATGATAACTTTATTGTAATAGCGCCGATTACATCAAAGTCTCCCCCGTATCAATTTGCTGAAAAATTACAACAAGCGATTGATGATCCAACCATGGCATCTACTGTTGAGATCACCTGTAGTATAGGGTTTGCTATTTATGAAAAACATCAAATTGTTGAAGATATCCTTCATGATGTAGAAGATGCTCTTTTAGTGGCAAAACATCGTGGTAAAAATGCGATCCACGGTCATAGTTAACTGAAAGTAACGTTGAAAGTTTTCTGCTTGAACACGTTTTTTTATCTGAGTGAATATTATAGTAAAAAAATGACGCTAAATATTTTACAATAACCACTATCATTCACCATAGTAAGAAATTGGTTTGGGTAGTTTACAGCAGCAGTTACAAACAACGGGTGACTTTCTAGCGCTTTCACGCGAGCATCCATGGTCATTACCAGAAACATTTTCCTTTGATGTTACTCATCAAGCAACCACTTCACAATGTACCGTGTCTGTTTTTGACACCGGTATTATTTCATTTTCACCAAAAGGTGTAGACACCACGCAAGATATTGTTTTATCTAGTGGTGTTCATGGTAATGAAACAGCACCCATTGAAATTTGTCGCGATATCATTCAAAAGATTATTCTCGGTCAGCTTAATGTTGGTCAGCGGGTTTTATTTATTTTTGGCAATATTGCTTCGATGAATATTGCTGAGCGCTTCGTTGAAGAAAACATGAACAGGCTCTTCTCAGGAGGGCACTCACTAGATCAAGGAAATGGTGCAGGACTCATTAATAAAGAGCGTGAGCGCGCTTTATTGCTTGAAAACACGATCAAACAATTTTTTGAACATGGCGCCACCCTCAATAAATCGCGTGAACGTATGCACTATGACTTACACACAGCAATTCGTGGTGCAAAATATGATAAGTTTGCGGTATACCCGTATTTACATGGTAAACCTAGAAAATCTTCGCAATTACAATTCCTTTTAGCGTGTGGTGTGAATACTGTTTTATTATCAAATTCACCTACAACGACATTCAGTTATTTTTCGTCAAAGCACTTTGGTGCCGATGCCTTTACTATTGAACTTGGTAAGGTTCAGCCATTTGGTAATAACGACATGACACAGTTCAAACAAGTAGCTTCAACGCTAACTAAATTAGTGTCTGGGCAAAACCTTGAGCTCAAAGCATACGATGAAAATGACTTTCATATATTTACCGTTGCACAGGTGATAAATCGTCAGCATGAAGCGTTTGAATTAACGTTTTCTAGCGATACGGTTAATTTTACTGACTTTCCAAAAGACCACGTTTTAGCAATAGATGGCGGTAACAAAATCAAAACTAAGCATGAAGGTGAAGCAATTATATTCCCAAATGCGAATGTTGCTATTGGTCAGCGAGCGATGCTGACGGTGATCCCTGCCAGTTTGAACGAAAATTAACCATCGAATATATTAACAGGTACATAGGTAATTTATTGTTTTTATAGATTTTAAAATATTTCTGTAAACATTAATGTTCACTTACAAACAAGATGAAGTGTGGTGTACTTTTGAAACTTGCATTACAGTTAACGTAAAGGTAAAGTTTGCGCAGGTAAAAAACATAAATGATAACGCACCTAAAACGAAAGTCTCATTTATGCAATCTCGCACTATACTTGATTGCATACAGGTTTTTGATATTCCCTTTAACATTGGGTAAAACATAAGAGAAGGCTATGAATACTGACATTTACAAAGAAGGCCCTGTTGTACACAACGCGGCTTTTATTGATGGTCATTCAGTTGAAATCCCCATCCTCAAAATATTACAACAAGATGGTACTGTATACCAAGGCGCTGAACTTCCAAACATTGATGAAGAGCACGCGGTAAAAATTTATAAAGCACTGGCTTTTCACCGAGCATTAGACGAACGCATGATTGGTGCACAACGCCAAGGTCGTATAAGTTTCTATATGGCTGCATTAGGTGAAGAAGCTGCTAGCATAGGTGGTGCAGCAGGATTAGAAGCACAAGATATGATCATGGCACAATACCGTGAGCAAGGTGCTTTAATTTATCGAGGTTTTAGTTTAGAAAACTTTATGAATCAAATGTTTTCTAATGAAAAAGATCTGGGTAAAGGCAGACAAATGCCAATTCATTATGGTTCGAATGAACTAAACTACATGACAATTTCTTCTCCTTTAGGGACACAAATACCACAAGCTGCCGGTTATGCTTATGGTCAAAAACTTCAAGGAAAAGACGCAGTAACACTTTGTTATTTTGGCGAAGGTGCCGCTTCAGAAGGTGATTTTCATGCAGGACTAAACATGGCAGCAGTGCATAATGCACCTGTTATTTTCTTCTGTCGTAACAATGGTTATGCTATTTCAACCCCTTCTGATGAACAATATGTCGGTAACGGTATTGCTTCACGTGGTGTCGGTTACGGCATGAAAACCATTCGTATTGATGGCAATGATATTTTAGCGGTGCTTAAAGCAGTACAATTAGCTCGGGCTTATGCCATTGAAGAAAGTAAACCTGTGATGATTGAAGCGATGTCTTATCGATTAGGGGCTCACTCCACATCAGACGATCCGTCAGGTTACCGTACGAAAGAAGAAGAAGAAAAATGGCATGCTCATGATCCGCTTTCCCGTATGAAATCATGGATGTTAGCGCAAAACTGGTGGGATGAAGCCCAAGAAACGGCATTGTTTGACCAGCTGCGTGAAGATATTTTAGCTGCAGTTAAAGTGGCTGAAAAAATCGCGAAACCACCAGTAGAAGATTTGGTTTCTGATGTGTATGACCAAGTGCCTGAACATTTACAGAAACAGTTGGCATCACTTAAAGCACATATCAAAAAATATCCTGAAGCGTACCCGCTTACTGCAGGGAGAATCAAATAATGGCACAAATGAATTTATTACAGGCAATTAACAATGCCTTAGATATTGCCATGGCAGAAAACGAAAGTGCCCTGTGTTTCGGCGAAGATGTAGGTCATTTTGGTGGTGTATTTAGAGCGACAAGTGGTTTACAGGAAAAGTATGGTAAAGCGCGTTGTTTTAATACACCACTGGTTGAGCAAGGTATTATTGGCTTTGCTAACGGTCTAGCAGCACAAGGCAGTACGCCAATAGCAGAAATTCAATTTGCGGATTATATTTTCCCAGCATTTGATCAAATTGTTAACGAATCTGCAAAATTTAGATACCGTAGTGGTAATGAGTTCAATGTAGGTAACCTCACCATTCGTACACCATACGGCGGTGGTATTGCTGGCGGTTTATACCACAGCCAATCACCTGAAGCATATTTTGCTCATACGCCAGGTTTAAAAATTGTTGTACCGCGTAATCCTTATCAAGCGAAAGGGCTTTTACTTGCTTCAATTCGTGATGATAATCCGGTTATTTTCTTTGAACCTAAACGCTTATATCGTGCGTCAGTGGGTGAAGTACCCGAAGAAGATTATCAATTACCCATTGGTAAAGCAGAAGTCACTGAGCAGGGTAAAGATATTACTTTGCTAGCGTGGGGCGCTCAAATGGAAATTATCGAGAAAGCAGCGGAAATGGCTAAAAAAGATGGTGTTTCATGTGAGCTTATTGACTTACGCACTATTTTACCTTGGGATGTAGAAACGGTTGCAAATTCAGTATTAAAAACTGGCCGATTACTTATTTCACAAGAAGCTCCGTTAACGGCTGGTTTTGCCAGTGAAATAGCAGCAACGATTCAACAAGAATGTTTCTTACATTTAGAATCTCCTATTGAACGAGTGTGTGGTATTGATACACCATATCCGCTTTCTCTTGAAAAAGAACATGCCGCTGATCACTTAAAAGTGTATGAAGCGATCAAACGCAGCATTAATTACTAGGGTTTAAGACATGAGCATTGATTTTATTTTACCGGACATCGGAGAAGGTATCGTTGAATGTGAACTGGTTGAGTGGCTAGTAAAAGAGGGTGATCACATCAAAGAAGATCAACCTGTTGCCGACGTTATGACCGACAAAGCGCTTGTTCAAATACCAGCAATGCATTCAGGCATCGTTGATAAGCTTTATTACGCTAAAGGTGAAATTGCAAAAGTGCATGCGCCTTTATTCGCCATGACTCCAGAAGGTGACGCAACGTCACAAGTGGAAGCTAAACCAGAATCTAGTGAAAAAAGCAATAAACCAGCGGCCGATCCTGCTTCTGGTACTATTGTTGAAGATTTTATCTTACCTGATATTGGTGAAGGTATTGTTGAGTGTGAGGTCGTTGAATGGTTAGTTGCAGAAGGCGATAGTATTGAAGAAGATCAGCCAGTAGCGGATGTAATGACTGATAAAGCCTTAGTTCAAATACCCGCAATGCATTCTGGCACAGTGGTAAAACTCTATTACGCGAAAGGCGAAATTGCAAAAGTGCATGCGCCGCTATTTTCACTTGAACGCGCATTAACTGAGCCGCAAGACTCAACTGCCGCCGTGTTACCTGAAAATGAAAAGTTACCGGTACCTCCCGCGACAGCTTCAACACCCGCTGACGTACCAAACCCCGTAACCACTGCAAATAAAGTCGTTAATAAAAAGGCGGTTGCGAGCCCTGCGGTTCGTCGTGTTGCTCGTGAACTCGGTGTAAACATTCACGAAATACCCGGCAGTGGCAAGAAAGGCAGAGTTTATAAAGATGATGTACATGCGTTTAAGGACGCACCAGCAACTGAACAACACGATAAACCAACATCAACTGCCACAGGCGGTACACGTGTTGAAGCGATCAGAGGCGTAAAAGCAGCAATGGCTAAAGCGATGGTTGCGTCAGTATCAACGATTCCTCATTTTACTTATTGTGAAGAAATAGACATGACGAACTTGATCAAGCTTCGTGGTGATCTAAAAGAAGTCTATGCTAAACAAGACATTAAGTTAACCATGATGCCGTTTTTCATGAAAGCAATGTCATTAGCATTGAAAGAGTTTCCAGTGATAAATTCACAGCCTAACGAAGACTGCACAGAACTTACCTATTTTGATGATCATAATATTGGTATGGCCGTTGATTCTAAAGTTGGTTTATTGGTACCAAATGTTAAACAGGTGCAAACAAAATCTATTATTGATTTAGCGAAAGATATTACGCGTTTAACCAATGATGCGCGTTCAGGGCGCGTTGCAGCAGCTGATTTGAAAGGAGGCACAATCTCAATTTCAAACATCGGTGCTATTGGTGGCACGGTAGCTACGCCAATTATTAATAAGCCAGAATCTGCGATTGTTGCACTTGGTAAGTTACAAACGTTACCGCGTTTTAATCAACAAGGTGAGGTTGAAGCTCGTTCTATCATGCAAGTAAGCTGGTCTGGCGATCATCGTGTGATTGATGGCGGTACCATTGCCCGCTTCAGTAACTTGTGGAAGTCGTTTTTAGAAGAACCAAGCAACATGCTTGTTCACATGAGCTAAGATGATTATTGCTCATTCAGCTTAAAAAGTGAAACTTAAAAAACGGCTCTTACAAGGGCCGTTTTTTTGTGGCTAAAAAAAATGGCCCCTTCAATATGAAGGAGCCATTTGTTAGCGTTAATCCTTGTTCAGCATAGTTCTTTATAAATCAATGCTAGTTAAGTGAGGCTTAACCAATAAACTGACGAGCATTGCGGAACATTCTTACCCAAGGTGAATCTTCGTGCCATTCATCAGGGTGCCACGAGTTTGCTACGGTACGAAATACACGCTCAGGATGTGGCATCATAATGGTTACACGGCCATCAGTAGTTGTTAATGAGGTAATACCGTCAGGTGAGCCATTAGGGTTTGCAGGGTAGGTTTCAGTGATATCACCATAATTATTGACGAAACGCATGGCAACCGTGCCAGAATCATTAGCAGTACCTATTGCTTCTTCACTGATAAATTCAGCGCGGCCTTCACCGTGTGAAACCGCGATTGGCATGCGTGAACCTTCCATTCCTTTGAAGAAAATTGAAGGGCTTTCTTGTATTTCAACTAATGAAAAACGCGCTTCAAAACGTTCAGATGCATTTTGCACGAAATGAGGCCATGATTCAGCACCTGGAATAATTTCTTTCAAGTTAGATAACATTTGGCAACCGTTACAAATACCTAAAGAGAATGTATCTTCGCGGTGGAAGAAGGTTTTAAACATCTCACGAGCATTAGCATTAAACAAAATTGATTTCGCCCATCCCTCACCAGCGCCTAGTACGTCACCGTATGAGAAACCGCCACAAGCAACAAGGCCTTTAAAATCCGCCAAATCTACACGGCCAGCAAGTACATCTGACATATGCACGTCAATCGCTTTAAAACCTGCACGATCAAATACTGCAGCCATTTCAACGTGTGAGTTAACACCTTGCTCACGTAAAATAGCCACTTTAGGGTTATTCCCTGTTTGTGCATCTTTTGCGATTAAATCAGCAACGATATCGTCGTTAATATCATAAGATAATGACACGTTTAAACCTGGATCTTCCGTATCGAATTTAACGTCGAATTCTTGTTGAGCACACTCAGGGTTATCACGCATTGCTTGCATTCTAAGTGTTGTTTCTGCCCAAACCGTACGGAAATAAGTACGGCTATTTTCTAATACTGTCTCACCATTTCGGGTAAATCGAATGGTGTCATCATTATTGATACCACCGATATCTGTGCAAAGCGCAGCAATGCCATGTTGTTCAAACACTTGGTTTACATCATCAATATCTTGATCCCGAACTTGGATAACGGCGCCTAATTCTTCGCTGAATAATATACTTAAATCATCACCAGAAAATGCGGTTAAATCAATGTCTACCCCGGTATGGCCAGCGAAGGCCATTTCAACGACAGAAGTAAATAACCCACCATCACTTCTATCATGATAAGCCAGTAGTTTTTCGTCTGCGACAAGCGATTGAATAGCATTGAAGAAACCTTTTAATGTTTCTGGGCTGTCGACATCGGGTGTTTCAGTGCCTAATTGTTTGTAGACTTGTGCTAAGCACGAACCACCTAAACGGTTTTTACCGTTGGATAGGTCAATGGCGATCAAGCGGCTTTCGCCTTTATCAATGCGTAATTGAGGTGTGACGGTTTTACGTACATCTTCAACACGACCAAATGCAGTGATCACTAACGAAAGTGGAGAGGTTACCGCTTTTTCTTCACCGTTCTCTTGCCATTTAGTTTTCATTGACATGGAGTCTTTACCAACAGGAATGGTTAAGCCGAGTGCCGGACAAAGTTCTTCACCAACGGCTTTAACCGCTTCATATAGACCAGCGTCTTCACCGGGGTGTCCAGCTGCAGCCATCCAGTTTGCAGAAAATTTAATTCGATTTAAATCGCCAATATCTGCGGAGGCAATATTAGTAAGAGATTCAGCAACGGCTAATCGTGCAGAAGCACCATAATTGAGTAGGGCAACCGGTGTTCGTTCACCCATTGACATTGCTTCGCCGTGATAAGAATCAAGAGCAGCAGTTGTAACGGCACAATCTGCAACCGGAACTTGCCAAGGGCCAACCATTTGATCGCGGGCAACCATACCAGTAACACTGCGATCACCAATAGTGATCAAAAAGGTTTTTTCAGCAATAGTTGGTAAACGTAAAATACGATCAGCAGCATCAGCAACAGATACATTGGTTAAGTTTAATGCCGCACCTGTTTTGGTTTTGCTTTGCACGTTGCGGTGCATTTTAGGGGGTTTACCTAGTAAAAGATCTAATGATAAATCAATCGGTTTATTTAACTGCTCATCGTCTGCAAAATGTTCATCAGTTAATGTTAAATGCTCTTCTTCGGTTGCTTTACCTACAACAGCAAATGGTGCTCGCTCACGTTGACAAATAGCTTCAAACTGGGCTAGTTTTTCATCTGAAACTGCTAATACATAACGCTCTTGAGATTCATTACACCAGATCTCTAAGGGTGACATGCTAAGCTCGTCGTTAGGTACGTTGCGTAATTCAAAGTTGCCACCGCGTCCACCATCAGCTACAAGCTCTGGGAAGGCGTTAGATAAACCGCCAGCACCAACATCATGAATAAATAAAATAGGGTTTTCGTCACCTAATTGCCAACAGCGGTCGATTACTTCCTGACAACGACGTTCCATCTCTGGGTTTTCACGCTGCACAGAAGCAAAGTCAAGGTTTTCAGCAGATTGACCTGATGCCATTGACGAAGCAGCGCCACCGCCTAAACCAATGTTCATGGCTGGGCCGCCTAAAGCAATGAGGTTTGCGCCAACATTAATTTCACCTTTTTGTACATGCTCATCACGTATATTACCTAAACCACCGGCAAGCATTATTGGTTTATGGTAACCACGTACTTCTTTACCGTTGAATGAATCTACTTGTTCTTCATAAGTGCGGAAATAACCAAGAATATTAGGACGACCAAATTCGTTGTTAAATGCTGCGCCACCTAATGGACCTTCAACCATAATGTCTAAGGCAGATACTATACGTTCTGGCTTACCAAAGTCTGTTTCCCAAGGCTGCTCAAAGTTAGGAATGCGTAAGTTAGATACGGTAAATCCTACTAAACCTGCTTTAGGTTTAGAACCAATGCCTGTTGCGCCTTCGTCACGAATTTCACCGCCTGAGCCGGTAGCTGCACCTGGGTAAGGTGAAATAGCTGTAGGGTGATTATGGGTTTCAACCTTCATTAAAATTTGAATATCTTCGTGGTTGTAACCATATTCTTTTGATTCAGGGTGCGGGAAGAAACGTCCACCTTCAGAGCCAACCATCACTGCAGCGTTATCTTTATATGCGCTTAATACGTAATCTGGGTTGGTTTCATACGTATTCTTAATCATTTTAAATAATGATTTAGGTTGTTGTTCGCCGTCGATTGTCCAATCAGCATTAAATATTTTGTGACGACAATGTTCTGAGTTTGCTTGGGCAAACATATAAAGCTCGATATCGTTAGGGTTGCGACCAAGCTTGATGAAATTTTCAACTAAGTAATCAATTTCGTCATCAGCAAGTGCTAAACCTAATTCGATATTGGCATTTGCAAGTGCTTTACGGCCACCTGATAACACATCAACGGCGTTAAGTTTACCGGGTTCTGCTGTTGCAAAAAGTGTTTGTGC
The DNA here is from genome assembly GCF_001913705.1 of Thalassotalea sp. PP2-459. Lineage (GTDB taxonomy): Bacteria > Pseudomonadota > Gammaproteobacteria > Enterobacterales > Alteromonadaceae > Thalassotalea_C > Thalassotalea_C hakodatensis. The sequence goes on along the minus strand of NZ_MKQD01000038.1, from coordinate 75,471 downwards.
TTGTTGTGCGTCACTAAAAATCACTTCCATCATGCGGTCATGAATCAAACCGTTTAATTGTTGCTCTTGTTGTGCACTTAGCGCTGAACTTTGAACATAATAAGCAAGACCTCTTTCAAGGCGAACGACTTTATCTAACCCACAGTTATGGGCAATATCAGTAGATTTTGATGACCAAGGTGAAATAGTACCAGGGCGAGGGGTAACCAATAGTAGCTTACCTACTGGTTCATGTTCTTCAATGCTAGGACCGTACGTTAGCAGCTTTGCTAATACGTGTGTTTCTTGTTCGTTAAGCTCAGCAGTTAAGTGTGCAAAATGCGTATACTCTGCATAAATATCTGTGACAGGAAGGCTAAGTTCAGCACACTGATCAAGTAATTTCTTGATACGAAAATCAGATAAGGCTGGAGCGCCACGAAGGGTTTGAATCAACATCGCCATATTATGTATTCACCAAGGTTGGATTTATTGGAATAAAAATCGCGCGTATTATAGTGTAAAAGCAGGGCAATAGTAAAAAAAATTCCATGCTTGTTTTCCGGAAATGAAAAAAAAGACTTTGATAAACAATAAAAGCACGCCACAATGGAATGATGAACGTTGTACACTTTAAATATTTTCGCAATATATTCCTTGTTTGGTTGTTATGTCTACCGTTTATTTTTACGTTGAGCGGTTGTCAAAAAAAGTCTGAACAATCAGGGCTGGTGAACGTTGCCAAACAAGGTTATATCACTGTTGGTACCCTTTATGGATTAACGAGTTATTATATCGGCCCAGAAGGTGAAACAGGCTTTGAATATGAATTAGCAAAAAAATATGCTGATTATCTAGGAGTGGAATTAAAAATAGTTGCTAGTTATAGCTTAGCAGAGCTTTTTGCTTTGCTTGATAGCGGCGAGGTTGATTTTTTAGCAGCAGGGTTAACCATTACAGATAAACGGCTACAGCGTTATAATTTTGCACCTAGCTATAATCGTATTAGTCAAAAACTTGTTTTTAAACAAGGGAATAAGCGCCCTAGGAAATTAGAAGATTTAACAGGTAAGTTGATAGTTACCGCTAACTCAAGCCATGTTGAAAATTTACAAACTATTCAACAAACTTTCCCGACACTTACATGGCAAGAAACTGAAGAATTAGACAGCGAAGAAGTACTGATCCGTATTTTAAATGACGAGTTTGACTATACGATCATCGATAGCCATACGCTTGCCGTTAGCCGCCGATATTATCCTGAAATTAGTATTGGTTTTACCCTCCAGGCGTCAGAGCTGATCGCGTGGCCGGTTCGCAAAGAAGGCGATGATTCAATTTTGGCAAGTATGATTGAATTTTTTGGCGACATTCATCATAACGGTACTTTATTAGCCCTTGATGATAAGTATTTTGGTCATGTAGAACAGTTTAATTATGTAGATACTCGTACTTTTATTAAAGCAGTTGATGCAAAACTACCACAATATCGTCCGCTTTTTGAAAAATATGCACAAGATATCGATTGGCGATTGCTGGCTGCTATCAGCTACCAAGAGTCACATTGGAACCCAAGAGCAAGATCTCATACAGGGGTAAGAGGTATGATGATGTTAACGTTACCGACTGCCAAGCAAATGGGAATTAAAAGTAGAATCGATGCCGAGCAAAGTATTCAAGGTGGGGCTAAATATTTTCAACAAATGTTTGATCGCATGCCTGATAGAATACCACATCCAGACAGGTTATGGTTTGCCTTAGCATCCTATAATGTTGGACTTGGTCATTTAAATGATGCGAGAGAGATCACGCGTTTGCAAGGGGGAGACCCTGATCGTTGGGTGGATGTTAAACAGCGGTTACCACTATTAAAACAGAAAAAGTATTATAAGTTTACTCGCTATGGTTATGCGCGGGGTGATGAACCCGTGAATTACGTGGAAAACATTCGACGCTATTACGATACCTTAACTTGGATGGATGAGAAACAACAAGAAGCTGAGCAACAGCTGTTGCTTGAGGCGTTAGAGCAACAAGAACTCACCAATGCTAACCCTAATGTATCAGCAATCGAAAAGCACAGCCCTGAACTGCCAAAAGGCGAGTAACAACACTTACGGTTCAGACTAATTTTAATCATAAATAGTCGTGAACGATTAAATGGAGATATTTTCTTACATTAAACAGACAGCATTTCATGAAACTGTCATATATTCTCTTGATAATAATACCTATAGACACCATATATAGAGTATGTTTGTTGAACGTTTTTAAGTGAATCGTGTCTATATTGAGTAGCAACAAGCATCATAATATTAATAGGAGAATATCATATGCAAAAAGCACGAAAAGTGTCGCATTCAACGCAACGAAAACGTTTAATGAATCGGCATAAAGTAAAAGTGAACAACCGTCGTTTGATGCACTTTATACAAGAAAATCAAGACGTAAACTGTACCCATAACGGTAGCATGAATTAAAGCTTGCTACCGTTATTTTTCATCTGTACTTTCACCTTCACCTTTATTCTATTACCCACCTTCTATTACCTTATATAAAGTGTCGAATAAAATTTACATATTATTACATTCTATCTTTTGTTATTTTTAGTCTTTCTTTAACAGCACATTAACAATTTGCTACATTGATTATACTACGATAAAAAAAAGGGAATAATAATGTTAAAAAAATGGTGTAAACCGTCACAAATAGCCATTGCTGCTTCTATTTGTATTACCACACTTTCGCCATCGGTCTTTGCCGATAAAATTAAACAAGTGACTTCGGTAGAAGGGATTTCTGAATACCGCCTAGATAATGGATTACAAGTACTGTTGTTTCCAGATAATACGAAAGAAACTGTCACTGTTAATGTTACTTACCACGTTGGCTCTAAACATGAAAACTATGGTGAGACGGGTATGGCTCATTTGTTAGAGCATCTTGTCTTTAAAGGCACGCCAAAGCACAAAGATATTCCTGCAGAATTAAGTTCTCATGGTGCAAGACCAAATGGCACCACGTGGACCGATCGTACTAACTACTTTGAAACCTTTGCTGCCACAGAAGAGAACATCGACTGGGCATTGAGCATGGAATCAGATCGTATGGTTAATTCGTTCATTGCCAAAAAAGATTTGGACAGTGAAATGACTGTGGTACGTAATGAATTTGAACGTGGTGAAAACAACCCGTTTAGAATTACCTTACAACGTATGTTGGCAGCAGCATATGAATGGCATAATTATGGTAAGTCTACTATTGGCGCTCGAGCAGATTTAGAAAATGTGCCAATTGACCGTTTACAAGCTTTCTACCGTAAATATTATCAACCAGATAACGCCACATTAACTGTCGCAGGTAAGTTTGATGTAGATACGATGTTGGAAAAAATCAACGCAACGTTTGGTAAAATTGCTAAACCAACACGCGTGATTCAACCGTTATATACCCGTGAACCCGCACAAGACGGTGAACGCTATGTGACGGTACGCCGTGTAGGTGATGCACAAATGATTGGTGCTGTTTATCATGTACCAGCAGGGTCGCATCCTGACTTTGCTGCGATTGATGTATTAAATGAAGTACTTTCAGCGCAGGCAACAGGGCGGTTACATAAATCACTTGTTGAGCAGAAACTGGCGAGCAACGCGTTTGGTTTTAATTTTCAGTGGGCTGAGCCAGGTGTTGCCATTTTTATGGCAGAAGTAGATAAAGCAAACGATTTAGCGAAAACTGAAACTGCACTTATTTCAACGTTAGAAGGTATTAGCGATAAACCAATTACCTCAGAAGAAGTTGAACGAGCCAAACGCACCATTTTAAAAAATACCAAATTAGCCTTTAATTCATCAGAGCGTATTGCCATGGAATTAAGTGAATGGCTAGGTATGGGTGATTGGCGTTTACTTTTCTTAAACCGTGATCGTATTGAAAGTGTTACAGCTGAAGATGTCAACCGTGTTGCTGCTAGTTATATTACGCGTAATAACAGAACACTAGGTAAGTTTATTCCTGCTGAAAACCCTGAGCGTGTTGACATTCCACATGTTGAAAGTGTATCAGCAATGGTCAAAGACTATAAAGGCCGTAAAGCTGTAGCGCAAGGTGAAGCTTTTGAACCATCTCATGATAATATTGATGCGCGCACTGAAACGAGTAAATTAGACACTGGTGTGCAAATAGCGTTACTGCCTAAGAAAACACGAGGCGAGTCGGTTGTTGTACAAGTTAATTTGCAAATGGGTGACTTACTTTCTTTACAAGGTCTAAATGCTGTTGGTGATGCAACGGGCGCTATGTTAATGCGAGGCACTGAGAATTATACGCGTGAACAGCTTAAAGAAGCGTTTGATAAGTTAGAAGCGCAAGTGAGTGTTGGCGGTGGTGATACATATGCGTATGTTACCGTAAATACGACACGCAAAAACTTAGATGATACGTTAAAACTCGTTGGTGAAGTACTACAAAAGCCAGCGTTTAGTGAAAAAGAGTTCGAGCTGTACAAGAGTGAAACGAAAGTTGGAATCGAGCAGCAATTGCAAGATCCACAGCGTATCGCTTTTAAAGCATATTCTCGTCATCAAAGTCCTTTTCCAAAAGGACACCCAAACTATGTACCGACATTTGAAGAAATGTTAGCGGCATTAGGTGCTGTAACTTTAGAAGATGTTCGTCAGTTCCATAAAGACTTCTATGGTGCATCTAGTATGCAAATTACTGTCGTAGGTGATTTTGATGAAGCTGCGACCACTAAAGTATTAGATGAAATGACGACTAACTGGCAAAGTAGTAAGGATTATGCCCGCATTGATAACCCTTACAAAAAACTATCAAACGAAGCAATGACCTTTGATACACCAGACAAGGAAAATGCAACCTTTGTCGCATCAATTAGTATTCCTGTTGGACAAAACCACCCTGATGCACCCGCGCTAACCATGGGGAATTATATGTTAGGTGGTGGTTTCTTAAACAGTCGCTTAGCAACCCGCTTGAGACAAAAAGATGGTTTAAGCTATGGTGCTGGTTCATTTATAAATATTAGTGATTTTGATGAGCGAGCGTCACTTGGGGCATACGCTATTTGTGCACCGCAAAACTTAGCAAAAGTGGAAGTAGGCTTTAAAGAAGAAGTTGCGCGTATGCTTAAAGATGGCTTTACCGATGAAGAAGTCGCTGCGGCCAAGTCTGGCATGTTGCAAGGACGTAAAGTGAGTCGTTCTCAAGATCGGGAACTAGCAGGCAAGCTAAATACAAATCTTCGTTTAGATCGCACGATGCAATTTAGTAAAAAATATGAAGCACAAATTGCGAAGTTAACGGCAGAAGATATTAATAACGTGATGCGTAAATACTTATCAGTAGAGGCATTTGCGATTATTAAAGCGGGCGATATGTCGAAAGTTGAAAAATAGACTTACATATCTTCGCTAAAAGGGAAGTGCTTAGGCTCAATGCCAGTCAGTTAAGCTGACTGGCATTTTTCTTTTTATCACAACTGCAGAATGTCACGGTTCTTTAAATTTGTTGTTTATTGTTTAACGCTCAAGTGAAGACTGTTCTTTTAATTTTTGTTTTAACAATTTTTTTTCTTTTCTACGGCGCTTAAAAAAGCTAGAAAGTAAAGCGCTACACTCTGTTGCCATCACGCCTGAGCTAATTTCAATTTGATGATTTAGCTTATCACTATTTGTTAGGTCAAACACCGTTCCTGCACTGCCGGTTTTTTCATCAGCGCAAGCAAAAACTACCCGTTTAATACGGCTATGAACCAATAACCCAGCACACATCGGGCAGGGTTCTAAGGTGACATATAAGGTGCAATCAAGCATCCGATAATTTTCTAGTGTTTTACCCGCTTGTCGAATGGCGATCATTTCTGCATGAGCAGAGGGATCATGTTGCATAATCGATTGATTAAAACCTTCACCAATAATATTACCGTCAGCAACGACAATTGCACCCACAGGTATTTCATCATGTTGTTCAGCTTTTAACGCTAACGCATAGGCTTTAGCCATAAATTCATGGTCAATTTCAGTTTGGCTGTATTGCGTCATGTTACAAAAACTCTTCTAGCAAGCTGTTTAAATACCGGTGGCCGAGCTTTGTCACTTGCCAGTTTCCATTGTGTTGTTGTAAAAGCCCTTTGTCTAAGGCACGATGCATTTTATCAGACACTGTGCTGAAGGCTAATCCCGTCATCTGTTCAAAGTCGGCTTCATTAAACGCTGAAAATAACCGTAATCGATTCATCATGAACTCAAAAGGACGTTCTTCTTTGGCAACCGTTAATAGTTGATCTAAATGTTCACGGCTGGAATCTAAGTAACCTTTTGGGTGTTTAACTTTTATCGTGCGATGAATTTGTTGTTTAACGGGGTCCGTTATCTTTCCGTGAGCGCCACAACCTATCCCAAGGTAGTCGCCGTATTGCCAATAATTCAGATTATGTTGGCACTCAAAGCCTGGTTTAGCGAAGGCTGAAATCTCATATTGTTGATAGCCAGCATTCGTTAATAGTGCGTTGCCTTTATCTTGGATATCCCAAAGCGTTTCATCTTCTGGCAGTTTAGGTGGTTTTGAGTAAAAAGCTGTGTTCGGTTCAATGGTGAGTTGATACCAAGAAAGATGGGTTGGCGAAATATCGATCGCGGTTTTAATATCATCTAACGCGTTATCAAGTGATTGATTCGGTAAACCATGCATTAAATCTAGGTTGAAGGTATTGATGCCACATTCATGAGCGAGTGTCGCTGCTCGTTTAGCTTGATTACTGTCGTGAATACGCCCTAGCTTAATTAATTTGTCAGAAGCAAAACTTTGAACGCCAATGGATAAACGAGAAACACCACCTTGGTAAAACCCGATAAATTTATCTGCTTCAACCGTGCCAGGGTTTGCTTCTAAGGTGATTTCAATATCGGCACGGTGCTCAAATCGTTGTAATACTTGAGACAGTATTGCTGAAATTGCTTCTGCACTGAATAAACTTGGTGTACCTCCGCCAATAAAAATGGAGTGCAAAGGTCTATCGTAAAGTGCAAAGCGCTTAATATCAGCGTCAAGATCTTTGATCAATTCTGCAACATAAGCTTGTTCTGGAATATCATGTTTTAATGCATGAGAGTTAAAATCGCAATAAGGGCATTTTTCAATACACCAAGGTATATGGATATAAAGGGATAAAGGCGGAGCAGTTAACATCATTGCTGCTTATATCGCTTGTAACTTAGTTGCTAATTGGGCAAGTGCTTTTCCACGATGGCTTATAGTGTTTTTTTCTTCGCGGCTAAGTTGCGCTGAGGTTTTGTGTAATTCTGGTAGCCAAAAAAGCGGATCATAACCAAAGCCTTGCTCGCCTTGTTGTTCAGTTACAATACTACCTTCCCATACGCCATGGCAAATAAGTGGGGTGGGATCTTCCGCATGCGCCATATATACCAAGACACAATGAAATCGAGCACTTCGCTCATTTTCAGCAACGTTTTGTAAGGCATTGAGTAACTTTTGATTGTTATCGCTATCATTAGCGCTTTCGCCAGCATAACGAGCAGAATAAACTCCTGGAGCACCGTTTAAAGCGTCTACTTCTAAACCTGAATCGTCAGCAATCGCAGGCAAACCGGTAATATTTGCAGCATGTCTTGCTTTTATAATCGCATTTTCTACAAATGTTGTGCCTGTTTCGGGCACATCTGGTACATTAAACTCACTTTGTGCTTTTATCACAAAGCCTTTTTCTGCGAGCAAACTGGCAAGCTCTTTTACTTTACCTTGGTTACCGGTAGCTAAAACGATAGTTGTCATCTGTTCAAATACTGCTTAGAAAATAAAGCCGGATCATACCCTAATCTGAAAGAATTAGGGAGACTAAAGACGATATTTTGAGAAGGATAGGAAGTAATAATGACGTTAAAAGATAACCTATTAGGCTTAATGATAATTTTTATTTGGGGCTTTAATTTTGTCGTCATTGCTTGGGGTGTTCAAGATATGCCGCCATTATTAATGGGCGCTGCTCGTTTTTTATGTGTTGCGTTGTTAGGTTCATTATTTGTTGCTAAGCCAGGGATACCTTGGCGTTGGATGGCGCTTTATGCAATAACGCTTTGCTTTGGTCAATTTGCATTGCTGTTTTCTGCGTTGGCATTTGGTATGCCAGCAGGGTTAGCATCTATTGTTTTGCAGTCTCAGGCGTTGTTTACCATTCTATTTTCGATAGTGTTGTTAAAAGAGCAACTGCATAGAACCCAATTAATAGCCTTAACGATCGCATTTTTCGGCTTGTGGGCGATAAGCAGCGCAGGGCAGTCTACAGATATGACGTTAATTGGCTTTATGCTCACCATTGCAGGTGCCATGTCTTGGGCGATTGGTAATATTGTTAACCGTAAAATTACCCAATTAGGTTATCAAGCAAATTTAGGTTTGGTTGTTTGGTCAGCTTGGATAGCCGTTATTCCTTTTGCGCTTTCAAGTTACTATATTGAAGGGCCAGAAGTGATACCGCAAACGTTTGAAAGCTTTAATCTTTCTAGTGCATTAGTGTTACTTTATTTAGCAATAGGCGCATCTATTTTAGGTTATAGTATGTGGGGAGCCTTATTAAGTCGTTATCCTGCTGGTCAAGTCGCGCCATTAACTTTAGGTGTTCCTGTCGTGGGTATTATGTGTGCGTCGTTTTTTCTTGGTGAAACGCTAAATTCTGGACAAATATTAGGCATACTATTAGTGATGCTTTCATTGTTTATAAATGCCTTTGGTAAACGACTATTTAATAAAAAGCAATTAGCCTAACCGCTGTTAATTTAGCGATAAAAAACGGGCATCAAATGACGCCCGTTTTGTCTTGTCTAACATTAATATTTACATCTTACGATGTTAATCTTCTTCAACTAAAGTCATTAAGGAAGTGTTACCGCCTGATGCTGTTGTATCAATGCTGATGGTTTTCTCCGTTAATAAACGTTGGATCAAATTGTCAAAGTACTCTGAACTGATCACAGGTAATATTGCCCCTTGACGTTCAGCTAACTTTTCACTGATATAATGCTTACGATCACAAAGACTATCAATAACAACCCCTGAGAGAGCAGGGTGATCTAACAGGGCAGATAAGTGACGTAATCTGGCCACTTGAAAAACGTTTTTATCAACACCTGTGGCAATAAATTTATCTCTAAAAGCGATGGCTTCATCATAGAATAAATCTGAAACAACTGAGATAACGGTATTACCTGTCGCTAATGCGGTTACTAATGAAAGTGTCCAAAAGTGAAAACTTGTATTTTTATCAGCAAAACAAATAATATTGCCACGGTTTTCCAAATAAAGCGTATTTGATTCACCTGTTGGACCAGGCAATACAGTAGGTTTCTTTAAGCGTTTTTCAATGCTGATTAATTGATCGCGAGCCGCTGCTAGTGTGCGGTTCAAATCATCGGCAAGGTCATCAACGATATCAACATGTGCAATTTTAGCTAATAATTGACGAACATAAGAGATCCGAGTGTTTAATTCCGTTAAACGCCAATCCTTTTCTGCCGTATCAGCTTTTTCCATAAATAGGTTTGCTTCAGACTCGGCTTGTTCATTACTCTCTAATGCTTCAACTTGTTCTGGCAACATATTGAATTGTTCGGCATCAGGCGTCGCTTTTTCTTTCATCAATCGTGTTAAATAGTTTGGACCGCCAGCTTTTGGCCCGGTGCCTGATAGGCCACGACCACCAAAAGGTTGAACGCCAACAATTGCGCCAATCATATTACGATTTATATAAATATTGCCTGCACGAGACAGTTTTGCTAATTCAAGGGCACGATGATTGATTCGTGTATGGACCCCCATGGTTAAACCAAAGCCTGTACTGTTTATTTTATCTACCACATTTTCAATCTCTTCGCCTTTAAAGCGAACCACATGCACACAAGGACCAAAAACTTCCTTTTTCAATACGCTTATATCATCAATTTCATATAGGCGAGGAGCGAAGAAATAGTGTTCATTGTCAGATAGCTTATCAGTTATCTCTTGAGCAATTTCACATTGGTATAATAACTTGCCATGTGATTGCATATAGTCGCTATGCGCGTTAAGTGCATCTAGAGCTTTTTGATCAATGACAGGGCCAATATCTGTACTTAGCATTGAAGGGTCGCCTATATGTAATTCGGCTAATGCGCCTTTAAGCATGGTAATTACATCGTCGGCTATTTCTTCTTGTAAATATAACACGCGCAACGCCGAGCAGCGTTGACCTGCCGATTGAAAGCCTGAAGAAATAATATCATCAACCACTTGCTCAGGTAGTGCGGTTGAATCAACAATCATGCAGTTTTGACCACCAGTTTCTGCGATCAAAGGTACTTGATCGCCACCACGCTCTGCTAAGGTTTGTGAAATTCTGGTCCCCGTTTCCGTAGAGCCAGTAAACATCACTGTTTGTACGCGAGTGTCAGGTACAATAACACTACCCACATCGCTACCTCGCGCGATTACCGCTTGTACAACACCCTCAGGTAGGCCAACTGACTTCATTAATCCAATAGTATATAAAGCTATCAAACCAGTTTGCTCTGCGGGTTTCGCTAACACAGTATTGCCGGTTGCGATTGCAGCAGCAACTTGACCTAAAAATATTGCCAGAGGGAAGTTCCAAGGGCTAATACACAACACCACACCGCGTGGTTCCAATCTATCATCTTCTACGAGTTCTACAGCTCTTTCTGCATAGTAACGACAAAAATCAACGGCTTCTCGTACTTCATCAATACCATCTTGTGCTATTTTACCCGCCTCTTTGATACACATGGCGATAAGTTCATTCATGTGTCGCTCAAGTATATCTGCAATGCGATATAAAAGTGCGGCGCGCTCAGTTACAGGTGTTTGTGACCATGAAGCCAATACGTTTTCTGCAGTATCAATCATAGCTAACATATCATCTTTATCGTGAAAATGGTGATATCCGATAATTTCATGATGGTTAGCTGGGTTTTTCACCGGTACTGAATTTTCAGGTAATGCGTCACTGTTAAGTAAGTTATTCTCAAACCAGTTATCAAGTGAGGTTTTTAGCGTGGATATTTCGATAATATCATCTAAGTCTACCCCTATTGAGTTATCACGTCCGTTACCATTTTTATCATGGTATAACGCGACCGGCTTGAGAATTTGATTATTATATTTATCTTTTAAGCGTTGTGTTTTTTCAACGGGATCTTCAAGCAAAGATTCAACAGGTTGTGATTCATCAACGATGGCATTTACAAACGAAGAATTTGCGCCATTCTCTAATAAACGACGTACTAAATAGGCGAGTAGATCTTCATGATGACCAACAGGTGCATAAATACGACATTGGATACTTTCTCCTGAAACGATTTGATCGTAAAGCGAGTCGCCCATGCCATGTAAGCATTGAAATTCAAAGCCTTCTTTATCATCACCAGCAAGCTCTACAATAGTTGCTGCGGTGTAGGCATTATGTGTGGCAAATTGTGGGTAAATAGTATCACGGTAATCTAACAGTTTATTAGCACAAGCGTGATAAGAAACATCAGTAGAAGATTTACGTGTAAACACGGGAAAATGAAGATGACCGTCTTTTTGCGTATTTTTAATCTCAGTATCCCAGTACGCCCCTTTAACTAAACGTACCATCATTTTTCGGTTTGTTCGTAATGTTAAACTGCGTAACCATTCTACGACCCAAAGTGCGCGTTTTTGATAGGATTGCAATGCAATACCAAAACCATTCCAGTCACCTAAATCGTTATCACTAAAGACTGCTTCAATGATATCGAGTGAAATATCTAAGCGTTCTGATTCTTCAGCATCAACGGTTAGGCCGATGTTATAGCGTTTAGCTTGTAAACATAGGGTTTTAAGTTTTGGAACGATTTCAGCTAAAACACGTTCTTTATGGCTAAACTCGTAACGTGGATGTATCGCTGACAGTTTTACAGAAATACCGGGTACCTTACGTGGGTCATTTTTACCTGAGGCTTGAGCAATTGAACCGATAGTTTCTATCGCTTGTTGATAAGAGGCTAAGTATCGTTGAGCATCTTCCATGGTGCGAGCACCTTCGCCAAGCATATCGTAAGAATATACATAGCCATTTTGTTCTTTAGTGGCTGCACGCTCAGTTGCTGCTTCAATGGTTTCGCCCATTACAAACTGTTTACCCATGATTTTCATGGCATAGTTCATTGATTTACGAATAACAGGTTCGCCAAGACGACCGATGGTTTTTTTCAGTAGACCAAAGTTATCTTGCTTACGCTTGTCTGCATAATTCACCATAGAACCCGTAATTAATAGTCCCCATGATGAAGCATTCACAAACAAAGATTCACTACTGCCAAGGTGAGAGCTCCATTTACCTTGCGAAATTTTGTCTCGAATTAAGGCATCTTGTGTATGTTTATCTGGAACACGTAGTAACGCTTCAGCTAAACACATAAGTACTACACCTTCTTCACTAGAAAGAGAATACTCATTTAAAAGTGCATCTATGGCTCCATTGCCTTCTTGGTCTTCACGGATTTTTAAGACCATTTTACGAGCGCGTTCCCAAGCTCGACTTCGTGCACTTACGTTAACTTCTGCAATCGGTAGAATATGATCTACTGCTATATTTTCATCGATGCGATAAAACTCACGGATTTTCTGACGAATGGGACAGTCAGAGAATAACGAACCATTAAAAAGCATTTATTTGCCCTCAAAATATACTGAATAGTGCTTTAACACTATAGTCTTTTTATAGCCATTGAATATTTGAGAACGCTAAACATGATGTTGAAAGTCTTAACACATTTCTTACTTCATGATTAGCATTCATGTAGGCATACATTCAAATATTCATACCGTTAAGCATGGTGAGATAGCATTTCATCATGCTTAGTTAAAATGTCGTTGTTATCTTGTGGTGAAAGGGTACTTACCACAAAAATCACAATTGAACATAAGATAAAACCAGGAACAATTTCATACATTACTGAACTTAAAGATTGCCCATCTATAGTGAAAGGAGAATAAATCCAGAAAAGTACGGTTAGTGCGCCGGTGATCATTCCTGCTAACGCTGCGTTTCGAGTCATTTTTTTCCAGAACAAGCTACCGATTACTACCGGGCCAAAAGCTGCGCCAAATCCGGCCCAAGCATTACTGACCAGAGATAGAATAGATGAGTCACGATCATAAGCTAAATAAATAGCTACTAAGGCCACTAAGAATACCGATATTCTGCCTACGAATACTTGTTGTTTATCACTGGCTTCGCGATGTAAAAAAGTTTTATAAAAATCTTCCGTTAAAGAACTTGATGTCACTAGCAATTGCGAAGAGATGGTACTCATAATCGCAGCTAAAATAGCGGCTAATAAAAAGCCAGCAATGAGAGGGTTAAATAAAATTTGAGATAACAAAATAAAGATAGTTTCGGCATCATCTAATGCTAAGCCTGTTTTTGTCACATAAGCAATACCAGCAAAACCGGTTGCCATGGCACCAATGATGGCCACTATCATCCAACTCATGCCGATACGGCGTGCAGTAGGCATATCTTTAACACTGCGAATTGCCATAAAACGTACAATGATGTGAGGTTGACCAAAGTAACCTAAGCCCCATGCCATAGCAGAGAAAATACCAACAACACCAACACCACTAAAGATATCTAATAGATCGGGATTAACGGCTTTAATTGTTGAGTAGGTTTCAGACACGCCACCGATTTCATAAATAGCGACAGCAGGCACTAATACTAAAGCGACAAACATGATACAGCCCTGAACAAAATCAGTTAAACTGACCGCTAAAAAACCACCAAAAAGTGTGTATGCCACTACAACACCCGCGGTTACATATAAACCAATTTCATAATTTAATCCGAAAGAGCTTTCAAAAAGCTTGCCGCCAGCAACAATACCGCTTGAGGTATAAAGAGTGAAAAAAATCACGATAACGACAGAAGAAACAATTCTTAATTGCCTAGATTTATCATTAAAGCGGTTTTCAAAAAAATCAGGAAGGGTAATCGAATCATTTGCGACTTCGGTATAGGTTCTTAGTCGTGGAGCAACAATAAGGTAATTTAAAAAGGCACCTATCACTAACCCGATCGCAATCCATAAACTACTAACGCCTGATAGGTACATTGCGCCAGGTAACCCCATTAACATCCAGCCACTCATATCAGAGGCTCCAGCAGAAAGGGCAGCAACGCTTGGGCTTAAACTTCTACCGCCCAACATATAACCTGACACATCGCTGGTTGACTTACGATAGGCATAAAAACCAATACCAAGCATTGCAAGAAAATATAGGCCTAAAGAAAAAAACGTTTCAAATTCCAAAATAATTTCCACCGTTGTATTTTTATTGTAAGAGTAAATTTATTATTGATACTGGTAAAGAGTATCTCTATCGATTAATCCATAACACTTTATGACGACGTACTGTAACACTACTCTTTAATATTTAACAAAGGGCAATAAATTACTTTATTGCCAGTCACTTACGTTAGTTTATAAAACATAATGCGACAGAGTTAAGTCAGATGTACTGACTAAGTTCGCAGAGTCTATCATGGCAACCTTGCTGCAATGAACTATAGAATTGAAAAAAACAGGTTTTTATATTCATAGCGCAATTATATTCGCCATTATGGTATATTTTAGTGATAAAATTTTATGGATTTTTTAATTAAAAAGCTCTTTAAGGGAACAAGGTGTTTTTGGGGACATTGAATGCAAGATAAAGTGCCGTCGAACAATAGAGTGCTAAACGCTTTCCAAGCATGTAAAGATGGCTTAGTGCGATCTATTATGAAAATGAGCGTCGAGCCACAAGATGTAGATGATATCTTGCAGGAAACTTTTATTCGGGTTTTGCACTCTGACGAACAACAAACTATTAAATCACCTAAAGGTTATTTGTTTGTGGTCTCTCGAAACTTGGTGCTTAAAAAGTTAATGCAACAATCTAAAGAAATTCATACCGAACTTGATGACGCTTTGTTGGAAAGTGATGGTGAGAATGTTGTCGAAAAAGAGCTATTTCAAAAGCGTAAGTTTGAACGTTTTACTCACGTGTTAAATTCGCTACCAGAGAAAAACCGTAGAGCGATACTCTTAAGAAAGCTTTATTGTTTAAGCCATAAAGAAATCGCTAAAAAAATGAATGTATCTGTCAGCTCTGTAGAAAAATATATAGCAACAGGTTTAAGGCAATGTAAACAGTCGCTTTATACACAAGGGTATGACGTGGAAAGTAATACGAATGAAAAGCAGCATCAATCAAGCGAAGAGCGTGCACAATGAATTCAAGTAATAATGTAGTGCCATTACATACGGCGAATAAGATTGATGAAGAAGCATCTATTTGGCTAGTGCGATTAGATAATGGCAATTTATCTGAACAATCGAGAAAAGAATTAAAAGCTTGGTTGGCGGCAGATGAACGTCACCAAGTCGCGTTAAAAGCGATGGCTGAAATCTGGGATGATATGGATGAAATACTCAATAATATTGATGAAAAGGCATCATCGAACAAAATTTCCTTATGGACAGTATTAAAACCCGTAACCGCACCAGTGATGCTAGCGGCAAGTATCAGTTTTATTGCGCTTTTTATTTGGTTAATGATGCCATTAGATGTAACTAAAAACACCTATATAACGGTAAAAGGACAACAAATTGAAACCACATTTAAAGATGGTTCCATTATTCATTTAAATACTGATAGCCATATTGAAACAGAATTCTCTGCTGAGAAACGATTAGTCAAACTCATTAAAGGAGAAGCATTATTTGAAGTTGCTCATGATGCTAATCGCCCTTTTATCGTCTATGCTGGTGATCGCCTTGTACAAGCTATTGGCACTAAGTTTGTTGTTCACTTAAAGCCTAAGAATATTCAAGTTACTGTGACTGATGGTAAAGTGAAAATGTCAAAGGTTCATCCTAATGCAAACATTGCCGATATCAAAGCGCTTGATAACACTGTTATTCAAAAAGATGATGTGTACCTTACCAAAGGTGAAAAAGCTGTGGTAGCAGATAACAAAACACCTACGCTAACACATGTTGCCTCGGAGAATATGACGCGAGAACTCTCTTGGCTTGATGGCCAATTAATTTTTGACAACGAAGCATTGTTTGACGTAATCGAAGAAATAAATCGTTATATTGATATCACTATTGTATTAAAAGAACCTTCTTTACATGATATTAAAATAAGTGGCCGTTTCGAGTTAGGTGATAGCGACGCACTCATAGAAGCATTAGAGCTTTCTTTTAATATCGAATCACAACGTCTTGGTTCCAATAAAATTTTATTGACCAAGAAAGCGTAGGTAAACCCTAATATTGACAGTGATTTATCAAAATAATCATCTGTAATAAGGTGTTATCAATCGACAACACCTTATCCTCCTATTTTGCTACTTAACCTATCTTCGGAAGGTTTATTTTTTCAAGGTTAGGTACACACAAAATATACCGTCGTTGATATTCAATTAAAGGAAATTGTAAAAAATTTTACGGTTTTTTCCTTCATCCTACTCTTTAGTTTAGGTTGCACATTATTCTATTAACAAAGCAACTGATAAAGAATAAAAATTTATATAAAAACTAGGAAGGAAATAACATGTCTACTAAGTTTCGCACCGGAGCGCTGGCACTTGCTGTCAGTATGGCTCTTGGCAATACCTCTGTATATGCAGAAGAAGATAACTCACAAAAAGCAAAAGAAAAAAAAGTTGAACGCATCGCGGTTGTAGGGACACGAAGTGCACCACGCTCAGTTGATGACTCTCCTGTACCCATTGATTTAATTGGCGCTGAAGAGTTAGAAAGGTCGGGTAATACCGATATGTTAGAACTCTTAAAAGGTACAGTTCCTTCTTTAAACGTGCATGCTATGCCAATTTCTGATGCAGCAAGTTTGGTGAGACCTGCGAATCTTCGTGGTTTATCAGCAGACAGTACGTTAATTTTAGTAAATGGCAAGCGTCGTCACCGTTCTTCAGTGATAGCTTTGCTTGGCGGTGGTATTAATGATGGTGCACAAGGTCCAGATATTTCAGTGATCCCAAGTGCTGCGCTTAGACAAGTTGAAGTGTTACGTGATGGTGCTGCAGCGCAATATGGTTCAGATGCTATTGCGGGTGTAATGAACTTTGTATTAAAAGATGATTCAGAAGGGGGATCATTAACGGTTCGTCATGGTTCGTATTATGAAGGTGACGGCGATACTACCGAAATAAATGGTAATATTGGCATGGAATTAACCCGTGATGGTTTTGCTAATTTAAGTTTTCAATATAAAAACGCTGACGCAACAAATCGCAGTGTACAACGCCCTGATGCTCAAAGCTTAATTGATGCTGGTAACACTAACGTTTCTGAATTAGCTCAAATTTGGGGGACACCAGAAATTAATGATGACATCACTATTTTTGGTAACTTTGGTTTAGACCTAGGTAAAGGCCGTGAAGCTTATATGTTTGGTAACTATGCTGAACGAAGTGTGCGCGGTGGTTTCTATTTCCGTAATCCTCAGCTTCGCGGTGGCGTATTCTCGAATGACGGCGGTGAAACATTGCTCATTGCTGATATGGACGGTTTAAATAATGGCATAGAATGCCCAACGGTAAACATCACCACTGATAATGTGTTAGATCAAGCCGATTATGGGTTAATTGCTGATCCTAATACGCCTGTCGGTCAAAACTGTTTTGCTTTTAATGAAATGGTGCCGGGTGGATTTACTCCTAATTTCGGTGGTACGGTTATAGATACTGCGATCACTATGGGGACGCGTGGTGAACTTTCAGATACGTTATCTTATGATATTAGTGGTTCAGTAGGGCGTAACGAATCAAGTTATGTTATTTATAACACGGTAAATGCATCATTAGGCCCAGATACACCGCGTGACTTTTCACCAGGTAAACACATTCAACTTGAAAAATTCTTTAACGTAGATTTAGTCAAAGAACTTGATGTAGGTTTATATTCACCACTTATTATTGCAGGTGGTTATGAATATCATCAAGAAACTTTTGAAGTAATTGCTGGTGATTTAGAGTCTTTTACGGCAGGTCCGTTAACGAGTCAAGGCTTTGGTATTGGTTCAAATGGTTTCCCTGGGTTTAAACCTTCAGCCGCCGGTGAATTTTCTCGTCAAAACTATGCGTTATATGTTGATGTTGAAGCACAATATACAGACAGTTTTTTAATGGGCTATGCATTACGCTATGAAGATTATAGTACGTTTGGAGACACCACAAACTATAAAGTCACCGCGCAATATGATATCTCTGACGATTTTTCATTACGTGGCTCTATCAGCTCAGGCTTTCGTGCGCCTACTGTAGGACAAGCTAATTATGCAAACGTACAAACGAACTTAGATGGCGGTGTATTGGTTGATTCTGCGTTATTGCCACCTTCTAACCCAGTTGCAACCCAATTAGGGGCTACTGAGCTCACACCTGAAGAGTCTCAAAGTATGGCATTTGGTGCGGTTTGGACAATTGATGAATTTCATTTCACGCTTGATTATTACAACATTGAGGTAACAGATCGTGTATCTCAATCCGCTAAATATAATTTAAGTGATAGTGACAAAGCCAAGTTAAAAGCTGATGGTGTGCCAAACGTAGATTCAATTCAGCAAGTAAGTTTCTTTACCAATGATTTTGATACCACAACAGAGGGTATTGATTTTATTGCGAATTATACAACTGATTTACTAGACGGTAGCTCAGTGTTTAGTCTTGCTTATAACTGGAATGAAACGACGGTAGACAAATACACAGCTGTCACCGGTGAAGGTAAAGTTTCTCGTTTAGAAAATGACCTACCAAATCATCGTGCTACTTTTACCTGGGGTCAAAGTTGGGATGATATCAATATGTTTACGCGTGTAAATTATTTTGGTGAATTCCAAGGTGTTCATGTTGATTGGATCGGAACTCCGGATGCACCCGGAACCGAAATTAATGCTGATGCTGAAGTGACTGTAGATGTAGAAGTGACATATCATGCGACAGAATCGTTCAGTGTGAGTATTGGAGCGCAAAATATCTTTGACGTTTACCCAAGCGAACTAGATTTTGAAAAGCAAACGGGGTCGCCAAATAATAGTTGGGGCGGTAAGTATTATGAAACGTCACCATTTGGTTTTAATGGTGGGTTCTACTACGCAAAAGCAACGTATAAGTTCTAATCGTCATGTATTAGTTCTATATCGATAAAAATCTCAGCGTTTGCTGAGATTTTTTTTGCAAAGTAAAAAGTACAGACCGATAAAATCAACCTGTTCTCGACTATGGTCGAAAGTCTAATGTAGTGCTAATATGATTAACCAAGGTTCAAGGTAAAGTTTGCAATTTAGTGAAATTAGTAAAAAGTTAGTTTCTTCATGGTGCTAAATAAAACAATAAAACAGGGCACTAGCCTTTATTTTCCCAAAAACGTTAACCTTAATATGGTTGTTTAATTGCGTGAGTACTGTTCAATGCAGCTAAATAAAACACGTTATGTGGGCAATAATCGACATCGAGTTGGCGTATAAGTGATTAGTTGTCGTTTAAATCATCACAAGCGAATACGCTTTTCGTTGTATTTTTTGGTGGCACTATTTTTAAATGTAGCGGGGATCAAAAGCGTTCAAGCTACTGATAAAAAATATCAATTTAACATTCCTGCTATGCAAGCATCAGAAGCGTTAGATAAGCTAGCAGAAGTCTCAGGGTATTCACTTCTTTATCCCTTTAGTGATTCCGTTGTTATTATGACTAACCCATTGATAGGTAGTTATTCCATCAAAGAAGCGTTAGTGACATTATTGCTTAATACGCCGTTAAATGCTGTTGTCACCGATAAACAAGTTATTGCGGTATCAGCTAGCTTAGATTATCGCAAAACAAACACTACGCAAACTTCGTCAATAGATGCTTTAGCAAATATTCATTCTAAAGACTCCAAACAAAACAAAACCACAAAAAAAACCAAAGCAGAGCGTATTCAAATTATCGGCTCTCGGCGTAATAATCGCTCTCCTGGCGGAGCTCTTGCGCCACTTGATGTAATTTCTAACCAAGCACTCGCAACAAAAGGTAGTAATGATATTATTACGACGCTATCAAATATAATTCCTTCCTATAATGCGAGACAAGAAGCGATTAGCGATGCTGGTACTATGGTTAGGCCTGCGAACCTAAGAGGACTTCCTACTGATAGCATGTTAGTGCTGGTAAACGGTAAACGACGTCATCGTAGCGGTGTGATTTATGAGTTCATTTCAGGGTTAAATGTAGGTGCGCATGGCGTTGATTTAGAACCAATTCCTAGTATTGCCCTTCGAAGTGTTGAAATATTAAGAGATGGTGCAACGGCGCAATACGGCTCTGATGCAATTGCTGGCGTGATAAATTTTCGTTTAGAAGATAGTGCAACGATACGAAAAATTGAAATGCGAACAGGTCAATATTATGCAGGCGACGGTGTTAAAGTTGAATTAGCTGGTATTTTAGGCACAAGCATTGGTGATGAGGGGAGCGCCAATTTCTCATTTGAGCTTTCTGACAGTGAAGCAACTTCACGTGGCATTCAGGACCCTGCCGTTCAACAGTTAATTGAGAGTGGTGTTAACCCTGATGACATTCGAAACCCTGTTGTTGACTGGGGAGCTCCTGAAATAATGGATAATATAAAATTATTTACCAATATGGCCTTTGATGTAAGCGAAAGTGAAAATTACAAACAACTTTATATCTTTGGTAATTGGGCACAACGCGATATCGATGGTAGTTTTTTTTACCGAAATCCTAACACTCGAGCGAATGTTTACACTAACCCCCAAAGTGGAGCTCGCTTGTTTTATGATATGACAGATAACAATACTGGTAATTGTCCAACGCCGACAATTCCAGGGGCGGCAGGAGATGCAGAGGCTTTAACTGCTGTTGCTGAAAATAATAACTGTTTCGCGTTTAACGAATTGTTTCCGGGCGGCTTTACCCCAAGGTTTGGTGGTAGAGTAACAGATGCGAGCTTAGCTGCTGGTATTCGTGGAGCAGAAGTTATCAATGACGTTGAATTGACCTATGACATGAGTATGGTGTTAGGAAAAAATGAAATTAACTACCAGCTGCGAAATAGTGTTAATGCATCATTAGGAGAGCTTTCTCCTACATCATTTGAATTAGGCTCGCAAATTCAAACAGAAGCAGTGTTAAATGCAGATTTCACTTACCCTATTGATTTAGGTTTTGAATCTGAACTAAATGTTGCATTTGGTTATCAGCATCATTTGGAGCAATTTGAAGTGGTTGCCGGTGATCGTGCTTCATATCAAACGGGCCCATTTACTAGTGAAGGAGAGGCGATTGGTGCAAATGGCTTTCCCGGCTTTTCCCCTGAGACTGCTGAAATAAACGATAGAAACTCGAATGCATTTTATTTAGATGTGGAAGGGGATATCACCGAAGCATTGTCAATTTCGCTAGCGATGAGATATGAAGATATTGGCGAAATAGGCGATACCCTTGATGGCAAATTGTCGGCACGGTTACAAATTGACGATAGCATAGCATTGCGCTCAACTATCAGTAATGGTTTTAGAGCGCCTACGGTAGGACAATCAACACTGCAACGTATATCAACATCAAATTCAATTATTAATGATGTGGTTGTTCAACAACGCTCTCAACTTGTGAGTGCGTTGAGTCCAATTGCTTCAGCTCGCTCTGGCGGAGAACTTGAACCAGAGAAAGCCACTAGTTTCGGTGTCGGTCTATTATCTGAGATAAGCGGCATCAATATTACTATTGACTACTTTTATATAGATATTGATGATCGAATTTCACTTTTTACTAGTAAAATAGTCGCTGCAGATGCACCTTTGTTAGTCGCTTCAGAAGTACAACCTAACGTCACTAATATTCAGTATTATGCAAATGACTTTAACTCAATTACTCAAGGAGTTGATTTGGTTGCAAGCCTGCCTTTTGAATTTGAACACGCCCAACACCTACTGTCGCTTGCCTATAACTATACTGATACTCAACTAGAAGTGACGAACTCAAAAAGCCCAATTGCTAACGGAAATGTACGTAAAGAACGTGAACATGGTGTACCAAAAACTCGCGGTATTTTCACCTATTCTGTATCAAAGGGCGGCATAAAAGCCATGGCGCGTATTAACTATTATGGTAGCTTTTATAATGCGCAATTTAACGATGTGACTCTGCTTGAAAAAGTTGACGCAAGCGTGATCACTGACGTTGAAGTCTCTTATAACATTTCTGATAATCTTAATATTGCGATAGGCGCTAAAAATATTTTTGACGTGTACCCTGAAGAATACAGTGAGGGTCGTAAAGCTGGCTTCCTAGGCGCAATTTATCCGGTAAACTCTCCTGCAGGTTTTAATGGTGGTCAATATTACTTGCATGTTGGTTGGAAGTTTTAATTTCCTGTTAGCAGTTAAAACATCCAGAGTACCAGTTACAATGACTGGCACTTGAGAAATTAGAAGACGGTTCATGTTGTTTATGATGTTGGCATTAATCGGTATAAAACGTATGTTTAAATGACAGTTGTTGCTGTTCTTTGCCGTTATCAATAGTTAGATTGAAACGTATCGTCTCTTCATTACGGTGCATAACTTGTGCTAAGTAATAAACTGCATCACCTTCAACAACTTCTACAAAGCTAAGATCTTTATCTTGCCCAAGTAAGTTAACCGCTTTACCTGTTATTTTTACTTTTTGTGCAGGGTTGCCTTTAATCGTGTTATCCATCACAGCAATATTGATCAAACCGTTGTAATTACTACGTTCAATACCATAAGCTTTTGCTACTTCAGGCGTTAGAAATGTTGCACTAATAGCCATGTAGTGTACATTCATGTAACCGAGTTTCTTCATGTTTTCAGCGTTAGCATTAGTTAAAAGTAAGAAGGCAAAGGGTAAAGCGAATGATAAATGACGAAAGAATTTTTTTAGCGAAAGTTGCATTGTAAACTCCTTGGTAAAAGTGATTATGCGCTAAGTATAGCCATAACCACTTATAAACCAATATTGTTTTGTTATTAAAGCATTGCCCAATAAGGGATAGCTCCAGAAAGCACTATATTAATCACGTTTAACAGTAAAAAGGCGGCTAAAACCGATAAATCTAAACCACCAATAGCGGGGATCACTTTTCTTATTGGTCTTAAAAAAGGATCAGTTAATTGATGTAATATCACATGGGTAGGGTTGTAACCTTGCACCACCCAACTCATTACGGCCATAACTAACATTAGCACGAATAGCAAAAAGCCGGTTTGTTTAATCAGGTACAAAACGCCGATAAACAAGGCAGTTATTAAATCAAAAGGGCCACCGTTTAGTAACGGTATGATAATGAATTTCAACACGGCAACTAAGTATGCGATCACAAGTGTTGCCATATCGATACCACCTACGCTTGGAATGATACGGCGAAATGGAATAACCAGTGGGTTTGTTACTTTCACTACAAATTGACTTAACGGGTTGTAAAAATCAGCCCTGACAAGTTGTAACCACACCCTAATTACCAATAACATTAACAAGGCGTCGAAAAAGAAGCCAAGTAAGTAATTAATTGCTGCCATTAATAGTTCTCCAAAACCTTATTAACATTAAAGATGGTAACAAACCAAAAGAATTTCAATGTTTAAAGGGTTAATTAATATGTATTGTCGTTAGGTTAAGCGTTGTTTTCTGCCATTTCTTTGGCTCTGACTTTTGCCGATTGCATTGCATTACTGACCAGTTTATCTAGGCCACCATCAATTAATGTGGTTAATGCTGCTTGTGTTGTGCCACCTTTTGACGTGACGTTCTCACGTAATGTACTAATAGCTTCTTCGTTCTGTACAACCATTTCAGCAGCACCTAAGGCTGTTTGTTGAATGAGCTGTCGGCTATCTTGCGCTGAAAAACCTAAACGTATTGCTTCTTTTTCCATTGCTTCCATAAACAAGAAAAAATAGGCAGGAGCAGAGCCTGAAACGGCAATAATGTTGTCAATTTCACTCTCATCTGTTAGCCATTTAGTGATACCAACAGATTTCATTAATGAATCAGCTTGTTCTTTTTGTTGCTTGGATACTTGTGGTGAAGGAAACAACCCCGTAACGCCTAAGCCTAATTGTGAAGGGGTATTAGGCATGGTACGAATAATAGGGCAAGGCTTACCTAATGCTTGCTCCATAGTCGACATAGTGCAACCAGCGGCAACTGAGATAAAACACTTTTCTTCAACATTGACCGCCGCACTAATTTGCTGACAAACATCGGCAATAAAATAAGGTTTTACACCTAATACAATAAAGTCAGCAAAGGTAGCCGCTTCAATATTGTCACTGGTGTGTAAGATATTATAATTATTGGCTAATTTTTCACGTTTGTCAGCCGAAGGGTTTGAAACAATAACATCGCTTGGTGTAAAACCATTGCTAATAAGGCCTGTGATAATGGCGCTATTCATGTTGCCCGCGCCAATAAAAGCTATTTTACTCATTTAAATTTCCTAATTTTTTGGACCAATTCTTATTGGTGTTATGCTCTAGCGCCAAAGATGGCAGTGCCAATTCTGACCATAGTTGAGCCATTAGATATCGCCTCACTTAAATCGCCAGACATACCCATTGATAATGTATCAACGGTATTAAACCGTTGTTGAAGGGATTGAAACAGCGCAGACATTTTAGCAAAACTTTCTGCAGCGTTGTGTTTTTCGGGAATCGCCATTAAACCGCGTAATGTTAAGTTATCTGCTGAGTCAACCATTTGTGCTAGCTCATCTAACTCATTGACTTCAATGCCAGATTTAGAAGCCTCACCACTAATATTTACTTGTAAACAGACATTGAGCGGAGTATCTTGACTACAACGCTGTTCGTTTAATCGTGTGATAATTTTTTTGCGATCAACACTTTGTACCCAAGAAAAGTGTTCAGCGATTAAGCGAGTTTTATTTGACTGAATAGGGCCAATAAAGTGCCAGCAAATACGCTCAAGATCAGAAAGCTGCTGTATTTTTTCAACGGCTTCTTGCAAATAGTTTTCACCAAAAGCTATTTGACCAGCATCGTAAGTTTCTTGCACCTGAGCGGCCGGCTTGGTTTTACTCACTGCCAACAGTTGAATATCATTTCTGTGTCGTTTCGCTTGCTGACAAGCTGCTGTAATTTGCAGTTCTACTTGAGCAAGTTTATCTTTAATATGACTCATTACTTAAATTTTTTGCCATCTATGTGTTGCCACATAAATGCCGTTGTTAACTATAAAAGAGGTTTTCATGGATATTACCGAATTACTCGCATTTAGCGTAGAAAATAATGCTTCGGATCTACATCTTTCTACGGGTGTTCCACCTTTAATTCGCGTGGATGGCGATGTACGTAAACTTAACATACCTGCCTTTGAAGCCAAAGACGTAAATGCTCTTGTTTATGACATTATGAACGATCGTCAACGAAAAGAATACGAAGAAAACATGGAAGTGGATTTTTCTTTTGAAGTTCCTAACTTAGCACGTTTTAGGGTTAATGCCTTTAATCAAAACAGAGGTCCCGCAGCAGTATTCCGTACTATTCCTAGTAAAGTATTGTCGTTGGATGATTTAGGATGTCCTGATATTTTCCGTACCATTTCAGAAAACCCGCGCGGCTTAGTGTTAGTGACAGGGCCAACGGGGTCGGGTAAGTCAACCACGTTAGCGGCGATGATCGACTACATTAATAACATGAAACATGATCATATTCTTACCATTGAAGATCCAATCGAATTTGTTCATGAGAACAAAATGTGTTTGATCAACCAACGTGAAGTACATCGCGATACCTTAAGTTTTAACAATGCGTTGCGTTCAGCACTTCGTGAAGATCCTGATGTGATTTTGGTTGGTGAGATGCGTGATTTAGAAACCATACGTTTAGCAATGACCGCTGCAGAAACGGGTCATTTAGTATTTGGTACCTTACATACCACCTCAGCACCTAAAACGATTGACCGTATTATTGATGTATTCCCTGCAGAAGAAAAATCAATGGTGCGTTCAATGCTTTCAGAGTCGTTGCGTGCGGTTATTTCTCAAACGCTAGTGAAGAAAGTTGGTGGCGGTCGTGTTGCTTCACATGAGATTATGATCGGCGTACCGGCGATACGTAACCTTATTCGTGAAGATAAAGTGGCGCAAATGTACTCTGCTATTCAAACGGGGATGCAGCATGGTATGCAAACCATGGATCAATGCTTACAGAACTTAGTAAATCGCGGCTTGATCACTAGACAAGATGCGATGGAAAAAGCGTCAGATAAAAATCAATTTCAAGGGTATTAGGAGTTAACCATGTTGAGATTTCATCAATACCTCGAAAAAATGGTGCAGCATGATGCATCCGATATGTTTGTTACTGCGAAATTGCCGGTCAGCGCAAAGATCAATGGTGAATTAACGCCTATTGATGAAACCGCGTTAAGCCCAGAAGCGGCGTTAGAACTTGTTCATAATGCTATGAATGAAAAGCAAAAAGAGCAATTTGACCAAGAAAAGGAATGTAACTTTGCTATTTCAATCGATGATATAGGCCGATTTCGTGTTTCAGCATTTTGGCAACGTGATATGGCCGGTATGGTAATACGTCGTATTGTGACTGAAATACCAGATTCTGATGACTTAGGTTTACCGTCGGTGTTAAAAGATGTCGTGATGTCTAAACGTGGGTTAGTGTTATTTGTTGGTGGTACAGGTACGGGTAAGTCAACCTCAATGGCTGCCTTGATTGGTTATCGAAACCGTAACTCTCGTGGCCATATACTGACCATTGAAGATCCGGTGGAATTTGTCCACGAACACGGAAAATCGATGGTTACACAGCGTGAAGTAGGTTTAGACACGGAAAGCTTTGATGCGGCATTAAAAAGCTCTTTACGCCAAGCACCTGATGTTATTCTAATTGGTGAGATCAGAAGCCAAGAAATCATGGAACATGCGCTGGCGTTCGCGGAGACAGGGCACTTATGTATTGCAACTCTTCATGCGAATAATGCGAACCAAGCAATTGACCGTATCATGCATTTAGTGCCTGCGGATCAACATGGTAAATTACTGTTTGATTTGGCGTTAAATCTTCGCGGCATCATTGCTCAGCAATTAATTCCTACTCGAGATGGCAATGGCCGAGTTGCTGCAATCGAAATATTGCTTAACTCTCCTTATATCGCTGAATTAATAAAAAAAGGTGAAGTTGGCGATATTAAAGAAGTGATGGAAAAATCTACCGAGCAAGGTATGCAAACCTTTGATCAAGCACTGTTTAATTTGTATCAACGTGGCTTAATTAATTACGCGGATGCGATACACCATGCTGATTCACCAAATGACCTACGCTTAATGATTAAACTACGCAGCAATGATCAAGGTGGCAGTGGTTCATTGTCGGGCGTGACAATCGACGGTTTAGATCCAAAAGATTAGCTTAAAAAATAAAAGTGCTGTTAAGTGAGGTATCAGCGCTTTACTTTCTATTTGAATAGTTCATCTAAGGTGTATATTTCAAACGGCTCTTTTTGGGCTTTACTAACGTTTAGCATTTTTGTCGCGACTTGAGCACCCTCAATAGGGCGGTAACGTTTTAAACCTGGCAGCTTACATATAATGGGTAATAGATAACTGCTAAGCTCCTCGCCAAGCCTAAAATGATCCCGTTCACCGAGCAATAATGAAGGTTGTAAAATACTTATCCGCTGAAAACTTAACGGCTTAACTTTATCTTCTAGTTCACCTTTCATTTTGAAGTAAGCGCTGTTGGCGTTTTTATTTGCACCACTTGAAGAGACTAATACATAGTGTGCTACGCCATTTTCTGCGGCCATTTTTGCAGCTTGATACTGATAGTCGACATCAACCATTCGCTGGTTTTCTATTGAGCCTGCTTGTTTTTTCGTAGTACCTAAGCAAGAGAACAGTATGTCGCCAATAAAGTAGTCTTGGTATTTGTTTAGGTTATTAAAATCGATGACGTGATTGACGAGCTTTTCATGGTTGTATTCGATTGGCTTGCGTGTGAGTGCGACTATTTTGCTATAGGTAGAATCAGCTAATAGTTGAGTGAGTAAATGATGACCGATTAACCCTGTTGCGCCAATAACAATTGCTGTTTTCATGGTTATTCGCCGTAGGTACTTTCAAAGTAGCTTTCAACAATTAAACGGGCAGATTCGGCATCAATGTTATCTTTCGATAAATTACGGTAACCACCGTGCTCAAATAAGTGCTGTTTAGCATCAGCGGTGGTTAACCGTTCATCAACAAATTTAATCGGTGTTTTATAGTCGTGCGCTAAGCGATTACCAAATTTTTTTGCGTCAAAGGTAACCTGTTGAGGGGTACCATCCATATTAAGCGGCAAACCTACCACAATTAAATCTGGCTGCCATTCATCGAAATAGCTTTTCAGTTGTTGTTGATTTGGAATACCGTCTTTGGCTTTCACTGAGCCTAAAGGGGTAGCAGTGCCGGTAATTGCTTGACCAACGGCAACGCCAATGTATTTCTTGCCAAAATCAAAGCCAAGAATGGTTTTATATGTGTTTTCGACCACTATGCATGGCCTATATCGGTTGAAAGGTGAGCGATATCAATACCAAGTTTTTCAGTGGCTTTTTGCCAACGTTGCTCTATCGGGGTATCAAAGAGTATTTGACTGTCTGCTGGGGTAATTAACCAAGAATTTGCTTTGATTTCTTGCTCTAGCTGGCCAGGGCCCCAGCCAGCGTAACCTAATGTCACCATAAATTTATCAGGCGCATCATCGCTGCCAAGTGCTTGTAATATATCTTTAGAGGTAGTGATCATTACATCATCACTTAACGCTAAGGAACTACTCCACCCCGATTGAGGACTATGTAGAACAAAACCTCTATCACGAGATACTGGCCCGCCGGTTAATACTTGTTGCGCAAGCTCGGGTAGCTTTTCATCGCCGTCTTCTTCAATTTGTGCCAGTAATTCATTTAACGTGATGTTAATGGGTAAGTTGATAATAATACCCATTGCACCGTCATCGTTATGTTCGCATATGTAAGTCACCGTTTTATTAAAATACGGATCATCTAAGCTTGGCATAGCAATTAATAAATGATTCTCTAAACTGTCCACTGGCCTACCTTCTTATTTAACGCTGTTCTATTAATGATTCAATGGCATCCATTAATTTACCACTGATATTAATAGGATATGCGGCTTCAATTTCACGAATACAAGTTGGACTGGTAACATTTATTTCAGTGACTTTGTCACCAATAACGTCTAATCCTACAAAGTATAGACCACGTTTTTTAAGTTCAGGTGCAATTGTTTCTGCAATAAGTTTATCACTGGCTGATAATGGCCTTGCTTCACCTGTACCACCAGCCGCTAAATTACCACGAGTTTCACCTTTTGCAGGAATGCGTGCAAGACAATAAGGCATTGGCTCGCCATTAACAATTAGAATACGTTTATCACCGTCTTTAATTTCCGGCATGTATTCTTGCACCATAGTATATTGCTCACCGTGGTTTGTCAGCGTTTCAATGATCACGCCCACATTTGCCTCATGTTCTTTCATACGAAAGATAGAAGAGCCACCCATACCGTCGAGGGGTTTGATGATCACGTCTTTTTCTTGTTGATGAAAGACACGAATCTGTTGGCTATTGCGTGTCACCAGTGTTTTAGCGGTTAACTCAGGAAACCACGCAGTAAATAGCTTTTCATTGCAATCACGTAGGCTTTGAGGTTTGTTAATGATTAACGTACCTTGTTGTTCAGCGCGTTCAAGCATGTAGGTCGCGTAAATATATTCGGTATCAAAAGGGGGATCTTTACGCATGATAACCGCATCTAGCTCTGTCAAAGCAATATCTTGAGATTCGGCTAAGTCATACCAGTGTTCGGCGTTATCATACACAGTAACTTTACGGGCAAAGGCACGGCTTTCACCTTGCAGCATGTAAAGATCATTCATTTCAATATAAAAAAGTTCATACCCTCTAGCTTGCGCTTCAAACATCATTGCCATTGATGAGTCTTTATGCACTTTAACTTGAGAAATAGGGTCCATAACGACGCCTAGTTTAATAGCCATGATGTATTCCTGTTTAATTATTTAATATCGCCGAGGCGACATTGCAGTGCAGTAATTGCGGTTAACGCTGCGGTTTCTGTTCTTAATACTCTAGGACCGAGTAACACGTCATTAAATTCATGTTTTTTTGATTGTGCAATTTCTTCGTCACTTAAGCCACCTTCGGGTCCTATCAGTAATCTAATCCGATTATGCGATAAGGGTAACGCCATAATAGACTGTTCAGCTTTCGGGTGTAAGTTTAGTTTTAGTGCAGAAGTAGATTGCATAAGCCATTCTTCAAGCGAGATTGCCGGTTTAACCATCGGTATCGTGCATCGACCACTTTGTTCACAGGCACTGATAACAATTTTCTGCCACTGGTCACATTTTTTTTGTAACCGTTCACCTTTTAATTTAACGCCACAACGGTCAGTAAATAGTGGGGTTATGGTATTTACGCCAAGCTCAACTGACTTTTGCAACGTAAAGTCCATACGCTCACCGCGAGAAATACCTTGTCCTAGATGAATATTTAACGGTGATTCATTGTCTACCTCTGTAAATTCGCCAATTATCGCATTGGCCGACTTTTTACCTACATCAGTTAAAACGGCTTGGAATTCACCATAACTGTTATTAATCAATTGTCCGTTAAATAGGGTGATAGTATCACCGCTTTTTAGTCGTAACACTCTGATCGCATGACCAAATGCGTCATCAGATAACGTAACCGTATCGCCGGTTGAAAAAGGTTGGTTTTCGAATATTCTCGGATTGCGCATGTCGTGTTTCGATCATTTACTCAATACAGCCAAGATAGGGGTTAAGTTGATCTATTTCAATAAGTTCAATAAATTAATTCGTTATTATGGTCAGCGAAATGAAGTTAATCTGTTCGCTAATATTGCTTTACACGATACATGCTATTTCTAATATTATTTGTTAGAATGCGCGCCGATAATTGCTGCGTCGTTTATTCACTCAGCAATGTATACCCAAATTAGTGCCAGATTTGCGTTCTGGTCAAACTTAAATAGGTAGAAATTAAATGCAAAATATTACCGTTTGCGCATTATACAAATTTGTGCGCCTTAACGATTTCGAATTGATCAAACAACCGTTATTAACTGTGATGCAAGCGAATGATGTCAAAGGTACATTGTTGCTCGCGAATGAAGGCATTAATGGTACCATTGCAGGTTCGCAAAAAGGTGTTGATGCGGTGTTAGACTTTTTAGCACAAGATGAACGATTAGGTCTCGTTGATCATAAATTTTCTTATGCAGATGAAAACCCATTTCAACGCTCTAAAGTAAAACTGAAAAAAGAAATTGTTACCATGGGCGTTGAAGGCATAGATCCTACGCTTACTGTAGGTACGTATGTTAAGCCTGATGAATGGAATGCCTTAATATCTGATCCTGAAGTGTTGCTTATTGATACCCGTAATGACTATGAAGTAGAAATTGGTACCTTTGAAAATGCCATTAATCCCAATACCGAAACCTTCCGTGAATTTCCCGACTATGTTGAAAAACATCTAGATAAAACTAAACATAAGAAAGTAGCAATGTTTTGTACCGGCGGCATTCGTTGTGAAAAATCTACCGCTTATCTTAAAGAGCAAGGCTTTGATGATGTATATCATTTAGAAGGCGGTATTTTAAAATATTTAGAAGAAGTACCAGAACAAGAGTCTAAATGGCAAGGTGACTGCTTTGTTTTTGATGGCCGAGTAGCGGTCACTCATGGCTTAGGACAAGGTCAATATGACCAATGTTTTGCTTGTCGTTACCCGATCACAGATGAAGAAAAACAAAGCGAACACTATGTTAAAGGTGTAAGTTGCCCGAAATGTATTGATAAATATACAGCCGACCAACGTGAACGATTTGCTGAGCGAGAAAAACAAATTAATTTAGCGAAAGCGCGAGGCGAAACACATATCGGTGGTGAGATAAAAGACGTGATAGAACAGCGTCGTAAAGAGAAACTTGCTGCTAAAAAGGCGCAAGCCCAAAGTAAGTAAAAACATAAAAGGGGTCAGGTACAATTATTTAATTAAATAATTGTACCTGACCCCTTTTATTGTGTTTGTTAAATGCCGGCAGCGGCTTTTAAAGCTTCAGCTTTATCTGTTTTTTCCCATGTAAAAGCAGTAAACGTTTCACCGTCAACCGTCATTTCATAAGGCTCTCGGCCAAAGTGACCGTATGCCGCTGTTTGTTTGTACATAGGATGTAGCAAATCTAACATTTTGGTAATGCCGTATGGGCGTAAGTCAAAGTGTTCGCGAACAAGCTTAATTAACGTTTCTTCAGAAACTTTGCCAGTACCAAAGGTTTCAATTGATATAGACGTAGGCTCAGCAACTCCTATTGCATACGACACCTGAATTTCACAACGTTCAGCAAGACCCGCTGCAACAATATTCTTAGCAACATAACGACCAGCATAAGCGGCACTGCGATCAACTTTTGATGGATCTTTACCTGAAAATGCACCACCGCCATGGCGGGCCATACCACCATAGGTATCAACAATAATTTTACGTCCGGTTAAACCACAATCGCCTACAGGACCACCAATAACGAAACGACCTGTTGGATTGATGAAATACTTCGTTTCATCAGTTAACCATTCGGCAGGTAAAACGGCTTTAATGATATTTTCCATTACTGCTTCGTGTAAGTCTTCTTGTGATATTTCAGGGTTATGTTGCGTGGATAAAACCACGGCATCAATGGCAACCGGTTTATCATTTTCATACACAAAGGTAACTTGTGACTTTGCATCGGGGCGCAACCAAGGTAATACACCTGATTTTCTTAATTCCGCTTGGCGTTCAACTAAGCGGTGTGAATAATAAAGTGGGGCAGGCATTAACGTTTCGGTTTCATTGGTTGCATAACCAAACATCAGGCCTTGGTCACCCGCACCTTGATCTTCAGGTTTTACACGATCAACACCTTGCGCAATTTCAGTTGATTGTTGCCCGATTAAATTCATAATGCCACATGTTTCGCCATCAAAGCCAACATCTGATGAGGTATAACCAATATCGCAGATTACCTTACGGGTAAGGTCTTCTAAATCTACCCAAGCAGAGGTAGAAATTTCACCAGAAATTATTGCAACACCTGTTTTTACCATCGTTTCACAAGCAACGCGTGCATATTTATCTTTGGCTATTATGGCATCTAATACAGCATCTGAAATTTGATCAGCAATTTTATCAGGATGACCTTCTGAAACAGATTCAGACGTAAAATAATGTCTAGACATAAACCCTCAACAATTCAATTAATGGACAAACAGTCAATTTATAGGCGCATTGTAACCCCAGTGAAAATTATTTTCTACTTTTTTACGCCTAGACGTCTAAATGGCTTAAATTATTTGGTTATATAAATGAAGCAAAGCGCAGTTGTGTGGACCAAAGTGAGGATAAAAGTTGGTTATGATTCGCTTTATGCTGATTACTATAAAATAAAATTTTTCCACAACTATCTGATAAATTTACTATTTCATGTTGTTTTAACTGTCTTGATAATTGTTCTGTTACCGGCTGTGCTGTTTCTAGTAGATTAACGTTGTTACCTACAATGTGCTTAATTTGTTTACTGACAAAAGGGTAATGTGTGCAGCCGAGAACGAGTTGATCAATGTTACTAGCTAATAATGGTGATAGGAATTGTGTTAATAAAGCAAAACATTCGTGACTACCTTGTTGGCCAGTTTCTATCATGTTGACCAAACCTGGACAGGGTTGAACAAAAACGCTAGAGCCATTTTTGTGTTGATTAATCAATAATATAAATCGTGGATTTTCAGCCGTAGCACTGGTTACCAGCACGCCAATTTTTTTATTCTTACTTAATGCGACTGCCGGCTTAATGGCTGGTTCTACACCAATAATGGGGATGGACACTTGTGCTCGTAGTTGATCAATCGCATTCACTGTCGCGGTATTACAAGCAACAACAATAGCTTTACATTGTTGCTCGATAAACCACTGTGCAATGGTATTAACGCGTTCAATAATAGTTTCAAATGATTGTTCGCCATAAGGAGCATATTTTGAATCAGCCACGTAAATAATATTTTCGCGTGGTAACTGTTCAGTAATGCATTTAGCAATCGATAATCCACCGATGCCAGAGTCGAATATACCAATAGGGGAGTTATTTGATTGAGTTTGCAATTTGAACACTTAAAACAATGACTAACAGTGCTGTTATAGGGATTTTTTCGTGAAATGTAAAGAATAACAGTAATAAGAATAAAGCTTCCAGAATGCAGTGGCCAACATTAGTCCTGAACACCGTGTGTTCAGGGCGGGAATCGTGCAATATCCGTAGGCTTCCCAATACGCGTTGGGCTTGCACAATAGATACTACTTAACTCCCTTAGGTAAAACTTATCGGCTCAGGGACATAGTTCGCACACTAACACCCCAGAAGACTTAAGCCTTAGTATAGCGAAAATAGCCAACAGCTTTAAGTTTTTTCGACGGGAATTGGTTTAATTGGTTAGTGAGTAAGCTAACTGCTTATCAGTTAAGCAATTTCTATTATTGTTAAGTTGGACAAGGATCGTAGTCAGGGTTTTTAGACAGTAAAATGGCGTCTTTAACAAGTTGTTCATTGGCAAATTGCTCAGAGTTGTACATCTTAGCGTTGAACCATTCGCGAAGTAGGTTTTCATCAAAAAAAGTAAGTATTGACGCTAATTGCTCTGATTCATTAATCACTGATTGGTTGGCTGGCATTTTATTTATTAACAAATTTACCATTTCGTCATTTTTCCAATATCTATACGCTAAAACTTGCATGTTTAAACCAATCAACTTAGTAATAACTTCTTTAGCGGTATCCTCTATTAACTTTCCTAGCGTTAAACACGTTTCAATGAATTCTTCATCATTCGTTTCTTTGCATAGTTGATTTAAATGGCCGAGCTGTTCAACTTTCGCTGCTCCATAGCCGATTGTCATAACAATTTGCTCTCTTTCAGACAAATCACTATATTTCGTTAAACTATGTTTAATTAACAGTAAAGCTTTATTTGACTCGTCTTGGTAGATGACTTTTTTACTTGCTTCATGTAAAAGTACTTTAGTTTCTTCTAGCATTCCTTGCTTCATTTTGACTAACGCTAGCTTTACTAACAAATCAGCGCTATTTGTAACGGTTTGTTTTATATTTTTTAAAATATCATCACTACATAATGAGTCGTGTTTGTGGCTAATGCATAAATCTAAAATTTCTGAGTTAATAATGGGAGAAGATGGTTGTTGATAATAAAGTTGTTGTAATGTCTTTGATTGTTCATCAATACTTTGCGGCTTTCGAACCAATAAATAACTCAGTTGATCTTCAAAGGTGTTACTTTTTTTTAATCGGTACAAGTACTGTGTTACTAAATTATCAGGAATTAATCCTGAGTGGTTTCCTAATGCATGTCTACAATCTTTTATATAATCATCAGGAAAACTTTCATCAGCTTGAATAACTTCTTTATCAACTTTTGCTTGCGAAGGTTGTAATTTATTACTTGGTTTATCGAGGGGAGCTGGTAATGCGTTCGCGAAGTTTATTTCTGGTATTTTACTTTTTGCCGTAGCTGGCGAGTCGGGTATTGATGATATTGAGGATGAAATCGAACTAAAATAGACTAAAAGCAAAATGGCAGCGATAGCAAACAACAAGAAGAGAGTTTTTCGTTTATGCATATCCTTTGCATCTCCTTGGGTTAGGCTTGTTTTTCTTGTCGATGAACCGCTTGTTCAATGGTTTGTTGTAACAAGTCTATTTTACTTTCAAGCTGCTGCTTTTCTGCTTTAAAGGCTTGTTGCTGCTCTAGGTAGTCGTTTGCTAAGTTTAACGACGCCATTAACATGGCTTGTTCGGCGTTTTTAATAACTTTAACTTTGCTTTTATCAGCTTCCAACCGACTATTTAACTCATTTGCTGCCTGCAACAACGCAGACTCTTGACCTTGCGGGCAAGCAATCTTTAAACGGCGTCCTGCCACTTCAATGGTGACGTTATGTTGACTCATTAAGGCACTTCTATTAATTATTGTCGGTAAAACTAGCTAGTTGTTTGTTTAATAAACAATTTAAACAACAACGCGATTGCAAACTATAACGGTCGGCGATCATAGATGCAAGCAGTTATCTGCGCTTTATTTCACTCAGTCAAAAAAATTTTTACACTGGAAGGTTGATGAATAATTCCAAGCTGAAAATGAACGCTATAACGAGGAAAAAACATCACACAATCGCATGCCCATGCTAGCTTACAAGCCGCGGCAATGTTACGATATTAAGCAATTAGTTTTGGAAGTTTTTATATGTCACTCAATAACTCTTTGGATTTTGCTAGCACGCAAGCCACTATCACTGCAGAAAGTGCAGAACTTCATGCCTCTGAACTGCATGGAATGCTAACCGGCCTTATTTGTGGTGGTTATTCTTTTGAAAGTAATGATTACACGACATTAATCGAAGATATGTATAACAATGGTGAAGCATTATCAGGCGCTATTCGCATTACCTTAAAACTTATTTTTAGTAATGTGTGGCAAAGTTTACTCGATGATTCTTACGGCTTTACGCCTATGTTACCTGACGATGATGACTCCATGCGAGAGCGTGGTTTTGCATTAAGTGCATGGGTACAAGGGTATAATTTGGGTTTTGGTTTACAGCAAAAAAGCAATGCAGTGTTATCTGACGATGTTAAAGAAGTGCTCAATGATTTTGCTGAAATTGCCAATTTATCTGACGATATAGATGAAGATGAAGCGACAGAGCAAGCCTATTTTGAAATATCAGAATACGTGCGAATTTCTGCTCTTTTATGTTTTACTGAATTAGGTACACCGCCCGAACCTAAAGAAACCTCAGAAACTGTACATTAATCATGAATCACACCTTAATGCCTATGAGCGAATTTAAGGCACGTAGAGCTTTATTCGCTAAGCAACTTCCTGATAACTCAGTTACTTTATTGTTTGCTGGTCAAGAAGTCACCCGCAGTAATGATACAGAATATTTATTTTGCCAAGATAAATCATTTTACTATTTAACCGGTTTTACTGAGCCTGATGCAGTATTAATGATTGAAAAAATGAACGGTAATGTAACAACTACCTTATTTTGTTTAGCAAAAGATCCTTTTGCCGAAGTATGGCATGGCAAGCGTATTGGTTGTGAAAAAGCAAAAGATCAATACGCATTTGATGCCGCATATAGTTTAGATGAGATAGACTGTGTTGTTGAAGAGGCTATAGCAAACAAACAATCGCTTTGTTTTTTTCAGGGGCATAATCCTCATCATGATGACCAAGTGTATACATGGTTAGATCAAGTAAAAGGCAAAGTGCGACAAGGCATTAGTGCCCCCAATATGCTTATTAATTGTCACCCCATCGTTGATGAGTTACGACTGATAAAAACTGATGCAGAACTTGAAGTTATGCGTAAAGTTAATGAAATCAGTGGTCGTGCGCATCAACGTGCCATGGAAAAAACTCAGGTAGGTATGTTTGAATACCAAATAGAAGCTGAACTATTACATGAGTTTGCCCGTCATGGCGCTAGAGAAGCAGCCTATAATTCAATTGTTGCTGGTGGTAATAACGCAAATATTTTGCACTACACCAATAACAGCGATGTGTTAACTAACGGCGATTTGTTATTAATTGATGCTGGTGGTGAATTAGCTGGTTATGCTGCAGATATTACGCGCACCTTTCCTGTTAATGGAAAGTTCACCTCTGAACAGAAAGCACTGTATCAACTGGTGCTTGATGCACAAATTGCGGCAATTAATGCCATTAAACCAGGTGCTGATTTTGGCCAGTTAAATGATATATGTCAGCAAATTCTCACTGAAGGCTTGCTCAATTTAGGCATACTGGAAGGTGACATAACCCAATTAATTACAGATAAAGCCTGTAAACAATATTTTATTCATGGATTAGGGCACTGGCTAGGTTTAGATGTGCACGATGTGGGTGATTATCACATGAAAGACAAACGTCAAACACGGGCCTTTCAGTCTGGTATGGTGATGACGATTGAACCTGGTCTGTATATTCCTGCTGATGATGAAAACGTTGAAGCAAAGTGGCGTGGTATAGGTATACGTATCGAAGACAATATTGTGGTGACGGATCAAGGTCATGAAAATTTAACTGAACATGTGCCAAAATTTGTTGATGACATTGAACGTATAATGCAAGACGCTAAACGTTAAGCAAAAACACAATATTCAGCAAGCAAACTCGTAACGGAAATATGCGTGGTAAATAAGAAGCAACAAGTTGATGTGATAATTATAGGCGGTGGTCTTTCTGGCTGTTTGTCTGCGTTAGCATTGTCAACGCTAACAACATCGTCAGGAACACCACTTACGATTGCTATTGTTGAAGCAAGTGATATACACGCGAATTCAAACCAAGAAACGTCGGCGTTACATTTTGATTCTCGAGTACTGGCTTTATCGCACGGCAGCGCTAATTATTTAAAAACCTTGAATGTCTGGCAAGCAATACATTCGAAGGCTGCAGCTATAAATACCATCCATATTTCTGATCAAGGCAATTATGGAAAAGCGCGTATGTATGCGCACGAACACCACGTTAACGCACTAGGTTATGTAATTGAAATGGCAACATTGGGTGATGCGTTAGTTCAAGCGTTACAAAAAGCACCGAATGTTTCGTGGTTTGCACCTAATCAAGTCGCTAATATTGATTGGCATTCAACACACGTAGATATTCAACTAGATGATCAGCAATTATTGCAGGCTGCATTAATATTAGGCTGTGATGGTAGTCAATCAAAATGCCGACAGTTTGCTAACATTGATGTTGTCACTAAAAGTTATCAGCAAACAGCTATTATCGCGAATGTTCGGTTTGAAAAACCACATCAGCATATTGCCTATGAACGATTTACTGAACATGGACCTTTAGCAATTCTCCCTTTGACTGACCAAGATAATAGCGGTCAAAAATGTTCACTTGTTTGGACCACAACACCCGAGCATGCAGATTATTTATCGCAATTACCAAATGAAGGTTTTGCTGAGCAATTAAACCAAACGTTTGGTTATTGGTTAGGAGTCGTTGAAAAAGTAGGAAAGCGCGCCAGCTACCCACTTGATTTAGTCAAAGCGAATGAGCAAGTGTTTCACCGTATGGTGTTAATAGGTAATGCGTCACACACTATTCATCCTATCGCAGGCCAAGGGTTTAATTTAGGTTTACGTGATGTTAGTGAATTGGCCGCTGTAATGGCTAAGCAATTATCGAAAAATGAAGATATCGCTTCTTTTGCTCAATTAAGTCGTTATGCGGCAACACGTGCAAAAGATCATCAGCAAATTATCGGTTTAACAGACTCGTTGGTGGCACTTTTTTCCAATAAACACACACCACTTATCGTTGGGCGCAATGTTGGTCTTAAAGTATTAAATTATTGTCAAAGCTTAAAAAGTAGCTTTGTTAACAAAACAATGGGCTATTAGCTATCACACTGATAGACAATGAGTAATGGTTAACGGTTAATCATTCAAAGGTTGATAAAATGATGCAAAAATTTGATGTGTTAATTGTTGGTGGCGGTATGGTCGGATTATCGACCGCACTTGCAATACGCCATTTAACTGAATTTACCGTCGCGATTGTTGATACGCAAAGCATACCCAATATCACCGAGCAACCTGACATTCGAGTGAGTGCAATAAATGCAGCAAGTAAACAGTTATTCGAACATTTAGGTGTGTGGCAACAAATTACTGCGTGTAGACATCAACCTTATCAAGGGATGCATATTTGGGATAGTAGTGGTATTGGCCAGCTTGATTTTACCTTACAAGATATTGGTGCTCGTGATCATAACGGGCAATTAGGCTGGATCATTGAAAACAATATTGTACGCGCTGCATTATGGCAAAAAGCCCAGCAAGACAGTGGCATTGCCTTTTTTACCGAAGAAAAACTTACCCATATTACGCAAGGTGAAAGTGAAGTGTTTGCTTCGTTTGCTAGCAAACCACCGATTATGGCCAATTTAGTTGTTGGCGCAGATGGTGCGAATTCTTGGGTGAGAGCACAAGCCAACATCCCTTTGACGTTTCGAGATTACGACCACCATGCCATAGTCGCTACTGTTGCATGTGAGCAAGGTCATCAAAATACGGCATGGCAAGTTTTTTTACCGACGGGCCCGCTCGCGTTTTTACCTCTTAACAGTAGCAGTAATAACCTTTGCTCTATTGTATGGTCAACCAGCCCAGAAGAAGCTAACCGGTTGCTACAATTAGATGAGCTTGCGTTTAATCAAGCGCTTACTGCCGCAAGTGACGGTAAATTAGGACTTGTTTCTTTGCAAAGTGAACGCCAAGCATTTCCGTTACGTATGCGGTATGCGCAACAATTTGTCAGTGAACGCTTTGTGCTAGTAGGGGATGCTGCTCATACAATACATCCACTCGCTGGCCAAGGGGTGAACTTAGGCTTGAAAGATGCCGCAGTATTAGCACAGTTGTTGGCTGAAAGTTCAACATCTGTTTATTCGACTAAGTTACTCAACCAGTATCAGCGCTGGCGAAAAGCTGACGCAATAGAGATGATCGCCGCTATGGAAGGTATTAAACAAGCATTTACGCCACAACAGGCCCCCATAGCTTTTGCTCGCGGTGTAGGCCTTTCTATGCTAAATAAGCTTAAACCGATGAAAGCCCCCATGATTAAACAAGCGCTTGGTATTAATGGACATTTACCTACGTTATTAAAGCATTAGGAACTTAGCGTTAACGGGCATTTACGGTATTAACTAAAAATGAAGAAGAGCTTTGTTTGATCACACTGCGAATGAACTCGGGCAAATAATCACTTTGTCTAATGTATTCGTCAATATCGAATATTTCGTCATTGACTTGCTTGGTAAACTGTATCTCGCTGGCATTTACGATATTTTCAATAATATGTTCAGGTATGGCTAATCGTG
Source organism: Thalassotalea sp. PP2-459 (assembly GCF_001913705.1). Lineage (GTDB taxonomy): Bacteria > Pseudomonadota > Gammaproteobacteria > Enterobacterales > Alteromonadaceae > Thalassotalea_C > Thalassotalea_C hakodatensis. The sequence goes on along the minus strand of NZ_MKQD01000038.1, from coordinate 34,292 downwards.
TTGCTAGCATGATCAAATTAGTTGCTCTATTTGCGTGAATATCTCTTAGAAAAAAAATATCGTAAGTCACGCCAGTGTCATTTACTCTGGCACTATTAATTAAATATTCAGCAGCCGAAATCGCCACAAAAGTAAACTTTGTGCGTTTATCGATATTCTCATTTAGTTGAATAACCACCTTTTGTTCTTTATTTACGCTGATTCTACATAGATCGGTTAATTCACTAGAAATTTGTAGGGTTAATTGTAGCGAACGACATATTTGTTTTAAATCAACGGTATCGCCTTTTGTTGCATCTGTGATTAGTTGTTGTGGATTATATAGACTCAATTTTTACTCTTTATTTCATACAGTTGTTGCTAGAATTTATCATAGCAGATGAATAGAATTTTGTTTGATAAGAATACGGATGAATTTAAATCAGAACAATCCTGTTTTTATCGCTATGTTCAGAATTTAATTTTCATCAACCCGTAAAATAAAAATTTAATGTTGATTATGTTGATAAAGTGGTTTTTTATTTGATTTGGCTTCCTTTATTTGTTGAATACCTGCTAACCGATCGCTATAATTGCGCGCAAATTTTGATAAAACACCTATGCTATTTTTTAAGCATAATGGTTATACAGCAAGCAACAATTGGAAGAAAAACATGACCAATAAAACGGTATTACATGCTAAGCACCTCGAAGCGGGCGCAAAAATGGTTGATTTTCACGGTTGGGAAATGCCAATCAACTATGGTTCTCAAATTGAAGAACACCACGCAGTACGAAAAGACGCGGGTATGTTTGATGTGTCTCACATGACAATTGTTGATATTCAAGGTGCTGATGCAAAAGCTTACTTACAGCGTTTAGTCATAAACGATGTTGCTAAACTTGAAGTGGCGGGTAAAGCGCTTTATACCGGCATGTGTAACGATGAAGGTGGCGTAATTGATGATTTGATCATATATCACTTTTCTACAACAGATTACCGTTTAGTGGTGAATTCAGCGACACGCGAAAAAGATTTAGCGTGGATGACAAAACAAGCACATGGTTTTGATATTACTATTACTGAGCGCCCTGAATACGGCATGATAGCGGTTCAAGGCCCTGAAGCAAAAGCTAAAGTAGCGTCAATTTTATCTGCTGAGCAAAACCAAGCGATTGAAGGGATGAAGCCTTTCTTTGGTGTTCAGGCGGGTGATTTATTCATTGCGACGACAGGTTACACCGGTGAAAGCGGTTACGAAATTGTTGTACCAGAAGCAGCAACGGCTGACTTATGGCAACAACTTGTTGACGCTGGCGTAGCACCTTGTGGTTTAGGCGCACGCGATACATTGCGTTTAGAAGCTGGCATGAACCTTTATGGTTTAGATATGGACGAAACAGTTTCGCCACTCGCAGCAAACATGGCATGGACAATTTCATGGGAACCATCAGAGCGAAACTTTATTGGTCGCGATGTTATAGCAGCACAACGTGAAGCTGGCGATCAACCAAAATTAGTTGGTTTAGTGATGACAGAAAAAGGCGTGTTACGTACAGGCCTTAAAGTCGTTACCGACGCTGGTGAAGGTGTGATTACTTCTGGTACATTTTCTCCAACATTACAACATTCTATTGCCATGGCGCGCGTTCCTCGTAGCGTAAAAGTTGGTGATGTTGTTGAAGTAGAGATGCGCAAAAAGTTAGTGAGCGTAAAAGTGGTTAAACCAAGTTTTGTTCGTAATGGCAAAAGCCAATTAGACTAAATTTTCATGCTACTCTATAGTCTTAAATAGACTGAGTAGTCGAACAGATATATAACAATTACAGACATATTAGGAACTAAAAAAATGAGCAACATTCCTTCAGAATTAAAATATGCAACGTCGCATGAATGGGTACGTAATGAAGGTGACGGTACTGTTACTATTGGTATTACTGAGCATGCGCAAGAATTACTTGGCGACATGGTATTTGTTGAATTGCCTGAAGTAGGCGAAAGCGTTAGCACTGGTGATGATGTTGCGGTAGCAGAATCAGTAAAAGCTGCATCAGATATTTATGCACCTGTGTCAGGTGAAGTGATCGCGGTAAACGAAGAGTTAGAAGATTCTCCTGAGCTTGTGAACTCTGACGCGTTTGGTGACGGTTGGATGTTTAAAATTAAACTTGATGATACAAGTGAACTAGAAAACCTTCTTGATGCAGAAGGTTATGAAAATTCAATCGACGAAGATTAATTTAGTAGCGGCAACCCTATCTAAGCGATTTCGTTTAAATATAGGTTGTGTTAACTAAATGCTTGTTGTTGCAAAAAGCAATAACAGTCTTTTCGCTATTTTAATGGTTTAAAATAGACAACAGATGAAGCCTCTCACTGACAATAAGTTTGGGGCTTTCCTTATTTTTTACTTACTTTTCTTATTTAGGTAAGCCGTTTTATGACTACTCAATCTCAAAACAACATTACGTTGAACGAACTAGAACAAACGCAAGACTTTATTCGTCGCCATATTGGCCCAGACGAAGCACAAGCACAGGCGATGTTAAACGAAATTGGTGCAGAATCAGTTGATGCATTAATTGACGAAATTGTTCCTAGCGATATTCGCTTAGCTGACTTACCAGCTATTGAAGAAAGTAAAACGGAAGTAAAAGCGCTTAGCGATTTAAAAACCGTTGCTAATAAAAATAAAGTGAACAAAACCTATATCGGTTTAGGGTATTACGGCACACTAACGCCAAACGTTATTTTACGTAATGTATTAGAAAATCCAGGCTGGTATACAGCTTACACACCTTATCAACCTGAAATTGCCCAAGGTCGTTTAGAGTCATTATTAAACTACCAACAAATGTGTTTGGACCTTACCGGGTTAGATCTGGCGTCAGCGTCATTACTTGACGAAGGTACTGCTGCCGCTGAAGCTATGGCATTGGCTAAACGTGTATCGAAAAACAAAAAGTCAAACCTATTTTTTGTCGCAGAAGAAGTATACCCACAAACAATTGACGTAGTGAAACAACGAGCAGAAATGTTTGGTTTTGACATTGTTGTTGCACCTGCAGACAGCGTAAGTGAACACGATGTATTTGGCGCGCTTTTACAATACCCAAGTGCAACGGGCGAAGTACGTGATATTTCAACCCTTATTGACAGCGTTCACGAGAAAAAAGGTATTGTAGCAGTTGCGGCTGATATTATGAGCTTAGTGCTACTTAAAGCGCCAGGTGAATTAGGCGCTGATGTAGTGATTGGTTCAAGCCAACGTTTTGGTGTGCCAATGGGTTACGGTGGCCCTCATGCAGCATTTTTCACCACCAGTGAAAAATACAAGCGTTCTATGCCTGGTCGTATTATTGGTGTTTCAAAAGATACGCGTGGCAACAACGCACTTCGTATGGCAATGCAAACACGTGAACAACATATTCGTCGTGAAAAAGCCAATTCAAACATTTGTACCGCACAGGTGCTACTTGCCAACATGGCCGCTTTTTATGCGGTATATCATGGCCCTAAAGGTTTAAAAACCATTGCTAGCCGTATTCATCGTTTTGCTGATATTTTAAATGTAGGTACTACTAGTAAAGGTTTGCAAGCTGTTCACGACAATTATTTCGACACGTTAACGTTTAAGCTTGATAATAAAGAAGATGTTGTAGCGCGTGCGCTAGCAGCTGATCTTAACTTACGCACAGATGTTGCTGGACAAGTCAGTGTTTCACTTGATGAAACAACAACGCGTGAAGACATTTCTACCTTATTTGATGTGCTACTTGGCGAAGGTCACGGTTTAGATGTAGCTGCATTAGACGCACAAGTGTTAAGTACTGGTCATCAATCAATTCCTGCTGAACTAGTGCGCGAGTCAGACATTTTAACGCACCCTGTTTTTAACTCGCACCATAGTGAAACTGAAATGCTTCGCTATATTAAAAAACTAGAAAATAAAGATTTAGCGCTTAATCATTCAATGATTTCATTAGGTTCTTGTACCATGAAATTAAACGCAACAGCGCAAATGATACCTGTTTCATGGCCTGAATTTGCCAACATGCATCCGTTTGCACCCGTAGATCAAGCGCAAGGCTATGCTGAAATGATCAACGAACTAGGCGACTGGTTAGTTGAATTAACAGGTTACGATAACATTTCAATGCAACCAAACTCTGGCGCACAAGGTGAATATGCAGGTCTTATTGCTATTCATAAATACCATGAAAGTCGTGGTGATGCGCACAGAAACATTTGTTTAATTCCATCTTCTGCACACGGAACTAACCCAGCGTCAGCGCAAATGGTTGGTATGAAGGTTGTTGTTGTTGATTGTGATAAAAACGGTAATGTTGACATGGCTGACTTAACAGCTAAAGCAACTGAACTGCGTGATAATTTATCGTGTATCATGATCACTTACCCATCAACGCATGGTGTATATGAAACCACGATACGTGAAATTTGTAACATTGTTCATGACAATGGCGGTCAAGTGTACTTAGATGGCGCTAATATGAACGCACAAGTTGGCTTAACTTCACCTGGCTTTATTGGCGCTGATGTTTCTCACTTAAACTTACATAAAACCTTCGCTATTCCGCACGGCGGTGGTGGCCCAGGTATGGGACCTATTGGTGTTAAATCACACCTTGCGCCGTTCTTACCTGACCACGCACTTATCACCGTAAATGAAACAACCAAAGGTAATGGCGCGGTTTCAGCGGCACCATTTGGTAGCGCAGGCATTTTATGTATCTCTTACCTTTACATTGCCTTATTAGGTAAAAAAGGCGTAACAGATTCAACAAAATTTGCTATCACCAACGCGAATTATTTAGCGAAAAAGTTAAGCGAGCATTACCCAATTCTTTATACTGGCGCTAATGGCCGTGTAGCACACGAATGTATCGTTGATTTACGTCCGTTAAAAGATTCTTCTGGCATCACAGAAATGGACATTGCTAAACGTCTACAAGACTATGGTTTTCATTCACCAACCATGTCGTTTCCTGTGGCAGGCACGTTAATGATCGAGCCAACAGAATCAGAAGCAAAACCTGAATTAGACCGCTTTATTGAAGCCATGGTATGTATTCGAGATGAAATACGCAAAGTAGAACAAGGCGAGTGGACACTAGAAAACAACCCACTTCATAATGCACCACATACGCTAGCAGACATTACTGACGCTTCATGGGATAGAGCTTATACAACCGCAGAAGCGGTATTCCCAGTACCGGCGGCAGCTGCCAATAAATTCTGGCCAACGGTAAATCGTATTGATGATGTGTACGGCGACAGAAACTTAATTTGTTCATGCCCGAGCGTTGATACGTATAAAGACTAAATAATAGTTGTCGATGCTTAATTAAGTTTGTGAATTGAATTAAGTTTGTGACTAGAGTGAATTTGAAAAGGCGAGCCGAGTGCTCGCCTTTTCTTGTTCATGATTCAAAATAATTGGTTTTATCTTTTTTTGCTAGTTGATGTATGTCAGGATGATTAATTAATGGATCTAGTTAGGTAAGAGGGAAAAAGAAATGCCGATTACTATTAATGATGAACGAAATTTATACGAAGCTTTAACGCGTCGAAATTATTTTCCCAACCAAAAAGACTTTATTGGAGAATTACCTCCATGCCTAGACACTCGGCAGTTTACCCCTGAAGTTTGTGAAGCGTTAGCTGCTTTGGAAGATGATGCAGAGCGTCGACGTAGCGGGTATGATCTAGTGGAATATAAAGCTACAAGGTACAACAATGTTCCTAGAGTACTTTCCCTTGTTCATCCCAAAGCATATTCATTCTTGGCTAAGCACATTCATGACAACTGGAATTTTATTAAGTTTATTGAAGAAGGGGTTAATAGCAAAATTAAGCCTGAACAAAGACAAGATGGACGAATCATGGTGATGAACTATGAAGATCCTATGTCTCAGAAGCGTCGATACAATGATGCTAGCTTTTCAAGTAAATTTAGAGTGTCCGCTGATATTTCTAATTGTTTTAATAGTATATATTCACATGCAATTCCTTGGGCTGCCGTTGGTATAGCAACAGCAAAACAAAACAGAGGAAATACCCTCTGGTATAACAAATTGGATCTTTTTCAAAGAAAATCTAAGAGGGGCGAAACTCAAGGAATACCTATCGGTCCAGCGACTTCTAGTTTTGTTGTTGAAATGATTCTTCAAAGAGTAGATGAAATACTAGAAAATGCTGGTTATGTTTTCGAGCGGTATGTTGATGACTATTTATGTTTTTGTAAAACCTATGAAAAAGCTCAAGATTTTATACTCATACTTGGGCAAGCTCTCGCTAAATATAAATTAACTCTTAACCTAAATAAAACAAATATTAAAGAGCTTCCTTCTCCTAGTGAAGATGATTGGATATTAGAGCTTTTAGGTGCTATTCCCAATAGGTATGCAAAACCTGAAGGACAAGATCATAAGTTTTTTTCAACTGAAGCGATTACCTTTATAAATAGAGCGATAATTGTTAATGAAGCTACTCCTGACGGGAGTGTTCTAAAGTATGCCATTCAATTGATGGTTGCCCATTTAGATGAGTCAGCCGTTATAGATGTTCTAGGGGCTGTTATTAATTTGGCTTGGCATTATCCGATATTAATTCCATACATTTCTCTTTTGATAGATTTAGCAAATGTACCTCATGAACAATATGAGCAACAAATAGATCAAATCATACAGGAAAACGCTAAACAAAAAAGGTCAGATGGAATGGCTTGGCCTCTTTATATTCTAAAAAAGCAAAACTTAATTCCTTCGGCAAATGCAATTAGGTCAATAATAGAAAGTGAAGATTGCGTTGCGATTACGATTCTTTCTTCAATGGTAGAGAACAAACAGCCAATAATTGAATTCATAGATCCTATATTAACAAGTGATTTATATACAAAAGATAGCTATTGGCTATTGCTATACCAATTATATTTTTCAGGTGATATAGCCAACAACCCTTATGATGACGAGGTTTTTAATGTTTTAAGAGCTTTTCAAGTTAATTTTTTACCGGGGGAAACTATTAGTGAAGCTGAACAGGAGTGCGACCGAATAGCCTTTGGCTTTGTTAGCGAAGCGTTCAGACAGTCGCCACCAGAGCCTGATTTTTAATTGTTCTAATTAAATTACTAAAAATAGTTGAAGTAAAATCTGAAAATTATAGTGCGCAACTTGCGGAAAGATTGTATTACGGCAAGATGATAAAAAGGGGAGCTATTGCTTAGGTGTTGTTAGTTTAGGAAATATTTATTTGTTTAAATATATAGAGGTTTGATTTTGCAAATATCTTCATGAAAAGGTGGCTTTGCCACCTTTTTTAGTGGATGACTACTATATGAGAATTACTTTAAATGTATTTAAGAGTAATTCAAGTAAACACATTGTACGAACAGTACAAAAAATATGATAATTTACAATCATAAATAAAGACTTAAAAGGAATTAAATTGGATAGAAGTGCAGTAGATACTATTAGGGGGTATTGTTATCAGTTTGATAAGTCAATTTTTGAAATCTTATCTCTAAAATGTGACACCGATTCAATAGAAGTTGAAGGGATTGAAGATGTTGATGTTTCTCAAGGAGGAGAATTAAGTGCGATTCAGTGCAAATATTACGAAAAAACCTCTTATAATCATTCGGTTATAGCTAAGCCAATAAGGTTTATGCTCCAGCATTTTTCAGATAACAGAAAAGAAAAAGTTAAATACTTTTTGTATGGTCATTATAAAGATGGACATGAAAAGTTGCCTGATGGGTTTTCGGTTCAATTTTTAAAGGAAAAATTCTTATCCTACACCAAAGATAGAGTTCAATATGAAAAGCATGTCGATTTAGATTTGTCAGATCAAGATTTGAGTAACTTTATTGAAAATTTAAGAGTTGATATTCATGCAAAGAGCTTTAATGAACAAAATGACAGTGTCATCCTGAAAATAACTGAACTATTTGATTGCACAAAAGAAGAGGCATTGCATTATTACTATAATTCGGCTTTTTCTATAGTGGCAAAATTAGCTTGTGAACAACACAATCGAGTTATAACTAAGGCAGAATTCCTTAATAGATTAGACAATAAAAAAGCGCTTTTTAATTCTTGGTTATATAAGTTTAAAGGTCGTCAAAGCTACCTTAGAAAAATAAAGTCTGACCTCTTCCCACGATGCCTCAATACGCAAGCTTATGATCGGTTTTTTATAATTGATGTCAGCAGCGCGGCTAGCATGGCAGATATAAAAGAATGCATTTATATGATTCAAAAAAATTGGGCAAACCTTTCTAAAAGGAGTTCAAGTCCGTACTCTCCTTTTATCTATATCTATAATCAGGAGCAGTGTTTTCTACACTCTTTAAAAAGAGAGCTATATAGCGAAGGGCTAAACTTTGTTGATGGTTACAACTATTTTGGGAGTGCGTTTTGTCCAGAAACGCTTGGCCGAGCAAAATTGGATACAGATATAAAATTTCAATATATAGAAACTGAGGAGGATCTAATTCAAGCTATAGATTCGGCTAAATCAAGAGTTGAGGTTTATCAGTTCTATGCAGGAGATAATGAGTTATCTATTGAGTTTGACGAAGGAATAAAAAATATAAAGCTTCAAGTTTGTGAATTTTCAGATATAAAGGAACTAATCTAATGAAAAGTAATGTAGAAGTTAATGCAGAAGTAATATCAGTTAGCCCCAACAAAATTAAGATTTCAGTAGATAAGCTTGAGGAGTTTAAAATTGCTGAAGAAAAATTAAAAGTTGGTTCATATCTTCGCGTATCTGATAACGATAATGTTGCACTGCTTGCGATTATTGAAAATTTTTCAATTGTTGCTGATGAAAATGGAGGAGAGCCTAACTACGTTATTGATGCAAGCCCTATTGGTCTAGTCAAAGGAGATAAGTTTTATAGGGGAGGTGATTCTCTTGCTTTACCCCCTAAAAAAGTAGAGCCTGCTAGGTTAGAGGATATAAAAACTATTTATGAAAGCAGTGTATCTGAGAGCGAAAGGTTTACATTCTCTTCATTGTCTCTAAATAGCGATATTTTAGTCCCTGTGAATGGTAATCGATTTTTTAATAAGCATATTGCTATAGTGGGTTCTAGCGGATCTGGTAAGTCTCATACAGTGGCTAAAATTCTTCAAAAAGCAACAGAAGTTAAAAGCGCAGGGTATGACGGACTGAATAATTCCCATATCGCAATTTTTGATATTCATTCTGAGTATAGTTCAGCTTTTCCGCAAGCAAATTTACTAGGCGTAGAGCAGTTAATACTCCCTTATTGGCTGTTGAATAGTGAAGAGTTGGAAGAATTGTTCTTAGATACAGAAGCCAATGATCACAATCAGAGAAATGTATTCAGAGAGGCTATCGTTTTGAATAAAAAACATAACTTTTCTGGAGATCCAAATGCGAAGGAACGGATTCACTATGATTCACCATTATATTTTGATGTTGAAGAAGTCTTGAACTATATAAAAAATCGAAATAATGAAAAGAAAGATAAAGAGAACAATATAAACTGGATTGATGGAGATGAGTTCGTATTTAGAGAGGAAACAGCTCACCGCTTGTTTAAAAGAGAGCTTACTCCTAAAGGGAGTTCTGCTACTGGCACGTTAAACGGAAAATTGATTAATTTCATAAACCGATTAGAAAACAAAATATATGATAAACGACTAGATTTTTTAGTAGGTACTAAAACTAAAAGTGTCACATTTGAAGATACTTTACAGTCTATAACTGGTTACAAAGGTACGTCTAGAGCAAACGTTACTATCTTCGATGTTAGTGGAATTCCATTTGAAGTATTAAGTATTTGTGTTTCTCTTATTTCAAGGCTGATATTTGAAGTTGGATACTACAATAGGAAATTTAGACAAAAAGCTGGGAAGGAGCAGAATGCTCCGATTTTGGTAGTATATGAGGAAGCTCATAAATATGCTCCAAAAAGTGGGTTAAGTAAATACAGGGCTTCCAAAGAGGCGATAGAAAGAATAGCAAAAGAAGGACGAAAGTATGGTGTAACTTTGCTACTAGCTAGCCAGAGGCCCTCAGAAATTTCTGAAACTATCTTTTCTCAATGTAGTAGCTTCATATCCATGAGACTGACAAATAAAGATGATCAAAACTTTGTTAAACGTTTACTGCCAGACACTGTTGGTGATATCACCAATATATTACCTTCCTTGACTGAAGGTGAGGCATTACTCATCGGGGATGCTGTTTCTGTACCGTCTCTCATTAAAGTAGACAAGTGTGACTTACCACCGTCTTCAACTGATATTAAGTATCTTGATGAATGGCGTGACGAGTGGAAAGATGTTGCTTTTGAATCTCTGATAAAGACATGGGGCATATAGCATTATAAAGTTCAAAAGCAGTTACCAGTTCTGGTCAATTTTATGTAAGAGTAACTGCTTTCGGTTCATTTTAAATGACACAATTCCGTTAACTCGTAAAAGTAACATTGAACCATATTTCTTTTTGTTATAAGTGGTTTTTGTTAACTATATGAAAAATAAATAATAAACAGTAAATTAATGTTTAATTAGCAAAAATTTATTTTCAATTTTTTCAGCCAATTACAAATCAATAATTTTCGACAAAATATCTCTATTTTTAATTTTTGCGAAAATATATATTTATTATTCACAAAATTAAATCCTTTAAATTCAAAGGTATATATCAAATTGTTATTTGATTAACTTTCTTTGTCGAGCTATTTATCTTTCGATTGGGAGGATAAATGAAACAACGCGTCATAACTAAAGAAATCATCACCAGCATCAATAAATGGAATGCAGAGATTGAGCGACTTGGTGATCACCATCCTTGGGTTACAGTAAGAAAAGTTAACAAAGTTGGCAGACGTCATTTACATAAATGCCAAAAGCAAAAACGAATAGTTCACTTGCTAAGTGATGGAGAAAAACGTGCTTACAAGATACTTATTTGGAGACCAGATACGTTAAAGGTAGAAGAGCAGTACCCTTTGGATATCAACGAAACCTTGAGAATTGCTAATGAGCTTGGTTATTTACACTCAGGTGACTATAAAAAAAACGCTGCCCACGTGATGTCTACTGATTTTTATAGCGAACACATTGATTTTGTCACGGGCGAAATTGAGAAGCGGGCTTATAACTTTAAGTATTGGAACCAATTATGGGAGTTTGATTCATACGGCAAGCTCCAGAAAAAACACTACCGTGTCTGGCAAAAAATTGAGATTGAAAGGCGTTATTGGAATGAAAGAGGTGTTGAGTTATTTCTTATCTCAGAACGGGATGCCACCAAACAAATCTGCTGGAACCTAGATTGGTTTTCGACTGAAGCTAACGCCTATGTGTGTGATAACGAAAGGTTTGATTTCACTCAGGCGTTTTACGACTCTTGGTACGATAATAAGTTCTTAACTACAAGAGAGCATATTGTTAACGCTGGTTCTAAGCTGTCCTTAAACTTTCAGCGCAGTCAAACGATATTCAAGGTAGTCGCTCTAAATCGCATTTTAAAGTTAGACCTAACCCAACGGATTTTTCTTCGCCACCCTGTAAAGGTGCAGGCATGATTCGTTTAAATATGCATCTATCTGATAAAGCTGAAAATGTTTCGCTGCGTGTTTGTGCGGTTAACTACAAACGTTCGTTAGCTGCGGTATCAGACATGACTTGGGCTATCGAAAATAACAACGCCAGAAAGCCCCAAAAGTATCATTTTGATGAGTTAGAAAAACTAATTGCTGATAAATGGATAAAAGGGGTCAGGTACAATTAATGTAAAAGAGGTGATTTTAATGTTGCTCAACTATTGGTGCTATTGTCAGCCAGTAATATTAACAAGTAGGCGTAAACCATGAAATTTCATTTTTCGATCTCAGTATTTTGTTGACTTCTTTATCACCGTTAATGCCTGCAACAGTAAATTTCATCAGGTCAGAGCACAATGCCAGACATGACCCGGCTTTTATTGTACTTAGATGATTTACTTGTAGTAGGTTCTATATAAAATCATACATTGTTAACAATAAGGAAATTTATGAATACAAAAATGAAATTAATGGCGCTATTCGCTGCTTCTATTATGAGTAGTCAAACGCTAGCGTCATATAATAACTTAACGTTAAAGTATGAGGTAATAAAAGAAGCTGAGCATTTTGCTGATATAACCATTAGGGTTAACGACACCTACTTACGAACAGATTATCAGCTAAAAAATGAAAAACTTACTGAGATGACTGTAAAGTGGAAAGGTCAATACGTTATTAAACATAATGAACAGCGTGCTTATTTACTTGATTATAAGGTAACTCATAAAAGGGCTGAAAAAGCTTTTAAAGCAATGGCGGCAAAGGTACCTAATATAACTGCTGAGAAAATATTTGAAATGAGTATTGATCCTATCAACGACGAAAGCGAATTTATTCGCTATGAAAAAGTAGGTAATAATAAGCTTGTCGGCAAGCATGATGGGGATGCTGAGCATGAAGTTCAATACCTTAAATTACCAAATAAATATATAAATAGAAAGCAATACGATTGGTTGATGGCCAGAGCAGAAGAAGATCGTAAGTTCGGTCAGGGTTTTGTGGCTATTTTAGATCAACCCCTTACTGAGATGATGCGTAGGTTAAACTATCAACATGCTGTTTTTCCTGTTTACTTAAAAACTTATCACTATGAAATAAATTTGAAGTCTGTTGATTCTTCATTTATTGATGAAAGTGAGCTACGCATTGAACAGGGTATTATTCACTCTGACATTACTCACTCGTCTATTCAATTTTTAAAAAGTTTATCGCAACACTCTTCGCAATGAAAATAGAGTAAGGTAGTTACCTATTTAGTTGTTAATTACTTTACTTTGTCAGCTTTTCTGACTTATAGGTTGGGCTTAAGAACGATTTTAAGTAATTTATTTTAATGATCAAATAGTTTTGCCAATCAAAACATAACCCAACCGTTAAGAGCAAAAAAGCAAAAGCCGGGGCAGATCTTGTAATGTGTATTGAAATGAACTGAAAACGCTAGCGAGTAAACGTTAAATAGTTAAATACCTTCTACGTTATTTTTTACTTCGAATTTCATTGGCACGGTGGCGACTAGATCCAAAGAGAGGCTTTTTTCTGAGTTAAACAATATTTAATTAAGGCGTAGCGATTCAAATATAGTCATTCCATATTGAAAAACCACAACAAAAGTAAATCACGTTTAAACGTACTCAAGCACAGCGCCCATTAGGGGTAAACATTTAAGCTTAATCTTGTTTTTCTTCATCAAGAATCGTGGCTCTTATTATGGTGACCATTTTTTTTGGCACGGTTGGATAACCTAATTTATCGCTGTAACCAACGTCTACTTGCGATATTGCTTCAACAATGTCGTAACCTTTGATTACTTCACCAAAAACAGCGTAACCCCATGAATTCCCTGGGTCTAAATTGGTGTTTTCGTTGAGGTTGATAAAGAATTGGTTGGTTGCTGAGTGTGCATCGTTCAGTTGTTTTGCCATGGCAATAGTGCCTTCTTTATTTTTTAGCCCATTGCCAGATTCGTTGAATATCGGATCATTGGGTATAACTTCAGAGTAATCAGTATTAAAACCACCGGCTTGGATCAGGTAGCCTTCTTCGACACGGTGAATCAACGTTTTATCATATTTCCCTTGCGCCACATATCCTAAAAAATTATCCACGGTAATTTTAGCTTTAATACGGTCAAGCTCAATAATGATATTACCCATAGAGGTTTCTATTCTCACTTTAGGGGAGTAATTATTCGGTTGAATATATTGCCCTTTAGTATTTGCTGCGTGCAATTGAAGCGATATTAATACGGTAAAAATAAGTAGTGAAACTCTAATCACGTTAGTACCTTTTGTTAAAGTAAATTGACTTGAAATATGTCAGTTAGTTTAACAATTATATATTTTATTGTTAACTCAAAACCATGATCTATAGAGCTAATGAACGTAAAGTCAAAGCTTTGTTCGTAAACTAAATAAAAGGGGTCAGGTACATTTATTAATTGTACCTGACCCCTTTTATTCGTCAGAGCTATGTACAATAAGGCATGAGGAAATGAAATGAAATAAGAAAAGGCGCCAAAAAGGCGCCTAAATGTTTGCTTGCGAGCATTTTGAGGAGTTAATTCCTCGTGTTGAAAATAGCTAGAGATCTATGTTCAACGTGCGCCAGAAGGTTGGGAGGTTCCAGCAATTTGTATTCAATAAGCTAACGGTGCTTAATGTTGTTTATTCAGCAATTACTTCGTTTTTTGCAAGTAACTCTGACTTAGTCGATTTTTTAGCTGTTTTGATAACAGTCATTGGTTTTACTAAGTTTGTTTCAAAAGCGGTTACTAATGTTTGCATTGATATTTTTACATCTTCATGCGCTTGTGAAGTAATTTCAACAGTGTTAACGGGTTGTGCTTTTTCAAACGCAATATTTGTTGCTGTTGCATTGCCTGCTACTAAGAGCAGTGCTGCTGTGAATATGTTGATAGTTTTCATGATTTGTCACCTAATATAAATTAATAAACATCCAAATAGATGATTAGGGACCTTTTCTTTGCTCGGTGAATGTGTTGGGAGTACATTCATTGCCTGCTACACTCATTGGTCTGGGCTGTAGTAAAAAGATGTAGTCCGTCATCTATGGTGTGTATATTAAGTAAAAACTGGTCAAATGAAAAATGACAAATTATAATGTTATCCATTAGAAAAACTAATGATAAATTGTTTTTTGATAGTAGTAGAGTATTTATTCAAAAAACGATCATTTTTATTTATTTAAATAGTGAGAGTTAATGGCTACAAGAATCCCTCCGCTCAATGCTCTTAGGGCTTTTGAGGCATCGGCAAGACAATTGAGTTTTACTCGAGCTGCTGAGGAATTATTCGTTACTCAGGCAGCGATTAGTCATCAAATAAAATCTCTAGAAGAGCATCTTGGATTAAAACTTTTTATGCGAAAAAATCGTGCTTTGTTATTAACAGAGGAAGGGCAAGCCTATTATCAAGACATAAAAGATGTGTTTACTTCTCTGCAAGACGCAACAGAACGGTTACTCGTTAGGGGGGCTAAAGGAGCGATTACGGTTAGTTTACAACCAAGCTTCGCCATTCAATGGTTAGTTCCAAGACTAAACACGTTTAATTTACTCAATACTGATATAGATGTCCGTATAAAAGCGGTAGATCAACCTGATGGCTTATTAACAGAAGATGTTGATGTAGCGATTTATTACGGAAGAGGCCGCTGGCCAGGTGTACATGCTGATAAATTGCACACGGAATATTTAATACCTGTTTGTTCACCATTGCTACTTGATGGGCCAAAACCACTGAGTACTATTCAAGATCTTACTAACCACACTTTATTGCATGATACCTCAAGGCGAGATTGGAAACGCTGGTTCAAAGAAGCCGGGATAAGGGGGACTAATGTTAATCATGGCCCTATTTTTAGCCATTCAGCCATGGTTGTGCAAGGGGCTGTACATGGTCAGGGTATCGCCTTAGCTCAACGTATTTTAGCGCAACCCGAGTTAGATGCTGGTCGACTTGTGATACCAGTTGAGCATAGCTTGATCAGTAAAAATGCATTTTACATAGTGTGTCGTGAGCACCAATTAGAATTAGGCAAAATAGCTGCCTTTAGGGATTGGGTACTTGAAACTGTAGCCGAAGAAGAAGAGTTAGATGAAGAGTTTTAATTATCATGAAAGTTTAGTAGAACAGCCTATAGCGCACTTTCTATTCGCTCATGGTGCGGGTGCTGATATGAATTCAACGTTTATGGAAAATATGACGACTGCGTTAAATAAACGAAATATTAATGTCACGCGTTTTAATTTTTACTATATGGATAAACGATTATCTGATGGTAAAAAGTATCCACCTGATAGAATGCCCAAATTGTTGGAGAGGTTTGAGGAAGTTATCAACACACTAAATATAACGGCGCCCTTATTTTTGGTGGGTAAATCGATGGGTTCACGCGTGGCAGCTACGCTGACGAATGAAATAGAAAGCCTTAAAGTTACTCCTGAAATACGAGGTGTTATTTGCCTTGGTTACCCATTTCATCCTATTAATAAAGTAGAAAAGTTGCGGTTAGAACCGTTAATAAAGAATCATTATTCAATGCTTATTTTACAAGGTGAGCGTGACAAACTTGGTAATAAAGAAGAAATAATAGGTTATGGTTTACCGGATAGCATCAAAACGGTATTTCTGCCAGATGGAGATCACGACTTGAAACCACGGGTAAAGTCAGGGTATACACATGAGCAAAATCTACAGTCTGCTGCAGACCACATTGAGAGCTTTGTTTATGAAAATAGATAATATGCGTAAACTATTTATCGTGTTTGTTAGCCTTAGTGGTGCTTATTCTGTATTATTCGGCGCTTGGTTGTCTCATCAGGGCGATTTATTGCCAATAGAGAGTGTCGCAACCTTAAAGATTGCGCATTTTTATCAGTTTTTGCATACTATCGCGTTATTGGCTGTTTGTTTTTACTGGCAATTTACACAATCGAAAGCGGCTTTTTTAACCGCAACATTATTATCACTTGGTATTTTGCTTTTTAGTGGGAGCTTATACGTGAAAGTGTTGTTTGCCTGTGAATTAATAGGCAAACTAACACCCACCGGTGGCATTTTATTATCATTGGCATGGTTGTCAGTGCTCATTCACCTTAATATTCGAAAACATTAATATGACTGCAATTGTGCTTTATTGTCGACCAGGCTTTGAAAAAGAGTGTGGCGCAGAGATCCAAGAGAAAGCTGCTTGGAATGAAATTTATGGTTATCTTCAATTAAAGAAAAATCAAGGTATTGTATTTTTTCATCTTAATAATGCTGATGAAGGTGAAAGACTCATTGCTAAACTCCCTTTGAAGCGTCTTATCTTTGCTCGGCAGTGGTTCGTGTCATTAACTGATACTATAGAGTTGCCTGAGTATAATCGTGTAGAAGCGATTATTGAGCATTTAGGTCATGAATGGCAATACGCTGACCTTAGAATGGAAACACCAGATACCAACGACGGAAAAGCATTATCTAAATTTTGTAGAAAGCTTGGTGTGCCTTTAAGGCAAGGGCTAAGAGCTAAAAAAATGTTAGCGCCAAAAGGTCAACATGACGGGGCGGTATTACACGCGTTATTTTTTAGTGGTAGTGAAGTTATCCTTGGCTACTCGCTTGGCACAAACACTTCACCACATTTAATGGGTATACCTAGGTTAAAGTTTCCATCTCAAGCGCCAAGCCGCTCAACACTTAAACTTGACGAAGCCTTTTTGTACTTCATTCCAAAAGATGAATGGCCAACACGGTTAACGTCTGGCATGAATGCCGTTGATTTAGGCGCTGCTCCGGGAGGCTGGACATATCAACTTGTTCGACGCGGTATGATGGTAACATCAATAGATAATGGGCCGATGGCAGAATCATTGATGGATACTGGTCAAGTCAAACATCGAATGATTGACGGCTTCAAATTTACACCCGCTAAACAAAATGTTTACTGGCTTGTCTGTGACATGATAGAAAAACCGCAACGAGTGGCTAAATTAATGGCTGAATGGTTATTACGCGGCGATTGTAAAGAAGCAATGTTTAATTTAAAGCTACCCATGAAAGGGCGGTATCAACAAGTACAGGATGATTTACAGCTGATAAAAGACATGTTTTCTGAGCATCAAGTAAAATATGAGCTTTACGCAAAGCATTTATACTACGATCGTGAAGAAATAACGGTACATGCGAGATTACTTTCACCGCCACTGTAAACATATAAAAGTAAAAAAGGGGTCAGGTACAATTAGTAATTGTACCTGACCCCTTTTTTTGCCTCTTTTTTATAATCGCTCTAACAGCGCTTCTGTGAAATCTGTTGTGCCATGAGTACCACCTAAATCACGTGTTGTACGATCGCCCGTTTCAATAACCTCAGTGATCGCTTTACGGATAGCTTCTGCTTTATCGCTCATTTCTAGGTATTCTAACATTTGAATTGCTGCCAGAATTACAGACGTTGGGTTTGCTAGATTTTTACCTGCTATATCAGGGGCACTGCCGTGTACAGCTTCAAAAATAGCGCAATCTTTACCAATGTTAGCGCCTGGTGCCATACCTAAGCCGCCCACAAGCCCAGCACATAAATCTGATAAAATATCACCAAACAAGTTTGTTGTTACAATAACGTCAAACTGTTCGGGATTCATCACTAATTGCATGCAACAATTATCAACGATCATTTCAGTTGATTCAATATCAGGGTAGCGCTCGCTAACTTCACGGGCAACTTTTAAAAATAAACCTGAAGTTGATTTTAAAATATTGGCTTTATGCACAGCTGTAACTTTTTTACGACCTTCCTTGCGTGCCGTTTCATAGGCAAACTCAACGATGCGCTCTGCACCTTCACGTGTGATCAAGCTCATTGCTTCTGCATGCGCACCATCTTCAGAGACTGTTTGACCTAAGCCAGAATACATTCCTTCAGTATTTTCACGGATGGTAATAATATCAATGTCTTCGTAACGCGCTTTAGTGCCTTTAAAAGACAGAACCGGGCGTACATTTGCGTATAATTGAAATTGTTTTCTTAATGTTACGTTAATTGAAGTGAAACCTTCACCGACAGGTGTGGTAAGAGGGCCTTTTAAACTGATTTTGTTTTTCTTGATTAATGCTAATGTTTCTTCTGGAACAAGTTCGCCATGCTTTTCTAACGCGACTAAGCCTGCGTCAGCGTATTCATAGTTAAAATCACAGCCTGCTTTGTCTAACACTTTGATGGTTGCATCGATAATATCTGGGCCAATACCGTCGCCTGGAATGACTGTGATGGTTTGTTTAGCCATGTGTTTATCCTTTAAAAAATTAAAATTGTTTATTCAAAGTGAAATTTACCTTGTCACTTTAAAAGTGTGCAGGTTTATACCACGCTTACTTAATGTAATCCACACTGAAACCTTTTATAGTGCCTTGTATTTTGCGGAGTCGTATTAGTAAGTTTTTGTGTAACTAAGTTTAGTATAAAAATGACAGGTTATCGGATGTGCATGACTTAACAATAAGACATTAGTCGCAACATGCACGAATAAAATAGGTAACAGGTTTATTGAATGGAAATACTTACGGTTAACTTAATTAGTGTTAGGGAATGAAAGCTCTGATAATTCATCAAGTGGAGTTCCATATTCATTGATCACATTATCAAGTCCTTTATATCTATCAGCCTTAGCTATTTCCATCAATTTATTATCAACAAAAACTAGATATGAACATTCATCTTGGGTGGTAATACCATCTGATTTAACATGCTGTGTGCGATAAAATAATACTTGAAAATTTTGATCATTTGCTTTTTTGGCTTCGGTAATGTCTGGACTACCAAGCTTTTCTATTGCTTGTTCAAAGGTAAACTCGCCCAATCTAAGTTTACTAATAAATTGACGATTATAGGCTTCTCGATCTTCCCATTGCATATTTGCAGGGCTATCGTCGTAAAAGTTTACAACCAATAGTACAAAAACCCCATAAGCAGCCAACGCTAGGAAAATTCTAAAAATGATCTTTTTATTCATTTGATAACTGATAAATCGTGTGTGATTTTATTTTTATATAGGATAACGATAAGTAGCTTTTATTGAAAGAGTTTAACGAGCAAATCTATCACAAAATATGTAAATAACGATGATAAAACTAATTTATCCATCTGTGATGGTTAAAGGGAGGCGAATATCCTTTAAATTAAATCCTAAGGGAATATCTTGTTTTAATTGTAATAGCTTTTTAGCTAACGTGATGTCGTCGTGATGCGCTGTTAATTTATCGCGAATGCTCGCTTTAATAACATTGCTATTTAAAATAACCTGTAACGAACCATGTTGATTAAGTAAGCCGGCCGCGGTTACTTGCCCAATCCCTGGCACGCCAGGAATTTTATTGGTGTTGTCTCCGGTAAGCGTCCACAGATCCATTAACTGGCCAGGTGCAACATTAAATTTCTCACGTACGTATGGTTCGTCAAGCGAGCGTCGATTAAAGTAGTCGTAGACATGAATATGATTACTTAATAACGATAAAAAGCACTTGTCTGTTGAAATAATAGTGACTTTTTGCCCTCTCAAGGCCACCTTAATGGCTAGAGTGGCAATTAAATCGTCAGCCTCATCTGATTCTGATATTAAAGAATCAACATGTTGCAGTAAAAAGGCGTCTTGAATCTGCGGTAGGGTGTCAGCAAGGTGCTGCGGCATTTTTTTTCTACCTACTTTATAGTCTGGATAAAGCTGGTAGCGCCAACCAGGTGATTGGCTGTCAAAAACGGCTAATGCATGAGTTGGCGAGGTTTGTTCGATAATGTTACTAAGCGCAGTAGCACATGCTTGTTTAGTGTTATGTAACACTTGTTGCTTGGTATTTTCAGCAAGTTCATTATTGAGTAAAAATGGGCGCTCTTGCACCGCATAAATTCGTCTAATTAAATTCATTGCATCAATAAGTACAACATTGACTGACATTTAGGTTTTTCCAACTACGTTATAACAAGGCGTATATGTGCTACCTGGCAGTTTCATTCGTTGCTGTTTCACAAAAGAATTCAGTAAATTGTCCATTAGCGTCATGATTTCGTTGTCACCGGTAACGGTAAAGGGACCGTGTTTACGGATTTCTTTAATACCCTCTGATTTTACATTGCCTGACACAATACCTGAAAATACGCGGCGTAAGTTTGCCGCTAAATTAGCAACATCCATATCATAGCTAATTTGTGTTTTTTCCATGTTTTCATGCGTTGGAATAAAGGGTTGCTGGAAATCTTGCTCTATCACTAACGACCAATTAAAGTGGTAAGCGTCGCCTGTTTGTTTGCGATAGGTTAGCACGTCTTGTAGGCCAACTTTCATTTTTTTTGCGACAAGCTCTGCATCATCTACAATAATTTCATATAGTTTTTGAGCTTCTTTGCCTAACGTTGCAGCAATAAACGTATCTATTTGTTCAAAGTATTCACTACTTGCTGCTGGCCCTGTTAAAATAATTGGCAGCTTTTGCGCTTGATTTTTTGGGTTGAGTAAAATTCCTAAAATATAAAGTAACTCTTCGGCAGTACCTGCGCCACCAGGAAAAATAATGATGCCATGAGACATTCGCACAAAGGCTTCTAAACGCTTTTCGATATCAGGCATGATAACAAGTTCAGATACCATAGGGTTTGGAGGTTCTGCAGCGATGATACTTGGTTCTGTAAGGCCAATATAGCGTCCGTTGTAATTTCGTTGTTTTGCATGACCAATAGTGGCGCCTTTCATTGGGCCTTTCATCGCTCCGGGGCCACAACCGGTACAGATATTAAAGGCTCTTAGCCCTAATTGATAGCCGACTTCTTTCGTGTATTGATATTCAATATCGTTAATAGAGTGACCGCCCCAACAAGTGACTAAATTAGGTTCGCTGTCAGGCAAAATAGCATTGGCATTTCGTAATATATCAAAAGTGGTATGTGTGATGTTAGCGCCATCAGTAACATGGTGATCGTAGCGGGTATTGGTAAATAAAATATCTCGAAGTACGGCTGATAAATGCTCTTGTATGCCACGAATAATTTTACCGTCAACAAATGCATGCTTAGGTGGGTTTTCTAACGCGAGCTTAACACCACGTTCTCTTCTTAATACTTGAATATTGAAATCTTGGTATTGTTGATATATCACTTCTGCATCATCAGTATGACTACCCGAATTAAGCACTGCGAGTGAACAGTTGCGATACAGTTGGTGTAAATTACTGGAGGCAGATTGCTGTAATTTACCTACTTCTATTGGTGAAAGTAGGTTCATATTTCCTAAAGGGTTAAATTGTACATGCATTGGCGACTCCTTAACTGCTAATCAATATAGATGACTTGGTTTTTTCCTTTTTCTTTGGCTTCATATAAAGCTTTATCTGCTCGTTCAAAGGCTATGTGAACATTGTCATCTTGTTTTATGTGCGTAACGCCTATCGACATACTCATATTTACTTTATCATTTCTGAACTTAAAGGGTAGTTTAGCTATTGTTTTCCGCAATAAATTTAAGGTATGAATTAGGTTATCTTTTTTAATGTCATTGAAAACAAACACGAACTCTTCACCACCATAGCGAGCAACAAAGGCATGTTTATCTAAATGCTTTTTCAGCGTCCCTGCAATAACTTGTAATGTTTTGTCACCTGCGGTATGCCCATATGTGTCATTAATTTTTTTAAAGTTATCTAAATCGGCAACAACAATCGCTAAAGGCTTATTATTATGTTGACAGCGAGCAATTTCTTTATGGAAATGCTCATCAAAAGCTGCACGGTTATATAGTTTAGTTAAAGCATCTTCTAAACTTTTAGCTTGTTGTTCTTTAATTTGTTTTTCAAAGGCGCGACTTTGCTTTTCAAGCTGTTGGACTTTTTCCGACATGCTTTCAAGTTGTTCCGTAAATCTTTGTTGTTGATTTTTTTCATATGCTGTTTTTCTTTCAAGCGTAGCAGCAATAACTTGTAATTTGCTGTTTATTTCAACCTTAATATCAACTAGCGAATTAGCTTTGTCTAATTCTTCTGACATTTCACTAAGTTGGCTTTGCATGCGCTCATTCAACTTTTGAAGTTTTACGCTTGATTCTTTATGAGTATCAATAGTTGTGGTAACAGCGTTTTGTACGGTTGCTAACGTGTCACTTAACGTAGAAAGGAATACCTTTGCGGTATTTCGTTCACGGATTAAATCTTGACTGATCACATCAAAAGTCGCTAAGAAGGTATCGAACAACTGATCACTTGGCATGGTGTCGGAAAGCTGTGAGCGGATGCGATTTAATTGATCTTGGAACTTTTTAGAAATACTAATTTTATTGAGAAATTCATTAAACTTTTGTACAACTATTTTATTGTTGATTTGGCTATCAAGGGACTTATTCGCAGGTTTATTCAGTAAGCCATTTGCTGAGTTTGCAATATTACCTTGTTTCAGCGCTGCTTGATAAAAAAGAACAAGTTCACTTAGCAAGGGGATATATTGCGATAATGCATCTTTGCTATTTTCGTTGTCCTTAAGCAATGCGCGAAGTTGCCGGCGTAAATGTTCAGGTAAACCATTTACTTTTTGTAGTGATTGACCCGCAGACTGAAAAGTGTCTTGTAGCTGGCGAATTTCCACATCAGCTTTTGCTGAATAATGATATAACAACGTGGATGATTCATTGATCAGCTTTTCTATATCATTAATAGACGCAGAGCTAGTAAAAAGCTGACGCAATTTGGCTAATTTATTATCAAGCGATACGTCGACTCCTTTAGCGACTTTACTGAGCTTGATAATAAACTCAGAAAGCAAGGCGGATTGATGCTTTAAGTCACTTTCTACACTAGCTCTAGCGGTTATTGCTGAGTCAAGTTTACGTTTCAATACTAAAAGCTCTTTATCGACAGCTGTGTTACCCGTCATGGATATGTTACGTCCTTTTGATAGAAAATGTTTACCCTTGCGGTAAAATCAAATACATTTCGATGATCTATAGATTATAAGAACAACAGAATATAAGAATATATTTCGTATAATTAATAATATACGTAAGTTTCAAAATTGTCAGTATGGAAATGCGACTATTATGCGAATAGTCATGATTTACATCAAATAACGGATACTTTATTGGCGTAATGTTCTGGTTTTCGGAGCAACGCTTTCGTGGGTTGAGCGAAATGGATTGATATCTAACCCTCCTCGTCGAGTGTATCTAGCATACACAGTTAACGCTTCTGGTTGGCATATTGTCATTAAGTCGCAAAAGATGCGTTCTACACACTGTTCGTGAAACTCATTATGCTCTCTAAAAGAAATGATGTATTTTAACAGTGCTGAGTGGTTTATTTTCTTTCCTTTATAGCTAATGAATAATGATGCCCAGTCAGGCTGGTTAGTGATTAAACAATTAGATTTAAGAAGGTGTGAAACTAACACTTCGCTTACCACAGTGTCACTTTCTGTGTTTAATAATGCGGAAGATAATTGGTAATCATGCATTTCAATATCTAATTCATCTAAACACCTTGCATTTGGTGTGTTAATTTCAAGGGCAGGGCACTTATCTACGGGGAATAGAATGACATTAGCCTGGGCGCCGCATACCGCTGATAAGTCATTTTTCATCGCTGTTATAACCTCTTGTTCACTTGAAAATGTGGTTTGGTTAAAACTGTTCAGATAAAGCTTAAATGATTTTGATTCGATAATATTTTCACTGGTACAAGGAAAGCTAAATTCTGCCACTCTAACAATCGGCTTCCCTTTTGCATTTAGCCACGAAATTTCATAGCCATACCAAACATCTTCTCCCATAAATGGTAGAGTATTTTCATCGAGTGATAATGAATCTCTGTTTAAACGTCTTGGTACGCCTTGAAGTAAAGCTGCATTGTATTGGCTCGCATATTCAGTGTTTTTGCCTAACGTTAGCTTTTCAAGTGCGTTGGCGTTTTTATATTGGCTCATAGAAATATTATCAAGTAAGATCAGTTTGCATATTAGCTCGTATTGTAATGAAAAGTAGAGATAGATGGAAACGAAACAATTGCCAAAATTAACTGAATTAATACTTAACTTTGGACAGCAGTACCTAAGTGAGTTCAAAAGTAAACTTGGACATTATCCTGTTATTGAAGCGGACGAAGAATGGCCTTCACCCTGCGAATTAACACCATTTGATGAGCAATTGGTTACTTGGCAGCCTATAAAGATTGAAGACAATTTAAGCTTCGATAATGTTGAAGAAGCACTTTCTATTACGCTTCATCCGAGCATCAAAACATATTTTACAACGCAATATAGCGAGAGCATTCCTGCTAATTGCCAGGAAGGGAACCTTCAATTACTTTTTGCATGGAGTAAAAAAGATTTTGAGCGACTACAACAAAATATGATCGGGCATATTTTGATGAAAAAAAAGCTTAAACAAAATATCACGTTATTTTTCGCATTAACCGATAAAGACGATATTATTTTAACGGTTGATAACGAATCTGGTGAAGTGTGGGTAGAAAAAGTAGGTGCTAAACCACACAAAAAAGTCGCTGATAGTCTTGCTTCTTTTATTGCCTCGTTATCTCCAGATATCTATTTAGCAGAATAAATAGATATCACACTTTACCCTTTCATCTTTTTATTTGTTTAGTTGATTTTTTAGCTCTTGTATTTCTTTTTTTAGCGCTGATATTTCTTCCTGTAGAGGGGTTAGCGCTTTGGTAATGGCTAATGAAATTGTATTAGTAAGGTCATCTGTTTGCTTTGGTGTGCTGCCCTGATTGATAGTTGAATGAGGCTTAATAAAATTAGGATCATGTTGCCAGGATTTCAAAACCGATATAATCGTGGGTAACGGAACTGGTTGTGCTAGTTTGGTTTTAATACGGGCTACGGTGGGTTTAATTCCTTGATTAGCAAGTGTATTAGCAGCGGTTAATATCTCATCATTGATGGTCATATTACTCATTCAGCATTGTTGAAAAAACAATATTTTAGCCAATTTTACACATGAAGTCTTGCTGTAATTTTAATGTTTTAGTACAAAGTTTAATTATTACAAAAGGTTACAATTGTTGGTTTAACTTTTGCTATATCGTTGGCATTGACATAAACAATAACAATGAGAGTTAACTATGAAAAAATCACTTATCGCATTACTTGTTGCTGCACCATTAACGTTTTCTTTAACAGGGTGTGTTGTTGCCGTTGGTGGTGATGATGATCATGCATTTACTTCTGGCTTTACTGATCGTGAATATAACAACCGTAAAAAAATTGCACGTATTAACTTAGGGGCTAGCTACGGTGATGTTTCTAGAGATCTGGGTGTTGCTGACTTTAATGAAAATTATCGAAAAGATGATAAAAACATTCAAGTGTTATTCTATCGCACAAATCGCGTACACAAAGATGATTTAACCACGAAAGATGAATGTACCTATCTATACTTTGTAAATGGGGAATTAAAAGAGACGGGTCAGGGTGGTGACTTTTCCCGAAATACAGGTTTATAGTAAATAAAAATGCCGCTAAAGTTTGGCGGCATTTCTTATGGTTACTTGTTGTATTTAAAGCTTAGGAATGTGAATTTTTTTCTCTTCACTTTGACGAAATACGACCAAGGTTTTACCAATTAATTGCACTTTCACTGCATTTGTTTCTTTACATATAGCATCAACAATTAACCCTTTCACTTCTCTATCATCGGTTGGAATTTTGACTTTAATCAATTCGTGATGATTAAGCGCGTAATCGATTTCTGCGATCACGGCTTCTGTTAAGCCATTACTACCTAAAAGTACTACAGGTTTTAACGAATGCGCTTTACCTTTTAGATACTGAATTTGTTTTTTATTTAAACTCATTAAAAATTTCGTTACATGTTAGCTTGAATTATCACTATTTTAACTCCATCTTGTTTGTAATACTAATAAAACCTGTTTTGCTTAGTGACATTCGCTAGCCAAAACCTAATCTATACTGGTTATGAGTAAAAAAAAATTATCAAACAGTAGTCAACGTTGGATGCAAGAGCATTTTGATGACGAATACGTTAAAAAGGCGCAGAAGCTTGGTTTGCGTTCACGCGCGGTATTTAAAATTGAAGAAATTAACGAGAAAGACAAGTTAATTAAATCAGGCATGAAAGTGGTAGACTTAGGTGCCGCGCCAGGTGGTTGGTCTGAATACGCAGTAAAAGCGGTGGGAGATACAGGCCAAGTTGTTGCTTGTGATATTTTATCGATGGATCCAATCGCCGGTGTTGATTTTTTACAAGGTGACTTTCGTGAAGACGCGGTACTTGATGCACTATTAACGCGAATTGATGGCAAAAATATTGATGTAGTACTGTCAGATATGGCAGCAAATTTTACTGGGAATGATGCCGCTGACTCAGCAAGAAGTATGTATTTAGTAGAATTAGCGTTAGATATGTGTAATCAAGTACTCAAGAAAAACGGTGCTTTTGTGGTTAAAGTGTTTCAAGGCGCTGGCTTTGATCAATTCATGCAAGAAGTAAAACAAATTTTTAAAGTGGTCAAGGTGAGGAAGCCACAATCTTCACGCGCAAGATCAAGAGAAGTATATCTTGTGGCGACAGGCTTTAAATTGTAGTAAATTATACAGAATTATTTAAGCACTACGTAAACGGATATAGTAGTGTTAATGAACTAAAGAGGTCATTAAGTTGAGCGATATGGCAAAAAATCTGATTTTATGGTTAGTAATAGCCGTGGTATTAATGTCGGTTTTCCAGAGTTTTACTCCGGGAAGCAGTAACGAACAGACAATGAATTACACGCGTTTCATCCAAGATGTTCGTCAAGGGCAAGTGCGTGAAGTTGTTGTTGATCGTAATGGTGTTATTAAAGGCACTAAGCGCAGTGGTGAACAGTTTACAGCTGTAATACCTGGTGGTTACGATCGTGACTTAATTAATGACCTTGTTAAGCAAGGTGTTACTGCATCTGGTGAGAAGCCAGAAGAAACAAGTTTCTTAACCTCAGTATTTATTTCTTGGTTCCCAATGATATTACTGATTGGTGTTTGGATTTTCTTCATGCGCCA
The DNA here is from genome assembly GCF_001913705.1 of Thalassotalea sp. PP2-459. Lineage (GTDB taxonomy): Bacteria > Pseudomonadota > Gammaproteobacteria > Enterobacterales > Alteromonadaceae > Thalassotalea_C > Thalassotalea_C hakodatensis. The sequence continues at coordinate 6,648 of NZ_MKQD01000038.1, read as the reverse complement.
AATGCAAGGCGGTGGTGGTAAAGGCGCTATGTCTTTTGGTAAATCAAAAGCGCGTTTATTAAGTGAAGATCAAATTAAAACGACCTTTGCTGATGTAGCCGGTTGTGATGAAGCAAAAGAAGAGGTTGCTGAATTAGTTGATTACTTAAAAGATCCATCAAGATTTCAAAAGCTTGGTGGTCGTATTCCATCAGGTGTATTGATGGTAGGTCAGCCGGGTACTGGTAAAACATTACTTGCTAAAGCGATTGCTGGTGAAGCAAAGGTACCTTTCTTTACTATTTCAGGTTCAGACTTTGTTGAAATGTTTGTTGGTGTTGGTGCTTCACGTGTTCGTGATATGTTTGAACAAGCGAAAAAATCAGCGCCATGTATTATCTTCATCGATGAAATTGACGCAGTAGGTCGCCAACGTGGTGCAGGTTTAGGCGGTGGTCATGATGAACGTGAACAAACGTTAAACCAAATGTTAGTTGAAATGGACGGTTTTGAAGGTAATGAAGGCGTAATTGTTATTGCTGCAACCAACAGACCGGACGTACTTGACCCTGCATTGTTACGTCCAGGTCGATTTGACCGTCAAGTAACGGTAGGTTTGCCTGATATTCGTGGTCGTGAACAAATTCTTAAAGTGCATATGCGCAAAGTGCCAATTGGTGATGATGTAAAAGCTTCTGTCATTGCTCGTGGTACACCTGGTTTTTCAGGTGCTGATTTAGCAAACCTAGTTAACGAAGCAGCTTTATTTGCAGCGCGTTCTTCTCGTCGATTAGTGTCGATGGAAGAGTTCGAAAAAGCGAAAGATAAAATATTGATGGGTGCAGAGCGCAAATCAATGGTAATGAGCGAAGACGAAAAAGCTATGACGGCTTACCATGAAGCCGGACATGCCATTGTTGGTCGCTTGGTCCCAGAACATGATCCTGTTTATAAAGTAAGTATTATTCCTCGGGGTCGTGCACTAGGTGTAACCATGTACTTACCAGAGCAGGATAGATTTAGTCATAGTAAACAGCACTTAGAAAGTAATATTTCATCATTATACGGTGGCCGTATTGCAGAAGAAATTATTTATGGTGCTGATAAAGTATCAACGGGTGCATCAAATGATATTGAACGTGCGACTAACTTAGCACGTAAAATGGTGACTCAATGGGGCTTATCTGAAAAGATGGGGCCAATGTTGTTTGCTGAGGAAGAAGGTGAAGTATTCTTAGGAAGAACTTCAGCGAAATCGTTACATATGTCTGATGATACTGCGAAGTCTATCGATGGTGAAATCAAACGTATTATCAATGATAATTATCAACGTGCTGAACAGATCTTAAAAGACAACATGGATATATTGCATGCGATGAAAGATGCGCTAATGCATTATGAAACTATTGATGCAAATCAAATTGATGATTTAATGAATCGTCGTGAAGTTAGACCACCATCAGACTTCCATGGTGATAACTCATCTGGCTCAGATAATCCACCTAAAGCCCCAACAGGTGAGAAAAAGACCGAGCCTGATCTTAATAAGCCGAGTGACATACCCGCTAAATAAATTTAGAAAGCCTCGATATTCGAGGCTTTCTTTTTTATAATATTCGTGTTTTCTAACGCTACGAGTACATGTTGTGAAACTACTTCCCCCTGGCAGCCCTTTATCATTAAATGTTGAAGATATCCAAGTAATGGGTATTTTAAATGTTACCCCTGATTCTTTCTCTGATGGTGGCAATTACACTGCCGTTGACAGCGCTATTTTACAAGCTAAACGTATGATAGATGAAGGTGCATCAATTATTGATATAGGCGGTGAATCTACACGCCCTGGTGCTGCTGAAGTTTCAGTTGAAGAAGAGTTGCAACGCACGATTCCGGTAATAGAAGCAATAAAAGCGCGCTTTGATATAGTTGTTTCCATAGACACAAGTAAAGCTAGGGTGATGGCTGAAGCGATATCCGCAGGCGTCGATTTAATTAACGATGTAAGAGCTCTGCAAGAAGAAGGCTGTATTGATGTCGTTGCTAAATCAAAAGTGCCCGTGTGTTTAATGCATATGCAAGGTCAACCTCGTACCATGCAAACCAAACCGCAATATAATGACGTTGTTAACGATATTATGCAGTTCTTCGTTCAACGCATTTCAACTTGCGAACGGGCAGGTATTGCAAAGGATAGAATTATTGTCGATCCTGGTTTTGGTTTTGGGAAAACACTTGAACAAAATTATCATTTATTGGCAAACTTAGCGGAATTTAAGCGCCTTAATTTACCGATATTGTCAGGAACTTCACGAAAATCGATGATCGGTAATTTACTAAAACGTGATGTATCACAAAGGCTTGCTGGCAGTTTAACAACAGCAGTGTTAGCTGTAGAAGCAGGCGCTTCAATAATTAGAGTACATGATGTACAAGAAACTGTAGATTCAATAAAAATATTACAATATATGCACCAACAGCAAGCCTTAGCTTGTTAATAAAAATTTAAAACAAGGATTTATTCATGTCTGAAAGAAAATATTTTGGTACTGATGGCGTAAGAGGCTTAGTAGGCAAATACCCAATCACCCCAGACTTTGTCATGAAATTAGGATATGCAGCCGGTAAGGTGTTAGCAGCACAAGGCACGAAAAAAGTATTAATAGGTAAAGATACAAGGATTTCTGGTTATATGCTTGAATCAGCACTTGAAGCTGGTTTTTCGGCAGCAGGTGTTGATATTGGTTTGTTAGGTCCAATGCCTACTCCAGGTATTGCTTATTTAACAAAAACATTTCGTGCGGAAGCTGGTATTGTTATCAGCGCGTCCCATAACCCTTTTTACGACAACGGTATTAAATTTTTCTCACAAGACGGACAAAAGCTACCTGACGAAGTGGAACTGGCTATTGAAGCCGAACTGGATAAAGAGATTACTTGCGTAGATTCAGCAGCACTCGGTAAAGCAACGCGTATTGCTGATGCATCTGGACGGTATATTGAATTTTGTAAAAGTAATTTTCCGAGTCAATATTCATTAAAAGATTTGAAAATTGTGGTTGATTGCGCTCACGGTGCAACCTATCACATTGCTCCTAATGTTTTCAGAGAATTAGGAGCGAATGTTGTTGAAATAGGCACAAAGCCAAACGGTACGAATATTAATGATGAATGTGGTGCAACTTCAATGGCCGCTATTAGCGCTGCTGTTGTTGAACATCAAGCTGATTTAGGTATCGCTTTAGATGGTGATGGAGATCGACTGATGATGGTTGATCATACTGGCTATGTGCTTGATGGTGATGAATGCGTCTTTGTGATTGCTTGTAATGATTTGAAATCAGGTAATATACGTGGTGGTGTCGTTGGTACGTTAATGAGTAATATGGGCTTAGAATTAGCGTTAGCTGACATGGGCGTACCTTTTGCTCGAAGTAATGTAGGTGATCGCTACGTAATGGAAATGCTTAACGAAAATGGCTGGCAACTTGGCGCTGAAAATTCAGGTCATATTATCAATTTAAATCATACATCAACAGGCGATGGTATTATTGCCGCGCTTAATGTACTTACAGCTATGTGTGCGTCAACTAAAACATTATTTGAGTTACGACAAGGCATGAAAAAGTTACCGCAAGTGCTAGTTAATGTAAGGTTCTCTGGCGAAACTGATCCGTTAACTGAAGATAGCGTTGTAGCATCTGTGCATCAAGTAAATGAGACCTTGAAAGGTCGAGGTCGCGTATTACTGAGAAAGTCTGGTACAGAACCTCTTATTCGAGTGATGGTGGAAGGGCCGGATCATGATGAAGTGACCTCTCTTGCGAATGAAATTGCTGATGCAGTAAAAAAAGCTTGTTAGACGGTTGAAATATGAGCAAATGAGCAAGATATTAAGTGAAAGACTTGTATCTTGCCCAGAGGTTAGTTAATATCTCGCCGCTTTGATTTAGGAAAGACTTATGAACAGATCAGTGATAGTTGCCGCGAATTGGAAAATGAACGGTAATTTAGCATTAATCAAAGAAATGACCTCTGCACTAGCGAATGTGTCACTTTCTTCTAATACCCGTGTGGTAGTTTGTCCTAGTTTTCCATATCTATCAGCGTTTGCACAAGCGCGAGTAGATAAAGCTCTTGATAAAAAAATAATGCTAGGTAGTCAGAACGCAAGTGAACATCAACAAGGTGCATTCACAGGTGAAGTGTCTAATAGTATGTTACAAGAGTTTGGCGTTAATTACGTGATCTTAGGTCACTCAGAACGCAGAAGTATTAATAAAGAAACAAGTACATTAGTTGCCCATAAAGTCCGTTCTGTACTTGACGCTGGTATGACACCAATATTGTGTATTGGCGAAAGTGAACAAGAACGAGAAACAGGACAAACGAATGTAGTGCTAGCCGCACAAATACAGCCTGTTATTGATGAAATAGGTATAGAGAAATTTGCCGATGTTGTTATTGCTTACGAGCCTGTTTGGGCGATAGGTACAGGAAAAACAGCATCACCAGAACTGGCGCAAGAAACGCACCAGTATATTCGTCAGTTTATTGCGGATATAAATCAGCCAATCGCTGAAAAACTTTCAATTTTATATGGTGGTAGTGTTAACGCTGCCAATTGCCAGCAATTATTTGCACAGTCTGACATAGACGGTGGTTTAATTGGTGGTGCTAGCTTAAAAGTTGATGAATTTACTAAAATTTGTTCAACGGTATAAAGGATATAGTAATGTTGTATCAAGTATTAATTGTTGTCTATTTAATTGTTGCTATCTGCCTCATTGGCCTTGTGTTACTTCAGCAAGGTAAAGGTGCAGATATGGGGGCATCGTTTGGTGCAGGCTCATCGGGTACCATTTTTGGTTCAAGTGGCTCTGGTAACTTTCTTACGCGTGCAACAACATGGTTAGCAATTGCTTTTTTCGCCATTAGTTTAGTGTTAGGTAACTTAACGGCTAATCGTGTTAAATCTGGTGACGAATGGAATGACTTAGCAGCGCCAACAGAGCAAACTGCTATTGAATCAAGCGTTGAATCAGCAGCTGATGCTAATGATGAAGTACCTACTGCGACTGAAGCTAAGAAAAACAACGATAGCGAAATACCAGATTAAACAGAATTTGCGGAAGTGGTGGAATTGGTAGACACGCCATCTTGAGGGGGTGGTGGCTTCGGCCGTGCGGGTTCAAGTCCCGCTTTCCGCACCATATTATGAATAAAGGGCTGTAGCGATGCAGCCCTTTTTTATTTGTCTAAATACAATATAAGCGCAACCTTTCCACAACCTAATACAGTAGTTAATAATCACAGGATTTAGGTAACAAGAAAAGTATTTGTTCGTTATGGGGTATTAATAAAGATATGTCTAGGTTAACAGAGTAAACATTTCTAACCCTTGAAGTATGAAAAAATAAGCCCATATTGAAATTAACGATTAAGTTTTTTTAATATTGACCGATAAAGAGATTAAGAAGCTTGCTATTGCAGAATAAACGAGTATAGTTTCTAGCGCAATTAAGCATAATTATCACTTTATGCTATACTTTTTAAGCTATATTTAAGGCGGCCAAGTTGCCTGCCAAGGTTAAAATAATGTTATACAGTGAAGGTCGCGGCGCCTAATAAGCCGAGCACTTTTTTGATATGGACATTGATAAAGTTAAAGAAAACTACTGGAAAGTTACTGATGAATACCGATCCGCATGGCGGTTTTTCAAAGCAGTTTTCTTCGTTACCATAGTCTTTTATGTCTATGCAAAATTAGATTCTATGTTTGCTATTTATGGTCAAATTAGACTAGTAGCAGGCTTTTTTGCACATCTAATAGAACAACTTCCCTCTAAATATGTTTCAGCAGGAGCAATAATGCTTTCTGCCCTTGTGGCAATCTGCATGGGGGTTTATACAACAAACATGAACAGAAAGATTGCTCGAAAAAGGGCAACAGCAGACATCCTTACTACGATAGAAACAGATAAAGATATAATTGCCGCAGAAAATACTTTCAAAACATTAAAAACACAAAAGTTCGCACCTTTAATGGCTGCTGCTTATAAAGGTGTTGCAATAGATCCCATAAATGATCGCAAACGCGTTAGGCTTGAGCTTCAAATAATTACTTTTTTGAATATGTATGAAAATTTATTTTTGGGCGTCATGATGGATGTTTACGATGAACTCTTATTATTTAAATACAAAAGAGGCGCTGTATTAGCCCATTGGAAAGAAGTAGAGCCGCTAATTAAAGAATGGCGAGAAGTAGATGAAAACCCCGCACTTTATGAAGTATTTGAACGTTTTGCAAATGATTGGCATCAAAATAAATTTGTATGTAGAGGAAGACCGTTCCCGTTTTATTACCAACATAATTTAGACAATGTTATTGTTCAACATGATAGTATTTTAATGAAACATTAAACTAGAGCGTGTTGATCTTTGCTGTTTAAGTTTTGTTCAAATTAAACGCCTTCTGATCGCGGCACTTGGATTATTGCATAGTCATTCTATGGTTATTTCAAGTAACAAAGAGCAGGAGGCGCTTAGTTGAACCCTTCGGGCTGACGGATCCCCACTTTTATATAACTGAACATATTTGATAATAAGCTAAAAAGTTTTCTCGACTTTTCTGTAGATAGTGATTTTTAATTTTGTGGAGTCTATGCCGAA
>NZ_MKQD01000037.1 GCF_001913705.1 Thalassotalea sp. PP2-459 | reverse complement strand
TTAGAGAACGCAGGAGCACGTTCTCCTGAATAACCATTCTTTGCAATCAATGCCTTGCCTCTAACCCTTTTATTTCTCGCTAAGTGACTAAATACTTAATTGAGTTGTATGACTTATTAATCGAAGAGCAAAAACGATTTTTAAGCAAAGTCGAAATAGCTTAGGTTATCGAGAATTACGAAAAGGTTATGCAGAGAGGGTTTTAAAGTGAGTGTGTACGGTACTCAAAAGCTCATGGCTCAGCTTAATTTAGTGGTTACTGAAAGTACCACAGCCAACTCGTAAGCATATGAGAGAGGATGTGATGGCGTATATGCGTTATTACAACTTAGAACGGCTTCATACCACTAATGGTGATCTATCGTCAGTAGAATATGAACAAAGTTCCTTAAGAAAAGTGTCCTGATTTAGTTGTGCAGAACAATAAACTTTCAACCGTTAAAACACTACAAAACTAATTTACTAAATTTCAGCCCCCCTAATAAAAATCCATAAAAAACCTACTTATCAATCAAGTATAAAAAAGTAAAACGCAATAACTTACAAACATTAATAATGATTTTCTATTGTCAAATTTATAAAAATATCTTTTTTTCTACCAAAATATTCATTCTGTTCTATTCTTAAAATGAGCCGTTATCAGACATGGAGTGTTTTTATGAGATTTTAACTCTATGCGTTTAAAGAACAAAATTATACTGAATGTCGGAAGCGTAGTATCGATTGCGCTAATATTAACTTCAACATTACTTACCTACATAGCAACAACAGATGTTTCATCTGCTCTTTCTTCTCAAGTTGAGCAACGTTTAATTGGTCTACGTGATGCTAAAAAAGAGCAAATATCAGACTATTTCGAAACAATTAGCCAACAAGTTGTTTCGCTTGCTAATTCGAGTATGACTGAAGATGCCACACAGGCATTTATCAGTAGTTTTCAACGGTATTCAGCAGAATCAGCTTTACCTGACAAGGCACAGCAACAAGTTCAATTATCAACCTTTTATAAAGATGATTTTTCAAAAAAGTATCAGTCGGAAAACCAACATCGCCAGTTAGATACCGCGCAATTGGTTAATAAGCTATCTGATGCAGGGCTAGCATTACAATATCGCTATATTGCGGCGAGTCAGTATGGCTTAGGTGAGAAAGATAAATTAATAGCACTTAATGATGACTCAACATACGATGATATTCATCAAAAGTATCATCCTAAATTTCAACAGTATTTAGAGCAATTTGGCTTTTACGATATTTTTATCGTCGATCTACAAGGTAATGTGGTTTACTCTGTTTTTAAAGAGATAGATTACGCAACCTCGCTTTCTAATGGTGCTTTTTCAACATCGGGGTTAGCACAAGCTTTTAACCAAGCAATATCCGCTAAGCATGGCGAAGTGAATATGACAGACTTCGCGCCTTATACCCCCTCTTACGAGAGCCCAGCCGCCTTTTTCTCTTCACCTATTATGGTTAATAACGCCACAGTAGGCGCACTTATCTTTCAAGCGCCCATAGATAGAATTAATAACATTATGACTTATCAAGGTAAATGGCACGAGCGGGGTTTAGGTAAGTCTGGTGAAACTTATTTGGTCGGCAGTGATCTTTTAATGCGCAGTGAAAGTCGATTTTTATTAGAAGATACCAACAACTATCTAGCGACATTGAAAAAATCAGGAGTATCTGAAAAAGATATCGCTTTAATATCAGCAAAGAAATCAGCATTAGGGATCGCAAAAGTGGATTCTAAAACGATAAAGTCAGCCATCAACGGTGAAAGTGGCTTTGATTTTATTGAGGATTATAGAGGTGTTATCGTTGCATCTGCTTATGCTGCGTTTAATGTCGCCGGAAATAGATGGGCAATTGTAAGTGAGCTCGATCAAGATGAGGCGTTTTTAGCGTCCGAACAGCTTAGTTCTTCACTTATATTTACTTCATTGAGCAGTACATTAATCTTAGTGGCTTTGGGAATATTAATCGCTTTATGGCTTGGTAACTACCTAGCTAAACCTATAATAAGCCTCAATAGTTCTGTCAACCAAGTTGCCGAAACTCTCGACTTTACCCGTCGAGTAAAAGAAACAGGCAGTGACACTAAAAATGACGAAATTGCACAAGTATCACGCTCTTTTAATAGCATGATGAACATCATGCATAAAACATTAACCAGCATGGGAAAAACCTCTAATATTTTAGATGATCAAGTTCACCAATTAAGAGAAAAGTTTAATTTAGTTGAACAAAAATCCGTTGAGCAATCTGACAAAACAACTCAGCTTTCGGCAGCCATTGAAGAAATGTCTACAACGTCTGAAAGTGTCGCTGAGTCTGCTACGTTATCGAGCGAAGCGAGCGCTATTGCAGTTGAACTAGTCAAAGTGGGAACCGAAACGCTTGAGAGAAGCTTAGCTGTCACGAAAGAATTAGGCAGTACGGTGTTGGCGTCAACGGAAACGGTCAAAACCGTTGCTGAACAAGCAACAAATATTGTTACCGTGCTTGATGTCATCAGAAGTATCGCTGATCAAACCAACTTATTAGCATTAAATGCAGCCATTGAAGCTGCACGTGCAGGTGAACAAGGACGAGGTTTTGCTGTTGTTGCTGACGAGGTAAGAACCTTAGCACAGCGAACACAAGAATCTACACTAGAGATTCAATCCATTATTGAAAACCTGCAACAAGGCTCAAACGAATCAGTATCGGTCATGACCACTGCGGCAGACATGGTTGAACAAACCTTATTAAGCGCAGAGTCAGTGAGTGAGACTTTTCAAATGATCTCTGAGCAAGTCGCGAGTATTGAAATGCAAAATAGCCAAGTCGCGTCAGCAACCATGGAACAATCTATGGTTGGTAAAGATATGGCAGAACAAGTAGAGCAAATAAACGTACTTGCAGAAGATAACAACAACTCAGTTAAAGAGGCCTCTAGTTGCTGTAATGCCGTAGAAAAAGAATATGAAATGTTAAGTAAACTGGTAAGTCAATTTAAACTGTAATGCTCAAGGCTGATAAAGCACAACCGAAAAGGTGCTTTATCAGCTGTCACCTCGGTACTCCAAACAGTACGTTACTGTTAACACGTCGTAGAAATCTCCCCTCTCATCGTAAAAAGCCTGATAAATTAACATATTATGCTCGACTTTATATAGTAAAACAGTAAGAATTCTTATTGCATAAAAAACTTAAAAAACAGAGAAAGTCATGGAAGTTCACAACAAAAACATCACGTGGTATGTCATCTTTTTAATGGTGTTTTTTCTTACTTTACCATCAGCGAATGCCGAAACACAAACCCAAAAACAAACGGTGAATATTAATGCGTCGATTGTCGATTTAACAGAATTCCCCATGAGTTACTATATCGATGGCTCTGAAAAAATGTTATTTGAAGAGGTTATTAACCAACAATTTACCCCTTCATTGAGTAAGTTATCGTTGGGAACGGATGCCATGATAACATGGTCTAAAATAGTAGTACGCAATCAGCAAAATGTGGCAATTAAACTATATGTACACCACCCGCATGCCTATCATTTAAAACATGTTAGCTTTTATGAAACCCAGCAGAACCAGTTACTGAATCACATTGATATCCCATTACATAAGTCGGGTGAAAAACCTTTGATGTATGGCGGCACTGCCGTTTATCCATTTCAACTTGCCCCGCAAGAAACGAAGATTATCTATGTAAAAAACACCTCTTTTTCTCATCAATGGTATCAGTTAAGCTTGTTTGATGAACAGTCTTCAAAACAAGCATTAGTAGGCAGTGGTAAATATATTGCGTTATTAGTTGGCATGATGTTAGCGTTAATGATTTACAATTTTTTCTTATATATTTCTGCCCGTAAAAGAGAGAATATTGTTTACGCTTTTTACCTCATTTCTGGCACTATTTGGGTCGCCTTATCTTATGGTGTCGCTGCTAACTTTTTTGGTGTTTTTAGCGCTGAAGTATTTCAGTTGAATTCAAATGTGCTTAGCATGCCTAGCTTTCTTGTGATCTTTATTATGCTTATTTTCGACACTCGAAAGCGATACCCCAAAGAGCACTTTGCGTTAAGTTTATTACTCGCATTACTCGTTGGTATGTTTTGTTATAGTTTATTTGATATCACCGCGGCTTTACAATCAGCAAGCTCTCTTGCCGCTACCATGATGATTGTTACCTTTGGGGTGGCAATATCCTTATGGCGTAAACGTGAACCCTTAGCGAAATACTTCTTTTTAGGCCACTCAATGTTTATTCTTTTCAATATGCTAGCGGTGTTCTATTACAAAGGGTTGAGTGATTTCAATCAAATAAATAGCCATGGGGTTGGCATTGGTATTTTATTAGAAGCATTAATGATGGCATTTGTTTTGTCTTACCGGATTAAAGAGTTAGACCGTATAAAAGGCAAACAAGAAGAATTAAAACGCTTAGCTGACACTGACCCAATGACTGAATTATTTAATCGTCGATATTTTGAAAAAACAGCACAACAAGCCATTCATGAGGCTAAAGAAAACCAAAGCGTCATCAGTATTATGGTCATTGATATTGATCACTTTAAAACCATTAATGACAATTACGGCCATTCAACGGGTGATGAAGTTATCATTTCATTTGCAAAACTCCTTATGAAGCACCAACGTGATATCGATATCGTTTGTCGCTACGGCGGCGAAGAATTCTTATTGCTATTACCCGGTTGTGATAATGAAAACGCCTGTAAAGTCGCAGAAAGGATCCGCCAAGCGGCAAGTGAAGCAGTATTAATAGACGAACAGCAGAACGAAGTTACTTATACCGTCAGTATCGGGGTCCACCAATTGGAACTCTCATATGATACTACACGAAGTGCTATTGATGCCGCAGACAAAGCGTTGTACCACGCAAAATCATCGGGACGAAATCAAGTACAACTGACACAGGCACAATTTGACATACAGGCTCAAGCTTAAACAATGACACTACACCTTATTTAATGATACTTGAATAAGGTTGATACTTTTTCATTGTCTTTTGCATAAAGATAGCCGTCAGAACAGTAAACGTTGCAAAGCCTGCGGCGACAAAACCTATGTTATCTACAGCATAATGACTGGAAACCCATCCTCCAGCCATAGCGCCAATACTGATCCCAAGGTTACAAATGGCCATGTTTAGCGATAATGCAAATGCTTTATGTTCTTTTGCGATCTGTATTATTCTGACCTGCGTGATCACAAATGCGGCCATATGTACAGCCCCCCAAAAAACTAGGATAATTATGGCCAATATCTTCCAGTAACTGCCTATAAGTGTCAGTAGCAGAATAACTGTACAGAAAAGTAACGTGAGATAAATAGTGGGTTGCAAGTTTTGTTTAAAAGTGAATCGTCCCACCAGCCAATTACCTAACACGCCAGCACCACCAAAGACTATCAACAACCACCCTATTGCTGTGTTGCTAAACGTAGTTACGGTTAACATAAAAGAAGAGATATAGGTATAAACAGTGAACATTGCTGTGAATAACAACATTGATAACAATAAATGTAAGAGAAATAATGGCTGTAATAACAAAGGCCTATTATTTTCATTAGCGATATTTTTTTTCGGTGGCACTGCAGGGACATAGAGCACAATACCCACTAAGGCAAAAAGGCCGAGTATTGATAGCAACCAAAACGTAAGCTGCCAATGATATTCCACAGCGATAAAAGCACTCAGTGGAATACCTAACACCGTCGCAAAGACTAACCCTAAGTTGACACGAGATATAGCCCAATGTTGACGATTATCACCAGAGGTATCTACTGCTGTCATTGCAATAATACTTAAAATAACAGGTAAAAAACCCCCTTGAATAAACCGAGCAACAACAATCACCTCATAACGAGGCAGCAGAATAATAACAACATTTGCCAAGATAAAAGCGCTGGTAGTAAACATAAAATAATGTTTTGTATCAAAGACTTTCACCATTAACGTTAAATAAGGCCCAACCAATGCAGCGCCTAATGCAAACCATGTGACAAACCAACCTGCATCTGCTACAGAAATACCAAGTTGCAGCGAAATTTCTGGCAAAAAACCTACCATGGAAAATTCTGTTGTAACAACGACAAAAGATAAAAAGGCGAGAATATTCAAAAGTGCAAGATTATCAGACTCTTTAACATTTTGTTGCTTCCTCACCTTAATACCCTCTGCCGCTATTACGCGTTAGTGCCGCCGTCAATTGTTAGTCCAGAAGCGGTCATACACTTTCCTTCTTCACTTGCAAGAAAAGCAACAACGCCAGCAATATCGTCAGGTTCAGCATATCGTGGTATACACATTGCGCTACGCTGCATATCGCTATATTCACCGTCTTCTGGGTTCATATCGGTATTTGTAGAGCCTGGATGAACAATATTCACCGTAATTCCCTGAGGACCTAAATCACGCGCTAACCCTTTAGTAAAACCAATTAGCGCTGCTTTACTTAGACTGTACAAGCTCAAACCAGGCATTACAGCGCGTTCTGCGAGGTTACTGCCAATAGAGATTATTCGTCCACCAGATTTCATATGTGCAGCGGCTGCTTGTGAAGCAATAACCACGGCGCGAACGTTGATGTTTAGCGTTTTATCAATCTCTTCTAATGTAAGCGCTTCTATCGGTTTAGGACTAAAAATACCGGCGTTATTCACTAAAATATCCAGTTGACCAAACTCCGCTATTGTTGAATCAACTGCAGAAGTGATTGCATGAGGATCAGCATTATCAGCTTTAATCGCTATAGCTTTACTTCCTATATCTCTCACCTTCGCAACTACACCGTTTGCTTTTTCCGCATTGTTAACATAAGTAATCACTACGTTTGCACCTTCTTGAGCAAGGCGTTCTGCAATTGCAGCCCCCATTCCTCTACTGCCACCAGTGATAAGTGCTACTTTATTTCTTAATCGTTGCATACTCTTTCCTTTTATCTGTTAATATATGTATCGAAAGTTACAAAAACATACATTAGCATTGTTTCCTTATTTTGTAACGATCATTATAAAATAAATTTACCGCTTCGTGGAGCACAATAATGAATAAACGCGGAAGACCACGTAATTTTGATAGAACAGAGACTCTTAGAAATGCCATGATGACTTTTTGGCAACAAGGTTACGACAATACTTCAATGGCAGATCTCGTAAGTTCTATGGGGATTAACACCCCTAGTATTTACTCAACGTTTGGTTCAAAGGAAGCACTATTCAATGAAGTTGTCACGCTGTATCGTGCAACAGAAGGTAGTAAAATATGGCTCGAAACCATGCGAGAAAAGTCCGCAAAAGCAGCCATAAAAACCCTACTAACATTGAGTGCAGAAGAATTTACTCACGAAAATAGACCAAAAGGTTGTCTGATTATAATAGGAGCGATGAACCAGGATGACACGAATTTATCAGTGCATCATACGTTGCAAGAATGTCGCGTAGAAAGTAAAGAAAACCTTATTACTTTGTTAAAACGTGATATTGAAAACGGCACGCTCAATTCAGAAATTGACTGTCATGCCATTGCAACGTATTACATCACCCTTCAGCAGGGTATGTCTATTCAAGCCCGCGATGGCGCTTCAAAAGAAGCACTACTCTCGGTAGCTAAATATGGCTTAATGACTTGGTCATTACTGACCCAAGAAAAAGTTAGCCAGTAATATGCAATACTGGCTGTACAACGTTTAATAACGCACACCACATTAAATTACCCGCGGTGTGCTGCAAACGACTACTGTTAAGGAAAGTAGAATTGATTATTTTCTCTATTGCTATCAAGCAATAATAGTGCAGAATCAACCTCAATATGGCTAGGTTTTGTTTCCAATTGCCACAGGTCACAAGTGTTAGTACCCTGCTTAGCATTTGCAACAATGTTAGTGTTAGCGATTAACTTTTGGTCATCGGTAAATGCACTTAATTTCACCGTTGTAAGATCTGTTTTATTATCTTGCAAACAGACATTGATCACATATCCTTGTTCAGTCTTACTTAGCTCTGCACGTGAAATTTCAACGTCATGAATAACGACTTCTTTAAACCAGCTTTGAACCAACTGTTGCTGTTTGGCCGTTTTGTCTGCCATTAAATAGGCAATAAAATCTAACGTTGTTGCTGGCTTATTCGGGTATGAATGTAACGTTACCAACTTTCTTAACGCTTTGTTGATAGCCGCTTCCCCTAATTGCTGTTTCAGCGCATACATCGCGGCTGCACCTTTTGAATAGATAAGGTAATTTTCATCGCCTCGGTAAAGTGGCAGCTCATTAATATTAGTGCGAGAGCGCCCAGAAAAGTAGCGCTGTTGCTCATATTTAATAAGCTGTTTTACATAATCATCGCCATATTTTCGTGTTAGCAATACCATTTCAGTATACTTCGCCAGCGTTTCTACTAATACCGCTTCACCCTCCGTTGCAGCGCCATTTAATCCATGTCCCCACCACTGATGTGCGACTTCATGCACCGTACGACGGTATAAATGGTCAAAGCCATCTTCATTGCTCAAATCAACGTGGAACCCAACGCCTTCACCAATAAAAATAGAGTTTGGCAAAGCATAGCCGGTAGCAGGGAAAAAGCCTGCGACTGGCACCAATCGTAAGTTATTGGCTTTAATAGCACCAAAATGTTCGTTACCATACCGCAAGGCATCTGTAATTGCACTTAAATGAAGCGTTGCATATGCTTCTTTGTTTTCGGGATAGTAAACGTCAACAGAAGTGTGAGCTATTTCAGCCGTTTTAACCGGCAAGTTATGCGAAACAATATGCCCGATGTTTCGCACTTTTCCGCGTGTTCGATATTGAAACGCTTTTCTATGACCCTCTTGCCATTGTTTTACCAGTTCACCTGGTGCAAATGCGATGTGGTCTTCATTCGTTACAATGGTAGTATCTAATATCGCCCAATCATAAAGTTCAGACATATCACCTTGATATTTTTCAAGATCTTGCTCAAGTGTGTTATGCGTAAGCTTAGGTAAAGCGAACTTTTCTCGTAAGCCGTTATTAGTTAATTGATAGTGTTTTACATAGCCAAAAAACGGTAGATAACGTAAAAACCTAATATAGCTATAATTGCTGGTTAAAACATTATCACCCGGCACACCTAAGTAACCGTTTTGTTGATAATCGGCGACAACACTTATCGCAGCCGTTTCACCAGGTTGAATTGGTTGTTCAAAAGCATAAATATGCGTTTGATGCACGTGATCAAAAGACACCTGTTTAGCATTTTCCACGTTCACATGACGATAATTAAAAGGCAAAGGTGTCGAAAACACCAACTGTGAAATAGCATTGTCGCTACGATTGATTAACTGGTATGTCGCATCGACAGCCAAGCGTCTTTCATTAGGCATTAATTCAACGATTGTTGTTATTTTTTCAACGGCAAGTGATGGTTGGTCTTTCAAGTAAGCATATTTTTTTTCATAACTAGCTTTCCACACATGCCGATCACTACTTGATTGGTAATGACCTATGTACCAAGTCTGATAAACGACATTACCAAGCGTTATCACCAACGCTACTGCGCCACAGATGAGAATAACTTTCTCGCGGCGATGCCATAACACAGGCGATGTAAAGGCTGATGATAACTCTTCTCCTCGACGGAAAAATTTGAACGCAATAAGCGATAGAACGATAAGTAAGCTGTACCTAAAGCTTAAGTAGCCAACGAATGCATCTACTTCAGCACCAAAGCCAACAAACTCAGAGTAACTTAACAATGGCAATTGTCCGAGTGTCCATAAAGGGTGTTCTAACCCAAAAGATTGCAGCACGCTAGTTTCAAGGCTAACAAATAAAGCGAAGATAAGGCCTAGTGCTAAGTATTTATTGGGTAATAATGCATGTACACCAACACACAGCGTTGCTAGCCAAATCATTGGAAGACCAAAGAAAAAGTACATGGATACATACATATTGAGATCAATATCACCGCCATTTACCGACTGCATGACAATCGAAACAATAATACTCAACGTGATAAAAAATAAAGGTACAAAGCACAGGGCTAACAAACGCCCAAAGAACAAAGCAACGTTACTAACACGCGTACTATCGATCAGTGGCTTAACTTTACTTTGCTGATCACGCCAACACAGTTCAGCCGCGAGAAAAAGCATAAACAAGCCACCAAAGCGCGGTAAAATGTCAGCAATGTATCGGTTTACAGTGATCAACGTAGACGCAATTGCTGATGTACCCAGGTTTTCAAGATGTATGTACCCAAAATAAACTTCACTACTGATTAAGAAAATTAGCGCGCAACACATGGCAAAGAAAGTCTTTGTTTTAAAGCTAAGCTGCCATTCTTTGCGTGCTATAGTAAGCACACTATATACTGGTAGCTTATCGGATAGTCGAGCGATGAAAGTAAGTGCCAATGTACGCGTTAAACCCAATTTAACGCGTTTTATCCAATGTGGTAAAAGCACACGTTCATCTTGAATCGTATCTACTTTAAAATGCTGCACATGATGGATAATGGCATAACCAGTAACCAGCAGCGCTGCAAGAACAACTGCAATACGATTTGTCAGTAGCGTTACGTCAAAGGTGGGTAATAGTGTATTTTTATCTGAAGGTTGCCATTGTCTAACTTGCTCAAAATACGTACTTAAGGCAAATGGATCTAGCCATGCATATAATGATGATAAATCAGCAGAAACCGCAACCCTACTTGCCATCAACGGTGAACCATTAATGGTTAAAAAGAATTGGTAAGCAAAGAAAAGCAAACAAGCATTCAAATACAAATAAATACTACGTTTACCATATAGACCAATAGCAAAAAATATAGCACAGACTAATAAAACGTTAGGTAACGCTAACACGAATAGCGCCCAACTGAGACTCGCTATAGGCAAACTAAAAGAGTCGAGCGATTGCGTCGTTAAGCCACCGAGAATACCTAAAGCAAAACTTAAGTACACACACCAACATAAGATAAATAGGGCAAAAAACCTTGCAAATAGTACCTGTGTTAACTTGGTACTACTCGCATAGACAATGCTCGCCATATCACTATCAAAATCTCTGATAGTGGCTTGTGCAGAGAATATCGCTACCAGTACTGGCAATAACAAAAGTTGGATAGCAAAGGTTTTGATCAGAAAAAAAGCGCCGCTGACGTCAATGTCCATGTCTGGCGTTTGTTTATTTATCACAAAAGCGCCAAACGCAAACGTTAACACCATTGCAAGCAACCAAATCCAATGGCGACTTTGTAGTTTAAGCTCGGCAATTAATAAGCTTCTCATAATAAATTCCTTACTTATTTAATTGCGATTCAAACGCATGGCAATGCAAAGCTGCAAAATAAGCATCTTCTAAATCAGGTGTTACTCGATGAAAATCGGGACTAGGTTGACTCTCACTATAAACATGAACGGTGGCCTCTCCAGCAAATAAACGTTGGCTGATAACGTTAGCTTGAGGAACAACGTCTTCAAGGTTCGATTTACTTGTTTTAATCTGCCAAATTTTGCCTTGAACTTGTTTAATCAACTGCGCTGGAGAGCCTTCTTTAACAATTTTTCCCGCGGCAAGAATTGCCATGTTAGGGCAAAGGTGACTGACATCTTCAACAATGTGTGTTGATAACAGCACCACTTTATCACGGCTTATTTCAACTAATAAGTTATGAAAGCGATTACGTTCTTCGGGGTCGAGTCCTGCTGTTGGTTCATCAACAATTAGCATCTTAGGCTCACCCAACAATGCCTGTGCTATACCAAAACGTTGCTTCATGCCCCCTGAAAATCGACTAACTGCGTTATTTCTATGCTGCGTAAGATTCACTTGTGCGAGCAATTTATCTATTTGCGCATTGCGTTGCTTACGATCAGTAATACCCTTTAGTTTTGCTAAGTAATCAAGTAACTCAAAAGCAGATACCCCTGGATAAACACCGTAATCTTGAGGCAAATAACCCAACTGTTTACGCATAAACTCAGGGTGTTTAATGATATTTTCACCCGCAAATTCTATCGTGCCGGTATCAGGCTTTTGCAAGGTTGCAATAGTCCTCATTAAACTCGACTTACCAGCGCCATTCGGCCCTAAAAGTCCAAACATGCCAGAACCAATTGATAAGTTCACATCATCCAATGCAGGTGCCTTTTGTTTCTTTTTCTCTGCGTAGGTTTTGCATAAGTTCGTTATAGTTAGCATATATCCACCACTCTTAGTGTTACATATCGCTATTTTTAATAACTTTTCACAGCATTGCGAGTAAACAATGACCAAGGTCGACTCTTCAATGATGAATGTCAAAATCAACCGCAAATGAGCTCCTCTCGTACGTTGATCATGAAAATAATGCTTTTTGTCATTTACTTACTGACATTTAACACAGAACATCGCAATATATTCTTTGGCTTTAACTTGTAATTCCATCGGGCAGCTATGTTACGTCACGCTTTATCTACAAAACTTTTCTCTTATTTTTTCTCGCCATTTATGCCGTTTAGTCTCTACCTTGCTTTTATCGTATCTTATGCCTTTTTAACCGTTAACGAGCTTAATTGGATAACCTTTGCTCAAAGAGTATGCGTATTGGCGATTCTCATTTCACCTGTACTTTGGTGCAAATATCAAAGCTTACGGTCTGAAAAAACAGCAGCACTCGCTTGGTGGGCCATCGGTTTTATAATGTTGCCACTAGGGCATTTAATAATAAGAGAAAACAGCAACAGCTATGAAGAGTTCTTTGATAACACGTTAGCCTTGTTTATTAGCTTAGTTGCCATTGAGATCATTATTTTTTTAAGGCGAAAAGTAAAACCACTAAATCTATCGAGATTTAAAGATAAAGTCACAATGGACAATACTTTACTCGCAATCGTGGTGTGCTTTAGTTTGTTTTGGTCATTAGTGTTTAATTCGATAGACAACCCGATGGAAAACCAACCTATTCACATTCTTATTGATATTAAACGAAATCTGTTACGTTTTGACGAATTATTTTTTTACTTTATTCAGTTTTTTGCATTTTATATGTGTGGCTATTTTATTTATTGGATAAATCATCATGTATTAATTAACAACGTTATGGCTCGTTTTGGGGTATTTCATTATTTATGGACTGCCTGCACATTCACGTTAATAGCAGCGCCACTATTAAGCCAGCTTACGTTGTTTTTACCGATAAATAGCGTTGAATTCACGTTATTACCTAGCGGTAATGATGATCCCTTTGATGTTTGGAACTTACGTATTGCTTTTATTATCATGATGATAAGTTTACCTCTAATTTTAGCCTTTAAGTGGCAACAACAGGTTGCAGAAGTATCATTACTCAAACAGCAAAATACCGAAGCAGAATTAAAGTGGTTACAGCAACAAATTAACCCTCACTTCTTGTTCAATACCCTCAACAACTTATATTCAATGGTGTTAACTAAAAAAGCGCAAGCACCGCAATGTATACTACAGTTATCCAACCTGTTGCGATTTGTCGTGTATAAAGGTGGTAATCATCGTGTAAGTTTAAAAGACGAAATTGCTTACTTAACTGACTATATTGCACTACAACAAATTCGCGTCAGCCATAAAGCGACATTAACCATTAATATTGACCAAAAACTAGCAGAGAATACCCAATTTAAAATAGCTCCATTACTCTTAATCGTACTCATAGAAAACGCCTTTAAACATGGTATTGATGCAACAGATAAGCCAGCTTGGTTATCTGTCGATTTATCACTCGAGCACAATAAACTTAGCCTAATATGCCATAATTCCATTGATGAACGAGTTAATAGTAATCAAACAAAAGGACAAGCGGATGGAGGTCTTGGACTTGAAAACCTGCAACGACGGTTGGCGCTTGATTACACCAACCAACACACGTTGACTATTTCGGTTCAACCGCATGAATTTTTAGTCACATTGATAATAGAGTTAGAAAATAATGAACAAGCTTAACGCCTTAATCATTGACGATGAACCACTTGCACACGATATATTGTTAAGTTTTTGCGAAAACGTTCCGTTTATCAACGTTGTTGGACAGTGTTATTCTGCCACCCAAGCGCTTGACTTCCTTTCCAAGCAATCGGTAGACCTGCTATTTTTGGATATTAATATGCCAATGCTTTCGGGCCTAGACTTGCTTAAAGTTTTGAAAGAAAAACCACAGGTTGTTATCACTAGTGCCTATCAAGAGCATGCATTAGAAAGCTATGAATTAGATGTAAGTGACTATCTTTTAAAGCCCTTTTCATTTGAACGCTTTCTTCAGGCTTGCAACAAATCACTTAATCACTATAAATTAGTTCAACAAGCAACGCACACAGATAAACCCAAAACCATAAAGCAGATATTTGTTAAAGTAGATAAAAAGCAACTTAAAATAAACTTAGCAGACGTTAGTTGTTTTGAAGCTTACGGAAATTACGTGAAGGTTTGGCGTGATGGTCAAAGCGTTTTAACACCAAGAACACTGTCAAGCTTTGTAGAGCAACTTAAAGACTCGTCCTTTTTACAAGTGCACAAATCGGCCATGGTAAACCTTGAACATATTCGTTTTATTGAAGGAAATAAAATAACGCTAATCGATGAACGAGAGATCAATATTGGTAAGTCTTTTAAAGCGCAAGTATTAACAAAAGTTGCCGAATTAACAAAGCTTTAGTGAAAATCTATTTGCATTAAAACTAATCAGCATTAAACGAATCAGTCATTACTTGAATTGACAGACTCGATTTATAGAAATCAATCAAATCTGGCTGTCGCATATGTGCCATTTCCAGTCGAACGCATCACGAGATTTGAATGCTAACTTTGCACAGTAAGCCGACATTGGTTTTTTAGAATCGTTTTGGTCTGAAATCAATGAGCGAATAACTGACGGTTACCGCCTTTAACCTACTCCAAGCTCCTACTAGTTATTTCATATTTATCGTTGAATTTACCTAAAGCTACGCTAATATAGTTTGTTCAACATTTACAAGGAGGGTACTTATGAAATCAAAAGTTAAATCGGTCTTGGTATTGCTCTTAGCGATATTTTCCTTACAGGTTTTAGCTAGTAATACGACTATCAAACGCTCGGAAGACATCGGGGTCGTAAGTGGAACCATTAGTAATAAAACCATTGCTTCCATACCGCTTTTTTACGAAACTTCTCTAACAAATATGGCGAGGGTATTTGGTTTTAATGCGCAGTATCCTTTGCAAATCACTCTTGGCGACAGTACCTATCAAAACTGCAAAGTGTTTCATAAGGACGAAAGTTATACCGCTGAAGAACACGTTGCTTTCACAAAACAACATGGGGGCTCTAGGGTTGAATTAAATGGCGTACAACGACACTATGGTGTGGCTGGTTCACTAGGTTGCACATTTACAAATTTTAAGGTGTTGGCAAGCGCAGATGAGGTAGCCAATAAGAAAGTGGAACAAAAACAAACACAGCAAATTGAACCTAACACTACAGTCGAGTACGCATTAGGGGATATGTCGGTGTCTGTGATCATATTAGGTCGAAATATGCTCCGCTTTCGGTTGCTAGATAAAGACGGCAACCCCGTCAAGAATCCAGACGATGAGTGCGAAGGTGTAGCTAAAATTGAAAAGTTATTAGATGGAAATCAAGTTCGCTCAATTCGTGCCGAGATTAAAAAAGTAGGCAACAAGGCAACACTGAAAAATGTAGTTCTTAAAGACGGAAAGTGCACGGTAGAAAATGTTTTACCACTTGCACAATAACGCAAATGGCTAGTCCATTTGCGGGCGATAGGCTATAAATGTAGAATACAGCAGGTCATGCTATAGAATATAAACGTGGGCTATCCGGATGTTACATAGCGCTACAAATTCGATTCTCCGTTGTTTTCTCTCACAATAAGTACGAAGTAGATCCCAATTTACATTGGGATCACTGGGCTTTAAGTGACTGCAAAACGTATTAAGGGATCGTTCAACAAAAGGATTTTAACGATCTGGTTTTGGCACATATCAGGGATTCAAATTAGGGATAATTCTAGTCCTCGAATGTCGGCTATTGCGCTGGAGACGTCATTCAGACGTCTGAGCCTCAATGACTGTATATCGCTCATAGCTGCCTGTCAGGTGAAATACAAACCTATTCTTTAAAAGTACAAGGTCAAATATGAGCAACTAAACACTAAACAACGAACTTATTTTTGCCATTATTTTTCGCTTGATACATTTTCTTGTCAGCCACTTTAATTAATGAGTCAACATCTTGCCCTTCATCCGGATAAAAGGCGATGCCGATACTTGCACTAATATTGGCGTGTTGGCTATGACCGTTATCGTCCAAAATCTCAAATTCACGTGATAACTCTGCAATGGTTTTTTCTGCTAAATCGTATGAGTTATCTTTTGTAGAAAGTTCTGGTAGACAAACAAGGAATTCATCGCCTCCGATACGACCCACGGTATCAGACTCTCTGAATATACTAGCAAGCCTGTTACCTACGAGAGTTAATAATTTATCTCCCGCTGCATGACCATAGCTATCATTAACATGTTTGAAGCCATCTAAATCAATAAACATAACCGCGACTATCGTTTTGTCTCGTTTTGCTTTTACCAAAGCAGTTTGCACGCGCTCACGTGACAACCATACCGTAGGTAACGTTGTTAATGGATCATAATGTGCTAATTTTTTCAGCCTTGCTTTAGTTTGTTTTAGTTCAGTAATCGTATCGTGAAGCTGCGTTACATCGTATTCAGTGACTAAGCAAACGTAATCTCCCGTTAAGGGGTGACGACTCGATCTTACATCAACATGATGGCGTTTAAGGCCTTGTTTAGTTTGCATTAAATGTTCATGCTGACAATCTTGCTGCTGCTGTGCCTGCTTTAACCTTTGTTCTCCTTGAGCCGTATCACAAAAGCGGACAACAAAATCATTAACAGATTGTGTCGACGTTGCCGTGTCATAACATGAGGTAAAAGCCGGGTTTTCAAAAAGCCGTTTTCCAGTTAAGTCATAACAACTGACCATCGCTGACGTATAGCGCACAGCTTCGGCAAATAACAAATTTTCAGGTTGAAAACTGCTGTCTAGTTGTTCACTAATAAACGCAATAATGCCTCGATGTTTTTCTTCGCCTAAGAGCACGGCAACATGACGCATTAACATCAGCTTGGGTTGACCATTGGGGTACGTCGTCCATGGGTCTTGTGTTTGCCCCTCAACGGCCGCTTTTACAAACGTTTGTTCGGTGCGTTTGCGGGCGCCTTCAGTATCATCTGACAAGTCTTTATTGATCAGTTGTTCAACACTTTCTAGCCCCCAAAATTCAAGCGCTCGTGTGTTCCCCCACCAAAAACCATGACAGTCTAGATCAAATATCCAAATAATATCTGGCGAGTAATTAAATCCTGTGACTTCTACTGTTGTTGAGATCACAGGTAAGTGATCAACGTTGATATTCTGATACAAGGAGGTTACCACTTCACAAACAACACTGCATTTATACTATTATATCGGCAAACTGCGGATAAACTAGATAACAGCATAAGATATTGGTCATTTTACTGTTATATCACTCGAAGCTTGTAAGTGTACTCACAAGCCCAACGCAAACTTAACGTTGATATCTTCAATGTTAGTATAGTTTTCCTTAGTAATTGGAATTGCGACATCCAAAACATTATCAGCCCCATCTAAGTTATTGCCATCTACATCAATAGTTTTAGATATTGGCATACGATAGCTCACTAAAAGTGTTTCCGCCTCAGCAGGTACGTCTTGGCTTTCACCAACGTGCGTATGACCAATATTGCCTTGCTTATCAACATAGATATACCCTTTAATTCTCGCGTAAGCACCATCCGTTGCAGGCAGTTGTCCGACAGTTTTCGCTTGAGCATATCGCCTTGTTCGCCACACAAAATCATCACATGAACTCACACATGTTTCATTTATGACTAAAGTTAAAGCACGATACTTTATCGGTAACTTCGCTGAAGGAATATTTTCTAGTGCGCACTCCTTAGAGCCTCGGCAAAAATCTGCGCGTGGCGGCAAGTATTTGTGTTGTTCACTCATATTGACTTTAATTTTTTGATACCAATTTTCGGCATATTCATTGTCATAAAATGAATCTTTTCGAATGTCTTTATCTTTTAAAAGCGCTAAACTTCTATATAAAACCACATTGTCCATGAATCCATTTGTAGTTAATGCAGCAATCCATGGTGTATTCTCAGAGCCACCACCATTATTTTGAAGGTCTATAATCAAAGGTTTAGCAGTTTGCTGGCTTAGTATATTTTTAATAGCCAAAATATCCGAACACATTCCTTCTGTGGTAACTTTTTGACAATAAATATCGTTTTGCTCAGTACCCCAACGACCAAAATATCTAATCTTCAATAAATAGTGATTATCAATTTCAAATAAACAACTTTGATCACCTTTAAAAACAAGATTTTTAGGTAAATTGGTATATAAGTTTTCGCATTGTTTTGGCTCACCTTTTTTTGCAATTTTCTTTAATTTTTGAGGTGTTAAAACTTGTTTTTTACTGCCACCTTTAAAGGTAACATCTAGTTTTTCAGCATTGTCTTTGAAGCGATAACCGCGCCCTATTGCAACAGAGAATAACTTCAAGCAACCAATATCATGCACGTCATTACAATATAAGTTAAAAAACTCATCGAAGAGATCAATCACCGAAGTACCATTTAATGAAAGAATCGTTTGCTTATTATCTAAGTCAAAAAAGGTAATGTTTGGCCAAGTATAACCAAGTTTATAACGTGGCCATTTAGCAATGGCTTTTACATGTTTTCTGATACCTTCTTCAACTTGAATATAAGAATGGCGATTGATAATGCCATCGTGAATATTATTAATCGCACTATACAAGCTACTCCAATCAGATGCCGACACCACATTTCGTGTAGCTATTTTTTTGAAGTTATCCCATTTAACTACGCGCGTACTATCGCGTAATTCAATTGTTACACCATCAACACTTTCTATACCATTCAATAAACTTTCAACAATGGCTTCCCGCTCATGCTTAGTTGGAAATTCAGCCGCATGAACGACAAACACTTGCGTAAACAATGCAAGTACGTATATCAAATTAAGGTTAAACGATTTCAATTACGATCCTTGTTTAGTGTAATATTTTGAATTACAAAGATTATAATACAACATAAGTACTACAAAACATCCACTATTCATTAAAGTGTTCTTTGTTTAGTCGAGATAAAAAAATGTATGATTAGCAAGTGTATGTTAACTCTAGCAAAACAAATATTGCTTTGATTCGGATCCACGCTCAATTCAACATAAGGAAATACCATGCAACATTTATACTGCCGAAGTGTCGTGCCAAATGATCAATGCACTGCATCTTCTCTATATCAACAAAACTGCGATTCAAGCCATTGGCAAGCATGTGAACAAGCACGCGTTGATCTGCGCGAGTTTATTATTTCACCGGTGATGGATCAGGGTTTACTGAATGCTTGTACGGGGTGTGCATTATCAGCCGCCATGGAGATCACGTTAAATAGGCAAAAAACTGAGTTTTTTGATGATTGCAGCCAAGTTTCTAAAGCCTCTGCGATGTACATTTACTACCATGAGCGCTTATTAGCTGGCAAAGAATTACAAAATATGCCGGTATTGATCAGTGACGGTTTCCAAGCATTGCAACTTTTCGGTGTATGTTGTGCTGATTTATGGCCCTACCCCAAAACACATGTTCCTGAGTCGTTATATCAATTAATAAAAACCGCATCTCTTGAAGAAATCACCGAAAATCTTGAGTTAGTACTGACAGAAAAGCAAGCGATCATTCGAAAATTGATGAGCGAAAAACCGTCTAAAAAGGCGATTGAACAAGCAAAAACATTTAGACAAGTTAAATATTGCCGCTTAAGTATTGAGCATGGTATAGATGAAATTAAACACGCACTGAGTAACCAAACACCGGTAATTTTTGGTTTTATTGAACCCCGTAGTTTCTTCGAAATTCCATCTTCAGGCATTATGCCAATGCCAAGTGAAGATGAATTACGTATTGGCGGCCATGCTGTTTGTGCCGTTGGCTTTGATGATGACAAACAAGCTTTGCTCATTCGTAACTCTTATGGGGGAAATTTTGGTTTATCTGGCTACCTCTATATGCCTTACGAATTTATGTTAGGTTCGTATCAGGTTGACGGTGAAAGCTTACCTAACGCATTCGACTTTTACTGCTTACTTGAAGAACGTGCTATTAGCTCTACCTAAACACCAGGACGTGTTGTTACTGTTGAGGTAGGCTGATAATAAACTTACATCCACCAAGCGAAGATTCGTTTACCTGACAATAACCACGATGTGAGCGACAAATACGTTCAACAATTGCTAAACCTAAACCAAAGCCGCCTAATGCTTTATTGCGGCTTTTATCAATACGATAAAAAGCATCAAATACTTTATCGCGTTCCTCGGAAGGGATACCACAACCATCGTCTTCAACGATTAATTGAATATTATCTTCATGCTGAGTGAGCGAAACTGTCACCTGTTGCTTAGCGTACCTTATCGCATTACTCAATAAGTTTTGTAGTGCGCGTTCAATGAGAACTTCATTACAAAAATATTTGCAATGCGTTGGTAGATAACACTGGATCTGTTTATCAGATAGGCGAATACCTTTATCAACCACTTGGTTTACAATCAACACAAGATCGTTCTGTTGTTTGCTATCGCTTGCGTCAATGTTTTCTAATCGCGCATAATTAAGCATTTCATCAATGAGCGTCGACATTTCTGTAACATCTTGCTTCATTTCAGTTCGATGCTGCTCGGGAACTTGTTCTAACATTTCGAGTGAAAACCTTAACCTTGCTAACGGCGTTCTAAGTTCATGCGACACAGCGTTAACCAACTGTCGCTGATCAGAAACTAACTGAGTAACGCGTTGCGCCATGGTATGAAATGTCTTTACAATATTACTAATTGGTGATGACTTACTCTTCAAACCTGTGATGGCGAAATTTCCCTTCGCTATTTGTGCGGTCATTGCATTTAATCGATTGAGATCTTGCCATAACGGTTTACTCCACAAGTAAATAATCAGCGCGAGCAGCAAATAAGACAAGCAAAGTAAAACGATTTTTAACGTATTGTGCTCAGGCTCCATCGCGCTAACCTTAATCGGCCCAAACATATACACTTGTTGAGAGCGCTGCTCTTTGACATAAACAATGAGTTGATCAAAGGCATCATAGGTTACAACTGGCCTATGTGCGTTTAACTGTTTAAGTTGCTGTGGTAACCATGCCACTTCTTGCAAAGAAAGCATACTCACAGGCATGTTTAACAAGGTAGACAATGACGATAAAGGCAAAGGCTGTAAGGCTTGTTGTTCTACAATAACGCTTAACGATCTAACTAACGGTGGGTTTTCAACATTCCCCTGAGGATACCATTGCTGCCATAGTGATTCTGTTAACCAGTTAATGGTCACTAAACCTAGCACGATCACGAGAAATAAATGAATAAATAAGCGGTTCAATGCAGCCTCAATGCGCCATTACAGTGAAATGCTTCCCTTACCATTAACTGTGCCAAGCCGTTTTACTCAACATATAGCCTTTACCCCAAACAGTGATAATACGAAAGGGTTGTTCTACGTTATCATGTAATTTTTTACGAAGTCTAGACACTCTCACGTCTACACTGCGGTCTAAGCCATCGTATTCACGTCCGATCATTTTTTGATGAATATAATCACGACTTTGCGGTTCACCCGCGTTTTCAGCTAACAACCATAACAATTCAAATTCATGACTTGTTAAATCAATAAGCTGATTTGACAAAGTCACTCTTCGAGCCGTTTTATCTATAAACAACTCACCATAAGAGAGTGTTTCAACGGCGAGTTCAGGAGCACTCTTACGCCGCAAACGTGTATTAATTCGGGCAAGTAGTACACGTGGTTCAATGGGCTTTGTTAGGTAATCATCAGCACCAATTTCTAAGCCAAGTACGTGATCAATATCACTGTCTTTAGCTGTTAAAAATAATATCGGTTGTTGATAGAAAGGACGCACTGCACGACAAATTGAAAAACCATCTACTTTAGGTAACATCACATCAAGAATGGTTAAGTCAGGCTGGCTTTTTTTTATGTAATCAAGTGCGTGATCACCACGATGTAGCACCGTAACATCAAAACCATTTTGTTTTAAAAAGTCTTTGATTAATTTAGCTAAACGTTCATCGTCTTCAACCAACAATATGTTTGCCATTAAAATACACTCCATTGAGCTCGTAATTTACGTCTAAATTTTCTTGGTGCACTCGCATTCACGCGAATTTGTTTTTGCGCCAATATTGTTTCTTGATCTCGTAAACTAAACATCATGTTTTGCTGGAGATGAATATTTAACCGTGTTGCTATACTTGCCGTGTTTTGCCAGCAAGTTAATTGCTCGGCATCTTGATATAAACAGTAATTACCAGCGTTTGGGGTTTGCCAATTCACATTTACTGTCATGGTGCACGGTTCACCCATTTTATTAACAATACATATGGTAGGAGAGATATTTAATACCACTTCTTGTGCATTTACAAGTGGCTGACTGAGTATTCCAGCGATAAGTAACCATCGCTTAACACCGAGTTTAAAACGCATATTCCATCCCTAGAAATACGGTATCTATTTGTGATGTGTTAATCAGTGGACTGTTAGCTGTATTGGCATCAAGCAGCTTTCGTTTCCAATAAAACGATAAGCGCCACTGGGTTGAAATTGCTTTCGTAAATTTCACATGAAAAACAGGGTTAATACTGGTTTTGCCTTGAAAAGTCACTTGAGTAAACAGGCTATCTTGTTGCTCCACACCATAATAGTAATTCACTAGTTTACGGCTATTAACCTGTGCGCCTAAACCAAAAGAAAGTTGGCTATGTTCTATAAATGGTACAGTTACTCGGTGATTAACACTCAATTCTCCTGTGTAACCTTGGTAAACATTGGAAACATCCCACAGAAGTTTTGCCATGACATCTGTGTGTTGATCAATAAACCAATTAAGTTGCCCCCCCGCGTCAAGCGCCCAGTCGCGATCTTCAACTTGGTTTATATCAATGGCTTCTTTTGACGCGCCATGAAACGCATTATTCATGCTTACGACAAAAATATTTTTTGGATGCCAACGAGTAAAATAAGCTTTCTCTTGATTAAGCTGTGTAATCGCACTAAAAACCCAACGTTCATTTTCTACTAACGAATAACCTAGCAACCCATTATCAAAAAAAAGCTTTTCACTGTAATAACTTACAGATGGAACAAGCACTAAAGGAATGTTATCTCCGCCATTTAGCGGATTCGTATGAACACCACCACCAACAGCAATTGAAAACTGCCATTGCGATACGGGTGCGCACGAATCACTCTCAGGGTGGCAACCAGCAATTGCAGTATAAGTAATAAAACAACATAGCAGTGCTAAATACTTCAACAAGTTTACTCCGAAAATTTTTGCCTCAATTTATCACAGAAGCCAACAAATACTAGCGGCGATTACACCTGATTACATTTAATAGCAATTGGCAACAGCAGTTCACCTTAACTTCATTCATAGTAATTCAATAATGCATAGTATTCGATAAGGAACAACATGATGACATTGAAAGTTACTCTTTTTACACTGTGTCTCTGTGTTCTTGGCTGCAACTCAGACAAAGCAGACATTATCGTGACACAAAATATTCACGCAATCCCGCCGTTAAATGCATTGGAAAACTCAACAACGCCATTAAAAAAAGTAGATCGTCATACTTTTCAACGTCATTTACGAAACGGTATTTATTTAAGAAGTAAAGCGAGGAATAAATACCCTTTAGTACCAATATATAATGAAAAACACGCAGTAACCTCTTTACGTTATTCATCATCGGCAATAAAAAATACTACCTTCGCAGGCGATCGAATAAAACAAAATGATCAATATATATTTATCGCAACTAACCCACACTATAACGATCAATCAACTGATGAATCAGCACCAGGTATTAAAATTTTATCGACATATCAACAAGGCGATATCACGCCAATTATTTACGTTCCACTGATGTTAAAAGATGCCGTAATTAATGGTATATATATCACCGATAATCGATTAGCAGCTTTTAGCAATCAACAACACTATGCAGGTTACGCAAGTAAAAATACCCCTGAAAAAGCGTCATTTTTTCCTGTAGGACACAGATCCCACCTGTCTATCCTTGATATTTCGTCACCTGAACAAGCGATATTGCAACATACTTTTACCGTTGACGGACGCATTATTGATAGCAGAAAAATTGGTAATAAGCTGTACTTTCTAAGTAGTTTCTCCCCTTATATTCCTGGGCTGCCACTTGCAAACAACGACGCTGAACACCTTGCTAATTATCGAAAAATCTACTCAACCCCGATAGCAGATATTCTCCCCCAAATAACCAATGATCAAGGTATCAGCTCACCACTAGTAACATCTGATCAATGTTTTATTTCTGCAACAAGTAACGATGACGATGGTTTTGATGGAATAACAACATTGACTGTAATTGATATTAATAAACCAGAGTCAATCACATCACGGTGCATTAATAGTGATATTCAAGGTGTATATACTTCGAAAAAAGCCATGTACTTATACAACACAAAAAAACATATCAACAATGCAAAAACATCTGTCATTCATAAGTTTTCATTTAAAGAACAAGAACTTGGTTATCGTGGTTCTGTTGCACTACCCGGTGGTTTTGGCGAATTAAACGAGAACTTACGGTTCAGTGAGTTCCAGTCGATGTTACGCGTTGTTACTACTGAAGGAAATGAAAATACAGGCTTTGAACATCAATTATTTATTTTACAGGAACCCATAAATAGCCAGCAAAAAGCCCTTAACATTATTGCGCGGTTACCCAATGATACTCAGCCCCAAAAGATAGGAGTAAGTCCTCTTGATCACAGTGTGCAGCAAAATATAAAAGCGGTTCGTTTTGATAATAATTTAGCCTACATTATGACGTCTTTAGCAAGCGATCCTATCTATCTTGTCAACTTATCAAATCCAAACGCACCGTATATTAGTGGAACTCTCAGCATACCTAGCGGTTTATCATATCTACACCCCATTTCAACTGAACTTTTACTAGGCATAGAACAAAATACTCCAGAAAGTCAAATTGAGAATACTCACACGAACGATCAAACGTCGATAGTGCAAGGGTCGAAAATTAGCCTTTTCGATGTCAGTAACATTAATTCACCTAGAGTCATCGCCTCTTTTACACAGCCAGCAGCTTTCACTCCTGTTGAATTCAATTATCTTGCACTCGCGCATCACGTAAGTGAACCTAACGAACGTCATCGCTTTGGCATTCCTATGGAAAGATGGCAAGTAAAAAGCGAGCAACAAAAAAATACCAATATAGAAACTTGGACTAAAGAAAACTTTCTAACGTTAATAGAAATAACGAATAAAAACACTGGTGCTCAATTACACCACATTGGGAATGTATCTGCGTTTAATAATTCTTTGAATGTCACCCCACACTTCCCTTCATCATTAGATGATAGAGCAATCTTTAATCTTGACGATGTTTACTATATACACGGTAACAACCTTTGGCGCAGTTTTTGGTATGCACCAGAAAACATTTTTGGTCCCTATTAAACATTTACCTCTTCATAACAAGAATCATCACAGTAGGAAATATATGAACAAAATAAACACTATTAACGAATTTTATCACCACCACCTATTACGAATTTTTGGTATGTTATTTGGAATACTAATGGCGATCACCATCGGTGCTTTTTTGCTTAATCAATATCAGCAGAGCAGTTTAAAAAAGTCGCACATTAAAAACAATGCGGCTGCTATACATATAAAGAGCATTAATACTTACAACGCTTTTTCAGGCAAAAAAGTAACCTTAGTTGCCGTGGTTGATGGTGGCAAAAGACAACCAATAGATTACTCTTGGCAACAACTCACTGGCCCTAAGGTTAATTTCACAACTCGCGACAATAAAATATCATTTCAAGCGCCTAAAATATCAAGCGATATTAATCTTACATTCTCGTTAATTGTAGATACAGCGCAACAGCAAGCACAGCGTACTACTGACATTGTAATTAAAGTCTCAGATCAAACAGTAAATAAAGAGTTTTTATTCATTACAACCATTTTGGCAAGTTTACTTGCCCTAGCTCTTGAGTTGTCAGCGAGGCAAAAACAGCGGAAGCAAACCAATATTGTAAGCAGAAAAAATTGAATGATGTCACATTAGTGCTGCGAGATATTTCGCAGCACAATTCATGGCACTATGGTTTAACGCGAATAACACCTACTTTGCCCTTCGCACCTGCGGCAATAAACATTTCACCTTCATTTGCCAGTGTATAAAAACCTTTATCGCCTTGCTCAGCATTTTCATTATCAAAGGCTTGCCATTTTTTGCCTTGATCAAAAGACAAATCACTGCCTGTTTTTCCTGTAGCGATACACAGTCGTTCAGAACAGCTCATTGCAGTTCTCAGGCCTCTTTGCCCTGCATTGACTAATTGCCACTGTTTTTCAAAACGTGCAATGTTGGCATAGGCTTTAGGGCGCTGTTGATAATCACCACCGAGAACAAACAATTGTTGATGATGATTTAACGCCAATCCGTAACCACCTGCTGTTTGTGTTGCTTGATACAGTGGAACAGATTGACGTTGCCATGAT
Source organism: Thalassotalea sp. PP2-459 (assembly GCF_001913705.1). Lineage (GTDB taxonomy): Bacteria > Pseudomonadota > Gammaproteobacteria > Enterobacterales > Alteromonadaceae > Thalassotalea_C > Thalassotalea_C hakodatensis. Next base: position 100,828 of record NZ_MKQD01000037.1, on the reverse strand, counting down.
TCGCCCCAATCATGAGAAACATAGACAGATGCAGAAAAGCCACCAGTTGTGATCCAAGCTTTCCCTTGCTCGCCAACGAGTAAAGTATTACCAGAAGCAGCAAATGCTGCTTCATTGTTGAGAAGCAAAGGGAGTTTAGTTTTTGCGATGCGTCGCCACGTTTTTCCACCGTCTTGCGTTTTTTTGACAACGTAATAACCATCAACGGGATCACCTAATAATAAACCCACTTGATTATCCCAAAAACCAATGGAATCAAAAAAGCCTTGCTCATCTTCATTTTGGTATAGTAAGTGCCAACTATCTCCTCCATCATTAGTTTTCAATAGTTTAGAATCTTTCCCTGAGCCCACGCTCATAATAATGGCGGTTTGTTTATCAAATACTTCAATGTCTCTAAAGTCTAACAATTGCTCAGTATTAACTGACTTATCAAGCCAAGTATTTCCTTGATCTTCACTGATAAACACACTTTTGTTTGTACCAGTCACCCACATTTTCCCATCAACCATAGCGCTACCACGCAAAGAAGGTTCATTGGGTAATTGCTTTACCTGCCATGAAAGCTCATTTGCCACCGCTGAAAAGCTTAAGCTACACAACATAATCAGTGCGGTTAAAAAGTTAGTACGATTGAATTTTCTGTTAGATGTTTTCATTTTTATGGTTACTTTTATTGGCTGTTTAAAAGAGATACTTAAAATTTGCATTGTTTATTTTAACAATTTGAGCGATAGTAAAGTGTCGTTTTTTTAAACAAAGCGTTAATTTTCATTCCCATCATAATGTATGGGAAGCATAACGAAAACAAGAACAATAACAAAAGATCAATATTATGCTAGAAGTCGATGAAAAAGTATTAGCGGATATAAAACGTGGGTTTTCAGTACCGCCTCAACCTGAGTTGCTGCTACGTTTACAACGTGTTATTGCAGCAGATGAACCTGATATTAATCAAGTTGCATCCATTATTTCTCAAGATGTTGCTGTTTCCTCTACCGTGATCAAAACCATTAATTCACCTATTTATGGTTTAGCCCGCTCTATTTCTGATATCAATAAAGCAACCAAGTTTATTGGTTTAACTGGCATTTCAACGTTAGTGACTAATATTTTAATGCAACGGTGCTTTAGTCAAAATGATTCTAGTATAGCCTTAGAGGAGTTTTGGGATAATGCTCAAAATATTGCTAGTACCTCAGTTAATATTGGCAAAAAAATAAAATTAGCCGTTTCTACTGATAAGTTGTTTTCGTTAGGATTATTTCACGATTGTGGTATTCCTGTTATGGCAATGAAGTACCCAAATTACCCAGAAGTTTATCAACAGGCTTTTAATACACCCAGTAAAACCTTAACCGTCATCGAAGATGACATTTTTCGCGTTAACCATGCCACAATCGGTTATTATGTTGCTAAATCTTGGCGTTTACCAAAAGAAATTTGTCAGTTAATTTTATGCCATCATGACCGTCAATTTCTTTCAACGTCTCAAAGTCGTTCCCAACAAGTCTATTTTGCTATTTTAAAAATGGCAGAGAATCTTGTTTTTCAGCAAAAGCATTTCCGCGATGCACCTGATTGGGAAGCGATTAAAGAAGATGTTTTGTGCTGTTTAGATTTCGATCAAGAGGATTACCTCGACCTATTAGAAGAAAGCATTGAATTACAAGCGAGTGCTTAATAGTATTTACTCTAAATTAATACACTTTATTCAACGGTAGAAACGTATTGCGAGAGAACCGATTTCACCTTGTTTTGGTTTATCGGTTTGGTGATATACTCATCCATTCCTGCAGCTAAGCATTTTTCTCGGTCTCCTTTCATTGCGTTAGCTGTCATCGCAACGATAGGAATCGTTTGGTAGGTCATACCTGCCTCTCCTGCACGTATCGCCTCCGTAGCTTGATAACCGTCCATTTCCGGCATTTGGCAGTCCATCAAAATCAACTGAAAGTAGTCATTATCAAAACTTTTTAATGTCGCTAAAGCTTCCACGCCATGTTGTGCAACCTCACATTCAATACCCAATTTAGTTAATACGCCTTTGGCAACCGCTTGGTTGATACGGTTATCTTCGACTAATAATACGCGGGGATTACAAACCTCAGAATTTGGTTTATTCGAAACGTCAGTGTGTTCCTCATCATGAGAAGCCGTGTTAATCAGCTCATTATCAACATCTTTATTGTCAGCATTAACAATTGATAAAAGAGCATCTGTTGTCACTGGTTTTGTGATGTGTTGGTGTACATTCAAAGCCATAAAAGGACTAACAATACTTGGCATATTCACAGGTGTCATAATAATGATATTTACGGCATCAAAGCGACTATCCGCGTCTAACCGTTCAATAAGATGACGTCCATCAACTTGTGATAATTCAACATCGATTAATATTACATCAAATAGCGGCTTTTCAAATGCAACAAGTTGCTCGCACATCTTTATTGCTTGATTTCCATCTGCAGCATACTGCGTATTGATCTGCCAATGGTTTAATTGACGACAAAGCACCTCGCCTGCGGTACGATTTTTATCGACAACTAACACTGAATTTATCTTAGTACTCGCGGGTTTTACCGGTAATGTATCTGTCGCTTTGTTTAACAATAAGTGGCAAATAAACTCGCTTCCTTGATCATGCTCACTGACAACTCGAATATCTCCTTTCATTTGTAGACAAAGCTTTTTCACGATTGCTAAACCTAAGCCTGTACCGCCATACTGGCGAGTAGTTGATGCATCTAATTGTTCGAATACATTAAATAACTTTGTTTGGCGTTCTGTCGGTATGCCAATACCGGTATCTTTTACCGATATCGTTAATTTATAATCTGTATCCGTGGCTTCATTAAGGGCTACACTGACAACTACTTCACCTTGTTCGGTAAATTTAATCGCGTTTGCGACTAAATTTATCAAAATTTGACGAATACGATTAGGATCGCCCATCACTAAACATTGCTCGACCTCTGTTGCATCCAAGATTAATTCAAGCCCTTTCTGTTGTGCTTGCAGAGACATAGAACGAATAAAGCTGGTAAGCGTGTCAATTATATTGAAAGAAATATGTTCTAAATCTAGCTTTCCTGCATCAACTTTTGAAAAATCTAAAATATCATTAATTAACGTTAATAAAGAGTTAGCACTTTCTTGCGCGATTCTAACCCGCTGACTTTGATCGATATCAAGCTTGGTATCTTGTAATAGATCTAACATCCCTATCACGCCATTCATGGGTGTGCGAATTTCGTGACTCATACTGGCAAGAAACTCATTTTTGGCATTGGCTGCAGACTCCGCTTGAAGTTTAGCTTGCGTAAGTGCTATTTCATTTTCAACGCGTTCTGTAATGTCGTAATTCACCCCAATTAATGCTTTTGTATTACCGTTTATATCAACTAATGCGAGAGCAGCCGCTTGAATGTGTCTTACCTCACCTGATGGCCAAATGATTTTAAACTGAATTTCAAGTTTTTGATCGGCGATATTTGATTTGTTAAATGCTTCCTGAACACGTGCTTTATCGTCTGGGTGAATACTGTTTTCCCAAACCTCAATGCCGCCTGAAAATGTATTACGATCAATGGCATATAGTTTGCACATCCAATCATCCCACTTCAGTACATTATTCACGACATCATATTCCCAAACACCAATACCTGCAGAATCGGCTGCCAGTGTCATCCGCTGATTAAAACCTTTAATTTCTTCTGCCGCGCGCACACGCTCTGATACATCTTGGATAGAGCCAAACACTCTAACGCAAGTTCCGTTTGTGTGCTCAGCAGTACCACGGGCTACAACCCATATTTCTTGCCCTGTTGCCGTAACAATTTGACACTCAACATTAAACGAGCCACCTTTTTCAGTAACAGTTTGTAATGCTTCTTCAATACGGTCTCTACTATCCCCTTTTTTATAAAACTCAATGGCGGTATGCAAATTTGGCTGATAATTATCACTCACTTCATGGATCATTTTTGTCATTGCTGACCAATGTAAAGTTTCATTGATTACATCAACTTCCCATGCACCAATACGAGCTTGATGTGCCATTTGCTCCATCATTCTTTGTTGCTCTAGCATACGTTTTTGTTGCAATTGTCGTGTATATTCTGCACCTACCCAATTGCCGATAAGTTGGATCAGCTCTAGTTCTTGCTCACTAAATGGATGTTCTGCCGGTTCAGGGCTTGAAAAATTTAGTGTACCGAAACGTTTTTCTTCAACATATATTGGTACACCTATATAACTTTCTAAAGAAAAGTTTTCATAACAGGGATGTTCACGTATTTCACTTTCGCCAACATGATGAAAAGCTTTAGGTTCGTTAGCTAAGTAGGTATGCCAGCAGTATGTATCATCAAAACTAAACTGAGCACCAGATGCTAATTCTCCATTCGGTGATATACAGTGAAGAATAGTGTATTGATCTTCTTTTATTTCACTTAAAATGCCGAACGGTAAATTAAACAATTTACTTCCTAAAGTAAGCAACTCTGTAATTTTTTTATCAAAAGTAAGTGAAGTGTTTGAGGTGATACGATGTAGTTCACTAAGAGCTAATTCTGTTTTTTTCTGCTCTGCTATGTCATTTTGAATAACAATAAAGTTTTCAATCTTACCTTGCTCATCATGTTCGTTTTTCAACGCTACTATGGTGGTATCAAACCATAAAATTCGACCTTTTTTATCTATATTAATCGACTGTCCATGCCAATAGCCTTCTTTAAGACAGGTTGCAAAAATTGTTGAAAAAGCTTCCTTAGAGTAGTCTTCAGAGCAAATAGAAAAAACATTTAAACCTATCGATTCATGTTCTTGATAGCCGTAGAATTTCAAGAAATTTTGGTTTACATAAGTTAACAGACCTTGCTGATCAATTTTGTAAACAACAGCATGGCGGTTGATAGCAAATTGATACTCAGCACTCTCATTTTTAGCCTGTAATAGCTCAGTATAATTTTTTTTAAGTGCTTTCTGAGTAGGTCTAAATAAGACAATGTAAGCAATAATGAGCGCGCCAATACTAAGGAACCAGGTGACTGTTTTTAATTTAATGGTTAGCGCGACTCTTTCTTGTGCTTGTTGCTCAATTAAAGTGACAGTTTTGTTTAAGTCACTAAGTAAATTTTCTATCATTTGAGCTGGTAGATATGTTGCAATATAGGCGTTAATTTCATCTATATTTCGTAATGCTAATACCGCCGAAACATGTTTATTTAAGAGGGTGATTCGTTTATTAAGATCTAAAGGGGGATCAAAATAAAACCGAGTTAATTTTTCAGAAAACAAATCATCATTCGCTAAAATAGTATTTGTTAGGAACTGCTGGTTTTCATTGATTTTTAAGGTTGCGGCTTGCAGAAGTTGAGTGATGTTCGGTGCGTCTTGGTTCTTCTCTACGGACCTTGAATATTCATGAATGTGCAATGCTATTTTTTGTGACAACATACGTTGCATTCCAGCAACATTAATAATACGCGCATCATGCTGCTGTTGTTTAATAACATTACTTGTAAGTGCATATGATAACGTTGCTAACAATGCAAAAAAACATAACGCAATAATATTACGCTTTCTCACCTTTTGCGTTAACGTTAATTCACTCATGGTTAAATCCTTTTATACTTATTCCGTTTTTGATGCGACAATTTTATGAACACCTTCACCATCTAAGCCGATATAAATATTGCCATCATGACCTTGAAGCAGACTTCTAACTCGCCCTACACCTTTTAATAACTGGTATTGGCTAATACTTTGTTGTTCATTCATCTCAATAGCGACAATATACCCAAACTTCATCGAACCTAATAATAGCTTCCCTTTTAAACGAGGAAAAACATCTGTGGACACATGAATAAAGGCAGAAGGTGCTATTGACGGCTTCCAGTATAATTTCGGTTGAACCATTCCTTCCTTTTCGGTCAATTGTGTAAAAATAGTGCCATTGTAATTAACGCCATGACTAACAACAGGCCAACCATAATTACCACCTTTTTCGATTAAATTTAGTTCATCCCCCCCTCGAGGTCCATGTTCATGCGACCAGAGCTGTTGAGTATCATATCGGTAAACTAACCCTTGAGGGTTCCTATGACCATAACTATAAACGGCAGCCTTTGCCTTGCTATTGCTTACAAAAGGATTATCTTCAGGCACCTGCCCATCAAGATGTAAGCGGAGGATTTTTCCTGCATCACGAGTTAAATCTTGCGGATTTTCATCACGAGCGCCACGATCTCCAATTGAAAAATACACATAACCGTGAGCATCAAAGGCAATTCTACTACCATAATGTTGGCCACGAGTTGTGTTCTCTGTTGCTTTATAAAGCACCTCCACATCAACAAGTGCTTGCTTATTTGCTGACAATTTAGCACGAGCTAATGCGGTATGACTTCCTTCAGGCTTACCAGCCGGACTTGCATAAGTAAAATAAAGCCAAGGGTGTTTTTGATAATTTGGATGTAAAGCAATATCAAGTAAACCTCCTTGCCCATTTGCATCAATAGGAGGCAACCCAGATATGGTATGTTTTTTACCTGTTGAAGGAACAACAAGATATAAGGTTCCACTGCGTTCTGTTACTAACAGTTCGCCACTTGGCAATTGCACCATACCCCAAGGAACATTAATATCATTTGTGACAAGTTCCGTCGTAAATTTTTCAGCATAGGTTTGAGTATCAAGCGGGTGTGAATCTAAAGCATAGCTTTGCTGAGAAAGTAAGATAACAATCAATAAAAACTGACGCTTTAATATTGTTTTTAAAAACATTAAAAGATGACCTCCTGCATTGGCATAATTGCCTATATGCTGATTATAGTATTCACACCGTTTTAAACAGTACCCATTAAACGCTTCAACTTTATTTGAATACTTTAAAAAACATAGCAAAATCTGCGGATATTATCTCATGATTGCTAAAATCCACAGATTAATTAATCGTAAGACATGAGAATATAAGATGAACAGTATTACCACTATTGTCAAATAGTTACATTTATTTCTCTTTCAGGTTCAACACTATAATGTTGACAACGAAGGTTGAAATGATAAATAAAACAGAAAAGGCAAGGAATGTATCATCACGATTTACAGTTCAACATACGCTTAAATCGCAGTATATAGCTGAATACCACACTCACGTACAACACATTTTTTGTTAACTTATTGTTATTGTGATGACAATATCATTAAATAAAATGAGATAATTCAATTTGATTTTAGTTAGTTTTGATAAACTGCTCCCAAGACAATAATATATAGCGTAAATCATCAACGCCGCAACTCACTCCTTCTTGAAAGTCAAACTGTAACGCATCAACCGCTAGTTCATCTGGCATAATCACTTCACCATTAAGCATCACGTTCGTGTTTACCTCGGCATCTTGGCTGTTCAGCGTTAGTGTGTATTCACTCCCCATAAACATTAATTCTTGTTCTTTGCCTTGCTCAATACGTTTAATTGCACTTAATATATTTGATAATTTATCAACATCACTGCCAATTTCAGTTTCTAGCCAAGGCCCTAATAATTGGTGGTCTAAAGAAAAGTTGGCTGTCGCCTGTCCTGTAATAGGATCATGAATAAAATCGTATTCCATCGCTTTCTCACGCGGTGAATGAGTAATATAAGTATAGAGGAAAAACGTCTTTAACGCGCTACTATCATATGTAATTACTACATGAAAAGCTGGTTATTGACGTTTTCTTGACACAAAAATGCCATTTTAGTTTTCGATGAATATCAGCTAAAAATAAGCACGTTATTAACATCATCAGCCCTATATAATTTTTTAGATTATTATCACTGACTTAAAACACAGAAAACTAAAAAATTCATTATTATCTGGAACTAAGACTCAACAAGGGGGTCTATCGTTACAGTGTAATTAACGATAATGTAAATAGTGTTAAAAGGAATTTATCCAGCTTTATTATTCTCCATAGCTATTCACCTGATTTTATTATGGGTGGTTAGTCAAGCAAAGGTGAGTATTGATAAAACCATTGACCAAGTAAAACCAATAAAAAGTTATTTATATCGACGACCACAAGTAAAAGAAACGCCGTTAAAGCCTTCTGAGCAACCTGCTAAAAGTGCTCAAATAAAAAAAGATAATAAACGCGTAACCGAAACTACTAAAAAACGTGTTGCTGATGTATCTGTTACACCTAAAGCCGATATTCCAACCTCTACAACTGTTAAACAAGAAAAAAGTCAATCTTTGCCAGCGATAGCTAGTAACCCAGATAAGATGCTTGAAAAGAAAAAGGTTCTGGAGTCCCCTTTAAGCACAAAAACATTTAGTGCCATAAAAGCAATCAATGAAAAGCGTGATCAAGCAATGTTCGAAAACCTTACACGACTAAGGGACGGTCAAGCAAAAGGATCAATCTTTAATCCTAAGCCGGCACTGGTTCCTCACTCAACCGTAACGATTGATGAGTCTGAAAAACGTAAAATGGCTACTCAGCAGCTCGGCTCAGGTATTAACATAATTAAAGGTGAAAATGGCACTTGCTATGTAGATCGTGATTTATCATTCATTGGCATGGAAGGGTTAACATCACGAGAGAGTTTTGCTTGTGGTTTGTCTGAATTCGATAAAGCGTTTAAAGCGCACATGAAAAAACTCAAAAATAAAATAGGCAAATAAGCATTTCTAGCCAACATAACAGTAACAATACTCACTTATTTTCCACTGGTGTACGTAGGTAACGTTTAAAACCCCTCGAATTTTTATGTTTTTAGTCGCGATTCTTTGGCTAATTATACAAGCTGTGCCTTTATTCGTTTAGTTATAAACAGATAGCTTCTCGTCTAATGGCTTGAGTACATTTATCACCTGAAATTACTGATTATGTTAAAAAATAACTAGCGAAGGAATAACAATTAACGCTAATATAAGTACAGTTTTTTAAGGAGCCACCTAACGTGACCAAGGTGCTCTCTTGAGTTGTTGGAAGTAAATGAATGGAGTTTTTATGAAGAAAGCCTTAAACACAGTAGTATTTTCTCTAGCGTTGGGTATTGGTTTAGCTGGCTGTATGAGTACAGGTCCTTCTATGGGGGGGTCATCAGGGAATACTGTCTCAGGTGGTGCTGCTGGCGGCGAATCGTCAGGACAAAATAGTAGCTTAGAAAATTGTACACAAACACTGGGTACTTTGTCTGTTTTTGAAGATACGCACCAAGATTGGTGGGGGTATTATAAACGTCATTATCCTAATTTAGGCAGTACGCTCCCTGTATTACGCACCATGATCCAACAGTCAAATTGCTTTGTGTTAGTAGAGCGTGGTAAAGCAATGGCTGCGGTAAACAAAGAACGTGAGCTAATGAACTCTGGCGAATTACGCAGTAATAGTAACTTTGGTAAAGGCCAAATGGTAGCAGCTGATTATACCATGCAACCTTCTATTCAGTTTAGTGAAAAAGGTACAGGCGGCTTAGGTGGTCTAGTTGGCGGTATTGGCGGCTTACTTATTGGTGGAGCTAAAAGTAACGAAGCAGCCACTACATTATTATTAGTTGATAACCGCTCAGGTGTACAAGTATCGTCTTCTGTCGGTAATGCGAAAAACTGGGACTTTAAAGCATTTGGTCTAGGTTTCTTTGGCGCCCTAGTTGGTGCTGGTGGTTACAGTGATACACCAGAAGGTAAAGTCATTACCGCAGCATTCGCTGATTCATATAATCATATGGTTAAGGCATTGCGTAACTACAAAGCGCAACAAGTTGAAGGTGGTCTAGGGAAAGGTGGAAAACTTACCGTCGGTGGGTAAACCTTTCTATCAACGTCTTGCACTTTCTGTGATTAAACTACACAGAAAGTGCAAATACGCCACACTGAATAGCTAAATGACTATCGTTGATTCAATCATAGGCACAATAGACAACACTAAAATCAGTGCCATAAAGCGATTAAACCAAGTAATGAATGTAGGCTTTTTTAGCACCGTTTGTAATCCAGATCCCATACTTAGCCAAAATAATGAACAAGGTAAACCAAAAACTAAATATGCTGCTGCAATATAGAACACTTCCGTATTTTCGCTACTTGCGGATGAAGTGAAAGCAATAATAGCGCTAACCGCCATCACCCAAGCTTTTGGGTTAACCCACTGAAACGTAGCTGCTTGCATAAAGGTAAAAGGCCGCTTTTTCTCTTTAGCAGTAAACTCAACAGGTAGCATGGCAATTTTATAAGCTAAAAATAATAAGTATAAGATCCCGATGATTTTAATCATTAAGTATATATTTGGAAATTGCCTAAACAACGTAACCAAACCAAAGCCTACCGCTATGACCATAACTGGAAAGCCAATATTAATACCTAGCACATGAGCAAGGCTTTTACGAAAGCCATGATTTACACCAGAGGTTAATAACATCACATTATTCGGCCCTGGCGTTCCAGAAGATGACAGAATAAAAAGTACAAGCGCGAGTAATTCCATTACAGGTTCCAGCGATGGTTCATAATTTATGATGCATACAATAAACCAATACCTAGCAACCTAACATATACACTTATTTAAAAATAAAACCTATACAGTTGATGTTTAATAAGCAACTAAATGTTTTGTTATTGATTTTAATACTGACATTACATGGATGTGGCCTATTAGAAAACGCAGGAGATCGTTCTCCTGAATAACCATTATCTGTAATCAATGCCTTATCTCTAGCCTTTGAACTCTCGCTAAGTGATTAATTTCTAATGCGTATTGGTATTAGGCCAACTAAAACCATGAAAGACTTTTAAATACATCGCCTCAACTTTAGCTCTCGCCCACGGTGTTCTGCGAAGAAATTTCAAGCTAGATTTAATAGAAGGATCATGATTAAAGCATCGTATATCAACGTTTTCTCCCATCGCTTTCCAGCCAATTTTTGCTTCTAGTTCTCTTAAAATGGCTTCAAGTGTTTTGCCATGTAATGGGTTATTCGTTTGATGATTCATGAAATTCTCTTAAAAAGTTTCGTCACTTACCTGAGTAAGCATTATAACACTGTATATCAGACTACGAATACGCACAAAATTAAGTAACCTTACCTTGCTAAAAGCATGGTTAACTGATCTAAATCTAAGCGATTAAGGTAGCTTAATTATAAAGCCGGGCTAGCTGTATTGTTTTGTGGATAATACAACCATTATAACTAAGGTTTCTATTAACTATAAATATGATGAATGGCGTTTATTGCCGCAAGGGATTCGAAGTAAGGCAAAAATCAGGTAAACTATAGGCAATTAATTGTCTGCTGATTTTAAGTTATTGGCAAATTAAAAAGCTAAAGAGAGTATTAAATGAGTCTTTATTTAGAATATATCAAAGAAATTGAAAGCCGTAAGGCCGATTTAGGTCTAGCGCCTAAGCCTATCGATAGTGCAGAGTTATTATCAGAAATCATCGCACAAATTAAAGATCAAAACCATGAGCACCGTGAAGATTCATTAAACTTCTTCATTTACAATACATTGCCAGGCACAACTAGCGCTGCTGGTGTAAAAGCAAAATTCTTAAAAGAGATTATTCTCGGCCAAGAATCTGTAGCCGAAATTACACCGGAATTTGCATTCGAACTACTTTCTCATATGAAAGGTGGCCCTTCAATTGAAGTATTACTTGATCTAGCATTAAGTGACGATACAACTGTTTCAACACCTGCTGCAGAAGTATTAAAAATCCAAGTATTCCTCTATGAAGCAGACACTTCACGTTTACAAGTTGCTTACAAAAAAGGTAACACGATAGCAAAAGACATTTTAGAAAGTTACGCCAAAGCGGAGTTTTTCACAAAACTGCCTGAGATTGACGAAAAAATTGATGTTGTGACCTATATCGCTGGTGAAGGTGATATCTCGACAGATTTACTTTCTCCTGGTCATCAAGCTCACTCACGTGCTGACCGTGAATTACACGGCAAATGTATGATCACACCAGAAGCTCAAGATGAAATTAAAGCATTACAAGCTAAATACCCTAATGCAAAAGTTATGCTTATTGCCGAAAAAGGTACGATGGGTGTTGGCTCGTCACGTATGTCAGGTGTTAATAACGTGGCTCTTTGGGCGGGCGAGCAAGCATCTCCATACGTTCCATTCATTAATATCGCACCTGTTGTTGCTGGAACTAACGGTATAGCGCCTATTTTCTTAACCACGGTTGATGTAACGGGTGGTATTGGTCTTGACCTTAAAAACTGGGTGAAGAAAGTAGATGCAAACGGTAATACGGTTACTGACGCTAATGGTGACCCAATTTTAGAAGAAGCATACTCAGTTGCAACCGGCACTGTGTTAACTATAGATACAAAAGCTAAAAAGCTTTACAAAGGTGATGAAGAGTTAGTCGATGTATCTTCTGCGTTTACTCCACAAAAAATGGAATTCATGAAAGCAGGTGGCTCTTATGCGGTTACCTTTGGTAAGAAGCTTCAAACACTTGCTGCTGCAACATTAGGTATTGATATACCACAAGTTTACGCACCGTCAAAAGAAATTTCACACGAAGGCCAAGGCTTAACAGCCGTAGAAAAAATCTTTAACCGCAATGCGGTAGGTGTGATATCTGATACACCGCTTCACGCCGGCTCGAACGTTCGTGTTAAAGTGAATATTGTTGGTTCTCAAGATACAACTGGGCCAATGACCTGTCAGGAACTAGAAGCAATGGCTGCTTCTACGATTTCACCGTTAGTCGATGGTGCTTACCAGTCTGGTTGTCACACAGCATCTGTATGGGATAGTAAAGCACAAGCAAACATTCCTAAGTTAATGAGCTTTATGAATAACTTTGGCCTTATTACCGCGCGTGATCCAAAAGGTGTTTATCATGCAATGACGGATGTTATCCATAAAGTATTAAATGACATTACGATAGATGATCGCGCCATTATTATTGGCGGTGATTCACATACGCGTATGTCTAAGGGTGTCGCATTTGGTGCTGATTCAGGTACCGTTGCTATCGCACTTGCTACTGGTGAGTCAGCAATGCCAATTCCTGATTCTGTTAAAGTAGTCTTTAAAGGTAAAATGAAGTCGCACATGGACTTCCGTGATGTTGTTCACGCTACGCAAGCACAGATGCTTAAACAATTTGGTGGAGAAAACGTATTCCAAGGTCGTATTATTGAAGTACACATTGGCACTCTTATGGCTGACCAAGCATTTACGTTTACTGATTGGACGGCAGAGATGAAAGCGAAAGCTTCTATCTGTATCTCAAACAATGAAACCCTAATTCAATCAATTGAGCTTGCCAAGAGCCGCATCCAAATCATGATCAACAAGGGTATGGAAAATGAAGCGGGTATGTTAGCAGGCTTAATGGCGCTAGCAGACAAACGTATTGAAGAAATTAAAACAGGCGCTCAACCTGCTCTATCACCAGATGATAATGCGAAATACTATGCCGAAGTTACTGTCGATTTAGATGCGATTTCTGAGCCGATGATTGCTGACCCTGATGTAAACAACGAAGACGTATCTAAGCGCTACACACATGATGTTATTCGCCCTGTTTCATACTACAAAAACAAGTCTGTCGATTTAGGATTTGTTGGTTCTTGTATGGTGCACAAAGGTGACATGCAAATCATTGCACAAATGTTACGTAATCTTGAAAAGAAAAATGGCTCTATTGAATTTAAAGCGCCATTAGTTGTTGCGCCACCAACTTATAACATTGTTGATGAATTAAAAGCAGAAGGTGATTGGGAAGTATTAGAAAAATACTCTGGTTTTGTTTTTGACGATAACAAACCAAAAGGTGAAGCACGTACTAAATATGACAATATTCTTTATCTTGAGCGCCCAGGCTGTAACTTATGCATGGGTAACCAAGAAAAGGCTGAACCAGGTGATACTGTAATTGCTACATCAACACGTTTGTTCCAAGGCCGTGTAGTAGCAGATACAACTGAGAAAAAGGGTGAATCACTTCTTGGTTCAACACCACTTGTAGTTCTTTCTACGGTATTGGGTCGCTTCCCAACAATGGACGAGTACACTGCTGCTGTTGAAGGCATCGATTTAACGAACTTTGAACCACCAACAGAAGAAATGAGTACTAAGTACATTCCTGTTAAAGCGGTTTAGTATGTTATTAAAATAAAAAAGGGTTGCTATTTAGCAACCCTTTTTTAATGCCTTACGATTATTAACACCCTTCCCACTTAAGTGCTTTATTTATTTTGACGTAATTAATTATATGAACCTGTGCCCTATCAAACTATGTAAAATGAAAGGCCTAATACTCATCAAAAATTCTATTAAGATAGAAGTACACAAAGTACAGTCTATTTCGATGGACACTCAACATTTGCAGCTAAGGAAGGAAGGATATAGTTTGGGTGTGCAAGGCGATCATCATATTCTTCTACACCTCTTAAAATTTCAATTTTAAAGCCATAAGATTTACATACATCTAAAGATTTTCTAACCAGAAAAGTTGCTAAACGATTAAAAGGAACCTTCTCTTGTGCACGAACAACAATATTAAGTCGTCCATCATCTAAGGTCGTTTGTTCAAAATGAACGCCATGATCAAAGTCAAACTGACTATTCGACTGACTGCTTGCGCAACCCGCCAGCGTTATTAACAAACTGATCATAAAGTATTTAACCATACGTATTCACACCTTAATTTATAAAAATAACCTAATAAAGAATAGCAAAAAGCCAGCGAATTCGCTGGCTTTTATTATTGTACTAGATAATACGCCTATTAATACAAAGCGCTAATCTATATACTTTTATTTGTTATTTCTTTTTCTTAACCGCTTTCGGGTTAGGTAAGTCAGTAATTGAACCTTCGAAAATTTCAGCTGCAAGGCCAATTGATTCATTTAACGTTGGGTGAGCATGAATGGTTAAACCCACATCTTCTGCATCAGCGCCCATTTCAACCGCTAAACAAATTTCACCTAGCATTTCACCCGCATTAATACCGACAATAGCACCACCAAGTACACGACCTGTTTCTTTTTCAAAGATCATTTTGGTTTTACCTTCAGTACGTGCTGAAGCAATAGCGCGACCAGAAGCAGCCCACGGAAAGTTAGCTGTTTCAATGTTTAAACCTTGCTCTTTCGCTTCACGCTCTGTAACACCAACCCACGCCATTTCAGGATCAGTGTAAGCGATTGAAGGAATACAACGCGGATCAAATACGTGCTTTTTACCTGCAATAACTTCAGCAGCTACATGTGCTTCATGAACTGCTTTATGTGCAAGCATTGGTTGACCAACTACATCACCTATAGCAAAAATGTTATTTACATTAGTACGTAACTCATTTGATACATTGATAAAGCCACGCTCATCAACATTTACACCTGCTTTATCAGCAGCAACTAAATGACCGTTTGGCTTACGACCAACTGCCACTAAAATTTTATCATAACGTACTTGTTTTTCAGGCGCATTCTTACCTTCAAACGTTACGTACAAACCATCATCTTTCGCGTCTACAGCAACAACTTTTGTTGAAAGCATGATGTTGAATTTCTTTTTATTGTACTTAGTGTAAACCTGAACAATGTCTTTATCTGCTGCTGGTACTAATTGATCGGCAAATTCAACGACAGATACATTAGAGCCCAGTGCTTTATATACTGTACCCATCTCTAAGCCGATAATACCGCCACCAAGTACAAGTAATTCTTCCGGAACATCTTCAAGCTCTAGTGCACCTGTTGAATCAATAACACGTGGGTCATCATTTGGAATAAACGGTAAATCAATTACTGAAGAACCACAGGCAATAATCGCGTTATCAAAATTAATGGTGGTTTTACCATCGGCACCTTCAACTTCAATTGCTTTGTCTGACGTAAATTTACCAAAGCCTGTTACGGTTTTAACTTTACGTGCTTTAGACATTCCGCCTAAACCACCAGTTAATTGACCAATTACGTCTTCTTTCCAACTACGAATTTTATCTAAATCAATTTCTGGTTTACCAAAGGTAACACCGTGCGAAGCCATTGCTGCTGCGTCATCGATTACTTTTGCAACATGAAGTAATGCTTTTGAAGGAATACACCCTACATTCAAACATACACCACCTAATGTTTCGCGGCTTTCAACCAATACGACATCTAGGCCTAAATCAGCAGCACGGAATGCCGCTGAGTAACCGCCAGGACCTGCACCTAAAACTACTACTTGAGTTTTAATTTCGTTACTCATGCTAACCTCAATTAACTTGTTGTTTAGTCACTTGCCACTTATAAAAATTAAAGCCACAAGTATTTATTCATTTGATTTTTCTGGCTCGAAGTTTACTCAAACTCGAGGTAAATCGCCATCTTTTATCTAACTTTCTAAGACCAAAGTAGCAGAAAGTAATCAACATTATTGCTGATTACTTTCTTTTTTCACTTTATCTTTATAAAATAAGTTTGCGAATATCACTCATTACCGATGCTAAGTGAACCGTAAACCGAGCCGCTAAAGCGCCGTCAATTACACGGTGATCATAAGACATCGAAAGCGGTAACATTAGCTTAGGCTCAAAGTCTTTACCATTCCACTTTGGTTTCATTTCAGATTTAGATACGCCCAAAATAGCAACCTCTGGTGCATTAACGATCGGCGTAAATGCCGTACCACCAATACCACCTAAACTTGAAATGGTAAAACAACCACCTTGCATATCAGCAGCCTTCAGTTTACCTTCGCGTGCTTTGCCACTAATTTCCAGCAACTCTTTTGACAGTTCGTAAATACCTTTTTTATCAACATCACGCACTACCGGTACAACCAAACCATTAGGCGTATCAACGGCAACACCAATGTGAATGTACTTTTTCAAAATCAAGCTTTCGCCGTCTTCACTTAAACTCGCGTTAAAGGTTGGGAACGCTCTTAGCGCATCTGCTGCAGCTTTCATAATGAAAACAAGTGGGGTAATTTTAAAGCCTAATTTTTGCTTTTCACAAACAACATTTTGTTCCTTACGGAACGCTTCAACATTCGTGATATCAGCTTCGTCAAATTGAGTAACATGTGGAATCGTTACCCAGTTCTTGTGTAAAAACGGCCCTGATATTTTTTGAATGCGTGACAGTTCTTTCGTTTCAATTTCACCAAACTTAGAAAAATCAACCGGCTTACTTGCAACAACTTGCAAGCCACCGGAACCACTAGCGACAGCATTTGAACCAGTGGCTTTAGGGCGCGACAATTCATATTTCACATAAGATTGAACATCTTCTTTTAAAATACGATCTTTTCGGCCAGTACCTTTAACTAAGGTTAAGTCAACACCAAACTCACGCGCTAAACGACGAATTGACGGCGATGCATATACTTTACCAGTAGATTTAAACTCACCCGCTGAAGGGTGATGAGGTACAGGTGCTGCTTTTTTCTTACCTTCGGATTTTGCTTCAGCTGGTTTTTCATCTGCAGGTTCAGATGCTTTTGGTTCCTCTATTGCTGCAGGCGCACCACTGTTGGTTTCAAGCTTCACAACAAGTGCGCCTTTACCTACTTTATCACCAACACTAATACTAACTTCTTTAACAATACCAGCATGTGACGAAGGCACATCCATCGTCGCTTTATCTGTTTCTAGTGTGATCAAGCCGTCTTCTTCTTGAACTTCATCGCCAACGGAAACAAGCACATCGATAACATCAACTTCGCCATCTTCACCGATATCAGGTACTACAACATCAACAACTTCGCTACCACCAGATGACGGTTTAGACTCTGACTTAGCTTCTTTTTCAGGTTCAGATTCAGAACTAGCATCATCTTCAGCTTTTTCTTCCGATTCAGCGCTATCTTCTTCTTGCGCGGCATCATCATCAGTTGCGTCACTGTCGCCCGCAACTTTTAGTTCACCTATTACATCACCTTCTTTAATTTTGTCACCAACACTGACACTAAGTGATGTTAACTCGCCTGCCATCGGTGCAGGTATATCCATTGACGCTTTATCGGTTTCAACAGTAACAATACCTTCATCAGCTTCTATTGAGTCACCTTCAGCAACACAGATCTCAATGATTTCAACTTCTTCGCCGCCTACATCTGGGACTAGAATTTTTTGAACATCAGACATAATCTTCTCCTCTAGTCTTAATTATGCGTAAAGCGGGTTAAGTTTTTCAGTATCAATATCAAAACGCTTAATTGCTTCTGTCACAACTTTACGTTCAATATCACCTCTGTTGGCTAATTCATATAATGATGCAACGACAATGTACGCTGCATTCACTTCGAAATGACGACGTAAATTAGCGCGGCTATCAGAACGACCAAAACCATCCGTACCTAAACAGCGATATTCGGTATCGATAAATGCCCGTACTTGGTCTGAATACGCTTTCACATAATCAGTAGCGGCAATAGCCGGACCGGCCTCTTTCGTGATCACTTGTGTAATATAAGGCACTTTTGCCTCAGCTTCTGGGTTAAGCATATTGTCACGTGTTGTCGCTTGGCCTTCACGCGCTAATTCATTAAATGAAGTGACAGAATATACATCAGAAGAAATACTGTAATCATTGGCCAATATTTGTGCCGCTTCACGTACTTGCAGTAAAATTGTACCTGACCCCATTAATTGCACATTGGCTTTAGCAGATTTTGCTTCTACGCGTTCTAGCTGGTAAATACCTTTTATGATCTTCTCAGCAATGTCTTTATCTTCTGGCAAAGCTGGGTGTTGATAGTTTTCATTCATTAACGTTAAGTAATAGAAAACATTTTCATTTTCTTCGTACATACGACGTAAACCATCTTGTACCACCACGGCAACTTCATAACCATAGGTTGGATCATAAGTTACACAGTTAGGAATTAAACCTGCTTGAACATGTGAATGACCATCTTGATGCTGTAAGCCTTCACCGTTAAGCGTTGTTCTACCTGCTGTAGCACCTAATAAGAAACCACGCGCTTGAGAATCACCTGCAGCCCATGCTAAATCACCAACACGTTGGAAACCAAACATTGAATAATAGATATAAAATGGGATGGTCGTTGCGTTACAAGTTGAATAAGAAGTACCAGAAGCAACCCATGAAGCCATTGCACCTAGCTCATTAATACCTTCTTGTAAAACTTGGCCTTTTTTATCTTCACGATAATAAGCAACTTGATCCGCATCTTGTGGAATATATTTTTGACCTTCGTTAGCATAAATACCTACTTGGCGGAATAAACCTTCCATACCAAAAGTACGCGCTTCATCAGGAATAATTGGCACAACACGTTTACCAATTTTTTTATCTTTTAATAAGGCATTCAACACTCGTACGAATGTCATTGTTGATGATACTTCGCGATCACCAGAACCTTTTGTAATAGCATCGAATGCTTTTAACGATGGAATTTCTAATTGTTCATCAGCTTGCACTCGACGTGCCGGTAATGAACCGCCTAATGCTTCTCTGCGAGCACGCATGTACTGCATTTCAGGGCTGTCTTCATCAAATTTAAAGAAGGGTAACTCTTCAATTTGGTCATCGCCAATGGGCATATTGAAGCGGTCACGGTATTGCTTGATTGACTCAATGTCCATTTTCTTAACATTGTGTGCAACGTTTTGCGCTTCACCTGACTGCCCTAAACCAAAACCTTTTACCGTTTTTGCAAGAATAACCGTTGGACGGCCTTTAGTATTAATCGCTTTTTCATAAGCGGCATATACTTTAACAGGATCATGACCACCACGGTTTAAACGCCAGATATCTTCATCTGACATATTTGCCACCATCGCTGATGTTTCAGGATATTTATCAAAGAACTTCTCGCGAGTATATTTACCGCCTTTCGCTTTACAGTTTTGATATTCACCATCAACGGTTTCATTCATTAGCTGAACTAATTTACCAGAAGTATCACGCGCAATTAATGGATCCCAATAAGAACCCCAAATCACTTTAATCACTTCCCAACCAGCACCTCGGAAGGTACCTTCTAGTTCTTGAATAATTTTTCCGTTACCACGAACAGGGCCATCTAAACGTTGTAAATTACAGTTAATTACAAACGTTAAGTTATCTAAGCCTTCACGAGAAGCTAAGCCAATGGCACCTAATGATTCTGGCTCATCACACTCACCGTCACCCAAAAAGCAATAGACGCGTTGCTCAGAACAATCTTTGATACCACGATCAGTTAAGTATTTAAGAAAACGAGCGGTATAGATTGCTTGTAATGGACCTAAGCCCATAGATACCGTTGGAAACTGCCAAAAGTCATCCATTAAGTGAGGATGAGGATATGAAGAAAGGCCCTTGCCATCAACTTCTTGACGGAAGTTCGCCATTTGTTCTTCAGTTAAGCGCCCTTCTAAAAAGGCACGCGCATAAATACCCGGAGAAATATGACCTTGAGCGAAAATAAAGTCACCACCATTTTCAGGTGTTGCCGCTTTAAAGAAGTGATTAAAACCTACATCATAAAGTGTTGCTGAAGAAGCAAAAGAACCAATATGACCACCAAGTTCTAAATCTTTTTTCGAAGCACGTAATACTAAAGCCATCGCATTCCAGCGAATTGCAGCACGTATACGTTGCTCAATGGTTTGGTCCGCAGGCATGTGAGGTTCTTGCCCTGGAGGAATAGTGTTTACATACGCTGTAGTTGCATCAAACGGTAAGTGTGTGCCACTACGGCGCGCTTGATCAATTAGCTTCTCTAATAAGAAATGAGCGCGTTCTGGACCTTCATTTTCCAAAACTGCTTCCATTGATTCAATCCACTCTTGTGTTTCTAATGAATCAATATCCATGTTTTCTGGGAGCTCAGACATAGTATTACTTAGTCTCCGATATGTTATTTATAAATGTAAAATTTTTAGATTAACGATTATTCTTATTATTGCTCGTGGTAAATTCAACGAGTAATAAACAAATAAGCATGAACCTGCTAACTTCTTAATCTTATACCTTCACGGTTTAAATTCGCTGCATTCGACGAATTGAACGTTCCATACGGCTTTGTTCTTCAGTCAAATTCAGTAAAACTTCTTCAATAAACGCTAAATGTCGATGGCTTGCGCCCCACGCCTTTTGCGGTTGTCCGCTCAATATTGCGTCGAGTAAGCGTGTTCTATATTCAGCAATCTTGGCAAATATATCCGGACGCTGCGCCAAAATTGTTAGGTTTTTTTCAATATTATCAATCACTAAAAGCGACATACTTCGGGCTAAATGTAAAATAACACCATTGTGCGACGCAGCACATATTGCTAAATAAAACTCGTATACTGCCGCAGCTTCTTCATGGTAATCCTGCTCAATTTGCGCATTACCAATGGCTTCATGTTTCGCTTTAATCAGCTCATAATCAGCAGCGGTACCGCGCATTGCCGCGTAATAAGCTGACATACCTTCAATACCATGACGAAATTCTAATAAATCAAATTGTGCTTCATTACTGCTTGCCATTAAGTCAAACAGCGGATCAGAAAAACCCTTTAAAATTTGTTCACTAACAAACGTGCCACCACCTTGGCGACGATTAATTAAGCCTTTCGCTTCTAGTTTTTGTATCGCTTCTCTTAATGAGGGGCGTGACACATCAAACTGTTTCGCCAGCTCACGTTCAGGCGGTAGTTTTTGGCCCGCTTTTAAACTTCCTTCTAAAATCATAGTTTCCAATTGTGATTGAATCACATCAGAAAGTTTTGCCTGCTTTAGTGGCTGTTTGATGTTAGGAAGCACCATAAATATCCATCTTATACAAAATATTATCACGCAAATTTGTACTATTCTAGATCAAAAAAACACGTGGTAAATTGGTAATACCAATATAGAAACTGATGTAAAAATAACAAACAACAACAACAATGTAAATAGAACATAGCTTAGTTGCCGAAAAAAACAACAGTAACTATTCACTAAAATCACATGATAATAATAAAGAGTTGAGTCTCTAAAAGGTGGAAAAAATTAATGTAAAGAAGCCTTTAAATAAAACAATTAAAGGCTTAGCAAGAAAGCAAAGGAATGAGTAGACAAAGTTAATTAACTATAAATTCAACAAGTTAGCTAATTACGCCTGTCAGTATTAAAATAGCGACAACCGCTAAACATAATAAAAGTGTTCGTTTAGCTAACCTTACCAATAAACAAGGCTCAGCAGTGCAGTCGTCTTTATCTATCATTAAGTCTTCTGACTTTTGCGCAACACTGATCAAAACTTTATGTGGTAATTTTTCAACATCAAAAAAGTTTTCTAACCATATAGGTAAAGCTTTTGAAAAATGGCCAACCAGCATATAGCCAAAAGCCACTATTCTGACTGGCAACCAATCAACAATGAAAAGTAACGTTTCATTAAAACTTTTAACTTGGGGTTGATCGTCATCACATGATTGCTCTTCATTCGTTGGTGGCGTACTTTCTTGCGTTATCGTCTCTTGAGCATCAGTGGGGGTAGTATTTTGTAATTCCGCCCTCATTAAACTTTCTTTTCGCTCATGCTGGCACTTTGGCGATTCATTCAGTTTAGTGAGCAAACGGTAAAATAAAGCACCTGGTGCGCCAAACAATACAAAGAAGATCATAATGGCAATAAAATATCGATAATTTAACCACACTAAGGATTGACCAAAGCCAAGTTCGGGTAAATTCTTATCTTGAGTCAGTTGTTGATGATACAAGCTGCACGTTGTTTGTTCGCCTCGGAATGCCGCCATCAAATATTGTTTATAGGTGTCTCGTGTTTTAACACAACCAAAACAAACAATTAGCACCAAAGTAGAAACAATTAAATGCAATATACCGTCACTAATAATGCTTAATACCGCATAACAAAGCACTGTAGGGACCAAAATAAAAATACCATTAGCCATCATTGAACGCTGTGGGGCTGCTAGTGCTTTAATTTTTTTAAACAGGGTTAAATAACGTTGGTAATAAACACTAAATTGCCATGCTGATGAAGAAAGAAATTTCTCTGCAGCTAAGGCAATTAATAAACTGATCAAGCTCATGTTTGCTTCCATTTTTAATTGTTGTTGCTGAACACTAGAAACTGTAAGTGTTCAATAAAGTTTATACTTTACTACTATTGAACAATGTTAACGAATTGTGACTAGAATAGCACCTAAATTACGCGAGTAGACAGGTTAAGTAACGATTTATAACGTTGCCAATCAAACGCTGGGCCTGGATCTGTTTTTCGTTCAGGTGCTATATCACAATGCCCAGTAATATTTGCATTGATTCGCTGGTAGTTAGATTTCAGCACTTTTGTTAATTCCGCTAAACGAAAATATTGTTCGTCTGTATAAGGAGTGTTGTCGGTACCTTCTAACTCTATACCAATAGAAAAGTCATTACATTTTGATTTTCCTTGGTACTCAGAAACCCCAGCATGCCAAGCACGATGATCAAAAGAAACATACTGTATTATGTGTCCATCACGCCTAATCAAGCAATGCGCTGATACCCGTAATTGGTATATTTCGTTAAAGCTAGCGTGAGCATGCTTATCCAGCTGACCTAAAAATAAATCGGTTATATATGGGCCACCAAATTCCCCAGCGGGTAATGAAATGTTATGAATCACTAACAAACTGATATCTTTTGGCAGGCAGTGTTCACGCAAATCAAAATGCGGTGACTCACATTTTTCCGCCGCCGAATACCAACCCTTTACAATCTTATGTTCACTTTGCGATAGTGAATCAGTCATAATCATCTTACAATATAGATGCACATTTAAACGCATCATACTGCGACACGGGAGTGATTTAAAGTTTTGAACCAGAAAACACCACCTGAAATTGGCTTTGCAAAATATTTTGTTTGGGTAGCTTGGATAATCGCTATTGGCTTACTTGTTTTTTTCTTTCAAGATATACTCGATAAACAATGGAACCCTAATAGTTCACCGGAATTTCGGCTGTCTAATACTGGTAAAGCCGAAGTCATTTTAGCACAAAATAGAGCTGGGCATTATGTCGTTAAAGGCACTATTAACGGAAAGCCCGTGACTTTTTTATTAGACACTGGCGCTACCAATGTCTCTATTCCGGCGCATATTGCAGACAATCTCAATTTAACCAGTACAGGTAGCCACATTGCCCAAACTGCGAATGGCAACGTACGAGTATTTGCAACAACACTCAATGAACTCAGCATCGGTAACCTTTTTCTATACGATGTAAGCGCTAGCATCAATCCAGGAATGAAATCAGATGAAATTCTATTAGGCATGAGCGCACTGAAACAGGTAGAATTCAATCAATATGGCAACCAACTTACTTTAAAAGAAAGATAAGAGACTTTTTTCATGTTTTCTGCGCAATTAACAACTGATATTAATCAAGCGGTCACTCGCTCCTTGTGTGAAGATCTTGGTGTAAATACACTTAATGATATTACTTCATCTGCTGATATTACCGCTGAACTTATCCCTGCTAATGAACAATCTGTTGCCACAGTGATCACACGTGAAGACTGTGTTATTTGTGGCGTAGAATGGGTAAATCAAGTTTTCGAACAACTTGATAGTGTATTAGCTGACAGTGCAGCACAAAACACTGAAATTACTTGGTTTGTTAACGACGGCCAAACAGTAAAAGCAAACACCACTTTATTTGAACTCAAAGGTAACGCAAGAATCTTATTGACAGGTGAGCGTACAGCGTTGAATTTTCTACAGTCTTTATCTGCTACTTCAACGGTTACTGCAAAGTACGTTGAGCGGCTATCTGGCACAAAAACTAAATTACTTGATACACGAAAAACCATTCCTGGGCTGAGATTAGCGCAAAAATATGCGGTGACTTGTGGTGGCGGTGTAAACCATCGTATCGGCTTATTTGATGCATTCTTAATTAAAGAAAACCACATAGCTGCCTGTGGAGGCATCACTAAAGCAATAAGCACTGCACGCCAAAACCACCCATCAAAAACCGTTGAAGTAGAAGTTGAAGGTATAGAAGAGCTTACCGAAGCATTAACTGCACAAGCCGACATAATTATGTTAGATAATTTTACGCCAGAGATGATAGAGCAAGCGGTAACCTTGACACAAAAAATATCTGCAGGGAAAACGAAATTAGAAGTATCAGGTAACATGACCTTTGATACCTTAACCACTTATGCAAAATCTGGCGTTGATTTTATTTCAGTAGGTGCCATCACTAAGCATGTTAATGCTATTGACCTTTCAATGCGCTTTGTCTAATTGTCTACCACACTAAAACATATCAATACTCAAATGCCACTGTTCATACTTTTAGCAAAGTATGAACAGTGCGTTAGTTTACCAGTTTAAACATTATCGTTAATAACACAGTGACCTCACAACAAAAACCAACCATTATTAATCTTCAAAATATGAACTTATTACTGATTTAATTCGTTAACAACTTGTTAAAAATCAGCCTGATTTAGTACAAAAAAGCCAATCTTAAAAAAAATTAACAAAAAATCGCACACAATATTTTACATTTCTCATTTTTTGGCGCAGTATGAATTTAGCCCCCGTAATAACTAGTATGGATTTACTTATTATGAAAAAGACACTACAAAACATTTTAACTGCCAAAAAAGGCCAAAAAGGTTTTACTTTAATTGAATTGATGATTGTTGTGGCAATCATTGGTATTTTGGCTGCCGTTGCGCTGCCAGCTTATCAAACCTACTCTGATCGCGCAGCGTTTTCAGAAGTAGTACTAGCAGTAACACCATACAAAAGTGCATTCGAAGTTGCTGCACAAACTGGCAGAATCAATGCGTTAGCAGATGCAGATCACGGCACAAACGGTATTCCTGCTGCTGCTGGTGCGAGTGGTGAGGTAGCAAGTGTTACTGTTGTTGATGGATTGATTACAGCCACTGACGTAAACGGTGTAACATATACCATGTTGCCAGGCGGTGTAGCTGCGCCAATTCAGTGGACTCCTGGCGGTACGTGCCAAGCGGCTGGTTTATGTTAATCAGTTAATAAGCTCCTACGGGAGCTTCTTGCATAATGAAAAAACTAAATAGCGGTTTTACCTTAATTGAATTAATGATTGTAGTAGCAATCATAGGTATTTTAGCCGCTATTGCTATCCCTGCCTTTCAAACTTATTCTGACCGTGCACGCTTTGCAACAGTTGTTGCCGCTGCCGATCCAGCACGAAAATTAATCGATATTTGCGTGCAAACCGATATGGTAGCAGATTGCAGTACTTTACCTGAAAAACCTGAATGGTCAGCAACAACGTTAGTTGATACAGTCACCTTTTCTGGCAATGCTACTCAAATAACCATTACCGTCACACCAGATAATATTGGTGGTATTACTTCTGGCGATACCTACATTTTAATCGGCAATGTAACCGGCGGAAGAGTACTATGGACAAACGGTACAGGTGGTTGTATTGCTTCAGGGCTTTGTTAATATATTGAACTAACAAACACTTAGCTACTTAAAAAGATAATAAAGTTATTAAAAGATCCTATTTTCTCATAAAAATTTTTTCCTGTTTTGTGTTTGTGAACAAAAATGCGTTACACTGTTGAATAATAATATAAATTTAATGTAACCAAGGTGTTATGAAAGGACTGCATCAACAATCAAGCGTTTTGTCTGCTTTGTCTAAGCATGATTTAGTGCCGACTGAAATGGTCGAGAAAATCAGTGCAGATTTTATTCAACAATCAAAACCTTTTGTACGCTTTCTTGTTGAAGATAAACATTATAACGCACAAAACATTGCCACTATATTATCAAGAAGCTTTGGTTACCCATTAATTGATCTAGCACATTTTGATACCAGCCTTGTTCCCGAAGGTATTCGTAACGAAAAGCTCATTCGAAAACACAATGCCCTCCCCTTATTTTTACGCGGAAAAGTGCTTTATGTTGCCATTTCAGATCCAACAAATTTAGATGCCTTAGAAGAAATTCAGTTTAATACCGGCTTTACCACTGAATTAGTACTGGTTGATGAAAAAGCACTACACAACTGTATTGAAAAGGTATTAGAAGAAGAAAGCGGTGCGCTTGATATCAGTGATATTGATACCGAAGAATTATCGGGTATCGATGTTCAAGAAGAACGCAACGATGATGAAGATACCGCAACAGGCGATAAAGAAGATGCGCCTATTGTAGTGTATATTAATAAAATACTATTGGATGCCATCAAAAAAGGGGCATCTGATTTACATTTCGAACCCTATGAAAAATCTTATCGTATTCGTTTTCGGGTTGATGGTATTTTAACTGAAGTTGCCAAGCCGCCAATTGCATTGTCTTCTCGCATGGCGGCTCGTTTAAAAGTAATGTCTAAATTAGATATTGCAGAACGACGTGTACCGCAAGATGGTCGCATAAAGCTGGCATTATCAAAAAGAAAATCAATCGATTTTCGTGTTTCTACCCTACCTACGATGTGGGGCGAAAAAATAGTAATGCGTATTCTAGATTCATCTAGTGCCATGCTCGGCATAGATATGCTCGGCTATGAACCTGAACAAAAACAAATATACATGGACGCCTTAGCTCAACCACAAGGCATGATATTAGTCACAGGGCCTACGGGTTCAGGTAAAACAGTTTCACTATATACTGGCCTTAATATTCTCAACACCGCAGAGCGTAATATTTCTACTGCAGAAGATCCGGTGGAAATTAACTTAGAAGGTATTAACCAAGTTCAAATAAATACCAAAGCAGGGTTAACGTTTCCTAGTGCGTTACGTTCATTTTTACGCCAAGATCCAGACATAGTCATGGTGGGTGAAATACGAGATCTAGAAACCGCAGAAATTGCCATAAAAGCGGCGCAAACGGGCCATTTGGTACTTTCAACGTTACACACAAACTCTGCCGCAGAAACCTTAACTCGGCTATTAAACATGGGCGTTCCTTCTTATAACGTGGCGAGCTCTGTCACAATTATCATTGCACAACGTTTAGCAAGAAGATTATGCACACAATGTAAAGAAGAGGAACATATCCCTGAGCCTGAGCTGCTAAATCAAGGCTTTCTCCCTGAACAGCTAAATGATATTACCTTGTTTAAGCCTGTCGGCTGTGATCAGTGCACAGGTGGCTATAAAGGCCGTGTGGGTATTTATGAAGTAATTCGCATTAACGAGCGTATATCCAGCATCATAATGGAAGGTGGTAATTCTTTAGATATTGCCGCACAATGTCAAAAAGAAGGCTTTAACAATTTACGGCAATCTGGGTTGAAAAAAGCCATGCAAGGCGTAACCAGTTTAGAAGAAGTAAACCGTGTAACGAATTCATAGCAACAACACTCAGCGATAGCAGGAATAGTGTATGGCAGTGTCAGCAACAAAAGCAAAAGTAGCCGCGCCTAAAGCGTTAGATGTCTTTATATGGCATGGCGTAAACCGTAAAGGCAAAAAAGTTAATGGCGAACTTTCCGCTGTTAATATGATGGAGCTTAAAGCACAACTTCGCAAACAAGGTATTACTCCTGGCCGCGTTAAAAAGAAACCTAAACCACTATTTGGCTTAGGCGGTGATAAGGCCATTACACCTGCCGATATTGCTGTTGTTACTCGACAAATTGCCACAATGCTTGGCGCTGGCGTACCGTTAGTGCAAACCATCGAGATGATAGGCAAAGGCCATAACAACGGTAAAATGCAAAAATTACTCGGTGATGTCGGTAATAAGCTACAGTCGGGCATTCCGCTTTCAGAATGTTTAAGAGAGCACCCGCGTTATTTCGATGACTTGTATTGCGACCTTGTTAATTCAGGTGAACAATCAGGCTCACTAGAGACCATTTACGACCGCATCGCGACTTATAAAGAAAAAGCAGAAGCATTAAAAGCAAAAATTAAAAAAGCCATGACCTACCCTATTGCGGTATTAGTGGTTGCCGCCGTTGTTACATCTATCTTATTAATTTTTGTTGTGCCAGTTTTTAAAGAAATTTTTGATAGTTTTGGTGCAGAACTTCCTGCCTTTACCCTTATGGTGATAGGTATATCAGAGTTTATGCAGGCTTATTGGTATATTGGTTTAGGCATATTATTTGGAGCAGGTTTTCTGTTCAAAAGAGCCCATAGAAATAGCCTAAAATTTAGAGATACCGTTGATAAAAATATTTTAAAAATTCCAGTCATTGGTGACTTACTACAAAAAGCAGCTGTGGCTCGCTATGCACGCACATTATCAACCACATTTGCCGCCGGTGTACCTTTACCTGATGCGTTAGAGTCTGCCGCAGGTGCCTCAGGCAATGCAGTATTTCGTGACGCTATTTTAGATATCCGCGCAGAAGTTTCTTCTGGTATGCAGATGAACTTAGCCATGCGTAATTGTAATATTTTTCCTGACATGGTGATTCAAATGGTAGCGATTGGCGAAGAGTCAGGTGCTGTTGATGATATGCTAGCTAAAGTAGCTACGGTGTACGAACAGCAAGTAGACGATGCGGTAGATTCATTAACCAGTTTACTCGAGCCAATGATCATGGCGGTATTAGGTGTCGTTATTGGTGGTTTAATTATCGCGATGTACTTACCTATTTTCCAAATCGGTCAAGTGGTGTAGTCACTCGTTAGTTTTCTTTTCAAAAGCATTCGCTTACACTGTCTCTAGATTTTATTAAGGCAGTGTCATTGTGTTAGAAAATTTTCAATTATTGTTTTCCACCTCCCCAGTTAGCTTTTACATTACCGTTGGTATTTTAGGCTTATTAATTGGTAGCTTTTTAAATGTGGTGATTTACCGCTTACCCAAAATGTTAGAACAAACTTGGTACCAAGAGTGTAGAGAATTTTTAGCTGACGAGCTCAGCACTAAGCCTGTAAAAGAACAACAACCAATAACTTTATCAAGCCCTGCATCCACTTGCCCACATTGTCAGCACAAAATACGCTTTTACGAAAACATCCCAGTGATCAGTTGGCTTGTATTACGCGGTAAATGCAGCCAATGTAAACAAAAAATTTCGGCAAGATATCCAAGTATTGAAATAACCACCTCGTTATTAAGCATCGTTGTGGCTGTTCATTTTGGTGTTACCGCGAGCACACTAGCCGTATTACTATTAACATGGGGGCTAATATGTCTAACCATGATCGATTTTGACCATATGTTACTGCCCGATCAAATCACTTATCCTTTATTATGGTTAGGACTGTTGATTAATATCAACGGCTTGATTGTTCCCTTAGATGAAGCGGTTATTGGCGCAGTTGCCGGTTACTTAAGCTTATACAGCGTTTTTTGGTTGTTTAAATTAATAACGGGTAAAGAAGGCATGGGACACGGTGACTTTAAGCTCATTGCAGTATTTGGCGCATGGATGGGGTGGCAATTACTCCCCTTATTAATTTTGATGTCTTCTGCCGTTGGCGCTATCGTTGGCATTGCATTAATGCTTTTTAAAGGCCACGGGCGTGAGCAAGCAATACCTTTTGGTCCATACATTGCTGTCGCCGGCTGGGTATGTTTATTATGGGGGCAAGCTATCTGGCAATGGTACCTTGACCTATTACTATAATGGCGGCATTAGTTATCGGCTTAACAGGCGGCATCGGAAGCGGAAAAACCACTGTATCTGATCAGCTAGCCCAATATGGCATTGATATTATTGATGCCGATATTGTTGCTCGTGAAATAGTGGCTAAAGGCAGTGATGCGTTAAATAAAATCGAGGCACATTTTGGCCACTCAATTCTCAACAAAGATAAGTCTCTAAACCGAAGTGCGTTAAGATCGTTAATCTTCCAACATGAAGATGAAAAACAATGGCTAAACAGCTTATTGCACCCACTCATTAGGCAGCAATTACTCGACAAACTGGCGGCCGCACAAAGTGAATACGTGGTACTTTCTGCACCGCTATTATTTGAAAATGGTTTGGATAAATATACTGATCGCACGTTATTGATTGATATAGAACAAGACGCGCAAATTTCCCGTAGTGTAAAACGAGACAACAGTAACGAAACACAAATTCGCGCAATAATTAATAGTCAAATGCCTCGAACAGAAAAGTGTTTGCTTGCTGATGACATAATCAGTAACACTAGCCTGACGTTTTCACAACTGAATGAAAAAGTTCAAGAAATTCACCTAAAATACTTAGAATTAGCAAAGAATTAAAACTATTTCCCTAAAAAATTAGCCATTTAATTTATGTATGGTTAAGATAAGCGGTTAGATTCCCAGTAAAAAGTGATTATGACTAGCATTTTATACGAACACCCTTTGAACGAACGGATCAGAAACTATTTAAAGCTCGAGCAATTATTTGCTCAAGTGGAGGAGTGTTTAACGCTAGACATATCATTAAGTCACCAAGTATTTTTCAACGCATTATTTGCTATTCTCGATACTCTAGAAAGAAACGACATACGTGGTGACTTAATAAAAGATTTAGAAAAGTTAGAACAAAACCTTGTCGTTTGGTCTAAATCTCCAGACATTGATAACAGTGCATTACAAGATACCTTAAGAGAAACCGTTGCATTGTTAAGTCAATTAAAGTCTCCTTCACCGCAGTGGTTGCAGCTTAAAGATGATAAATTTCTTGCTACACTCAAACAGCGTTTTGCTATGCAAGGAGGCAGCTCTAGCTTTGATTTACCACAACTTCGATTTTGGTTAGTTCAACCAGAGCAACAAACGCGTGAGCAACAGTCAGTGTGGCTCTCATTGCTTGAGAACATGTATCAAGCGCTTGCTTTAATTCTCAAGTTTATCCGCCAACGTGGATCTTATGAACAAATAAATACCAATAATGGTTTTTTTCAAGAAAGTGGTGACGGGTTATTGCTGTTAAGGATGAAAGTACCTGAAGGCGCGGAGTACTATCCAACAGTTAGTGGTAACCGTATTCGGTATTCCATTCGATTTATGTGTCCATGTGAACAAACTGGTCGTAAGTACTGTGATTTAGCGATACCCTTTGAGTTAGCCCGCTGCTAAACCATCTGTTATATCAATTACAAAATCTACTGTTATAATACGCATTTTTTATGGGAGGAATAAATGACCATAAACGTGAATTGCCCAACCTGTCAAAAAGACGTAATTTGGCAAGCATCAAGTAAATTTAGACCTTTTTGCAGCGAGCGCTGTCGCTTAATTGATCTTGGCGATTGGGCCGACGAAAATCATAAAATCACTCAACCCATTCAGCAAGATGTTCCTCTGACTGAAGAAATGATCGACCAACTCGAAGAAGAAGTATTACAACACAGCAAATTTTTCATCGAACCCGAATGATAATTGAGCATAACCAGCGGTTACCCTGTTCACTTATTGCAGTAGTTTAGCGTTATTAATGCCAAGCTATTTCATAGGTTTGAAACTTGGCATTTAGGCATGGCTATTCACTGATTGTTGCTTTGAAACCAAGCAACCACAGCATCAATAATCGCTTCATTTGCCTTAGGGAACTCAAGGGTTTTTAGTGCTTCTACTTGATACCAACCTTCACCTTGGCCTTCTTGAGCACAAGGTTCACCTTGGTAATTATCAATAATATACACGTCAAGCAATACACTTTTATCACCGTAGTCATGTGATACCTTAATTAACGGGATGCATGATAGTACATCAATCGCTATTTCTTCTTGTAGTTCTCTATACAGTGCTCCAGCAACACTTTCACCTTGTTCAACTTTACCACCCGGAAATTCCCATTTACCGCCTTGATGCGCGTTGTTGAGGCGTTTAGTTAGAAATATTTGATCGCCATTGATAATAACACCTACGGCAACATGAACTTGTTTTACCTTTGTACTCATCTTATTTACTCAAAATTAGCCATTAAAAAGGGCTTTAAAAAAGCCCTTTTATTCAAATATCAATAATGTGTGCTTAGCTTAACTTGCCATGACATTGTTTATACTTTTTACCTGAACCACAGGGACAAGGTTCATTACGACCAACTCGTGGTATCGCGTTTTCACTTGCCGGTTCACTTGCTGATTCATGAGTAAAAGCTTTAGGTGCTTCGTCTGATTTTCTGTGTTGCTCTTCAACGGCTTCAACATCAGATTCAGCTTGAATTCTTACTTTGCTTAAAATTCCAATTACATCATGTTTAAGGTTATCTAGCATCTCTGAAAACAGTTCAAACGACTCACGTTTGTATTCTTGCTTAGGATTTTTTTGCGCATAACCACGTAAGCCAATACCTTGTCTTAAATGATCCATCGCTGCTAAATGTTCTTTCCAATGTGAATCTAAACTTTGTAACATCACGGCTTTTTCAAATTGACGCAATACATCAGGGCCAACCATTTCTTCTTTTGTTTGATACTCTTGTTCAATGGTCTCAAGAATTTTCTCACGTAACGTTTCTTCGTGCAGTTTTGTGTCTTCTTCAAGCCATTGAGCAATTGGCATTTCAACCGCAAAGTCACCTTTTAAGCGCTCTTCTAACCCTGGAATATCCCACATTTCTTCAAGAGATTGTGGCGGAATATGTTGTTCAATAACGCTATTAACAACATCAGTTCTAATATTAGCAATCACTTCTTTAATGTCTGCTTCATCCATTAATTCATTGCGTTGCTCATAAATAACTTTACGTTGATCATTCGCTACATCATCAAATTCTAATAGTTGCTTACGAATGTCAAAGTTGCGACCTTCAACTTTACGTTGAGCATTTTCAATGCTCTTTGTCACCCAAGGGTGTTCAATTGCTTCGCCACGTTCCATGCCTAATTTACGCATCATATTAGTAATACGTTCAGAGGCGAAAATTCGCATTAACGAATCTTCCATCGAAAGATAAAAACGTGTAGAACCTGGATCACCTTGACGACCCGAGCGACCACGTAATTGGTTATCAATACGGCGTGATTCATGACGTTCTGTTGCGACAATATGTAAGCCGCCTAACTCAAGTACTTTATCGTGTTCTTCCTGCCATTCTTCTTTTACTTTGGCAATTTTTTCTTCACTTGGATTTTTAAGCGCTGCAATGGCAGAGTCTAAATTACCGCCTAAAACGATATCTGTACCACGACCCGCCATATTAGTGGCAATTGTTACTGCGCCAACTTTACCTGCTTGAGCTACTATGTCAGCCTCTTCCTGGTGAAATTTAGCATTCAACACTTTATGTTTAATTTTAGCTTTTTTCAAAAATGAAGATAGAAATTCAGAGGTTTCGATACTAATGGTACCAACAAGTACTGGCTGGCCTCGTTTCACACAATCTTGAATATCTTCTAAAATTGCTTCAAATTTTTCTTCTGCCGTTAAATAAATCAAGTCAGCCATGTCTTTTCGCACCATTGGCTGGTTGGTTGGAATAACCACAGTTTCTAAACTATAAATATGATTAAACTCAAAAGCTTCGGTATCCGCAGTACCTGTCATACCTGAAAGTTTGGTATAAATACGGAAAAAGTTTTGGAAGGTAATTGATGCTAATGTTTGGTTTTCATTTTGAATATTTACCCCTTCTTTCGCTTCTACAGCTTGGTGTAAACCTTCTGACCAGCGACGGCCTTCCATCGTACGACCCGTGTGTTCGTCAACAATAATGATCTCATCATCTTTAACAATATAATCAACATCTTTTTGGAACAACTTGTGCGCGCGCAGTGCAGCCATTACATGATGTAATAACGTAATATTACTTGCAGAGAATAATGAATCGCCTTCTTCAATTAAGCCTTTTTCTTGCAATATTTGCTCAATACGAATTTGACCACGTTCCGTTAAATAAATTTGTTTAGCTTTTTCATCAACGGTAAAGTCACCTTCAACAAAATCGGCAGATTGACCGGTTTCTTCATCTTTGTCTTCTTCACTTTGTATATCAAGTGTTGGCACTAATTCATTGATTGAACGATATAGTTCAGAACTATCTTCTGCTGCCCCAGAAATAATCAATGGTGTACGCGCTTCATCAATTAAAATTGAGTCAACTTCATCAACAACAGCAAAGTTTAACGGTTTTTGTACCCGTTCTTCAGGAGAGAATGCCATGTTATCGCGAAGATAATCAAAACCAAATTCGTTATTGGTACCATAGGTAACATCAGCTTCGTATGCAGCTTTTTTATCAGGAGGAGACATACCAGGTATATTGCAACCAACCGTCAATCCTAAAAATTCAAATAATGGACGAGACCAGTCAGCATCACGCTTTGCTAGGTAATCATTGACCGTAACAACATGAACGCCCTTACCAGTTAATGCATTTAGATACGAGGGTAAGGTTGCTGTAAGTGTTTTACCTTCACCGGTTCGCATCTCAGCAACTTTACCGTCATTAAGCACCATACCACCGATCATCTGTACATCGAAATGACGCATGCCAAACACACGTTTACTTGCTTCACGCACAACAGCAAACGCTTCTGGCAATATAGCATCTAACGTTTCATTGTTTGATAATCGGGTTTTAAACTCAGCAGTTTTTGCTTTTAGTTCTTCGTCGCTCAACGCTTCGATAGCTGGTTCTAAGGCATTTATTTTTTCTACTTCTTTGCGCATTTGTTTGATAAGTCGATCATTACGACTACCAAACAGCTTTGTCATTAACTTTACAAACATCTCGTATAACCATTGTTAGAAGAAAATTCTTCAGCTGATAAAAATAAAAGTGATCGGTCTAAGCCGATCACCAGAAACTTACATTTTACTAGGACAAATTGAATTTTACTGTGCACATTTCACTCACGTTGATGATTTTACCTTCACACTGATTAAATTCGTGGTAAATAGCATGCCATCAATCGTTAATAAACTGGAGTTTAATTGCCCTGTTATTTGTATTTACTTGTCAGTAATTCTGCATTATCGCATGTTTACGTAGAAAAACTACCTACCTAGTACATTGCTTGTCAGAAAGCGTGATAAATATCATACAACCTATGCAATCATTCAATACATCTTAACTCTATTTTGCTTTGCGATAGACATATTTAATGGGATCAATTTGCTTATTATTACGCAAGATTTCATAATGTACGTGCGGTCCAGTGGAACGCCCTGTACTTCCCATCCGTGCAATAACTTGCCCTTTACTCACTACGTCGCCAATCTTCACTAAAATCTCTTTATTATGGCCATAGCGTGTTTTTAATCCCTTACCGTGATTAATTTCGATTAAATTACCATAACCGTAACGACGGCTAGCCCAAGATACAACGCCTGCGGCTGTGGCAATAATTTCAGCATCTTCTTTACCAGCGAAATCAACCCCTTTATGCATCGCAGGTCTTCCTGTAAAAGGGTCTTTACGCGTACCAAAATACGACGAAAGCCACCCTTTTGTGATAGGACGACCGGATAAATAACTGGTATTTTCTATATGGTGACCTAACGTCAAAGATTCAAGCAAGTTCAATTGTTTTTCTTCAAACGCTAGTGATGATTCAACACTTGTAATGTCTGCAAGCAACTCTGCTAAGGTTTTAGTTTGACTAGAAAGCGTTTGTTCTATGGGGCCACCACTAGGAGGTAAGTCTTGAAAATTAAATTCTTTCGCGGGAATATTCGCTTCTTCTGCAAGACGATCACCTAAAGCATTAAGCCTTAATACTTGGCTCTGTAATTCAGCTAATTTCATGGTAAGTGCCGTGACCTGTTGTTTACTTACCGTTAATGCTTCAGGCTCTTTAGTGGGAGATTTAACGGTAAATGTTGAACTGTTAGGCACTGCATCGGCAGACATAAAAAGGTGAACAACAAAACCAGAAATAATGGCAAATACCGTAATAGCAGACAACCAATGAAATTTATTAAGCTTCATTGAGAATCTTACGTTTTTTCCTCGGTATAGTAGTGTTAAACTCATACTACCTATTTCACCTTTTGTTGATATTTCATAAATACGATGGCTAGAAAAAATAAATCACCGTTTGATGCGTCTAGCTTACTAAAATCGTCAGCAGGCACTTTGGCACAAATTGCCACAAAAACCAAATTTTTATCACAGCTTGAAGACATCATCCGGCAGTCTTGCCCTGACTTGCCAGAGCAAGTGTGGCACATCAGTAACTTTAATCAGAACACCTGTGTTATTGGTGTTTCTTCTGCAGTGTGGTCTCAACGATTACAATTTGAGCGAATGAACATTTGCCGTAAACTCGCAGACATTACACAAGGCCAGTTCAATCAAATTGACATAAAAGTACGACCGTTTGCAAATCAAATAGCAAAAGAAAGCGAGGATTCAAAGCCGCGCAAACACCTTTCCAAAAATACCGCTAAGCAACTTGAAGCAGTCGCTGAGCACGCATCTGACTCACTGAAACAAAAAATTCTTAACTTAGCTAAACTTGCTGATAGGTAATATCAAAACAATATTTTACTAAAGTAAATAAAAAACCGAACAAATTGTTCGGCTTGTTATTTTTATTAGAAGCTTGTTGCACTAGCCTCTTGAAATTCTATCGGGGAAACCGATGAGTCTTCATACGTTACCCACTCCCAAGCATCTTTATGCTTGAAAACTTCCCTTAATAATAAATTATTTAATCCGTGTCCTGATTTAAATGCACGTAATTCAGCAAGCATATTATGACCACACATAAATAAATCACCAATGGCATCTAAAATTTTGTGTGTAACAAATTCATCGTCATAACGTAAATCATCTTTGTTTAACATTTGAAAATCGTCTAACACAATCGCATTTTCTAAGCTACCGCCTAACGCAAGGTTATGTGATCTCAGCAGTTCAATATCACGTACAAAACCAAAGGTACGTGCTCGACTAATTTCTTTAATAAAAGAGCACGTTGATAAGTCCATTGTTTTCTGTTGAACCGTGTTGGCAATAATCGGGTGTTCAAAATCAATAGCAAAATCAATTTTAAAACCTTCGTGTGGACGTAACTCAGCCCACTTATCACCCTCTTCTACTCTAATTGGACGTTTAATACGAATAAAGCGTTTTGCTGTTTCTAATGTTTCAATACCTACCGATTGAATCAGATAAACAAACGGTAAGGAGCTACCATCCATGATCGGAATTTCGTGAGAATCAACGTCAATAATTAAATTGTCAATTCCCATACCTGCAACTGCAGCTAACAAGTGCTCGACGGTGGAAATCTTCACACCTTGTTCATTCACTAAACACGTACACATCGTGGTTTCACCAACAGCCTCTGGCGTTGCTTTAATATCAACAACAGGTTCTAAGTCTACACGGCGAAATACAATACCTGTATTTGCAGGCGCAGGACGGAGAGTGAGCTGCACCTTTTTACCTTTGTGTAAACCAACACCTACTGCTGAAACACTCGTTTTTAATGTACGTTGTTTAATCATAAGTAGCCTTCTTAAGCTCTAACTAATTGCCAAATATGGCACCACCTTTCGAGCGGCGGCATAATATAGCAAAAATGCTTAACAAAATCAAAATTTAACAAAATCAAAATTTAGCAAAATACCTACGCGTTATCGGCGTATTTATACCGGAATAAATAATTACTTAGTCAGCCTGCTTTCTCAAAAATGCTGGAATATCTAAGTAGTCATCAATCGCAGCCGCTGTTACTTTTTGTGTTTGTGCCTGAGCATTTGCTTCTGGCATTGCTGCTGATTGTGTATTTACTTCTGGTTGTGGTGCCGAAGTAAATTCCTGACCAACCGCAATGGGTTCAACTGCTGGCGTCGGATTCACTAACGTGATATCAGGCTTGCGCTCTGCACCAATACCTGTTGCAACAACGGTTACCCTTAATTCATCAGTCATTTCAGGATCGATGACCGCACCAACAACAACCGTTGCATTTTCAGAAGCAAACGCTTTAACTGCATTACCAACTGTTTCAAATTCATCAATAGAAATGTCCATGCCAGCAGTAATATTAACTAATATGCCGCGTGCACCGGCTAAATCAACATCTTCAAGTAATGGGCTAGAAATTGCAGCTTCTGCAGCTTCTTCTGCTCTGTCTTCACCTGAAGCAATACCTGAGCCCATCATTGCTGTGCCCATTTCTGACATTACTGTGCGAACATCAGCAAAATCTACGTTTATGAGTCCAGGACGGGTAATAAGTTCCGCAATCCCTTGAACAGCACCTAGCAATACGTTATTGGCAGCTTTAAATGCATCTAATAATGACGTACCAGGGCCTAACACTTTTAATAGCTTTTCATTTGGAATAGTAATCAACGAGTCTACGTTTTGTGCTAAAAATTCTATCCCTTGATCTGCGTAGTTCATACGCTTTTTACCTTCAAAAGGGAAAGGCTTAGTCACTACAGCAACCGTTAAAATGCCCAATTCTTTAGCAACTTCTGCAACAACAGGTGCCGCGCCAGTTCCTGTACCGCCACCCATACCAGCAGCAATGAAAATCATATCTGCTCCTTGAATGGTTTCTTTGATGGTTTCGCGGTCTTCTTCTGCGCTTCGACGCCCAATTTCTGGGTTAGCTCCTGCACCTAAACCTTTTGTGACATCACCACCTATTTGTAACGTGACATTCGCTGATGAGTTACGTAACGCCTGTGAGTCTGTGTTTGCCGTAATAAATTCCACACCTTCAATGGTTTGGCAAACCATATGTTCAACGGCATTACCGCCACCGCCGCCAACACCAATCACTTTTATTACAGCTTCTTCGTTATGATCTTCCATTAATTCAAACATTTTTTCTCTCTCCGATTGTTATGTTTTGTTCCACCAAAACTTTTAAAAATAACAGGATAACAATGTCACCCTTTTTAAAATTCACCTTTAAACCAAGCCAGAACTCTTGTGCCAATACTGGTGACACCATCAGTTGGCTTTTCTTCACTTTGGTTTTGTTCGTTCGCTTGCATGCCATATTGCAATAGCCCTACTACTGTCGCGTATGTAGGATCATTAACGTACTCTTTTAAACCCGCTATGCGTTGAGGGGCTGCAACACGTACTGGCATTTGAAATACTTCTTCAGCAAACTCAACAACGCCTTCCATTTTCGCGGTACCACCTGTTAACACATAGCCCGCTGCTATTTGGTCTTCTAAACCACACTGGCGTAATTCTTCTTGGATGAGCTCGAATAATTCATGATATCGAGGCTCAACAACTTCAGCCAACGTATGACGTGACATAGAGCGCGCAGGTCTACCACCTACACTGGGAACTTCAATGTTTTCTTCCATACTGACCATTTGGCGTAATGCACACGCATATTGCACTTTTATGTCTTCCGCATGGCTCAACGGCGTTCTAAATATTTTTGCAATATCACTGGTTACTTGATTGCCAGCAACAGGGATCACCGCGGTATGACGCAAAGCACCGCCAGTAAATACAGCAATATCCATGGTACCTGCACCAATATCTACCACACAGATACCCAGTTCTTTTTCATCATCAGTGATCACACCATAACTTGACGCTAGTGCTGAAAAAATTAATTGATCCGCTTTTACGTCGCAACGCTCAACACACTTAACAATATTTTTTGCCATATCATTAGCGCACGTGACGATATGTACTTTTGCTTCCATACGCACACCTGACATACCTATTGGACTTTTTATACCGTCTTGGCAATCAATAGAATATTCTTGGGGCAACACATGCAACATACGTCTTTCTGCTGAAAGCGGTACTGAACGTGCGGTATGGATCACGTTATCAACGTCTTCTTGCGTGACCTCTTGATCGTTAATTGGCACCATGCCGTTTTCGTTTTGACAACTAATGTGCTTACCTGAAATACCTAAGTACACAGAGGTAATATGACAATCAGCCATCAATTCCGCTTCATTAATTGCGCGCTGTATAGATTGGATCACGAGGTTTAAATCGTTTACGCCCCCTTTATCCATTCCTCTCGCCGGCTGACTCCCAACACCTACAATGCTAAGTTGGCTATCTAACGTAATTTCGCCCACAGCAACAGAGATTTTGGATGTACCAATATCCAAGCCTACTACTAAATTTCTGTCATTAACTTTTGCCATTTAAGTTAAACTCTTTCTTTCTCTGTTAAAGGTTTCCAACCTACTGAAAGGCCGGTGTCATAACGTAAATCCACATAATCTACTTGTTGCTTTTGCTCAGCATTTTTTTTAATTTGTGGATATACATCGATAAATCGCTGTATTCGTTGTACTCTATTTTCTCGACCTAAATTTAGCGATACGCCATCATTTAGTGTCAACTGCCATGAATAACGCTCTGAAAGCATTAACTCATCAATGCTTAGTTCACCAAATGCTAAAATCTCACTCAAATTTGTGTAGTTTTCTAACGCTGTTTGTTCACTACCTTCTGGGCCGTAAAATGCAGGTAAATGTTTAACGACCCTTGAGGTATCTGCCTGAAAGGCAACACCTTGCGTATTAATTAAAAAATCACCATTCCAAAATGCAACAGGCTCTTGGTCTACCACATAAATTTTCAATTCATTAGGCCATTGTTTTCGCACGGAAACAGAGTACACCCACGGTAAATCAGCCACATGCTGTTGTACTTTATTTACATCAACGTTAAAAAAGTTACCCAAATTGATTGTTTCGATAGCCTTTTCAATGTCTAACCTTGTGGTATATGGCATTTCACCCATGATTTCCACAGAAGTTACCGGCGCAGATTCTTGCGCAGATAAGCGTTCTGACATCAACCATCCCATATAACAAAGCGATAAAATAACTAACACAAAAAAGCTAACACCAAACCAGAACCCCCAATGAAGTTGTTCTACATTGTTGCTTTGTGACGTTGCTTTTTTCTGCTTGGTTGCCACGGTGCTTATTTGCCTTTATTGTCTATGCTTAATTCAACAATCTTTGTTACCAGTTCAACAAACGATAACCCATAAACTTTGGCCGCTTTCGGCACTAACGATGTTTCTGTCATTCCTGGTACCGTATTTACTTCTAATACCTGCCATTGGTTTTTATTATCTCGCATAACATCAACGCGCCCCCAATCTTTTGCACCAGTGCATTTAAATGCTTTCAATGCGATGTCACTAAGTGCTTTTTCATCATTATCAGATAAACCACTAGGGCAATGATAACGTGTTGTGCTTGATTGGTATTTCGCCTGGTAATCATAAAAGGTATTTGGCGTTTCCATATGAATTGCTGGTAACGCATTATTACCAAGAATCGCGACTGTGTATTCTGGTCCTGAAATCCATGCTTCCACTAATACTTCTTCATCATATTGGAAAGCTGTTTCAAGGCTATGCGTTAATTCAGAGGGATTTTCAGCTACTGACATACCAATACTAGAGCCTTCGTGTGCGGGTTTAACCATCACTTTATCGCCTAGCTTTTGCAGGATCGTTTTAGCCTGAGCATTGTTAAAGCTATCTTTATGTACTATCTCAAACGCAGCGGTTGGTATTGCCGCCGACTGCATCACTTGTTTAGAACGTATTT
This sequence comes from Thalassotalea sp. PP2-459, assembly GCF_001913705.1. GTDB lineage: Bacteria > Pseudomonadota > Gammaproteobacteria > Enterobacterales > Alteromonadaceae > Thalassotalea_C > Thalassotalea_C hakodatensis. The sequence goes on along the minus strand of NZ_MKQD01000037.1, from coordinate 58,511 downwards.
TATCCATCGCAAGTGCTGAACCAAGTACGCCAGAACCAGTATATGAGATATTCATATACTCTAGGGCCCCTTGCACACTACCATCTTCACCACCTCGACCATGCAAAGCAATAAACACGTGATCAACATCAGCTCTTGCTAAATCAGACAAGCAATAATCTTTAGTATCAATTAACGTTACTTTAAAGCCGGCTTCGGTTAAGCCGTTTGCTACTGCCTGCCCTGATCTTAATGACACTTCTCTTTCAGCTGAATCACCGCCAAATAATACCGCAATATGAAGGTTAGCTTTCATCGTTGCCTCCCAATATCGCATCATTCGCTAATGAACGAGCAAGCGCACCAATATTACCGGCACCTTGAGTGATCACCATATCACCATCAATGAGATGACTGGCAAGTAGCTCAGGGAGTTTCTTTAAATCGCTAACGTAAATGGGCTCTACTTGGCCCCGTTGCCTTATGCTTCTGGCTAAGCTTTTACTATCTGCACCTGCTACAGGTATCTCACCTGCGGCATAAACATCAAGCAAAAATAAGCTATCGATTTCAGACAACACTTCAGTGAAGTCTTCGTATAAATCTCGTGTTCGGGAATATCGGTGCGGTTGAAAGATCATCACTAAGCGTTTATCTGGCCAACCATTACGCATCGCTTTTATCGTTGCGGCAACTTCACGTGGATGATGACCGTAATCATCCACCAACACCATATGACCTTTATCCGTTGATAAGTCAGCCAACTGTTCAAACCTTCGTCCGATACCTGCAAAGTTCGAGAGAGCCTTTTCAATCGCTTGATCAGCAACACCTTCATCGGTTGCCACTGCAATACTCGCTAATGCATTTAATACATTATGTTGGCCAGGCAAATTAACGCTTAAGTCAAGATTTGGTAAGCCCTGGCGTTCTACACAGAAATAGCTAACGCCACCACTTTGTTGATAGTTCGTGGCAACAACATCTGCGTCATCAGAAAAACCATAGGTAATCACTTGGCGACCAATTCTTGGCAGTATTTCACGCACTACTGGGTTATCAATACAGACCACAGCAAGCCCATAGAAAGGCAAGTTATGTAGAAATTCAATGTAGGTGTCTTTAAGCTTTTCAAAATCACCTTGGTAGGTTTCCATGTGATCTTCATCGATATTAGTGATCACTGCAACCATAGGCTGTAAATGTAAAAATGACGCATCGCTTTCGTCAGCTTCTGCAATTAAATAACGGCTTGAACCTAAACGTGCATTGGTACCTGCACTATTTAATAAGCCACCAATAACGAACGTTGGATCGAGATCAGCTTCTGCAAAGACACTGGCTATTAAGCTAGTGGTTGTCGTTTTACCATGTGTACCAGCAATAGCGATACCGTGCCTAAAGCGCATTAATTCTGCTAGCATTTCTGCACGCCTAACTATTGGTATACGTAACTCTCTTGCTTTGATGAGTTCAGGGTTTTCTTGATCTATTGCCGTTGATACCACAATTACACTTGCGCTTATAATATTGTCTGCTTGGTGTCCTATCGTTACTTTTGCGCCAAGACCTTCAAGGCGTTTAACCACTGAGTTTTCACCGATATCTGAACCGGTGATTTGATAACCTTCATTTAATAATACTTCGGCGATGCCTCCCATGCCAGCACCACCAATACCAACGAAGTGGATTGATTTAACACGGCGCATTTCTGGAATAGTACTAATGGTATTCGATATTTTTTTCATAAGTTTACTCATCGTTGAACAAGCCCCTGGCAAATATTAGCAACATCTTTTGTGGCGTTTGCATGTGCAGCATCATGTGCAGCTTTCGCCATGGCTTGTATGACGCTATCGGAGATAAATAAGCTATTTAACATTTGAGCTAAGCTTGTTCCGTTTAAATCGTTTTGTGCAATTAGTTTCGCCGCTTGTCGTTCAACTAAATACAGCGCATTCTTTGTTTGATGATCATCTACGGCGTGAGGGAGTGGAATAAATATTGCCGGTTTAGCTGCCATCGCTAATTCAGAAACCGTTAACGCGCCCGCTCGACATATCACTACATCAGCCCATTGATAAGCACTCGCCATATCATCAATAAATTCATGTAATATGACTTGTGAAGTATCAATGCCGTATTGTTGATATAGCGACTTAACTGAGGCTAAATGCCCTTTACCCGTTTGATGCCATATTTGAATATTTTGGCGTTTAATTTGGCTGATAGCTTTCGGTACGGTGTCATTAAGCACTTTTGCTCCTAAACTTCCACCTACCACTAATACTTTTTTCGTACTTGTTGGCTCTACAGGTATAACTTGCTCTAAGGCAATAATATTACCACGCAATGGGTTACCCACGACTTGGCATTTAACGCTATCATTAAAGGCATGAGGAAATGCACAGAGCACTTTTTCAGCAATTTTGGATAAATAACGATTGCTCATCCCCGCAACGGCATTTTGCTCGTGCAAGACTAACGGTTTACCGCATAACCACGCAGCTACTCCACCTGGCGCACTTGCGTAACCCCCAAGCCCTAAAACAACGTCTGGCTTAACTTTGCGAATAACCTGAATTGATTGCCAAACTGATTGCCCTAGTTTAAACGGTAGCTTTAGCCAATCTAACCATGTTTTATTCCGTATACCCGCAATATTAATAAATGAAATGTCAAAACCATGTGCAGGTACAATTTCAGCTTCCATACGCTTTTTGGTGCCAAGCCAATGAATATGCCAACCTTGTGCTTTTAAGTGTTCTGCTACTGCAATACCGGGGAAAATATGTCCACCAGTACCACCAGCCATGACTAATAAAGTAGGTGTTTTAGTCGTATTCACGATTTTTTACCTCCTTTACTCGTCGCTTGTAAGCTTTGCACCCGAATTTCATGATCAATTCGCATTAATACCACTAAGGCTATCGTCATGATGATCATTGAACTACCGCCAGAACTGATCAGCGGCATAGTTAACCCTTTAGTAGGTACAATCCCCGCACTGGCACCAACATTTACTGCCGTTTGAAAGCTAAACCAAATGCCAATGGCATAAGCAAAGAAGCCTTCAAAATATTTTTCTTTTAATAGCGCTTTTCTGCCAAGCAGTAAGGCTTTACAGACCAATGTTAAACTCAACATAAGTACCATAGCGACACCTACAAACCCCATTTCTTCGGCTAAAATCGCCATGACAAAGTCGGTGTGAGCTTCAGGTAAATACTCAAGCTTTTGAATGCTGTTACCTAAACCTTGTCCTAATACTTCACCCCGCCCGTAAGCCATTAATGATTGTGTGAGTTGATAACCTGTACCAAATGGATCAGCCCATGGATCTAAAAAGCTGGTTACTCGCGCCCAGCGATACGGCGAGAAATACGCTAACGCAGCAATCGCTGACAACCCTACAGAGGCAATTGAAATAAACTGCCAGAGCTTTGCTCCCGCCAAAAACAACAAACCAAAAGTGGTCACAAACATCACCACCACAGTGCCTAAGTCAGGTTGAAATAACAGTAAGCTGGCTAAAACACCAAAAACAACAAGAGGCTTGAAAAACCCTTTAAAGTTTTCCATCACCTCTTCTCTGCGTCTCACCATATAAGCAGATAAATAACAGAAAAAATAAAGTTTTGCTGGCTCGGCAGCTTGTACCGTGATCGGTCCGATAACAATCCAACGCGTAGAACCGTTCACGGTACGACCGATAATAAGTACAGCGAGCAGTAACACAATCGCAGATATCAACAGCGGTCCGCTATATTGCTGCCACTTCACCATAGGGATTTGCATGACCAAACCACCAATAATCACACTTAATACAATATAAACACTGTGTCTGATAAAAAAGTGGAATGGATTATCAAATAACCGTTCAGCGACAGGCATTGACGAACTCATCACCATTACCAGACCTATAGCATACATCGCAGCAGCAAGTAGCACGTAGTCTCTATCAAACGTAGCCACTGTTTTACGTTCATGAGTGAACCATTGATGAAACTTGAATAAAGACAGCTGAGTTACTGACGACATTATTCCGCCCCCTGTAACGACTTAACGGTTTGAGCGAATACATCACCACGCTCGGCAAAGTTTTTAAACATATCAAGGCTTGCGCAAGCAGGAGAAAGTAAAACTATATCACCAGCTTTAGCACATACACTTGCTTGCTTTACCGCCTGTTCAAGGCTTTCGACTTGTAAGCTTGATGAGTTAAGTTGTGCGATTTGATGACCATCTTTGCCGAATGTAATTAGCTTAGCGACTTTATTCGTTATGGCATCTTCAAGAACTGAAAAGTTTGCACCTTTCCCTTCACCACCAGCAATGAGTATTATTTTACCTGAGGTTAGGGTTGGATAAAGTCCTTCAATAGCAGCTACAGTGGCCCCCACATTGGTTGCTTTCGAATCATTGATCCAATTGATTTTGTCAGAAGTCATAATTCGTTGGCAACGATGTTCAAGTCCGTGAAACGATTTGCATGCATTTGCTACTGCATCAAGCGGCCAACCTAAACGATGAGCAATAGCAAATATCGCAAGATAGTTTAAGGCATTATGTAAACCCGCTAAAGGTAGTGCATTTATGGCAATAATTTTTTGTTTTCCAAACGCTAAATATTGACTCTTATCTTCCGTGATAATGCCAAAATCATTCTGATTTGGTACACCAAGCCCGAATGATGTTACACGTTCAGCCGATAAACTTAAGTGGTTAAAGCTTGCAGGATCATCACGGTTGATTACTGCAAATTCACACTGCTGATAGACTTTTTGTTTAATTTCGCTGTAATTTTCAACAGTTAAATGCCGATCCAAATGATCGTCACTTATATTTAAAACCGTGGCCACTTTAGCCTGCATACTCTGCAATGTTTCTATTTGAAAGCTTGATAATTCAAAAATAAAGCCATCTACTTCCGCGTTTATCAATTCAAGTACTGGCGTACCAACATTACCTGCAAGCGCCATATTGACATCAAGAGCACTAGCAATATGCGATAAAATACTGACGACGGTAGATTTACCATTTGAGCCAGTAACAGCAACAATTGGTTTATCATTTAACTGACAAAAAAGTTCAACGTCGCCAATAACTTTGCAGCCCATTGAGATATGAGGAGAAAGATCCTCAGCGTGTAAATCTATTCCTGGACTAACAATGAGAATGTCGGCCTGACTAATTTCATCAAGATCCCACAAACCGGTGACTAACGTATTGCTTGGATAAGCACGTGTAAATTCAGCACCATTAATAATATTGTCACGACTATCATTTAATAAACATGAAATATTATGTTGTTGTAAAAAACGCACGCAAGACATGCCCGTTAGGCCTGCACCCAACACCACAATGCGTTTGTTTTTATAATGATTGACAACATTTAATTTCATGTTATTGATTACAAACCTTACTAATTATCTAAGTTTCAACGTTGCTAAGCCGACTAATACCAGCACTAAAGAAATTATCCAAAAGCGCACTATAACGCGTGGTTCAGGCCAACCTTTTAATTCATAATGATGATGTATAGGCGCCATTTTAAAAATACGCTGACCACGTAGTTTGTAAGAGCCTACTTGTAAAATGACAGAGACCGTTTCCATGACAAACACGCCCCCCATAATGAACAACACCAACTCTTGCCTAACAAGTACAGCAATAACGCCTAAGGACGCACCTAAGGCTAAAGAGCCAACATCACCCATAAATACTTGTGCTGGGTAGGTGTTAAACCAAAGAAACCCTAAACCTGCACCCACAATTGCCGTACATACCACCACCAACTCACTGGTCAGTGGGATATATGGAATGTTGAGATAGGCTGAAAAATTAATATTGCCGGTTACATAAGCAAATACTGCAAAAGCCGCCGCCACCATAATGGTTGGAACAATAGCTAATCCATCTAAACCATCTGTTAAGTTAACCGCGTTACTTGTACCCACTATGACAAAGTAGGTTAATAAAATATAAAGCATACCTAATTGTGGTAGCACATCTTTGACAAACGGTATTATGAGTGCCGTTTCAGATGCTTGCTGTGTCGTTGAATACAAGAATAATGCAGTGCCAAACCCTAACACCGTTTGCCAAAAATATTTCCAGCGCGCAATTAAACCATTAGAATCTTTGCGAATTACTTTACGATAATCATCAACAAAACCAATAATGCCAAAACTGACCACGACAAACAGCACGGTTAACACATAACGATTGGTTAAGTCGCCCCACAATAAAACACTAAACACGATGGCAGCTAAAATTAAAATGCCGCCCATGGTTGGTGTACCTGATTTTGATAAATGGCTTTCAGGCCCATCGTCACGTACCGTTTGACCAATTTGCATTCGTTGTAAGTAGCGTATTAATTTAGGACCAAAATATAAAGAAACACCCAACGCCGTTAACGTGGAAACAATTGCCCTAAACGTTAAATATGAGAAAACGTTAAACGCGGTAAAATATTGAGTTAGGTATTCACTTAGCCAAAGTAACATTAAGCAATTTCCTCATGCATTTGGCCACTACGCCACTTTTTAATATCTTGAACAACCAACTCCATATGAGAACTACGGGATCCTTTCACTAATATCGAAATTTCTTGCTGCTCACCTGCCAATACTTGAGCAAGGTGCTTTAATAAAACGCTGCGCTCGCTGAAGTGTTTGCCGTGAGAAGGTTTACGTTGATTGAATGCATCAGCAGTGCTTTGACTTAATACACCAAGCGTTAATAGCTCATCGATATCTCGACCTGCTGCATATTCGCCCACTTCTTGATGGTAGCTCCGTGCATTTGTGCCAAGCTCACCCATATCTCCAAGAATCAGTACACGCTTGCCTGGATAGCTGGCGAGTAGATCACTAGCAGCTTTAATTGATTCAACATTGGCGTTATAGCTATCGTCAATTAATTTACAATTTTCATCTAAACGATGAAGGTTTAATCTGCCTTGAACGGGTGTCATTTCAGCTAAACCTAATCTTATATCTTCTAAGCTAGCACCAAATTCAAGTGCAATTGATGCGGCCGCAACGGCGTTACATACGTTGTGTCGGCCTGGAATGCTTAATTCAACAAAAGTAGAGCCTACTTGGTCGCAAAACAGGTTGAAACTTGCACATCCATTGTCATCAAGAACAACATCGTTGCTGTAACAATCTGCTTTGTTATAACAAGAAAAGGTTTTTACGGTTTTATCCACTAAACGCCATTGCCACTTATTCGCTAACTTACAGTCTTGGTTATAAAGTGCGACACCGTTGCTTTTCATGCCTTCGTAAATTTCGCCTTTTGCTCGTGCAACACCGCATAAGTCACCAAACCCTTCTAAATGAGCGGCGGCGATATTATTGATAACCGCAACATCAGGCTGAACAAGACCAGAAGTATAGGCAATTTCGCCCATATGATTCGCGCCCATTTCCACCACGGCAAAATCATGGTTTTCTTCTAAACGCAATAACGTTAATGGCACACCAATATCGTTATTGAAATTACCTTTAGTCGCAAGCACGTTGCCTAAACGAGCCAAAATAGCCGCTACCATTTCTTTTACTGTTGTTTTACCGCTACTTCCTGTAATACCCACTGTTTTCGGTGATACCTTTTCTTTCACGTAAGCACCTATTTTTCCTAGTGCTTTGTGGGTATCTTCAACCACAATTTGAGCAATATTTAGTTGGCAGTCATGATCAACAATTACCGCTGAACAACCAATATCTTCAGCTTGTTGCACAAACTTATGACCATCAAACTTATCACCACGCAAGGCTAGAAAAACATTTTTTTCTGCCAATGAACGGCTATCTGTACTGATAGCATCAATCGTTTTATCTTCACCGATTAAGGTGCCATCTACCGCATTAGCAATTTCTGATAGTTGTAGTTTTATCATTGCGTTATACCAATTTTATATTGTGAGCTTACCCACTCGCGTTCATTGTATTGATGGCGTTCGCCTTGTATTTCGACATAATTTTCATGCCCTTTACCGGCAAATAACACCACATCTTTCTGGCTTGCGTTTTTTAACGCATAGATAACCGCTTGTTGGCGATCTAACATCACAGTAATATGCTCTGGCTTAACGCAACCTGACAAAATATCATTAGCAATCGCTTCAGGTTGTTCGCTTCTCGGGTTGTCATTAGTCACAACAATTCTATCGCTATATTTTTCAGCGACTTGCCCCATTAATTTACGTTTACCTTTATCTCTATCACCACCACAACCAAACACTGCCCACAATTGGCCTGAACAATGTTCTCGGCAGGCAAGCAATGCATTTTGTAAAGCGTCTGGTGTATGTGCATAATCAACAACAGCGAGAGGTAGATGGTTTGCGTGGAATGTTTCCATTCTGCCAGTTACCGGTGTTAACTTGGTAATTGCCGTTGCAATCTCAGTTAAACCAATCCCTTGTACTAGCAATACACTGATCGCGGCTAATAAGTTGTCAACGTTAAATATGCCTAGCAAAGGACTGTGTATTTCGGTTTCTCCACAATGTGTTTGTAATTCTATTTTCACGCCATCATGGTTCGGGGTTATTTTTGCAGCGTAAACAAACTTCTCATATTGACGAACGCTACTTAGCTTTCCATAGACAATAGTCGGTTGTTTAATGGCTTTCTTACTCAGCCATTGCTGAGCGCAATGGTCATCACCATTGATTACCGCATATTGGTTGTCATTTTGTGCAAATATCTTCGCCTTAGCTTCACCGTAATTTTCCATGGTGCCGTGATAATCTAAGTGATCACGAGAAAGATTGGTAAAAACAGCAATATCAAACAATTCAGCATTTACCCGCCCTTGTGCTAAAGCATGCGAAGAAACTTCCATCACTACCGTGTGCTGAGCTGATTCGACAAAACGTTGTAATAAAGCATGAAGCTCTGAAGCACCAGGAGTTGTATTATTAATAGGCTCAAGAGCATTGACTTTACCTGCGCCATTAGTGCCAATAACAGAGGTTTCAAAACCTAATTGATCTTGTAGCTGCGCAATTAATTGGCTGGTACTTGTTTTGCCATTCGTTCCTGTAACACCAACCATATTTAATGAAGCTTGCGGCGATTGATAAAATGCTTTTGCGACATTAAATAACTGTTTATTTAATTGATAAAACGCAATAACAGGTACTAACTCTCCCGCTTTATTATGCGCATTTTTGACATGACCATGTTCGGCTTGAACAGACGTTTCAACAAGTATCACGCTACAATTAGCTTGCAATGCTTGGCTAATATAGGCTTTACCTTGTTGTAAGGTGCCATTCACCGCACAGAAAACATCACCAACGGTTAGTTGTCGGCTATCATTGCATAATTGGCGAGGCATGCTCGGAACCGTCAATGAGACGGTAATAGTAAATTTAGCGAGTAGCGTTTCTAGATAACGAGCATCAACGTTAAACACGTTTACCTCCGTTATCATCTTTAGCATTTACCACACGAGTATCAGCATCAGGTTCAATATTTAACAAACGTAAAGCACCCTGCATCACCCTAGAAAATACTGGCGCTGCAATTTCGCCACCGTGGTATAAATCACCACCTGGCTCATTTATTACCACGATCACAACAATTTTAGGATCTGAGATAGGCGCAATGCCGGTAAATAAACCAACATAGTCATTGCCATAACCACCAGCTACCGCTTTAAACGCTGTACCTGTTTTTCCACCTACGCGATAGCCTTCCACTTTGGCTCTATGTGCTTTTTTCTCAACCACTTGCTCTAGCATGCCTAGCAAGCTTTCGGTGTTTTTTTCTGAAAAAATGCGCTGTTCGTCATAGCTGTTAACTTTTTCGCGTTTTAAAATGCTTAATGGTTTTTTAACACCGCCATTAGCAATTGAGGCATAAAAACGGGCCATTTGAATCGGCGTAGCAGAAACCCCCATGCCATAAGAAAGTGTTGCTAGCTCAATTTGTGACCAGCGAGAACGCGTATGCATAATGCCTTCACTTTCACCAATCAAATTGATACCGGTACTTTCACCAAAGCCCGCTTGGAAAAATTTATCTAAAAAGAACTCTTTAGGAAGTGATAACGCCAACATTGACGTACCTAAGTTTGATGAATTCACTAAAATATCAGTTGGTGTTTGTTTTCCGTAATTACGAGGATCGCCAACTCTTCTGCCACCTAAACGCATAATACGTTTACTGGTGTCAATCACGGTATCTTTGGTGACTTCACCAAATTCAAGTGCTGACAACACGGCCATTGGCTTCATCGTTGAACCAGGTTCATAAAAATCGGTTATTGCGCGGTTACGTAAACGATGTAAAGCAACATTGCTACGGTTATTCGGGTTGTAAGACGGACTATTGGCAAGTGCTAATACTTCACCACTATCAACATCAGCTACCACAACCGAACCAGAGCTGGCATTAAAGGCTTTTACTGCCCCTTTTAATTCACGATATGCTAATGCTTGAATACGTTGATCTAAACTAAGCACTAAATCTTGTGGTGGCTTAGCGTCTACTGTTTCTAGCACTTCGATGCGATTGCCTTTTGCATCTTTTCGATAACGCTTGCTACCCTGTTCACCTGTTAATAGGTCATCATATACGCTTTCTACCCCTTCAATTCCTATGTCATCAACATTGGTAAAACCTACCACATGAGCACTTATTTCGCCTGCAGGATAGAATCGTTTAGATTCTTTTCGTAAATGAATACCAGGGATTTTTAATTGTTTAATATACTCCGCCATGGCAGGCGACACTTGACGCTCAATATAGACAAAGCGCTTTGCAGGGCTTTTAGTGACGCGCGACTTTAAGCTATTCACATCTTTATCTAGTACATCCGCTAAGGCCTGCCAATGCTCAACTTTAGCCAGTGCATTTTGCTCCATAATGATTTTAGGATCAGCCCAAACAGTATCAACGGGGACACTAACGGCGAGTTCAACGCCATTTCGATCAACGATTGAGCCTCTATGTACTTTATTCGCAGCAGTACGAAGCGAGCGCATATCACCTTGTTGTTTTAACATATCAGGTTCAATCACTTGAATGTAAGCAGTGCGAGCGGTTAAGCCTAAATAAACAAGCACAATAACGCCTATGACGAGATAAAACCGCCATGATGCTGTCATTTGTTTGTACTTACTTACTTTCTTAACCATTAATTATTTCAACCTAATAATTATTTCATTATCAGCAGAAGGTTTTTCCATATTGAGCAATTTTTCTGCCTTACTCTCAATGGAGCTGTGCTCTGCTAAACTGTTTTGTTCAAGTAACAAATTTCGCCACTCAATATCTAACTCATCTCTTTCTGTTAATAACACTTCCAAGTGGCTGGTGCTTTGTCGATTTAAGTGGGTGAAATAAATCACCGTAAACGCTGAAAATACAACAGCTAGTAACAACAAATACATCCAAATATGCTGTTTAATGTCATGCCAAACTTCAAACGCCAAAACCACTTTGGTTGACATGTTTACTCAGCCAACCGCGTTGCTACTCGCATAACAGAGCTACGAGAGCGCACATTTTCACCAACTTCATGTTTTGAAGGTTTTTGTCTTCCTTCTAAACGTAACTTTTTACCTTTATTAATTTCAGCTTCACTAACTGGCAAACCTCGCGGCACTTGCTTACCTTGTGAATGTTTTTTCATAAACTGTTTCACCAATCTATCTTCCAGCGAATGGAAACTAATCACCACTAAACGGCCGCCTTCAGCTAATACAGATAACGATGCGGCAAGTGCTTGTTCAATTTGCTCTAATTCACTATTGATATACATGCGGATTGCTTGAAAGCTTCGTGTTGCCGGGTGTTTTTTAATTTCACGTTGTGGCGCTGTTTTTTTAATTAACGCAGCCAACTGTCCAGTGGTAGTAAGGGGAGACTCTTCTCGACTGTCAACAATCGCATTAGCAATGCGCCACGCGTGCTTTTCTTCGCCAAAGGTTCTCAGCACCCAAGTGATATCTTCAACGTCAGCAATCGCTAGCCACTGTTCGGCAGTTTGCCCTCGTGTGGTATCCATACGCATATCAAGCGGTCCGTCGTTCATAAAACTAAAACCACGTTCTGCCTGATCTAATTGCGGTGAAGACACCCCTAAATCAAGTAAAATGCCGTCTACTTTTCCTAACAGCTGTTCTTTTTCTGCGATTGATAACAAATCAGCAAAACCAGTGTGTTCGATAGAAAATCGCGGGTCGGCAGAATATTTTTCTGCAGCAGCTATTGCGGTAGGGTCTCTATCGATTGCTATTAAACGCCCTTGGTCAGAGAGCTTGGAAAGGATAAGTCCTGAGTGGCCGCCGCGACCAAAGGTACCGTCGATATAAATACCGTCGGGGTTAATCGCGAGTCCTGATATTGCTTCGTCAAGCAACACAGAAATGTGAGACTTATCAGTTTGCATTTTAAATAAACGCCGTTTTAGTTGTAATGAATTCTTTTGTTATAAAGACAGGTCGAGCAAGCGCTCTGTTAATTCAATTTCACCTGACTGTATTTTGGCAATGCCTTGCTGCATTTGGCTTTGCCATGCTTGTTCGCTCCAAATTTCGAACTTTTTCAGCTGACCGACTAACATCACGTTTTTGTCAAGACCAGCATGATTGCGTAACGGACCATTGATTAATAAGCGACCACTCTTATCCATCTCACAGTCTGACGCATTTCCCAGCAATACTTGCTGTAATAAACGTTCTTGTGGGTTCATACTCGAAAGCCCACAAAGTTTTAATTCAATTTCTTCCCATTCAGGCAGTGGATACAGCAATAAGCACGCATGTTGTATATCTACCGTACACACCATTTTTCCCTGACAATCAGCCACAAGCTCTTCACGATACTTTGTTGGTATCGTGATACGGCTTTTACTATCAAGCGTGATTGAACTGGTGCCTCTAAACATGCTGCCTTTTTATTTGAAGATCTACTAAGATCCACTTTTTTCCACTTTTCTCCACATTTATACAGTTTAGTGAGTCTAGTAAAGGTATGTCAAGCAAAGAATTGCTTATTTGATCTGCGTGATCAGCAATAAAATTGCGGTATAGAAGGAAGTTTATGTTTTTGTGGAGTTTTGTGGTTTTCTCGCCCGATTATTTAACCTAAATGGGCAAAATAAGGGAGGGTTGTATCAAATGCTGTCACTTACAAGCTTATTTAAACTTCATAAGTGGGGTTCTCTATACAACAACACGGATGTAATTTTATATTATAAGAAAAAAGACAACAGTTGTTATAGTTTTGCTGATTTAACTTTCATAGTTACGACATAAAATACCTATTAATGCGGATTATATTGCCCTCTAGTTTTATATTTCTTGTCATCGTAATAACAAACAGGCTGCTTGTGATAAAGCAGCCTGTGACGTTAGCTATCTTAATACTTTAAACCATTATTCAAGTGCAATATTGACAGCCATTCCACTATGTTCCCCAACAATACTGATATAATGATAGCCGCTTGCAGGGTTGTTGATAGTTATTGATTCATTATTATCAGTTTGATCTGATTTTGAATCATAATTTGATTCATTCGCCCAAGATGAAGCTTTATAGTAAAGATTGCCATTTCCTGTTCCGTGAGCAGTTGTGATGACTAAAGAGTTCATACCACTTGGCACATTGATACCATAATAGGCAATAGAATTACTCAACCCTCCTGTTGGAACGCAATAAGCATTATTTGTGTCAACCCAGCCAGATTCTGGATTCTGATTCAGGCAAGCATTAAGTATGTTACCACCGCCAGTTTGAGCTTGTTGTATAGTTGCACTCGTTGTTGCTGTATTAGATAAGCCATCGCTATCGACAACTGTTAAACTGACACTATATGTACCTGCGGCACTATATGTATGTGATGGATTTGCTGAAGTACTTGTATAACCATCTCCAAAATTCCAGCTATAAGCAGTAATTGGCCCTTCCATATCACTTGACCCTGCACTACTAAAGTTTAATGCGACATTCTCAACACCACTATACGAACCATTAGCATTGGCTACAGGGGCAGTATTTTGATTATTACCACCACCATTTCCACAACCAGAGGTATCAAACTCGACTAAAATAGATGCCGTACCATTTGAGTTTGATACTTTTAGATTACCCCAGTAATTAGTACCTCCAGTAACATGAATACATTCACTGTTTGTTGAATTGTCTGAGCTACCATCATCACTACTTGTACCATTTGGCCATTGTGAATTATCGTAATCTATTCGTAAGTTACCACTACCATGATCAGTTTTTATAGTAACACTATTATGTCCACTAATATCCGGGATTGATAACCAAATAACTGATGCATTACCCAAACAAGCTGCATCACCAGGGGTTAAGCTACCACTAGTAATCGGGCTTTCAGAAGAGCACACATTAGGTATGTTATTAGGAGGGTTGGTTCCACCACCATTGTTTTCACTAATAGTGACGGTAGTAGTCTGCGAATCAGTTGCCCCATCATTATCGGTAACCGTTAATGTCACAGTATAGGTACCAACAGAAGTAAAAGCATGACTTGGATTTGCTGCATTGCTGGTTGAACCATCACCGAAGTTCCAACTATAACTGGAAATACTGCCGTCAGTGTCATTAGAGCCCGCACTACTAAAAGGTATTAAAGAGTTTTCTTCCCCTGTGTAAGGACCATTAATTTTTGCTATTGGTGCAGAATTCGATACAGAACCATTAATATTATAAATGTTACTATTGCTTCCTAAAGAAACGACCCCTTTACAGCTATTTGTAGAATCAACAAAAATCATTCTATCACCGGCTTTCCATGTTGAACCAGTATAGCTTTGACCACTATTCAGCGTTGCGTAAACAGTGTCAGATCTTACCCCTGTTACATAGTTTACCCAACGTACCTCAACTGTTTCACTCAGGTTATTAGTTACTGTAACATTGGTTGCAGTTTCGGTTTTGAAATATGGTCGTTCTAAACTACATGCTCCAATTTCATTTTGTGCAGGCAAGATATCGGGAGTCACATTGCTAACTAAACTTTCATCAACAGAAAAGGTAGCAGTCTGGCCAACAATTCCAATTCCCACACACTCTCGATTTTCGCTCATCATGATAAACCGATCGTTTTTCCGCCAATAATTATTGTTATATGATTGTCCTTGGTTAAGTAGTGCGATTTCATCAACACCAGCTACGCCTGTGTAGTTATTTATCCACATCAATCTTAAAGGAACAGAACTATTATTAGTGACTGAAAGTGTTGAATTAGAAAGGTCATCCACGTACCGAACGTATTTTTGTTCTAAATCGCAAGAGCCAAAAGCATTATCATTTGGTTCAACAGCGTCAATGACTGCATTAGCATTGGTTAATGAGCTCACGTAAGCATCAAACCCACTATCAATATTGGTTGCCACACTTTTAACACTACTTCTAAACGAAGAGGTATTCCCTGAGCGTAACGCACTAATTATTTGATCATATTCATTACGGTGATTAGCACTCATATAATGTATTGCTAAGTAACCCCACTTATACAAATCAGGATGACTGTAATCGGCAGTCAGAATATTATACAAGGGAGGTACATCTAGACCGCTCATACCATTAATCGTTCTAGAATAATTCGTGCCATGCGCAATAAAATCAGCAAGACCTTCGCTTAAACCAGCATTGTAAGTAAAAGTACCGAAAGCTCCATACACATTGTAGCGGCCATCAAGATAATGAACATATTCATGTTTAAGATTATATACCTGACCTACATAGGAACAAGAATAAGGTACCCAGCTATTTTCACAAATATGTGCAATAAATTTAGCTTGGTTATTCACGTTTGAAGGGGTTCCTTCCAAGTACATACCACCATTGTCAGTATTTATACCGAAGTGTGTACCTGCATTCGTTTGATATTCACTACTAGATAAATAAATATAAACATCTAGAGTATTATTATTATCGTTTGGTAATGGTGAATTTGTATAAAAAAAATTATGGAATGCATTATCTGTTTCAGCTATTTCATTACAACTATTTATTAATTGCTGTTGAGAGATACCTGTTTGAGCCCACAACGTTACGGTTGAGTTACATTGATAGCTTTGAGTAAACGTTTGTTCGATGGTAGCTGACTCTGCTACTTGCATGCTAAATAATGCATGTATTACTACTCCTATAATTATTTTTCCGATTATTTTCATTATAATTATTACCTTCCAATCAACTAAAATATAAGTGACGAACACTTCCTTTTTAATTCTTGATTTAATTTCTTACGCTGTAGTTTTAAAATATTAAAACTACAATTCCTTTTTAATACCAAGTTCAATCACACCTTTGCTTTATCATTACGATCAAACAACCAACTAGTTAAAACAACCTAACTAATTGATTAAAGTGGACAAAAAATACAAACCACTTAATGTATACAATATATCGTATATCCAAAAGGTAGCAGTAAGTAATAAAATTGTAAATAAATATTAATAAACATCGTCTATGGAATACTAAAAGAGTACGAGTTCAGCTTGGGATAAAAACGGGAAAAATCAGGGATATTGTTGATAGTAATTATATGAGTCGAACTAACTAGTAGGATTTACGTAAGATAATCTCAATTTATCAATAATTACTTTTCGGACACGCGAATAACTGATAAGAATGCGGTGTCAACGTTAATGCTATAGTTTGTCCTACAGCTAATAAAGTGTCGCTATAGAAACTAAGATCGTCAAATGATAAATCGTCATCTTGAGTAATGCTACTTAACGTATAGCGATAGCCTTGTTCGGTAAAAGATACATGTTTAACCACACAGTTTGGTGCTGTAGAAGATAAGGTTAAGTGCTGCGGCTTTACCAATATGACTTGTTGTTGCTCGTTAATATTCGTGTTTTCAATGTTAGTTATCTCGCCGAGCGCAGTAAATACTTTGTCGCCATTACGCGTGATTGGTAGCCAACTGCCAATTTGTAAAAAGTCAGCCACATGCCAACTTTTTGGCTGATCAAAAACTGCCCTAGGTGTACCGTATTGAATAATATTCCCTTGATGTATCAAAGCGATTTTGTCGGCAAAAGAGAACACTTCATCTTTGTTATGAGTGACGAAAATAGCACTAATATTTAAGGACTTGAGTAACGCACGTAATTCAATCATTAAGCTATTTCGTAATCTCGTATCAATATTTGAAAAAGGTTCATCTAATAACAAAATTGAAGGTCTAACCGCTAATGCTCGTGCAATTGCTACACGCTGTTGTTGGCCTCCAGACAATTGATGAGGGTATTGTTGTTCCTGCTCCGTTAATTTTAATAACGTTAATAATTCATCAATACGTTGTTGCTGTGCTTGTTTTGGCAATTTGCTGATACCAAATGCAATATTTTCTCTGACAGTCAAATGTGGAAACAATGCATAATCTTGAAAGATAACTCCTACATTACGCTTTTCAGCTGGCACAACTTGTGATGCGGTAATCGTAACACCGTCAATTTTTAATTGTCCTTTAGTAAAATCAACAAAGCCTGCAATCGCGTTTAACAAGGTTGTTTTCCCACAACCGCTTGGGCCAACCAACCCTAAAATTTCACCTGAATAGAGCGAAAAGTTCACATCAGAAAGTATATGTTTTTGTTGTAGATCAACGGATAAGTGTTGAACTTTTAATATTTCACTCAACGGTATTACTCTTTTTTATTAAGTACGATAATAGGTAATAAACCAAATAGTACGATGAATAAAGCGCCTATGGCCCCTTGCTCTAACCTTTCATCTGAAATCATTTGGTATACTTGGGTACTTAGTGTATCAAAATTAAAAGGTCGTAAAACCAAAACAGCAGGTAACTCTTTCATTGCTTCAACAAACACTAATAGCCAAGCTACCATGATGGAGGATTTTAATAACGGTAAATGTACTTTGAATATACTCCGCCATTTACTCACGCCTAAACTAGCAGGCGCCAGATCCAAAGATTTAGGGATTTTAGTAAGTCCGCTAGCAATAGTACCATTTGCAATTGCGGCAAAACGTGTCACTAATGCAAAAATAATGGCAAATAGGCTTCCAGACAACAGCAGCCCAGGCGTAGGTATTTCAAACCATTTTGCAACATCGTTCAGCCAATGATCTAACGGACCAAACGTAGCTAACATAGCCATTGCTAATACGGTTCCTGGTACAGCATAACCAAAGCCAGAAACTTGTAGTGGTATTGCACAATTTTTTACACCACTTAATCGGCGATATAACCCTAACAACACAGCTATCAATGTTGCCATTGTTGCAACATAAATCGATACCTCTAAACTATTCAAACCTGCCTGCCATAGACCCGCTAAGCTTGTTTGCTCAAAATACTGAACCGCCATATCGACTAATAAAATAAAGGGTAGAAGAAACCCTGCAAACACCAGAAACCAACAATAGATCCCTCCTATGATATGTTGACGGGTTGTCAGTGAAATACGCGCCTTACTGGTTTGTTTATCTTTTGATTGGTGTCGTTGATGAGCCCTTGCTCGATACTCTGCAGCTACCGTTAACAGCACCATAACCATCAAAATACTCGCGAGGGCGTTGGCAGTTGATAATTCGCCATACTCCAACCATGTATCGTAAATTGCGGTTGTTAACGTATTAACTGCGAAATACTGCACCGTTGCAAAATCAGCCAAGGTTTCCATTAATACAAAGCTAGCTGAAATAGCAATTGCCGGTCGAGCGAGCGGGAGTGTAACCTTGAAGAAGCATTGACGTGAACTCAGGCCCAATGAACGAGCCGCCTTCACAAGTTGTTGATCTTGATACTCAAACGCTGTTCTTGTCAGCATATACACATAGGGAAACAACACTAAGGCGATCATCACTGCTGCCCCTGTTAAGGTTCTTAAATCAAAAAACCAATAGTCCGCTGGAGATTGCCAAGAAAAAAGAGCACGTAAATAGCGCTGTATAGGTCCCGCATAATCAAATAAATCAGTATATAAATAAGCAATTACATAGGCGGGCATTGCAAGCGGTAATAACAGTAACCAACGAAGTACACCGCGTGTTTTTAGATTCGTTAAGCTAATTAAAGCAGCACTAGGCACACCAAATAAGATGACAAGCACAACCACGTACACTGCTAACAATACAGTGTTTAATACATAATCAGGTAAAACAGTTCGCCATAAATGTAAAAAGGTATCGCTATTAGCTGCGATACCTGAAAAAAACATTACTGCAATTGGCGTCATTAACGCCAATGCAATTAGCCAACTTGTTGAAGACCAAGCAGGATATTTAACGCGAGTGATCACAAATCAAATTTAGCCTGATCTAGCAAAGATATTGCTGCTTTACGATGTTTTGCAATAGTAGTTAACGGTAGATCATCCGCTTTATAATTTCCCCAAGACGCAACCAACTCTGCTAATGGCACACCTTTTCTCACTGGGTACTCCATATTAGCTTCAGCATACATTTGCTGCGCTTGTTCTGAAATCAAAAATTCCATCAACGCAAGGGCGTTTTCACGGTTTGGTGCATGTTTTGCCATGGCTACACCCGAAATATTGATATGTGCGCCACGGTTATTTTGGTTAGGAAAATTAATATTAACCGCGTCAGCCCATACTTTTTGCTCTTGGTTGGTTAACATTTTTCCGAAATAGTAACTGTTACCTAAACTTAAATCACATAAGTTTTGGTGAATAGCTTGAACCTGACCACGGTCATTACCTTGAGGCTTTCTCGCTAAATTTGCTTTAAAACCATTTAACCATTCAAGTGTTTTCTGCTCACCATGTTCTGCTATCATCGATGCAACTAACGCAACTGTGTATGGATGCTTACCACTACGGGTACAAATTCGCCCTTGCCATTTAGGATCTGCAAGATCTTCATAATTTACGTTGATATTACCTAAGCGTTTCGAAGAGTATATATTTCTAACACGTGTTGTTAACGCAAACCAAGTATTATCATTCGCTTGAAGGTGAGCAGGAACATTCGATTCCAACACAGTTGATGAAACAGGTTGTATTAAATCTTTATCTTGTAAGGCAATTAATCGGCTGATATCGGTTGTTAATAAAACATCTGCCGGGCTATGTTCACCTTCACGCGCTAACCGTTCCGCCATCCCTTTTTTTGCAAATACAACATTGACTTTAACCCCTGTTTTTTGCGTAAACACATCAAAAAGTGGTTTTACCAAGTTAGCTTGCCGATACGAGTAAACATTTACTTCCTCACTAGCATGAACGAAGGTAAACGGTAAAAAGCAACCCGCTAATACCGTAAATTTTATCAGGGTGTTTTTTAACATAACAAGGTCTCAACAAATACTGGAAAAATGAATGCAGCAAGACTAATCAGATTAGCATGGTGAGTCAAGGTTTCTGAGAATTATTCTCATTTACTAACGTTGTATCACCATTTATTTTTGAATAACCATCATAGTATTGCCAATAAGCAAAAATATTGATCTCAATAGGATTAATTTTGACTAGGGTCTGTTGATGTTAAAAATTATGCAAACCGTATAATGTTAACTTACTTTGCTTTCTCAGCTAATACGGCTATCACCTCTGGCGACAAAGATTGTGAAGATAAATATTGTTTACCTTTATCGGTTTCTAATACCCAACCTTTCTCAGTCATTTTAATACCGTTGATATCTTGCCAAGCAGTATGTTGTTTGACACCCGTTAATGTGGTGGTAAAACCACGGTGATCTACGGTTAAATGTACCGTATTATTGGCCGCTTGACTCCACATTTGTCGGGTGATCCACCACGGCTTTTTGTATTTAACACTTAACGCTTCAACTAACCCCAAAATAAACAAAAACCAAGCGGCATAAGGCAAAATATCAGTAATCAGAATCAAAATTGCACCTATGCCGCTTAAAAGCATCGCTTTGCGGTACTTTTGCCAACCCTGCTCTTGTTGAGAAGACTGTTCAAAACATTCGGTATAATACGCTTTATCTAATTTATATTGCGTTTGAAAAAACAAATTGCCTGACATAGTAGTTACTTACATATTTTATTAGCGTTATTTTACCCATTGGCTGATTATTAAAACAATACTTTTTAATCACCCACTGTCATTTGCTGTTATAACAAACAAGCAGAAGTTAACCTTTACGCTTCGTTAGCTGATTCAGATAACTCGACAAAATCAAACGTAGTCCCTGATTGACCATATAAAATAACACTACATCCTTGCCAATTTTCAGGTATTTGCCACGTAGATTGCTCATTCACAGTGTAGGTATGGTATTTATTAGCACAACGCACGTCCATTTTAGTCAGTAACCCAGAAACATTAACTATCGAAAAATTATTACGAACAGGGGTAAAATTCCAAAACGGTGCTTGATGTAACACCCCTTTGACCAAGATCGTTTTGTCACTCTTAATGGTATTGTGAATATTTTGCTCAAGTTGTTGGTAAGTTAACTTTTGCTGCTCGTTTAACGACATTGCTGTTAAGTTATCTAAAAAGCTTAACGCTTTAGTTAACTGATTTAATTGCACAGCAAGTACGAGTTTATTATGCGTTATCGCTAATTTATATTGTGCGCCTTTGTCTTTACCGTAGTTAAACTGAATTTTTGATAAATACGTGAGCTGTAATTGCTTATTATCAGTTGCTTCATTGTATTTTGCTTTGAGCAAATTCAATAAATTGCTTTCAGACGCATAGCGATTATTAAACGACGACATTTCTTCGATATACTGCTCAACAGCCGTTATTTTCTTTTCTTCTAACGCCTCTAGTGCTAGGCGATATTTTTTCATAAAACGTCGACGAACGCCATCTTCCTCAGCTTTTGAAGACATTTTAAAATCAAGCTGAACAGTATTGACGCAACGTTGAATAGGTTCGCCATTTTCCATTGCGGGTTTATATTTCCAATGTTTTATTGCTTTTAAAGACTCCTGTTCGAAATCTTTGCTGCCGGATGAATCCAATTTCACGATGTTTGAAACAGATCCATTTTTTTCGATCACAAAACTAAATGTCGCCCAACCCGTTCTTCCTTGTCTGGCAGCAGACATAGGATATTTAGGGTTGACGCGTTTAATAGGTATTGGTGCCTCAACTGTGCTCAAATGTGTTGCTAAGGCTTGATTTTCTGCTTGACTCGCCTGTACAAACCACGTTGTAAACATTAACACGATTGTTGTTTTTATACTTTTCATAATTACATCCTTGTTAAGAGTTAGATAACCTTTCTCATATCAATTAAATGGGGTACAAAACCAAACTTTTCATAAGCGCGCATTGCGGGTTCATTTTGTGCAAACACATCTAAATGCAATATATTAACCCCTTGCGATATCGACCACTCTTCTAGGTATTGTAAAACCTGTTCAGCCACCCCTTTTCCACGAAGCGTTGGCGCAACATAAATGAATCCGATATAGCTCAAAAATCGATGCTGTAAATAAGGTTTTGCAGCTTTAAGTTTGGCATAACCGCTGGCTACGATTTGCCCTTGCAATGTGGCGACAATTAATACACTTTCATCACTCTTAATCAATTCATCAAGATTGTAATAGGTAACGGGTTCAGGTTTGAATTGGTTTTCAAACGGACGCTCTGCAGCTATCACACCTTGCTCTAACGTCTGTAATATTGGGATATCATCTTGGGTAGCAACACGAATGTTGAGTCCTTTCATAACAACTTCTTATCAATTTTTTTTATAGCGCTAAGCTTCCCAAACAATAAGAATAATTGCAACCTGAGAATATCAATAATAGTAGTCCCCTAAAATACCAAAATACATTTTAAAAAATTGATTTATCAGCAAATACTTGCACCTAGCTTTTACATAGATAAGATATCACAGTAGTATCATCAAAAATGGAGACATGTGTGACCGGTATTTTTAGCGATTCAAGCATTACTGAACAGCCTTTTGGTACATTATTATCAGGTGAATCAGCTACGCTATACACCTTAACAAATAAGCAAGGCATGCAAGTTAACATCACCAATTATGGTGGTATTATTGTGTCTATTTTCACCCCCGACATTACAGGGCGTCTTGCCGACATTGTACTTGGTTACGATAACGTGGCAGATTACGAGCAAGATACTTATTACCTTGGTGCCATTATTGGTCGATATGCTGGAAGAATTGCCGAAGGTAAAATATCGCTTGATGGAAAACAATATCAACTAGCGTTAAATGCTCCAGACAGCCAATTACACGGTGGTCCGCATGCTTTAAACAAAAAGCTATGGCATGCAGTTGCTAAGCACGAACACCAAAACACCAGCTTAACGTTAAGCTATGTTAGCCCGGATGGTGAAAATGGTTACCCTGGTAATGTCACGATTAAGGTGGTTTACACTCTTGACGATCACAATACACTGTCTGTTGAATATTTCGCTGAAACCGACGCAACTACATTGCTCAATTTAACCCAGCATAGTTACTTTAATTTAGCAGGACATAACAGTGGTTCAATAGCGCAGCATCAAGTAGCAATTAATGCTGATCACTTCTTGCCTATGACGCCAACCGCTTACCCCACAGGGGAAATTTGTGAGGTATCAGGAACAGTACAAGATTTTCGTCAATTAACCTCCTTAAGTAAACATATTGACGGCGATGATGAACAAGTACAAATAGCGAAAGGTTTTGATAATTATTGGTTGGTAAACCCAGATGCTCAAACAGGTGAACATTACATAGCGAAAGTTGTAGATCCAGCCTCCGGAAGAACCCTTACCTTGTATAGTGATCAGCCAAGTGTCATTTTATACACAGCAAATTATATTGACGGAAGTCACACAGGAAAAAACAACAGTCGTTATCAACAACGTGCAGCTTTATGCTTAGAGCCACAACGAGCGAACAACATGAAAACAGGTGCTGACATTAACAATACCTTGTTAACCCCCAACACACCTTTTTATAGTAAATCACGGTATGTTTTTTCAATCGAAGCGTGATAGCGATTAGAAGTAAAAAGCCACCTTCATAGGAGGTTGTTTAAAATTGACAATAAAAAAGCAGCCTAACAGCTGCTTTTTTGTACTAACTAGGTTTGTTTATAACAACCTTGCTAAAGCACTACCGATAACAATACCACTAGCGAATAAAAAAATAACGGCACTGATGCCTCCTAAGGTTGCTAATGCAGATTGCTCTGCTGCAGTTAAAGATTTCCACCATGTTTTCATAATGACCTCTTACTAAACTAAATTTTGCACGAGAATAGTGACCAGTACACCGACGACAAGACCGCATACACCCGCTAATACAAGCGCTTTACGCTTATGTTGAGGTGTAATATCGACAACGTGCTCTACGACTTCGATTTGGCTCGTAAGATCTAATAACGTCGCTTGCTCTTGCTCAAATACTGAGGCTAATGCCATTAACGTCTCTTTCGAACTATTGCCATACCTTTCTACACGCTGAATGGTTCGTAGACTAACACCACAGGCATCTGCTAAATGTTGCTGTGTCCACGATTTATCAGTACGGAGCTGTTTTATTTTTTTTGCACTTATATCCATGTATAGCCTCTACTTGCAAACGTGTTCACAAAAACAACTTATTCATTATTTCAACACTCATATACCCTATTACGCCTCCCAATAAACCACAGAGCAGTAGCCAAGGTATTACTTTTTTATCTTTAAGTTGATAGTGTTTTTTAAGCACTTGTTTTTGCGTTGCTACATGTGTGCCATCAGCAATTAGAGTACAATGCACTTCACCGATTAATATCTTTGCCATGGTAACTTCAACTTCAACCATTCGATTGGCAATAGTTAACGCATGACAAGATTTCCGGCGTAAACTTCGCTGAGACAATATCAATTCATCATTTACATAGATGTTCTCTTTTCCCGATAGTGCTGAGCAATGCACATGGATGCGTTGTTCATCTAAGATGAAATGGAAATGGTAGCCATCTCGATAACCAACTTCTTGCATTGATTCATTCATATCCGTTTGGAGTTTTTCATTATTCATTTGATATCCTGTTGTTAATTCACTTCGAGAGCAAGTACATCACAAGCAAGTAAAATGGTCTGCGACATGCTTATGACAGGACAAGAATCTGACATATGACACTTAGTGTCACATTCTATATTCAATTGAAATTAAAGCAAAAAAAAAGCGCTGAGCGCTTTTTTAATATTAAACGTCAAGTAAACGCTTTATATCTTCGGTGGTTTGATCGATTCTTTTGACATCTATCGGTGCAATAAAAATAGTATCATCACCCGCTAAAGTACCTAAAATACCTGCAGACTCTCCCATGCTGTCTAGCATACGAGAAATGAGTGGTGCACCGCCAATGCCTGTTTTAACAATAATTTGCATGTTGTTGTGTTTTACACTGGCAACCACAGATTGAATCGCTTGACGAGATTTTGGAATAGCTAATTCATCAGGAAGAATATAGACCACTTGATCGCTAGCGTTACGCATTTTAACGGCGCCAAGTTTAGATAACAAACGCGAAATTTTAGCTTGAGACATATTTTTAAAGCCTTGCTCAGCAAGTGCCGCTGCAAGTTGACCTTGAGAGCCGTAACATTGCTCTTTTAATAAACTTTTAAAGGCTATAATTAATTCAGCTTCATTTTTCTTGCGTATAGATGTCATTATCTGTCTTTGTTCAAGTAAGTGTATTAGCGAATATTTTAACGACTTTTTAGCGTTAGTCCTATCTTTTATTCATTCTTTTTGTAGTTTACACCTCTTACAAAGGCTGAATACTCCCTAGCTTGATAAATATAAATATTATAAAACCATGAATATTTATGCAGCCAGATTGTAATGACCCCGTGCTTACTTTAAGGTATATAAAATCATTGCTTTTTAACCGTCTCTATATGAACATGCGCTTTACTCTTTTAGCTGTGCTTTTATTGCTGTTCAGCTGCCAACAAATACCAGCGATTAATGAAAAATCAGAACCTTCTCACATAAGACGCGCAGAGCCTTCAAACTTTGGTGTACATGAACATCGAGCTAAAACGTTCCCTCAGCATTATATATTAGAAGGTCGTTACACAAATAAAACCGTTTCGCTTACCTTTGATGATGGCCCTTCGCACCATACCATCGCGTTGCTAAAGATACTCAAAAAACACCGAATTCACGCAACGTTTTTTATGCTGGGTGATCAAATGCAACAATATCCTGACATTGTTACTCAAGTGCTCAACGACGGTCATGAAATTGCAAATCATTCATGGGATCATGACGATATGCTCAATTACCCTAATCTTGATGAATTTTGGCGTCAGCAAATCAATAAACAACGCAAAATCAGTCAGTCTATTTCGGGTAAAACACCACTATTATTTAGGCCTCCTTTTGGCCGAATTTCTGATCAACAAGTGCAATTCCTTGCCGAGCGTAATATTAAAACCATTATCTGGTCGATAGACACTCAAGACTGGAATGAAAAAACAAATTCAGTTACCAATTTAGTGAGCTCTGCAACTGAATTTATGCACCCAGAAGCGATCATTCTTATGCATGATGGTGGCGGAAATCGTAAAAACACCATTAACGCTTTAGACAACATAATTTCACACTACCTGGCAAACAATTATACCTTCGTCACCGTTTCAACGTTGCTTAACACGCCTGCCTATGAGAATGATCTGATCAACGAATAATATTCCATATTAATAAAACGCTTGTATACCTGTTTGCGCACGGCCTAAAATTAACGCGTGCACGTCATGTGTGCCCTCGTAAGTATTCACAGCTTCTAAATTCATCATATGGCGAATGACATGATATTCATCAGCAATGCCATTACCACCGTGCATATCCCTAGCGGCACGAGCAATATCTAATGCTTTACCACAAGAGTTTCGTTTTACTAACGAAATTGCTTGTGGTGCTAATTGTTGGCTATCCATTAAACGACCCGTTTGTAAAACAGCAAGCAAAGCTGTGGTAATGTCAGTTTGCATATCGGCTAGTTTTCTTTGAATTAACTGTGTTGCTGCTAATGGTTTACCAAATTGCTCACGATCTAATGTATATTGTCTGGCCGCGTGCCAGCAAAATTCAGCGGCGCCTAACGCTCCCCAAGCAATACCAAAACGTGCTTTATTTAGACAACCAAAAGGGCCTGAAAGTCCAGAAGCTTTTGGCAGCATTTGTTGCTCTTCAACAAACACATTGTCCATGATAATTTCACCCGTGCTTGATGCCCGTAATGAAAACTTACCGTCTATTTTAGCCGTTGAAAGCCCTGGCATGCCTTTTTCTAAAATAAAACCCTTAATGTCGCCAGCAAGCTTAGCCCAAACAATAAAAACATCAGCGATTGGGGCATTTGTGATCCACATTTTGTTACCCGTAATACGGTATCCACCAGATACTTTTTCAGCTCTGGTTGTTAAACTTGCAGGGTCAGATCCAGAATTAGGCTCAGTTAATCCGAAGCAGCCTATCATTTTTCCAGTTGCAAGCTGTGGTAAATATTTTTGCTTTTGAGCTTCATTCCCATAAGCAAAAATAGGATGCATCACCAGTGAAGACTGCACGCTCATAGCGCTGCGGTAACCACTATCAACCCGCTCAATTTCGCGAGCAATTAAACCATAACTGACATTATTTGTTTCTGCGCCACCATATTTTGCAGGTAAGGTACATCCAAGTAATCCAAGTTCACCCAATTCTTGCATAATACTCACATCGAAAACTTCGTTGCGATTTGCCTGCAAAATTCTAGGCATTAATGACTTTTGGCAATATTGTTGCGCAGTATCACGAATCAGCCTCTCTTCCTCAGAAAGCATCGCATCAAACAGTAACGGATCTTGCCAATTAAAACATGGTGTATTCATGCTAAATCTCTCTTTTAGAGCTATTACAACTCAGTGTGCATTCCAATTTACAACGTAAGGTTACGCAAACGTTCATTAAAGGTAAAATATAGTTTTTATCTAACTGCTATAGCTTTAAACTATAGCAAATAATGACACATGAGAATGGCATGGATTTAAAACAATTAAAGTATTTTGTCGCTGTTTATGAACATCGCAGCTTTAACGCCGCAGCAAAAGCTTGCTTTATTGCTCAGCCGTCTATTTCAAACGCTGTTGCACAGTTAGAGCGTGAATTACAACAAGGGTTATTTACTCGTCAGTCAACAGGAGTTTGTCCCACACAAGAAGGTAAACAACTTTACCCTATGGCTAAACAATTACTTGGCCAAGCACAAGCCATAAAAACCAGTTTTAACCAACAAACCATTAAAAGTGAATTCTCACTTGGCGTAACGAAAGGCTTAGGCGTAGAACGTATGAGCCAGCTGCTTAAGGCATTTATTTCTAAAGAGCCTTCTATGTCACTCACACTAGTGCCTCAAGATGCGCAATGCCATGCTAGAATCATCACAAAAGAAGAGCTAATCTCCGCTGAAAATTTTATCACAATTTGGCAAGAACGTTTTGTTATCGCATTACCTCATAATCATCCTCTTGCACTTAAAAATGAAATCACCATAGCAGACTTTCATCAAATAGACTTTATTCAACGTGTCCCTTGTTCCGCATGGCAAACACTTTCATCAACGTTAACAAAAGCAAGTATTTATCCTCGAATAAGGGCAAATATTCAAACGATTGATTATGCAATAGGGTTAGTAAGAGCTGGGCTTGGCGGGGCAATTGTCCCTGCGCATAAAGAAATCACCGAATTACCCGATATCTGTTTTAAAACAGTACAAGGTTTAGCGTTAACACGAGAAGTTGTACTTGCCTTTCAACAAGCTTCGCCATTGCTGACCAGTTTACAGTCAACAATTCAGAGCATGAAGAGCACAAGTTAGCATTTTGTACCTTCTTAAATAGCGTACTTGAGCAGATAAACCATTATACGCATTCAACAATGCTAATTTTATTTACAATTTTTAAACACTTTACCTTATGCTAGAACTGCCAATAAATAGCACAATTTGTTAACATTGCCCTTGTCACTAAGGGACTGTTGATCATTTCTCAATAATCCTGTTGAAAGATAGTTGCATTTACTTCATAGGAACTTGCCCAAATGCCTAAATTGCTCATCAGCATCATGTTCGTTTTGATGTGCGCCAACGTTAACGCTAATGAAAAAAAGCCAGAGAACCAAAGTACGGTTTTTAATAAAACCTTCAGTTGGCAAGCACAAATAGGTATTTCAGCCTATTATACCGACATTATACTCAAAGACGTTGAGCAAACAGATCTGAAAAGTTACCTCACCATACCGCTACTATTCGATTTTTACTACAAAGGCTTTTTCATTCAATCCAATCATCGACGCTCTGAAAGTTTCGCTCTGGGTGCCGAACTCGGTTATCAATTAATAGTCCGCGAAAACTGGGAACTCGATATCATCAGTAAAGCTTATATTGCCGGTATTTCACCCGATAATATTATGGAACAAGCCGATAAAAAAATAGACAGTATCTATGGGCTTTCCGAACGAGATGTTGGTGAAGGTATTGGCTTACGTTATACCCATTATTATGCAAATAGCCAACTATCTATAGATGTTGCAAACCTTGCTGTACCTAGCCATGCCAAAGGTTGGTTAGTCGAAGCATTTTATAGTCATTTGATCCCTTATCGAAATTGGGACATTTATATCAATACCAGCTTAAGTTATTATCCAGATAGCATGATGGACTATTACTATGGCATAAAAGGTCACGAAGTTACCGACACAAGGCCATATTACGAAGCTGACACCACGTTAAAGGGCCAAGTTGAAATATTCGTGCAACGCCCTATTTCTGAGTCATGGACATTTAGTGCCGGCATTAGCTTTACTAAGTACACTGACAACATAACAGATAGCCCCATTGTTGATAAATCTCATAAAGTAACCGCCATGTTTGGAGTACTCTATGTTTTTTAACTACCGCAAAGGAATTGCAGGGTTTGTTTCAATCATTTTATTAACCGTAAGTACATGTTCATTAGGGCAAGAAGCCTTAAATGAAACGATAATACTCACAGCTACCCCGAATAATTGTGTCACCTTACGCCAAGGAAGAACCTGCTACGCTGAGGTCATGATTGTCTGGCAAAGCAATGTGAAGGGTGATTACTGTTTACGGCATAAAACAACGGGAAAATCCATGAAATGCTGGCAAAAAAGCCAAAAAGGCCAGTGGAGCTTTGAATTTCAAGGCAACGAAACAACTGATTACCAATTAGTTTCACTTAATAAAATAAAAGTGATTGCAAAAACCCGTATTAATGTCAGTTGGGTACACAAAGCAACACCTAGAAAACGTCGTTGGCGATTGTTTTAACTGCAGGACTCATCATGAATAAAATGCAAAAAGTATTATTAGTTGAAGACGACTTATCGCTCGCTAAGTGGGTCAAAGAATACCTTGAACAACAACAATTTGATGTTGAACATGTCGCACATGGCGATGAAGTAGCAGTTGCTTTTAATCACTTTACGCCTGACGTGGTATTGCTTGATGTGATGTTACCCGGACTAAGTGGCATTGAAGTATGTCGATTACTCAGGCAACAATCTGACACACCGATTATTATGTTAACAGCAAGAGCAGATGAATTTGATGAAGTGATTGGTTTTGAAGCCGGTGCTAATGACTATGTTATAAAGCCAGTTAGGCCTCGCGCTCTATTAGCAAGAATCCAAAGCGCATTGAAGTATCAGCCCATGTCATCGAAACAAAGTAACACTATTAGTTTTGGTCTGCTACACATCAACGGTGAAGCAAAGCGCGTTACTTACAAAAACGAAGAAATTGAACTTTCAACCAGCCTTTTTAGTTTCCTATGGTATTTAGCGAGTCATGCAGGTGAAGTAGTAGACCGAGACAGTGTATTTAAAACACTGAAAGGACGTGAATATGACGGCCAAGATCGCCGTTTTGACGTGATGTTGTCTACCTTGAGAAAAATATTTAAAGATGATCCACAAAGCCCGAAAAAATTCAAAACCGTTTGGGGTAAAGGCTACTTATTTGTTGCTGATGCTTGGACTGATTAATCATGAAAAAGCTTTTTATCAGTATTATTTTTGCTGTTTTTGGCTCATTGTTTTTCATTAGTTGGGGAGTCGATCAATTCATTGCAAAACATAGCGATGAAAACGAAAATTCCGATACAATTATCTATAAAAACCTTATTGAAGGCATCAGTGCAGAGCTTAATAGCACACCAGAACAACAACTTTCACAACACTTAACGCAAATTGCCAAACACTATTCGCTTGATCTAACCTTAGAAAGTACATCTGCTATAGCACTCCCGCCTGCATTATTTAAACAACTTTCACAACAAGGTGGTTTACTGTTAGCCTCAGAAAAACAAGCATATTTAGTTAAACAGCTAACCACCTTTCCACAACATTTAGTGAAATTACATTTGCCGACAGCATCCGAAAAAGATCAAAAGTTAAATGTCTTTTTTACCGCCATTTTATATTTAGGTGTAGGAAGTATTATTATGCTTTGGTTGCTACCATTAGCACAACGTTTGTATGTACTCACAAATGCCGCAGACCTCATTGGAAAAGGTGAAAAGAACGTAAGAATTAAACTTAGTCGATTTTCTTACATTTCATTACTTGAAACTCGTTTTAATCAAATGGCATACCAAATAGAGAAACTCATGGCAGATAATAAACTACTTGCCAGAAGCTTATCACACGATATTCGCACGCCTATGAGCTGTTTACGTTTTGGCATAGATGCCGCCCTAGATGCTAACGATATTGAAAGTAAAAATAATTACTTGAAAAGAATGGAGTTAGAACTTTCTCGTATGGAGGATATGACTGCAGCCTTTTTATCATATGCCAGCATGGAACGACAAGGGGTACATTTAATCATCACCAAAATAGAAATTAATCAATTTATTAGTAACCTTTGGCAAGACTTTACATCACTAGCACTGCAACATAACATCTCTTTTGAATATCGAGAGTTAGCAAATAATGAATATATTTCTGGTGATCTATACTGGCTAAATAGAGCGCTACAGAATTTAATCACTAATGCTATTCATTACGCCAATAGTCGCGTCATTATCCGAACACAAATATCACACAAAAACATAAAAATTATCATTGAAGATGATGGAAAAGGCATTGAACAGGAACAACTTACCGTTATTTTCGATCCATTCGTCAAACTCGATTCCAACCGCTCAAGAGAGCAAGGGCATTTTGGTTTAGGACTTGCCATTTGTCACAAAGTGGTCGATTGGCATCACGGCCAGATATCAGCAAGCCGATCAACATTGTTAAAAGGCGCTAAATTCATACTTTCTTTACCTCGTGAAAACCAATAGCAAAGTACCATAAACTCTTGCTTGCATTCATATTTCGATACAAGTAACGTTAAGCAAATAACTTAACATGCACTACTATTCATGAAAATAATCGATCGGCGTTTTTTTATCAAATCTGCCGCAGCAATTTCGACAACCCATATAGCGAAGACACTCGCCGATACCTTTACTCAAATATCCCCATCGACACTCTTTGATCATAAAAGTGTAATGAACTTAATTGCCCCTAAAATGGCAACCGTTCGCATTGGCTTTATTGGCTTAGGAGAAAGAGGTTTAAGCCATGTTAAGCACTGTAGTCATATTGATGGCATAGAAATAAAAGCGCTTTGCGATATCGACCAAAACGCCATGAATCAAGCCAGCCAATACCTTGAACAACAGAAAATAACTCGGCCCGATGAATACTCGGGTTCCGAGCTTGCTTATAAAGACATGCTCACCCGAAGTGATATCGATATCGTTATTATTTCCACACCTACGCGATGGCATACTCCCATGGCCGTCGATACAATGAACAGTAACAAACATGCTTTCGTTGAAGTACCCGCAGCAACTTCCATTGATGAGTGCTGGCTACTGGTAGACACCTCAGAACGTACACAAAAAAACTGCATGATGATGGAAAGTGTTTGCTATGGTCAAGATGAATTAATGGTTCTTCAAATGGTAAAACAGGGGCTGTTTGGCGAATTAAAACATGCTGAAACCACTTCGAACAAAGAGATACCAGAACAAGTAACGCAAGAAGCAAATAACACTGGTTCATCGCATAAGAAAATACCAGAACATTTATACCCTACGCACGGCCTAGGGCCCATATCACAATACATGAACATTAACCGTGGCGATCAATTTGATTTTCTCACCGCTGCTCACTCAACTCCAGTAAAACGAACCGAAGACACTCAAAATCAATCACAGCCTGTTAGAAGTGATTTTAATACCACAGTCATTACGACAAAACTCGGTCGAACCATCAGCGTTAAACACGGTACTAAAACCCAAAAACCTAACATTGAACATACCTTTATACAGGGGACAAACGGCACATTTTCTGGTTCCCCAAGTCGTATAACTCTAGAGAAACTGCCAGATACTGTTAAGCATTATTATCAAAATATTCACCAATTAGCGGTTAAAAAGTGGCAAGAAAATGGTCAAACGGGTAAGAAGCCCGAAATGCCAAGTCAACACCAATGGGATGACAATATGGCGTACTGGCAAACACAATATCAACACCCTTTTTGGCAGCATATAGGAGCGGAAGCTACACAAAACGACGAACAGCATGACAAAGATTTTCTTATGCTGTGGCGCATCATTTTTTGTTTGCGTAATGGCCAAGCACTTGATCAAAATGTTTACGATGCTGCTGCTTTGTCTGTGGTTTCACCGCTTATCGATGAATTAGTCTTCAATAAAAGCAACCATAAAGATATTCCTGACTTTACCCGCGGTTTATGGAAAAATACCGTCCCGCTTTCCATTGTCAGCTAACAATATTTATAGCCATGAGTAAGAACGTAAACACCCACACATTAGTGATACTTGCCGCAGGGCAAGGAAGTCGTTTTGGCCGTGCCAAGCAATTTGTTCAATTTGGTCCAAAACATTTAACATTGATGGAATACAACATTATTCAAGCCGTTAAAGCGGGTATTAAAGAAGTTGTTTTCATCACACAAGTGTCACAACAAACTACCCTAATAGAACAAGTATTGCCTCGTTTGCCTAAAGGTATTAAAACACACCTTGTGTTACAAGAAACAAGCAATTTACCCGCAAACTGTTGTGTAGCAAAAGACAGAGTCAAACCACTCGGTACCGCGCATGCAGTTTGGTGTGCTAAAGACGTCATCAAAGAGGGTTTTATCGTTATCAATGCCGATGATTATTACGGTGAGCAAGCATTCGCTAACATTCAAGCCCTTGCACCAAATAACTTTGGCCTTGTCGCCTTTGAATTAGGCAAAACATTATCTGCACATGGCGGAGTAAACAGAGGGTTATGCCATCACACAAATAATCAATTAGAAAACATCAAAGAAGTCATTGAAATCACTGAAGTAGATGATAATAACTGTCAGGGGTTTTGTGAGGGAGAACAAGTTTCCCTTGCTAAAACACAATTAGTATCAATGAACTTCTGGCGCTTAACACCAGCTATTTTCAACTGTATTGAAACCCAATTAATCAAATATTTTCCCGCTAACACAGCCAATACTTCTGAACAAAAAGCCCAAGAAGTATATTTACCTGAAACCGTTTTTGCCTATATGGCAACAACAAATGCACGTGTAACGCTTTTAACTTCACAAGATGCGTGGTTTGGCGTAACATATGCGGCCGATTCTCCATCTGTAGAGCAAGCGTTAAAGAACCTGTCGAGTAATGGAGCGTTCGACATTAACGATTAACAATAATAAAACTAGGGACAGCGATACTTTTATGAACATTAATATTGATCGTGCACAAATAAGCCACGTTTTAGAAGCGTACCTATGCGACACAGAAACCAGTAAAATAATGCCGTTAGGTAACGGTTTGATCAATACGACGTACCTAGTATCGAATCCCGATAAAAAGTTTGTATTGCAGCGTATTAATCATCATGTGTTCACTGAACCAAACCAAGTCATTAACAATGCTGATTTGATCAACGAACATTTACATGTCAAACAAAAACTGGGGGAGTATCATCTCGAACCCATCTGGCAAATCAAGAATCATCAAGGTGATTCAATGGTGCAGTATCGCGACAATAGTTGGCGCGCTATCCAATTTATTCCAAACTGCTTTACTATAGAAAAAGTAGAATCTGCACAACAAGCCCACGAAGTCGCAAACGCGTTTGGTGCATTTACTTGTGCATTAAGTGATTTTCCTGCAGAACAGCTAGATGAAATTATTACTGATTTTCACCACTTAGCATTTAGGCTATCCCAACTCAGCCAAGCAAAAGCTAATGACCCTAAGGGTCGTCTTGCAAACTGCCAGCATTTAGTCACCGCTTGTTTATCAGAAACCGCCTTTATTGATGAGGTAGCTGATATCGTTAAGAAATTACCCGTTCAAGTCACTCATAATGATACTAAGATTAATAATTTGCTGTTTGCTAAGGCCACCAATAAACCCGTCGCCGTTATCGATTTAGACACGTGTATGCCAGGGTTTGTTATGCATGATTTCGGCGACATGGTGAGAACCTGTTGCTCAAACTTACCAGAAGATGGCAAAAATATTGACGAACTATCTATTTCAATAGAAATTTTCCAAGGACTAGCCCGAGGCTATATTGAAAGTTTTCAAGGCAAGTTGTCTACACTTGAACAACAAAGCTTAGTGATTGGCGCCCAGTTATTACCATTTATGATCGGCATACGCTTTTTAACTGACTATTTAGATGGCGATAATTACTTTCACACTCAGTACAACGAACACAACTTATCGCGCGCGTTAAATCAGATTACCATGTATCAACGCTTAAAAGACCAACGTGAAACATTACACGATATCGTAATGAATGCGCATAGATAAAACCTGCTTCGTTACATAAAACATTTAACGGATACTCCCTACCCTGCCAAACTTGACCAGGTAACAACGCGTACAGAGCTATTGTTCTGTAACCCTATTATGTGCAATCAATTATTTTCTTGAAAGTAAAACAATATGAATGTTCAAAACAGAACATGCTGACACTCTCCCACCTAACCATCTAATTCAACTATAAATTTTTCGTATTTGACGGTAAAAAATCTTTCATTCAGTAATGGTTCTTCTATAAAGATAGCTTTTTCCCTAATATCACTAAGTAATTGTTTATTATTAAATCAATTATCAAATTCTTCCCTTTCAATGTTAGGCTAAATAAAAAACAGTAATTCTTGTAACTATAACTAGCCTTATGCTATTAAAGTAGCAGTGTAAACAAGGAAAGAATTGCAAAACGAATTGTCAGAACAACTATAATTGGGGTAAGCAGAATGAAGTTACGCTTTAAAGTAAGTGCGCTGGTTGCGCTAATTTTAATTTCGTTTTTAATGTTAATGGTAGTAGGGTTAACGGCACTACGCATAGCAAGCAATGATGATAACCGCGCACGTGTTGAGCAATTATTTAAATCCACCTACAATATAATTGTTGAAATGGAAAAGTATGTTGCTGATGGTAAAATGTCAGAGCAAGATGCCAAGAAGCTAGCCACTCAGCTACTCAGAGAAAACAAATATCATAAGTCTGAATACGTTTACGTCGCTGACGAAAACTTAAACTTTATCGCAACCCCTTTAGATCCTGAATTACATGGCACTAGCTTTCACGAATTTAAAAACGGTAAAGGGCAAAGTGTAGGTAATATTCTTCAAAATGCCGTCAATAAAAAACCTAATGGCATTGCCACTTATGAGTGGACCCAAAAACAACCAGATGGCTCCATAGAAGATAAATTATCTATCGCCCAACAAACACCAGTTTGGGGTTGGTATGTAGGTACCGGTATTGGTTTTGCCGAAGTTGAAGCACGTTTTTGGTCTAACGCAAGTTGGCAGGTGTTTATCTGTTTAGCATTAACAGGCGGCTTGGGTGTTTTATTATTCTTTTTTACCCGTAAATTACTTGATGATCTTGGCGGCGAGCCGTCAGCTGTTTTAAAAATTGTCCAAAAGGTAGCAGCCGGCGACTTAACGGGAAATAACTCTAGTTCAAATACTAGGGAAGATTCAATTCTTGGCTCGATATTACGTTTACGTGAATCATTAGCGACTATTTTAGGTAGTATTGAGGAGTCTATTCAAAAATTACGACAAGAAACGGAAGACGCCAATCGTCGTAGTGCAGAAATTGATCATACCTTTGAGTCACAGCGTAGCGAAATTGATATGGTTGCCACTGCCATGACAGAAATGTCTTCATCGTCTCAAACCGTTGCTGACAGCGCTAATGCTGCTGCACAATCAACAGCAGAAGCTGATCAACAAGGAGTAAAAGCCCACGGAATTGTTGATTCAGCCGTTCAATCAATTACAACCCTTGCCAGCCAAATTGAAGACGCAAGCGTCGTTATTACGGAACTTGGTAATGATGTAACCAACATTGTCTCAGTACTCGATGTTATTCGTGGCATTGCAGATCAAACAAACTTATTAGCACTAAACGCTGCTATTGAAGCTGCCCGTGCTGGTGAACAAGGTAGGGGTTTCGCCGTGGTTGCCGATGAAGTACGTAACTTAGCGAAACGCACGCAAGATAGCACTGAAGAAATTCAAAATATGATAGTACGCTTGCAAACGGGTTCTAACCGCGGTGTTGAAACGATGGAGACAAGCAAAATCTCAAGCGAAGGCACAGTAGAGCAAACTCAAGAGGCAGCGACAGCGCTCAACCAAATTGCGCAAGCACTGAGCTCTATCACCGATATGAATAATCACATTGCCACAGCTTCTGATGAGCAAAATAAAGTTGGTGACGACATTTCACGACGTATTAATATGATCGCTGAAAGTTCGCATGATGCAGCTGAACTGGCCCATAAAGGCAGAGATGCCACTTCTGCATTAATTCAATTAACCGACCAATTAGAATCACTAATGACACATTTCAAAACAGTAAAATAACACAATACTTCATGTGCGGTATTATTGTATGCCGCGCACCTTGCCAAAAAATTCATACTCCCTAAAGAATATTATGAAGCACTATGAAAGCTTCATTTTACAGGGGTATTGTTTTATTTTGTGATGTTTTCTTTTGTTTTGATAGCTTTTCAGAAAATTTGTTTCGTTATCTGTAATAGTTTTTGTACAAATTTCATTTTGCACAGCTACCAATACGAAAAACTTTTATGTTATTTTTTTGTTAACTTGCAAACGTTCTGCTAGTCTTATTTTGTCTTAAGTGACCTTTAAGACTGAGAGCGTAACAAAACATTGTTAATAAAAGGTTAATTTTAGTGCAGTTGCAGGGGTGTTGGTGCGCTTATTTAATTTTCTACATTGTTCCGCTTTCACTCAAGCAAGTTTGGCTCTCCCCCAAGCTTGCTTGAGCTTTCTTCAATAGTTTTAAATCACACGTTTTTCAATACATTTAATACCAATAATCAAAGCATAGAGCGACTATTCTTACATTATTTAACCTGATCTCGGGATAAGAAGTTATACCAACTGAAACGGTAAGCTTTTTATATATCACACTGTTCTAGCACGGAGTTTTTTCTTAGTGCAAGGCAAATTTGTGTGGTAATAAGGAAAAACAACTGCTAGAAAGTAAGTTGTTATCCCGAGCTCAGGTTATGTAGCTTGTTCTAAGCGCGCTAATGAAGTTGTAAGTTGATTAAATCTTTAACTCAATTGCTATAATAACAACGCGTTGTCCGTTATAATCTGTGTTATCCCAATCAGATTAATAGGCATTTATTCTCAATAAAGCTATGTCGAATAAGCAATTTGCGTTGTCTCACTTCTTTCCTTATCAACTAACCCGTTTACAAGCGTTAGTCAGTCAATCTATTGCTCAAGTATACCAAGGTGAGTTTGACCTCTCTCGACAACAATGGCGAGTATTAGCTATTTTAGCAACGCATGCCCCTATTAATGCTAAATCAATTGGCACACTTGCCGATTTAGAAAAAATGCCGACCAGCAGAGCAATTAAAGGCTTATTAGCACAGCAACTTATTATTCGCGTAAATTCTCAAACAGACAAACGTGCGCAATTATTATCATTATCTGCGCAAGGTGATTTATTATTTAAGCAATTAGTTCCCTTGGTGAGCCAACAGGAAGAAGCACTTTTATCCGTACTATCAACACAAGAAAAGCAATGTTTAGCTACCGTCTTTGAAAAATTAGCCAAACAAAGTGAAAAAATATTGCTCGGGGATGAAATGTTAATCAAAGATAAAGAGAGAAAATAAAAAATATAGCATGCCACTAGCGCTTGCTAATTTAGCACTGCCAGTATGTTCTTCAATAACTTTTCTGCTTTTACTGGTTTAGCAACATGCATATTCATACCAGCCGCAATACTGTTATCTTTATCTTCTTGTCTAGCGTGTGCGGTCATCGCAATAATCGGTAATTGGGTATATTTTGGATTTTCACGAATAATTTTCGTCGCGGTGAGACCATCCATTACCGGCATTTGTATATCCATTAACACAATATCGACAGGGTTTTTATCTAATTGTGATAAAGCAACTTCGCCATTTTCAGCAACAATAACACTTGCGCCCATTGATAATAATAATTCTTTTGCCACCAGTTGATTGACCAAATTATCTTCTACCAGCAATACTGTTACGTCTGCTAATTGTTCTTTCTTAATCTGTTGTTTTTCAATTTTTTTTGGCGTACTTACGGGGTTCAAAGGCTTATTTTGTTGAACACTTTTCAACGCTAAATGAAGCTGGCATAACGTATAACGATATAATGGCGCATCACATATTACATAAGGAATTTGCGCTTGATCTAGCAATTGATAAGCATTACTAGCTGGCAACGTGTTGTCTTGTTGGTAAACCGCTAGCACAAAACCCCCCGCCGTTTTTGCTGTTGCATGATAAAAATACTCAACAATTTTTTGGCAGTTTTCAGTGGTGATGACATCGAGCCTGACAAACAAGAAACAAGTATCACCTTCTGTTACTTGATGTTGCTCAAAATCTGATAGTTGTTGATAGCGATAGTGGAGTGATGACAGTAGTTGTACAAATGAATCAGGTAATGTAACGCCAAATGATTCAATAGTGACAGGCGTATATATCGTTTGTTGTTGCGCATTGTTTGATTTGTTAAAAGGTAAAATAAAACTAAACTCACTCCCCTGCTTAGGCGCGCTTTTAATTTTTATTTCACCATCAAGTAAATTGACAATTCTTTGACAAATTGACAAGCCCAACCCAGAACCACCATATTTACGAGTCATTGACTCATCCGCTTGAATAAACGCATCAAAGAGTGTTTTTTGTTTCTCTAGAGCAATTCCTATCCCGGTATCTTTAACTCTAAATTTAACTAATGTTTTATCATTACTGTTGGCAATAACACCAACATTTACATTTATTGAGCCTTGCTCCGTAAATTTCACTGCATTATTAAGTAAGTTACTTAACACTTGCACCAATCGCATATCATCGGTAAAAACCATCTCAGGTACATCAGGTTCAACCACCACCTGTAAAGTTAATTTTTTTCGTACAATGATATTTTTATTAAGATTAATGGCGCGATGTACAATATGATCCACACTACAAAAATCTTTAACGATGTTCATATTACCTGATTCAATTTTTGCTAAATCTAGTAATTCGTCAACAAGGTGTAATAAGGTATCTGAAGCATCTTGAGCATTGGCAATTTGTTGTGTTTGTTGTGAAGTAAGTTGTGTATTTGTCAGTAAAGCATGCATGCCCTGAATTGCGTTAATCGGAGTGCGGATTTCATGACTCATATTCGCTAAAAATTGACTTTTAGCTTTATTGGCTAATTCAGCTTGTTCTTTCGCATTTTCTAAAGCAGCATTGACTGCGTATTGTTCAGTCACATCACGAATGATAATAATCGTACCAAGCACTTTATTGCCTTGATCATAAAAGTTTGATGAGAATAATTCATACGTATTACTTACTGTTTCAATGACACGAAAAATGCCGTGCATGCTTTCAGTCGTTTTGCCTCCAGTTTCACAGGCTAGCAGTGCTTTTCCGAGTTCGTTATTAATTAATTTTCCTGCCTGTTGACCTATTATTTGCATTTCTGAGGAGCTAACAAAGCGCTCAAAGGCTAAATTACAGCCGATAACTTGACCGCTAGAATCATTGAAAATCAAATAATCAGGAATCGCATTCATTACGGAACGTAAAATGGCATAATCTCGTTGGTGTTGTTGGCTTTTTTCTAATAGTGCTTGCGTTTTTTCGTGCACACGCATATCAAGCACGTTATTTTGATCTTTTAGCTGCTGCAATAGGCTTCTATTTTGACTAAAAATATCGCCAACAATATTGAACCAATGTTGCCAACCAGAAGGTGGTCTTATTTTTCCGTGGTCACCTTGCGCACTAAAAGCAATATGACTGATAAATGCCTGTGTCGGTTTAATAAACGTTTTACGCGTGACAAAATAAACAACACTTAATAAGGCTGTTTGTCCAATAAAAAGCAACAAAAACGACCAAATAAAACGGCTAACTATTGGTTGAGAAAAGTGATCATAGGGTTGATATCGTAATAATACCCAATCAGTTGATGGTAAAAGAAATTGTTGCACTAACCATCCGTTGTGCTGAAACGATGCTGGCTCATTTTGCAATGTTTTGTAAGTTAAATCATTTAGCGTGTCAGGCATTAAGCTTTGCCATTTGCTGACTTGATTAATCGCTAAATTGTTCGCCGTTTTGTGCAGCAACACTTGGTCATGCTGATTAAATAAAATATAGCTATGTTTATCGTCATCATTCATTAATATCGCGTTGTGTAACCTTGCAAGATCAATATTGATCACCACGGCTCCCACAAAGGTTTCTTTATCAAATACCCCTGCACCAACGGAACTATATAAACTGGTTGCAGAAGATCCCAAATAAGGTGCTGACCACTGATAGCTATTGGAAAAGTAAGCGGTGTTACTTAACTGTTTAATTTGATCGTTGTCGAGTAAAGACGCTGAATACTGCCAGTTTTCACGGCTTATCCAAGGATAAATGCTGACAAATTGATTTTTCGATACATAATAAAACCAGTTTGCAGCATGGTTGGTACTTTGCGCGTTAACAAATGCAGGGGTTAAGGTGTAAGCCATTGCTAGCTCATGTTTTAATTCATCGTTGAATTCTTTGATTTGTCCAATACCGGTGATATTAACGCTAAGTTGCTGCCGTTGTTCAATAATATCGCGTTTAGTTTGGGCTAGATAAAAACGTTCGTCTTCTTGCTCAAGTAGAGGTGTTGCCAAAGGAAAATGATCGGGTTTACTGAGTGCATAGTTAGCAAAACGCTGAATAGAACTAATGGAATTTATGGCTTGTTTGAGCGTTTCATTTAACGCGTAACTTTGGTTTTCTAATGCTCCATACTCATTCAACTCGTGTGACTCAAGTTGATGATAATAGCGATAACCAGCCATAGATACGGCAACCAGCAAGATCGCGAAAAAAATCCCTATAATTGAGAGTTTATAGCGTGTAACAACTTGATTATTGCCCTGCTTTTTAAGGTTCATTGATATAACTGATGTAAAGAATCATCTTAACGCGATAATAAACATTAATGATATAAAAATCATGTGTTGAATGTTATCAAAAATATAACTCTCCTTTGTTTGTAGAAAATACCGTCTCAAATAAACAGTCAGTGATAACACTCACTATTAACCTTTCTACTAAGTGACTTAAGACGTATAAAAACGCAAACAGACCGAAGATTCGGCCTGCTTGCTGTTTTATTTATTACCACCATGCAGCGTATAACGCGATCAAAATAATCACAACACCTACCGTTGCCACATTGAAGCCTTTATCAGTGGAAAAATTCACTTCTTTTAGGCTAACACTAGAATTCGATGCTTTACTGTCAGTAAATAATGATACTAATACACATAATGCCAGACACATTAAAAACACTAAGCCAACACGATCCATAAAGGGTAATTCTGGCCAAGTAAATTTAAGCAATAATGAAAATACCGCTGAACCAATAGCTGCCGCTAAAGCACCCGATGAACTGGCTTTAGACCAAAACATGCCCATGACAAAAATCACCACAATTCCAGGGGTAAAAAAGCCCGTAAATTCTTGAATGTATTGGAATGCTTGATCAAACTTACCTAATAATGGTTCTGCAACAACCAAGGCAATAGCCAATGATGCCAATGCGGCAATTCGACCTACTTGCACATAATGATGTTGCGATTTCGCAGGCTTCATCTTGGCATAAATATCCATGGTGAAAATAGTGGAAATACTGTTTGTCATGGAAGCGAGCGATGACACTATCGCTGCCACAAGTGCTGCGAATACTAACCCTTTAATACCTACAGGCATTAAGGCCATCATCGATGGATATGCTTGATCAGGTGTCGTTAAGTCAGGATATAAAATCACTGCTGCAATACCCGGTAACACAACAATAATCGGCATTAAGAGTTTAAGATACGCGGCAAAAGCAATACCTTTTTGCGCTTCTTTTACATCTTTCGCTGCAAGCGCACGTTGAATAATGTATTGGTTAAAGCCCCAATAGCTAAAGTTCATGACCCACATACCGCCAATTAATACAGAGATACCAGGTAAGCTCATGTAGTGCTCATTATCACTACTTAAAATCATATCGAAATGACTCGGAACTTTTTCAGTTAATACACCAAAACCAGCAAGTACCCCTTCACCACCAGACACTGCATCAAGTGCAAGGTAACTCAAAAATAGTCCACCAAATACGAGCAAGACAACTTGTAAAATATCAGTGTATGCAACCGCTTTTAAGCCACCATATAATGAGTAAGCAATTGAAAAAAAAGCAAGAAAAATCATACCGTACATCCAATCAACACCCGCTACGGTTTCTATCGCTAGGCCACCAAGCCAAAGAACGGCGGTTAAGTTGACAAAGATATAAACCGCCAACCAAAACAATGCCATGGTCGTTTTAACACGATTATCAAAACGCTGTTCTAAATATTGCGGCATTGTATAAATGCCATTTTTCAAAAAGATAGGCAGCATATACTTACCTACTAAAATAAGCGTAATAGCAGCCATCCATTCGTACGACGCGATTGCTAAACCCAGTGCATAACCGGAACCAGACATACCAATAATTTGCTCTGCTGAAATATTAGATGCGATTAACGATGCACCAATTGCCCACCAAGGCAGTGCTTTACTTGCGAGAAAATAATCTTCGGTGTTTTTACCTCCCTGTTTATCTTCTCGTGACACCCATAACGCTAAGACTAAAAGCCCTAACACGTAGGCGATGAATACACCGGCATCCAACATCTCTAATTTCATCATTTCTCCCCTAATTCTTGCTATTTTTTATGTGCGTTAATTATTAATTATTTTTTATTATTAATGGTAAGCATATACAAATGTGCAGCACTCCAACTAAAGTTGGTTGCACCCTGCATATCACCGGTCATTGGATTGTAATTCTCTCTGATCGGCTCTGCTAATATTAAACCTTGTGCATTATCAAAAAGCTTATTTGTAAGCGCTTTACCTTGTTGATA
This sequence comes from Thalassotalea sp. PP2-459, assembly GCF_001913705.1. Classification (GTDB taxonomy): domain Bacteria; phylum Pseudomonadota; class Gammaproteobacteria; order Enterobacterales; family Alteromonadaceae; genus Thalassotalea_C; species Thalassotalea_C hakodatensis. The sequence goes on along the minus strand of NZ_MKQD01000037.1, from coordinate 13,992 downwards.
ATAACCATAATTTTCTAAGGCTGCTATGCCAAAATAAAACTGATCTAACCAAACACGCCCTCGCCAATAAATATTTTGATCATATGCAGGATTTGTAAGCGCTGCTGTAGGTAATGGGATCAGCGAATTAAACTGTGTTTTCGCCATCATTTTTTCGACTACTTGCTCTGCTTGTTTTTTCTCGGCAATCTCAGCCCAAAGTGGGCTCCAACCCTCTGGCCCCATTCCTCTAGCAGTGAGTAATTTTCCCCGACATTGTAACGGTGCTAACATTTCAGATGTTATTTGCAGGTCGTAATAAAATCCAGTTTTCTCATCAAAAAAGCACTGATTTATTAATGTTGTTAATCTGTTTACGTCTTTTAATAAATCTTTTTTAAGTGCCTCTTTATCAAGTAAAGATGCCATGTCAGCTAAGATTTTCTTTTCTTTAACCAAGTAGGCATTCAGTTCGACTGACTCCTGATCAATGGAAAAGCCAAGTAACTGTCCTTTACTGTCGCGATTTTCAAAAAACCTTACTTGCCAATCTTGTTTCGCGTTAGCTACATCTCCTTGATAGTGTTTATTTGCATAAGCTGTTAGCTGTGCTTGATTGATAAAGCCAAAACGTGCGGCATTATCCATCCCTGATTCCCAACCCGCACCGTGTTGAGCACCAATATCTAGTTGTTCATAGTCACCTTCTGCTAGCACTTGTTCATAGAGAGCTAAGCCATGGCAAGACAACCAGCCGTTATCTGCAGGTTGGCATTGGTGTTGATATTTATCTTTGTTTTTATCTGAGACTTTAAGCGTAAAGCTGATATTTCCTTGTTCATCATTATGAAAACGATGTTTAGTTGCGCCATATTCTATTAATCCATTGTTGTTATGATCTCGATTACGATACCACCAATCATGGTAAGCCATTAACGGCTCAAACATTTCTTGCACAAAACTTGTATCTTGTGTTGCTTTATATACTTCCCAAACAGCCCAAGCCGCTAACGCTGGCTTAGTATTTCGTTCATTCCAATTACCACCGTCGCCATTGCGAACACTATCTTTGTTATAAAAGACGGCATCAATCACCATGCCGTGATCTTGCGGGCGAACAGTATCATTTGGTTTAACCTGATAATCGAACATGGCTCGAATATTATTTTTCGCCACATCAGGTGCAAAGTGAGCCATGGCAACCGCATGCTTCCAACTGTCCCAAGCCCACACACCATTGAACCACCTAGCCGTTACGGAAGGCGTTACCCCATCGTGTTTTAATTCACCGGCCGCACTTCGCCAGTTACCTATCAACGTTTCAATCGATTTTGCAGCAACACGCTGTTGTTCAATATTTTCAATAAAGCCAACGCTGGCTAAATATTGTTGCCAACGTTTAGAGGTAGCAGACAAATATTGTTCAGGATCCTTTAACACTTTTGTTGTTAATGCTTCACCTTGTTCCACTTCTTGCTCGTTATGATAATAACTATGGGTTGCATAAATCGTCTGGCTTTCGTTTGGTAATAGCGTTAGTGAAGCCTGGCTGATATAAGACAATTGCTGCTGATTTAAGCGTGTTTTACTGTTTATTGAACGCTTTATTACATAACGAGAAGTACCTGAAAACATCATATTCCACGTACTACGTAAACGATCAAACTCAACAGATACGCCTCGTGCTGATTTCGATAACCTTCGTTGCCAATTAGGGTATTGTTTTGACACAGATATTTCTGGCGTCCATTGAGATAATAATTCGCCTGACCATCTGAGTGAATATGCTTGAGTATCTTTGCTGTTATTTATTATTGTCGTGTTAACCAATGCCGTTCGCTTCGAGACAAATTGCAAGGTAAAGGTTACCTGAATGTCTTCACCACGATAGTGCTGAATAAGTTTTCCTGGTTGTGATGACTTGCTAACGGTGAACGTTGACCAATCTATCTTCTCACCATTTTTTTGCTTAATCAGTGTTAGCTTATCTAACTGTTTAGCAATGAAAACGCCATATTCTTCGGCGATTATCATTGGTCCAGTAAAACCGCCTAACTCGTGTTGGTTTTCAGGCAATAAAAAGCCATGCCAACTACCTGCATCAAAAAGCGGATTGTATTTTTGGTTACCATATTGGTCAAAGTTTTGATGTGAAGCTGGTGTACCTGCACGATTGATCAAGTTTTTAAACGGCTTTTCTTCCACCGATGCTTGAACAGTACTGATCAAACAAAAGGAGATACATCCTATTAACCATCTTTTTATCATAACACCCTCTTTAATATGAATATCAAGTGCTTATGCAATTAACGAGCATAATGGTTGCGAATCATTTTCGCTAACACTTTAAAATATCCCATTTATACTATATATTTTATATTCTTCACATTTTCAGGGGAAAGTAAATGATTAAATCAATTGTTGTGTTAGGTGGTGGTAGTGCAGGTTGGTTAACCGCATGCTTAATAGCAGCTAAACATGTTAACAAAAACTCCCCTTTTTCCGTGACATTAATAGAGTCTCCTAATATTCCAACGATTGGTGTAGGGGAAGGCACATGGCCAACCATGGTAAACACTTTACAACAAATTGGCATAAGCGAATTAACCTTTATGCAACGCTGCGATGCCTCTTTTAAACAAGCGTCAAAATTTGTAAATTGGGTGAACAATAAACAAGGCGATGAATATTATCACCCGTTCACCCCACCACAATCATTTGATCAAATTAGTTTAGCCAGCACTTGGCAACAACAATACGCAGATAAACCTTTTGCAGAAACCGTTTGTTTACAAACATTACTTTGTCAGCAAAAACGTGCTCCTAAACAGCTTAAACTTGGCGATTTTAAGACCATAGAAAACTATGGCTATCATTTAAATGCCGGTAAATTTTCACAGCTATTAACAGAACACGGCACTGAAAAACTGGGCGTTAAACATATCCTTGATGATGTTATCGCGGTAAAAAGTAAGTCAAACGGTGATATTGCATCGTTAACAACCAAAGAACACGGAGATATTAACGGAGATTTGTTTATAGACTGTTCAGGTCAAGCAGCAGCATTAATAGGTAAACATTTTCAAGTACCGTTTATCAGCAAAAAAGACGTATTGTTTATTGATAAAGCCATTGCGGTACAAGTGCCCTACTCTTGTGAAAATTCGCCCGTTGAATCTGCCACCCTTTCAACCGCACAAACAGCAGGGTGGATATGGGATATAGGCTTACCGACAAGACGAGGTGTTGGCCATGTATTTAGTACTAAATACACATCTATTGAAACGGCTACTAAACAACTTAAATCGTATTTAGGTCAATCAGTGGATAACATTGAGCAACTCACCTTCAGAACGCTTGATATCAACCCTGGGCACCGAGAAACCTTTTGGCATAAAAACTGTGTTGCTGTTGGCATGTCTTCTGGCTTTCTAGAGCCTTTAGAAGCATCTGCCCTAGTTATGGTAGAACTGGCAGCGAAAACCATTGCACTACAAATGCCAGCGAGTCGTGAAGCAATGGATGTTATCGCCCGGCAGTACAATAAAAATATGACCTTTCGATGGCAACGTATTATCGACTTTTTAAAGTTACATTATGTGTTGAGTAAAAGAGATGATAGTCGTTTTTGGCGTGATAACCGAGACCCAGCAACAATACCTGACTCATTAAAAGAGTTACTGACCTTATGGCAATACCAACCACCAGAAAACAATGGTTTTTTAAGCCCTTATGACCTATTCCCTGCGGCAAGCTATCAGTATATTCTCTATGGTATGGGCTTTAACACTCAAGCCAACTGCTTAGGCAACGAAACAGAATTAACTAAACAATCAAACGAAGCGATTAATAAAGTAAAATCTAGACAACATAAAATGCCTTCGTTATTACCAACAAACCGTGAAATACTCACCGAAATTCGCCAACAGAACCGCGAAATTCACATCGATATTAATCAAGACAATAGACAAAACAATCAACCATGGCAATTTTTATCAAGCGATAACTTATCCAAGGTTAGCCAGCAGTATCCAATATTTTTTAAGAAAATAGCATCCGGTTATACACCTATTTATTTAACCCACTTAACTGACCAAGGAAGCATTCATCAAACTAACCAACATAATAAAAAATTTCCCTATGAAGAAAATAGTGCGCATACGCTATTTCCCTTCAACGATGATGCATTATTAGAACCTGTTAAACTCGATATTACCTTAAATGATGACACCGAAGTAAAGATGTCTGGCTTATATGTTGTTCAACAAAACAAATGGCAGCAAATAAAGTCATCTTCACAGTATTCTTCAACGTTAACCAAACAACTCGATTTAATGATGTCATCTTTACAACATGTACCAGCGTTGATTGCCGTTGAAAACAAAAAAAGAGGTGTATAAGCGCAACTTGGTTATCGTTGCGCCAACATAAAACCAGCGTGATTGCTGTAAGCTTTTAAGTGCGTGGTTTAAGCACTATAGATGATCATGTAAAAAGCTAACGTATTTTTTGGATGCTTCTATACGATTGACTTTTTTACTGAAGCCATGACCCTCGTCATCAAACACTAAATAGTCGACAAAGGTGCCGCCATTTCTAATTGACTCAACCATTTCATCGCTTTCAATTTTCAACACTCTAGGATCGTTTTTGCCTTGCACCACTAATACTGGCTTTTTAACTTTATGGCCAAAGAAAACAGGTGAAATACTGTGAAGTCGCTCTTTATCAGTACTTGGATCGCCTAATTCGTCATAAAGTGATTGCCTAAAGGCTTCCCAATAAGGTGGAATACTCTCTAAGGTACGAACCCAATTTGTCACCCCAAAAATATTGATCCCCACTTCAAATTCATCAGTAAATGCCATTGCCGCCATGGTTAAATAACCACCATAACTGCCACCAATCACACCTATTCTGTCATTGTCGACCCAATCTAACGACTGTAAATAATATTTGTTATACACCACATCTTTCAAATCATGATCACCGTGTTTTTTATCATCTAAGTGAAAAAATGTTTTACCGTAGCCACTTGATCCTCGGTTGTTAATTTTAAAGATTGCGTAGCCATTATTTACCAAGTGTTGAATAGTCGCGGAATACCCTTTACGGCTTTGCCCTCCTGGGCCACCATGTATCCAAATAAGTGCTGGCACTTTCTGCGTTTCAGCTTGAATAGGTTTATATAAAATGCCTGGAATTTCTAAACCATCAAAACTCTTAAACCTAACAACTTCGCCGGAAACTAAATTGTCTTCAAGTATGTTGGGATTGCCTGTATTGGTTAAACGCTTTACGTTATCGGAACCCAGTTGATGAACATATAAATTTGACGGAGATGTATCTGAATTAATATAAAATACTAACGTGTTAGCATCATTTGAGAAGTTAACACCACGTAAATCACCGCTTGGCATTTTAGGTAAGGTCAATGGTTTCATGGTTGATAAGTCTAATATTTCTATTTTTGTTTGCGCGTCTGCATTAACGCCCACCACCTGATAGCGACCATCTTTAGAAAAATAAGTAAAGCTAACATCCCAATTCGCCTTATAATTCACTTCCTTTGTTTTTGTATTGAGATCATAAGCCCATGCTTGTCGATATTCGCCAAATTCGTCAGTGGAATAAATAAGTTTTTGACTATCACGCGTGAACGTATAGGCACTATGTTCAACCTCTCCTTCATGCTCAGTGATTAATTGAGCCACCTCATTTTCTTCTTTTAGATTAACTAAATATAAATTTGAGTCAGCGTTGGTGATTGTTTTGCTTAATGCGATATATTGACCATTAGGACTAATACTCTCAACTGAGTAACCAGAGGTGTTTTGATACACAAGCTCCCTTGAATAGTCACTCACTTGATACCGGTAAACATCAAAAAACTTTGGATCTCTTTCATTCGTGGCAACATAAAATTGTTTATCATTTTCATGCCAACCGACAAAGCTTGCTTTTAAGTTATCACCTGGGGTTAAATCTTTTTCATCGCCTGATAGTTCTCTAACATATAAATGATTTAATTCATCACCACCTTTATCAGCGGTATAAAGTATTCTGTCATCCTTTGGAAACCAGCTAACCACATAAATTGATTCCACAGTGGAATGCGTTAACGGTATTACAGGAGAACCATCAAGCGGTACTTTATAAGCGTTAAAAATACCGCTTGTATCATTACTTACTAGTACCGCACTAGCGTCTGCATTAATTGACGACCCAAAAACAGATGTCGTTTTATGAAATTCTTCAGCAGTATATGTTTGAAAGCTTGATTCTTCTTGAGCAGTAGGTTGCTCAGAAGCCTCTTCAATTGGCTTTGAACAAGCCGATAGGTAAAAGCCAGTAAAAATAATAGTGGCTAGTAATGGAAATTTTCTCATCAGTAAACTCCATGTTTATTATTGTTTTGATTTAACAACGTATCAGTTGTTTATTTTTCATCCTTATTCAGTATACAGAATAAGCGCATAAAACATATAGTTTGCTGTTATTGTCATTTAATATTGTTTTAAAGATAAATTTCAAATAGAGGTAACCAAACGAGAATTGCCCCGTTTGGTTAATTAGGGTCTGTTGATCTTTCTAGATTAAATGTTGTTTGAACTAAACGCGAAAGATCAACAGGCCTAATTGTTTACTTGCTAATTAAGGCTAGCTCAGCATCAGCGTTAAGCACCACCCACCAGCGATTACCAAAAGCTGAATCAAAACCGACCAATGGGTAATCACTACAGCCTTCTGCTTGAGTAGGTATTGTCGTTAAAAACGTATCATCCCAAGCAGCGTCAATAATACACTCATCTGGCGCAATCGGTTGCCAATCGTCTTTTTTTATGGCTAATTGAACGGTCGCTGAATCAATGTCTTCATTCGCACTGTATTGCACTACGTATTTGTCTGATACAGCATCACTGATATCCCAAGATTTAGTCGCGGTTTCAGGTAAGGTAACAGCTGGTTTGCCTGCACCTTGTTCAATATCACCTAAATCAGGACCAGATAAAGAAAACGCAAGACCAACATCTGCTTCAATATTTTTTTCCACACCATAATCATCTTGATACATACCTGTTTGGTTTTGTGTACCACTTACAATCAAAATGTCTGAAGCAGTATTGTCGTTAGCAGGAGTCCAACTTAAGGTAACATGCTCTTTTAAATCAAAAGTCGTTTCGGGAATAACCAGTTCATCATTTTCATTGTCTGGCACAACCCGGTAAGCAGCATTTAAGTTAGGTGACCAGCGTTCGTGAACTTGAAATAGCCATTGATACGCTAACCGAACTAAATCATTCATTGTTTCTGCGCGGCTGATACCTGGCGTATAACCCATATCTCTTTCACGCGTATCAGTACGATTAAAAGTATCATTACTTCCGCCGACTAAACGAGCATACGAACCATCATTCGCGTAACAATCATTGGTAATATATTCTGGTTGAAACACCATTGCAGGGCGTGTGTTAGGGTGAATAGCATTAGGATAGACAAGTGTTTCACAACGATTATTGGTTCTAGCGAATTTATCCATTAATTGCCACTGTGCATTAAATGCATATTCAGGCGCATTTGAATGTGCTTGATGATTCGCAAAATACGACTCGTATTCAACACGGTCATTGTTAAACGTTAATATTGATGAATTAACATCATAACCGGGATCATCTGAGCGATCAGTTTGGTTCTTTTGCGAGATTACTGCCTGCACGAGATCTCGCTCTCCGTAACGATACTCATACCCTTTATAAGACGCATTACCCACCATGATTTGAGTATAGGCGTCCATGCGATAATTTCCGCCCGTTGGCGTAGAACTCGAAGGATAAGTAGTAAGTACTGACTTAGCCGTAATTAATGAGCGCTGATATTGATGCTCATGACCTTGCACATAAATCACATCATACGCTGAAAAAAACTTACGTATTTCTGGTTGAACATCATACAACCAATTATCATCTTTAGTACCATCGACAATTTGCTCACGAGTTTGGCCATACTTCGCACCAATTAAACCATCATGGCTGGCTACCACGATATGCTCAAAGTTCCCTTCATTAGCTTCAACGGTTTCTTTGATCCAATCAAAAGCTAATGGTAAATTATAATAAGCAAGGCCAAAAATAAGCACATTTTCACGAATCACTGAATAATTTACCCATTCATAAGCAGGCATATGAATGGCGTCTTCAGGGATAAAATTTTTCATGTTTTCTATCCAATTATATGTGTACGCATAACTGGTTTCGTGGTTTCCCATCACGGGTAAAAATTCGATACCTTGTTCCGCATAGGCATCTGCTACTGAGCGCCATTCTGCAAATTCAACATCAGTACCATTATCGGTTAAATCTCCAACAGCAATGATCAGATCAACATTATGAGCTTTTTGATGTTTTACCACTTCTGCCATAGGGTGTAAGGCAACGTGTGCTTGACCTTCTGCATCGGTTCCTCCTTGAGTATCTGGCAACAACCCAATTTTAAATGGATTATAAACAACAGGTTCTGGCTCTTGAGGTTCTTGAGGTTGTTCGGGTGCAATAGGCACCTCAACAACGACTTCTTTTTCAACTATTTTAACGTCATCACCGCAAGCCGATAAGGCAACAATCAATGACAAACATAGTGCACTTTTTTTATAATTATTCACAATACTTCCTTCGAATTACACATTAAAAACAACGTGTAGAGTAGAAGCATTGATTGACAATGACATGACGAGTTTATGAAGGATTCACGACAATGAATGTAGTAGAGATGAATAGCGATTCTGTATGTATAAATTTTATAGAAAGCGCAATAAAAAATAAAACAAGCAAGCGTTCGTCAAGATCAAAACTTAAGCGACAGACTACAAAAAGCAATAAAGGTTATGCACGAAAAACCGTATACAACTAAATAATAAAATTCAAAGAAAAGTGGAGGCCATGTAGCCTCATTAAGAGGCAAAAATCGTTTATTAATGTCAAAGGAGACCATAGAAATAACAGTCCACCTCAGGGCGCGTTGTTAGGCGATCCTACTGCGGTTTAAGTTTACCGAGTAAGGTTTTTCCGTAATCTATAGCTTCACGCTCAATTTTAGTTAAAGGGTCAGATTGACCATTTTTAGGTGTTTGAAATAATGACTGACCATATTTAATTGCAGATTTTTCCATTGCATTAAGCGTTATCTGTTCAGATTTTTCATCGTGCTTGGTTGCATTCATATTTTGCTCCTGAATTATATTGTTAATTGACGTTTCAAATACAGCAGCAAGACACTTTAAAGACTCTGAACCAACACTTTGTCCACTCTCGACTCGTTGAATAGTACGAGCGCTTAGACCTGAATGAAGAGCAAGGTCTTCTTGAGTCCACCCTTTGTCTAATCGACGTTGTTGAATACTCATCACTTTTCCTTTTGCTGTTTGATGCCTATTTATGACAGCCTTACAGGAGAATAAACACGACAAAATAACGACACATACAGTTTTGTCGGCGACAACCATAAATTATGGTCGCCTAACAGTTTATTATAATTGTTCGCAAAAAAAAGCGCTACATAACAACGGTTAATGCTTTGGTGATGCTTTGTGTAGATTCCATGTAAGCAAAGCAAGTGTTCAATTTATTTTAAATGTATTTCTTGATCTAAATTTTACTAGTGTAATTGAAAACAAAAGAAATAATAAAATATGCATGCTTCCTCCTCCGTCAGAACTATCTGATGAAGTTGAATTATCTGTTGTACTCGAATTAGAGCTACGTGAAGAATCTAATGGGTAGGCGTCAGCACTGTCATCTACACCGTCACCATCATCATCTGTATCAGTATTATTACCAATACCATCACTATCTGTATCCACTGACTCAGATGCATCTAACGGGAAAGCATCGGCACTGTCATCTACACCGTCACCATCATCATCTGTATCAGCATTATTGCCAATGCCATCACTATCTGTATCCACTGACTCAGATGCATCTAACGGGAAAGCATCGGCACTGTCATCTACACCGTCACCATCATCATCTGTATCAGCATTATTGCCAATGCCATCACTGTCGGTATCTACGGTTTCACTTATATCATATGGAAAAGCATCTGAGGAGTCTTCTATACCATCATCGTCTGAATCAATAATCCCTAACTCCAATTCATCCCATCGGCCATTACAGTCAGCGTCATACCTACAACCTTCTTCAGCAATAAATGCAGGTACTGCGGTATATTCTATTTTATTGTTATAACTATCTGTTGCTATAAGTTGAATATCATATGCTCCATATTCGAGATCAGTTAAATAAGCTTCATTTAAGGAATTTGATGTATTTGCTAATTCTACCCACTGCTCAGTACCGCTGAACCTTATGCTAATAATATTTGATATAATTGATGAATCGTCATCAAACTTGACAGAAATTTTTCCATTACCATTTGCAAGATAATTATGTGAAGAGCCAAGTGTACTAATTGAAAAAGCTTTAATCATTGGTGGCGACTTATCTACGGCGTTAAGATCATAATTTAATATTGTATTTATAGATACGAGGGTATCTTCAATGGAATAACTATTAAATTGAAGCTCTATTTGTTCTGTTTCTTGTGGTAACTCAATAGATTTTATTTCCCAGAGATTAATACCGCCAGCGCTTTTTATATAAACGTCTCTATTTTTCGATTTTCCTTCATTTCCATCGATATAATAACTTACATCCCCTTTATAATATGTCATTAGGTCATCTGAAAAGTAAGCTGTGCTATTGGCAAATTTATGGCTTAAAATAAATATACCGTCATTGTCAATTATTCGCGCCCTGAAAACAGGTAAATCATAACCTAATTTAAAATCATAAAATGCATCATTCATTTCTATTTTCTTTTCAGAGTGATTAGTATTTTGAGCATCAAAAACTATAAGGTCTCCCTGAGAGTCGAAATAATATTCAGCACTCTTATAAACGCCATCAATCTCGTGAAAATACGCATAACTGCTTTCATCTGAATTAGTATATGCTTTGCTATTAGCAAAAAATGAAAAATCGGGTGATGGTGATAATGACATCATACTAAAAGTGGTTTCGCTATTTTCAGGCATTAAAATTGAACTGCCAGTCCCATTTAAGTTATTTAGTGGATATTCTTCGTATCTCCAAAAAGTGGGGTTAATAAATTGATTTTCTTTATCATCTTTCATTGCATAGGAAAAATTTAACATTCGGATGTTATTAACATCATTAGAAAATAAAAGCTCATCACCATTAATTGAATATTTGTCAAACCGATGATCTATCAGTATTTCGTTGTGATAATTAAACGAGTCGTCTCGTTTTCTAATTTGAAAATCGTAGAAAACATCATCTGTAGGCTGATTCATATATAGTTCTAATGGAGGTTGTTCAGGGTAAGCACCCAAAATACTTGACCATTTACCAGCGTGATCTGAATGCATAGCATTTATATGAATCTGTAACCAAGGCGGTAATGCACCATTAAGATCTAACTTCCTACCAAATTGATCTTTTAAGTCAAAATTCACTTTTTTTAAGCTTTCGTCGATCTGATAAGTGAGCTTTGTATTATTATTGAGCGAGTATTTATCAAATATATAAGCTTTTGAAGTAAACCCTCCCAATGCATTTAGAATAATTCTGTATTCACCTTCAGGTAATACAAAGGTTTTCTGTGTTATGTCATTGTTATTGAACCAGATATTCTCAATTAGCCCTTTGCTTTTTTCTAAAATACTTAGAGTAAATTGATAGCTATCTAGAATCTCCTCGCTATTTAATTCTTCTACATTTAGAACAACTCTGTTTACATTAGTGATAGCGATAGGAATTAAAAGTTCGGAGCTATTTCCTTTTATTAAAATTTTCGCTATATATGTTGGATGTTCAATAGGCTTAACAGCTAAATCGATTGGAAGTTCGATCTCAATTTCTATTGATTTACTTTCACCAGGAAGTAGTTCTATGCTTTTTAGTGAAGGGGTATAAACAATGGGGTTTTCATTATTTTTAATAACTGATATATCAAAACGTTGTCTATCATTGCTAGAGTTTGTAACCTTCAATGCTTTGAGCTGATTTAATTCAGTAATATCTTCATACCAACCGAGATTGAAAACACTTTCATCAACTAAAAAATCTATCTGTTGAGCGTTTGCATAATTAATAACTCCCATTCCCTGTGCGCTATAATCTTCGTCAAGGTCAATGGCTGTTCCCATTAATATGGCTTTAACTTCATTTGGTTTTAAGTTGGGTTTATCCTTTAATAATAATGCAGAATAACCTGACACAACGGGAGCCGCTAAACTAGTTCCTGACGCAGTTGTGTAGCTACCATTGAGGCCAGTTGTTTGAATATTAACACCTGCAGCAGAAATATCTGGTTTTGCATATCCACTTTGCTCAGACATACCTTTAGAGCTAAAATTTGCGATGTGTGATTCACCTTCAGATGCTGCAACAGTTATAACATTGTCATACGCGGATATATTTCCTAATGTAAAGTTTTTACCGCCGTCATTTCCTGCACCTACAACAACTAAGATGTTAGCTGCTATTGCTTTATCAATAGCTCTTAATAAAGGATGTTCTGGGTTATTAATTTCTTCTTCACTACCTAAACTAATATTTATAATGTCAACTGCATCATCAATATTTCCATCACCATTAGGATCCATTGATGCTTCAATTGCTTTAATCATTAAATGATCTGGACAGTAATGAGAACAAACGTTATACGATAATAATGATGCTTTTGGAGCTACACCTTTAACTTCTCCTTCAGCGACAATAATTCCTGCGACTAACGTGCCATGAGAATCTGTTTCTTTAGGCATTGGGTCATTAGAATCATTAATAAAGTCATACCCGCCTATAACTTTACAACTAGTACCCAAGCACCCCCCTAATGCAGGGTGTGTATAGTCAATGCCTGTATCAATAATTGCAATTGTAATTCCTTCACCTTGATTAGTATTATCGGGTGTAGCTAATTTGTTTTTACTTAGTATCTTTTGGTTATGTTCTTGAACTGGAATTGGCTTCAAATTAAGAGAAGGATAAACACTTCTTACTTTTGAATGCGCCTTAACCTTTGATAATTCATTTTGATCAAGGTTAGCAATAATCGTATTTGTTGATTTTGTTAGTCTTGAAATAACATTGAATTTAGGGAGAGGATCTTTCGTATCCCTTAATATTTTATTTTGCTGCTCTATCCTTTTATTTGAGCGACTCTGAGCGCTAGTTAAAACTCGCGTATCTGAATTTACAGAAAAATCATCATGCAGCTCTATTAAATATCTTTTTTTATGATTGGATTTTAGATAAATACTATTTTTTGGTTCAACTTCTATATTCTTTTTTTTTCCTTTAGTTTCCGCAATAATATCGAAATTAAAAATAATTAAAGTAACAAAAAGTATAAAACGCATGAGTATCCTTTCAAATAAATCCATATAATAGCAAAGAGTATATTTAAGTATTTATTTTTACTCAACTAATTTTCCGTACAGTTATATACAGAACTCCAAGTTATCACAAACTACATTTGCTCTTTCTAAACGCCAACTGAAAAACCGCGTTAAGATTCTATGCCCTTTAAACATCAAGCCTTTAATAGTTTGGATAATATTTCCGTCATAAAAGCCTACTTAACATTCACCAGTTTCATTTGTCCTACAATACAATTTGTTGACTAGGAGGGGCAACACCAATTCTGTTAACCAGCGTAAGTGTTTTTTCGACCAGTTATCTTTAACTTCACATTGAATATTGTTTCTAAGAAATAAGCCTTTCAGTTGAAATTTGGCGTCTTTTAAATCCTTCATGGCCGTTTTCCGTGCACGAGATAAATCTCGTATGGCTTCATCTTCTGCTTCGGGTACATAAATAGCGGTGAGCGTTTCTGCCTTAAAAAGTAGCGCTAGTTTAGCCGCATCACGTTTATCTGTTTTTACTCGGTCGCCAGGTTTTTTAGGAATGAGTGAAGGAGCTACGATATAACAGC
>NZ_MKQD01000036.1 GCF_001913705.1 Thalassotalea sp. PP2-459 | reverse complement strand
TCAGGAACAATTTTGAACGCGCAGCGGCCAAAGGGTGTAGTACAGGATTACGGAATACAAAATTGTCAGGAACAATTTTGAACGCGCAGCGGCCCGTAGGGTGAAGTACAGGATGTACGGAATAAATCCCACCGACCACTTTTTTATCATGTTATCGCCTATTTGTATGACTTTCCCACACGATATAAGCAGTTCACTAAAAACCACCAGTTGTACATTGATCCGATAGTACACTTTTCATCGTATATCTCGTATAATTCCGCCCAGTTGTAATAGGCACGTAGAGTAAACTAATGGCACAGAGTAATTTAGCAGTAGATTTTGAATTTAACTTTCCAGCGAAACCCGCAAAGTTATCTGAACAAGAAAAATCAGACTACAAAACACGCATTAAGAACCTATTAGTTGAAAAAAACGCGGTATTGATCGCGCATTATTATACTGATCCTGAGATTCAAGCGTTAGCCGAAGAAACCGGTGGCTGTGTGGCAGATTCACTAGAAATGGCACGTTTTGGTAACCAACATCAGGCAGATACGTTAATCATTGCAGGTGTTAAGTTCATGGGTGAAACCGCAAAAGTGCTAACACCTGAAAAACGTGTTGTTATGCCAACCCTAGAAGCTACGTGTTCTTTAGATTTAGGTTGCCCAATTAAAGAGTTTAACGATTTTTGTGATCAACACCCTGATCGTACCGTTGTTGTTTACGCCAATACTTCAACTGCCGTCAAAGCACGTGCTGACTGGATAGTCACTTCATCTTGCGCACTCGACATTGTTGAGCACTTAGATGAACAAGGCGAAAAAATTGTTTGGGGGCCAGATCGTCACCTAGGCAATTATATTCAAAAGCAAACGGGTGCAGATATGATCATGTGGCAAGGTGCTTGTATTGTGCATGATGAGTTTAAAACCAAGGCGTTGACTGATATGAAAGCGTTGCATCCTGATGCCGCTATTTTGGTTCATCCTGAGTCTCCAGAAGAAATTGTAGCGCTAGCTGACGCCGTAGGTTCAACTAGCCAACTGATCAAAGCAGCACAAGAAATGCCTAACCAAAAATTCATTGTTGCCACTGATCGCGGTATTTTTTATAAAATGCAGCAACTGTGCCCTGGAAAAGAGTTTTTTGAAGCTCCAACAGCAGGGGAAGGGGCAACCTGTAAAAGCTGCGCACATTGCCCTTGGATGGCGATGAACGGCTTAAAAGCCATTGAAGAAGCCCTAATAGATCCAACTGGCAAAGAAGTTTTTGTTGATATGGAACTGC
Organism: Thalassotalea sp. PP2-459; assembly: GCF_001913705.1. Classification (GTDB taxonomy): domain Bacteria; phylum Pseudomonadota; class Gammaproteobacteria; order Enterobacterales; family Alteromonadaceae; genus Thalassotalea_C; species Thalassotalea_C hakodatensis. Next base: position 46,025 of record NZ_MKQD01000036.1, on the reverse strand, counting down.
GAAAAGGCGCTTTACGTTCAACCAATCGCATGCTCGATTTTTCAGCAAGTTTAAAACGTTAAGCTAAAAAGCAACCAATTAGTACTGAAAGTATAAGAAAGCCTTGCTAAATCAGGGCTTTTTTTCTAACATAGCGCAGCTTTTTTAGTGCAGCCTTCAGTATTGATGTGAAGGAGCAATAAAAATTCAAGTTTAGGTGACGTGTCCGAGTTGCTGCCAAGGTGTATAACACGCCTAGGCGAGCTCAGCCAAATCACCCAGTGCAGATAAACACTGTAAAAAATTTATCGTTAAAAAATGAATCAAATTTAGGTGACGTGTCCGAGTGGCTGAAGGAGCACGCCTGGAAAGTGTGTAAAGGGCAACCTTTCGAGAGTTCGAATCTCTCCGTCACCGCCATTTTCTCTTTTGTTATTATCCAATGAATTTTCTCATATCAAAAAATAGCTATTGCAGCTTCTTTTTAACTCGAAACATTGAAACAAATCCATACATTAATACACTGATCTCATGGGTGTTCGGCAATCCCCACATATTACTGTGAAGAGGTAATCAAAAAGTTACTTCAATTGAAATGAAAAGAGTTAACCAATAAAATAATTTTTTCTTGGTTTATTGGCTCTAAACTTCGTTTTAGCCATTTCATTTACTTTTAGTGATTTTTGGGGCCGTCATTTTTACCCCAACAGTTATGATTCTATCCATTAACATTTCATGAATGGTTAATTCAACATTTTCTAATATCACCGATTTTCCAACTTCCACATTGTCTTTGAGTTTACTTTTTATGAGCTGTTCTAAAGTTTCGTTTTCAGAGCAATTTACTTCTATATTATAGGAGTGAGATAAATCTAATATTCTTGTTGTGGCTTTAACTTTAAATTCGTCTAATAAAGTATTGAGATTTTTTCGCTTTGATTTACTAGAGAAAACAAAATTCACAAAAGACCTAATTGCAGGCTTTAATACAATAAATAAGTGATCGCCTGTCAATAATTGCGTTGAGCCTCTTGGTGCAATTATCTTATCGTTTCGGGTAATCATCGCAACTACGGCACTTTCAGGTAAGGCAAGTTGTGATAATCGTCGCTCTGCTGCACGTGACTTCTCATCAATGGTGATTTCTACAATATCAGCATTTACATCTTTCAATGACATAATTTCTAAAGTGGCTGCTGGCTTCTCTTGAGGCGGTAATGTTAGCTTTAATGCTTTGGCCATTAAAGCTAGGGTAGAGCCTTGAACCGTTGCAGAAATTAGAACAACGAAAAACACTACGTTAAAGATAAGCGCGGCTCCGGGTAACCCAAATATATAAGGGAATATCGCTAAAATAATAGGCACAGAGCCTCTTAAGCCCACCCAAGAAACTAAGGTGATTTCTCGCCATTTAAACCTAAAAAGTGCAAGAATTGGAATTACAGCCAATGGGCGGGCGATAAAAATTAATACGAGTGCTATAACAAGGCCTTCTAGCCAAACTTCTAATAATAATGTAGGCGTTATTAACAAACCGAGTACTAAGAACATTGTAATTTGACTCAGCCAAGCAAGGCCGTCGTGAAATAGAAAAGTGTTTTTTCTTGCAATGAAATGACTATTTCCTATAACTGTGCCGGTAATAAACACAGCTAAAAATCCACTTCCACCAACATAAGCGGTTATACCAAATGACAATAAGCCGCAGGCTGCTACTAGCACAGGGTATAGGCCTGCTGCTGATAACTGTGTGTTATTGATTAACTTGACTGATAACCAACCGATTAGTAATCCGAACAGTCCCCCAAACCCCATTTGTGAGGCAAATAATGCTAATAATTGGGTGCCGGGCTCCATTCCATTCACTAAAATTTCTAATAGACCTACAGTTAGGAAGATGGCCATTGGATCGTTTGATGCACTTTCGATCTCGAGTGTGGAGCTAAGTTTTTTGTCTAAATTAATACCGGCATTGCGCAATAGTGAAAAAACAGCTGCGGCATCAGTAGAGCCAACGATAGCGCCAATTAACATTCCATATAATAAGGGTAAATCTAAGATATAAGCTGCCGCATATCCAGTAACAGCCCCTGTGACAAGTACACCAAGAGTTGCTAATGCAGAAGCTGGTTTCCACACCTTTTTAATCGAGGAAAAGGGTGTTTGTAAGCCACCATCAAATAATATCATTGCTAATGCCAGTGTTCCCAGCGCATGCGCTGCTTCAGCATTATCAAACATTATGCCGCCAGGGCCATCTTCTCCTGCTAGCATGCCAACTAATAAAAAGAGTACTAATACAGGTAAGCCCAAGCGAGCAGACAATTGACTCGACAAAATACCTATTAGAATAAGTGCGGCTGCAAGTAAAATAAACTGATCAATCAGAAACATTGGCTCCTCCAGTACGCACAACTATTTAGGTAAACCATTATTATATGGGAATTAATTCAACACATAAAATTTATTTGTTATGTTTTGTAGCGGTCTGTAGAAAACTTATGTAATGGTGACTATAGATTACTAGGTATGATTGTTAGAACATGATTATAATTCGACAGAATTTTGGCCGTTGCGCTATAGAAAGCATTACTTATTATGATCGTGAAGATTGGCTGCCGGGTAGTAATATCGCGCCTGTTCATATTAAAGGAGTGAATATTACAGAACTGAAGGCAATCTATTGTTTATTGAGAATATAGGGACTCAGGTAGATTTAATTGTAAATAATAACCTCCAAGACTCTCATTGAGGTTGAGTGAGGAATAGGTTCTGTTTAGGGGGTCAGCCGCCCGATATTAAGAAAGCGCGTAATTTAATAATTATCGGACTTTCTTATTTTATATATTCTATTTGTACAAATTGCTATTTAGACTTTTCATCGCCAATCAAAAATAACAACTCACCACCTTTGACCAATGCATTGTGATTGATGAAATAGGAGTTAATCTTTTCATTATTAAACAAAATGTTTGAAATATACTTACCTTCAGAGTCATTTTGTTTTGATTTTATCACTAAATTTTTATTCGCATAGTAATCTGAATTGAGCTTTATTGTTACTTCATTAAATGAGGGTGATACAACGGCATAATGCATATCGCCAGGTGAAACTGGATATATACCCATCATACTGAAAACTAACCATGCTGAAAGGGTACCGGCATCATCATTACCAGGAATGCCACCAGGTGTATTATGGTAATGTTTTTCTATTAGCTCCATTACTCGTTTTTGGCTACGCCATTCTTCGCCCTCTATATAATTATAGAGAAATGGGTAGGTGATATCTGGCTCATTTGCCATATCGAAATTATCAGTAATAAAAGTTTGTTCAAGTTGCTCAAGAAAATGTTTTTCACCGCCAAGTAATTCCATAAGCCCATTAATATCATGGGGAACATAAAAGCGATAGTTCCAAGCATTTCCCTCGATGTACCCAGGAGCGGGTTCAAAATTTCGGCCTAGTTGAGGGTCGTAAGGTGTTAGCCATTTTCCATTGATGTGCTTAGGACGAAGCATACCTGTCTTAGGATCAAATAATTTTTTATAACCCATAGAACGCTGTAAAAAAGTGTCATGATCTTGCTTTTTACCTAATGCTTTTGCTAGCTGTGCAAGGTTCCAGTCAGCGATATAGTATTCTAGGCTAGTTGATACAGTACCATCCCATTGACCTTCTCCATCAACAGGCACATAGCCATGTGTTAAATATGCTTTATTTTCTGGACGTAATAGGTTGTTTTGTTCAACACTCGCAGCTTTTTTTGCAAAATTGTAAGCACTATCAATATCAAAGTCTTGTATGCCACGTAAATAGGTATCAGCAATGACAGGTGTTGCAGGATCACCTACCATGACTTGTGTTTCCATGCCCAGTAATTCCCATTTAGGTAACCAGCCACTTTCTTTAGCCATGTCTACCATAGAATTCACCATATCAGATTGTATTTCTGGGTAAACAAGGCTTAACAGAGGGTGAAGGTTTCTATTGGTGTCCCATAATGAGTATACACTGTAACGCGTTTTTTCTTGATTATTACCAATACCTGATTGTCCCATCAATGGATAATCTCCATTGATGTCTTGAATGATATTAGGGTGAATCAGTGTATGATAGAGTGCGCTATAAAAAATAGTTTTCTTTTCTGTATCGCCTTTAACGGTAATACGTTCAAGCAGTTGTTGCCATTTTTGTTGAGATTTTTCTTTGGTGCGCTCAAATGAAAATTCGGGTTGTTCTGCCTCAAGGTTTTCTCTTGCATTGCTAATACTAACGTAGGAAATACCTAGCTTAACTTCAATTTGCTCATTTTCTTGCGTGTCAAACTGGAAGTACGCACCAATATCATCACCTGCAATTTCTTGTCGATAGTTTTCATAGGGCTTATAGCTATCGTTGTAACCAACCCATTCTGCCTCAACGTTTTTATACGTCGGCATTTTTTTCCATGCACCAGCCGTTTTAGCTTTTTTACTCAGTTTAGCGACAAAATAAACAGGACGAACATCCTCTGGGTTATAACAAAAAGTACCCAGCATTTTAAAGCCTTCGACTTCGTTGTTTGATACCACCTTTAGCATGCCACCCGTTTCATTAGTGAGACCTAAGCCTAAATTTAGTAAAATTTGAGATTGTCCTTTAGGAAAGGTATACCGACTAAGGCCTGTACGTAAGGTGCTAGTGACTTCTACATCAATTCCGTATTTATTAAGGGTATTACGGTAATATCCTGGAGAGGCTTCTTCATTGCTGTAAGTAGCGCCATATTTTTCCGCGTCAAATTCTAAACTCCCTGTCGTTGGCATCAATAAGAGGCTACCTAAGTCTGGGCAACCAACACCACTTAAATTGACATGACTAAAACCGGTTAGAAAGTTATTATCATGGATGTACCCTCGTGAATTCCATGCCTCGTCTTTTTCAAATGTATTTTCTTTACCTGCTTTAAATGCAGCATTAAACGGAACAACAGATGCCATACCATGCGGGTATTGCGCACCGGGGTGTGTTGCGCCAAAATTAGAAGTACCAATAAAAGGGTTAACATATTGAGTGACTGTTTCGGTGGCATGCGTGAATGTGCACACTAAGAAACATAATAAAAAAGTACGCATAATTACTGTTGCTCCGAAGTCATGTTAAATATGAGTGTGCCACCCGCCATAATTTCTTCATGGCTAATTTTAAAGGAAGTGTGTTTTTTATCATTCAAAAATACTGACTCAACATAAATATTATCTTCTGATTGGTTCTTGGCGATGATGTTAAATGTTTTGTCGTTGGGCAGTGATATTGTTGCTTGATTAACTTCTGGGCTACCTAAAATATATTCACCAGATACTGGGTTTACCGGATAAAAACCAAGTGCACTAAACATATACCAAGCTGACATTTGACCGGCATCTTCATTACCAACAAGGCCATCGGGTTTTGTTGTATATAAAGTAGACATAATTTGTCGTACGCGTTGCTGAGTTTTATGAGGTTTGTCTATAAATTGGTACAAGTATGGGACGTGATGTGCTGGTTCGTTGCCGTGTACATACTGACCTATGTAACCTGATATCCATTCAGGCAACATATTTGTTTTGGGATCTACTTGTTGGGCAGTAGTAAACATGTTATCGAGTTTTCGATTAAACTTTTCAGACCCACCCATCAACTTAATAAGCCCATGAATATCATGAGGCACAAAAAAGTTATACTGCCAGGCGTTAGCTTCGCAATAATCTTCTGGATGATAGGCTAATGGATCAAAGTTATCTTTAAATTCGCCGTTTAAGCCTTTAGCGCGCATGAAATTTGTATTGTGATCAAAATGCTGTTGGTAGTTTAAGGCTCGTTGGGAAAATAACTGGTAATCGTCTGCTTTACCTAAAGCCTTTGCCATTTGGGCTATGCTCCAATCGTCAAAAGCATACTCAAGCGTTAATGACACATTCCAGTTACCTTGTTCAAAGGGAACATAGCCCAATTCACGATATTCTTTAATGCTAAAATTAGTTTGCATCGCACTTTTTTTCATGGCGACGAATAACTCTTCACCATTAATGTCTTTATCAGTAATAACACCTTTTAGATACGCATCAGCCAGTACTGGTACGGCATGATAGCCCATCATCATATCGGTTTCGTTACCTTGAAAATTCCACACGGGTAATAGCCCATATTCATGATAATGGGCCATAAGTGAATGCATCATGGCTTTGCTGTGTTCTGTGTCGGTAATTGTTTTCCATGGGTGTAATGCTCGGAAGGTATCCCATAAAGAGAAAAAAGAATAACGTGGGTTTTCTGTAGACTGATGAATATTGCCATCAGGGCCTTTGTATTGTCCATTACTATCTGAAAATACGCGAGGTGCTAAATAAGAATGATAAAGTGCCGTGTAAAACTGCACCATGTTATCAGGAGTTGCGTTAACTTTTACTTTTGCTAGCGCTTGTTCCCATAATAGTTCACTTTCTTGTTTTACCTGTGTAAAACTTTTTTCTGCTCCATCACTTAGTAAATTTAGTTTGGCATTTTCACTACTGACTGAGCTGATCGCTGTTTTAACCGTAATTTTCTTGTTTTTGCTGACATCAAAATGTAGCAGGGCTGTTAAACCATCGCCTTTGGTTGTTGTGTAATGTGTCTTTGTTGTTTGAATGGCTTTTTCAGCAACACTGATATCGATAGAAGTGATTTTTTCAGAAAAGGTGGTATAAAAATATACTCGCTGATCTTTAGCCCAGCCGGTAGACTTTCGGTAACCTGAAATAGTGTAATCATCAATCACGTTAATGTTAGTGGCAATCGTAGCGTCCCAATTACGTGAATAATTTAAATCTAATTTTACTTGTCCATGTTGATGTTTATCAGCAAAGGTATATTTTTGAACCCCGCTTCTTAAACCTGCCGTTAATTCAACATTAATGTCGTAATCGGTTAAAAAAACCTGATAATAACCAGGCGAAGCAGATTCATTATCATGAGAGAAAGACGAATAAATGGTTGGTGTTTTTTTTACATCGTCTAATACTGCTTGTTTTACTTCACCTGCCAATGGCATAAACGAAATATCATATAAATCACCAGCACCTGTGCCGGAAAGGTGAGTATGACTAAAACCGGCAATAACATTATCAGGATAAAAATAACCTGAAATCCAATCCCAACCATTGCGACCATTATCTGGACTTAATTGCACCATACCATAAGGTTGGGTAGCTCCTGGGTAGGTTTTACCTTTTCCGGCCGTGCCAATAAAAGGATCTACATAGGAAATGAGTGTGTTATTGTGTTGAGGCTTGGTTGCATTTGGTTTTTGCGTGCAAGCCGTTGTTAATAATATCGTTATAAAAACACCGAACACTATTTTTTTTACGTCATTGTGCGTCGACTGAACCAAGCGGTACTGCATTTTCTTTCCTTTATGCTTAAAGCTTTCTATTTAAGGTATCGTCGCCAAGTACACGTAATACTTCAAAGCATGCGCCTAATGTGTGGTAATCACATTTTGCACCAGCAGCACTTTTTTGGTCACTGTATTTAGTGTTGTTATGTTTTAAGATACGAAACCATGCTCCGTGTTGATGATCAACCATATGCTGCCAGCTGTATTGCCATAATGCATTGTATTGCTCTAAGTATTTTTTATCCTTGGTGACTTGATATAACATTGCAGCAGCAGCAAAGCTTTCTGCTTGCACCCAAAAATATTTATCGTTATCGCAGCATTTTCCTTGCGGATCAAATCCGTAGATTAAACCGCCGTGCTCATTATCCCATGCTGTTTGATAAGCACGATCGAATAATGATTTGGCGCGTTCAACTAACCAGCTTTGTGGTTGATGTCGGTTAAGCATTAACAGTAATTTGGTCCACTCTGTTTGGTGGCCGGGTTGAAATCCCCAAGGGCGATATAGATTTTTTGGATCGTCTTTGTTGTATTCCCAGTCAGGCGTAAACTCGGTAGTGTAATGTTCCCATACTAACCCATCAGTGAGATCAGCTTGGCGAATAGCAATATTTTCAGCAATGGTTTGCGCACGTTGTAAAAATAATGTGTCTGATGTTGCTTCGTAGGCGGCAATCATCGCTTCACATAAGTGCATGTTAGCATTTTGACCACGGTAATCACTTAATTGTCCATCGGCACTGATTTCGTCGGCATATAAGCCAAATTCGGCTTGCCAAAAGCGCTCTTCAAGTAACTGATAAACAGTAAGTAGTTTATCGTTACTGTTGATAAGGCCTGATTTTTTTGCTGCAGCATATGCAAGTAATACAAAGGCGTAACCATAGGCTTGTTGGGTCATGTCATTAGCTTGGTGATCGTTTAACGTCCATGCGTAGCGTTGCTTGTCTTGTTGCCAATGTACTTGTTCTACATAATCTAAGCCGTGTTTAGCCATGCTAAGGTATTCATTGTTATCATACACCAAACTGGCAAGAGCATAGTTAACAACGATGCGTGTACTACTGACAAGCTGTCTGAATTTATCATCAAAATGGTCGCCATTATCACGGAAGTTTTGAAAGTAACCGCCCGTATTATCAATTACCCTTGGGTTATAAAAGTTAAGAATTGATTGGCCATGTTTGAGTAAAAAATCGCGGCTATAAAACGCCTCTTCTGGTAATGGTTGTTGTGCTGGTTTCATATTTCTCTCCAAATCGGGTATCAATGGTTATAGATAAAGATCTGTTGGCCAATGTTGTTCTATATCACTAAAGCGAGGTAGGGCAGGAAATGCGCCTGGTAAAGTTACTGTATGAGCACCACAGTTTGACGCAAACGTAATTAACTCTCTAAGTATATCCATTGAAAACAGCGCAGTTTTTGGTTCTGACAATTTACTTAATGCAAATAGCAGAGAACCGCTAAATGCATCGCCGCCTGCTGTGGTATCTACAGCTTTAATATCAGGTACTGGTATTGTGTCTTGTCCAATGGTTGAGTAAAACTCAATTGGATGCTCGCCATCAGTAATAACTAACAATGAGACACCGTTATCAAGACAGGATTGAATGTAAGTTTGATTGTTCCCTTGGGCGAGGTACTCTAATTCATCACGTGAGAACTTAACAATATCTGAGATATAAACGAGTTCATTAACTAATTGTACATTAGCTTGGCCAGTAGACCATAAATTATGACGTAAATTAACATCAAAACTTACCAATGACTGCTTCGCTTTTGCTCGTGTAACGGCAGCTTTAGTTGCTATCGCTATGCTTTTGTCAGTTAGTGTATTGCTACAAAAGTGAAATAAAGGTTGATCTTCATACCATTTATCATCAATCTGCTGTTCACTAAAAAGCACATCTGCGGAACCATCACGATAAAAAGAAAAGCTTCTGTCACCTTCACTGTCTAGCATAACAAATGCTAGCGCCGTTTTGGCGCTAGGGTGCTTGGTTAAAAACTGAGTATCAACGCCATATTCTATCAATGCTTGTTCTAGAAAGTGACCAAAGGCATCATTACCTACTTGACCTGCAAATAATGCTTTACCGCCAAGTTTGGCTACAGCTACCGCAGCATTTGCTGGCGCACCACCTGGATATTGGCGATAGTTATTCAAAACAAGGGGACCGTCTTCTTGCTTTCCTGTATTTAAAAAATCGATTAGCGCTTCGCCAAAACATAAGACGGGTTTCATGCTTTTACCTCTGCTGCATTGTTGATATTCGTACTTTTAGAGCCTTTTAGTGCGTACCAAGCGATATAAACATAAGCAAAAGCAGGTACGATAAAGCTAGCCTGTACTGATGTTACGTCAGCTGCAACGCCTTGAAGCATTGGAATAACCGCACCTCCGACAATTGCTTGGCATAATAAGCCAGACCCTCGACCGGTTAATGGACCGAGTCCTTTAATGGCTAAGGTAAAGATAGTAGGAAACATAATTGAGTTGAAAAAACCTACACTGAGGATCGCCCACATCGCAGTTTGACCACTACTGTTAACAGTTAAAGTGATCAGTAAAATAACCATCATGGCATTAAAGGCTAATAAAAATGATGGTCTAATGATTCTCATTAAAGCGGCACCAATAAAACGTCCGATCATGGCCGCACCCCAATAATATGACACCATTTTACTGGCTTCATGCTCACTTAAACCACCAATATGACTTTCTGCAAAAAAATTAACGAGAAAGCTACCGATAGAGACTTCTGCCCCTACATACAAAAAGATAGCTAAGGTACCAAACAAAAGTGGAGGGTGTTTAAAAACAGAATCATTAGGCGCTTCTGTGGTATCTGTTGTTTCAACGTCAGTAATAACTGGAAGTTGTATACGACTAAATATCACCGCTGTAATTATCATGACACTGGCTAAAATTAAATAAGGTAACTGAACTGCCGTTGCGGCTATGATTGTCGCTGTACCACCAAATATAAGTGCTGCACCAAATGCAGGGCCTAAAGTATGACCTAAAGAATTAATAGCTTGCGCTAAATTGAGGCGACTAGCTGCTGTTGTTTCTGAACCCAGGATCGCGACATATGGGTTGGCTGATACTTGCAATATTGTGACGCCGCTAGCAAGAATAAATAAGCCAAGTAGGAAAATGGCATAAATTTCAACTTCTGCTGCTGGATAAAACAAGAGGCAACCAGCTGCAATGGTAAGTAAACCAATAATGATGCCACGTTGATAACCTACTTTCTCAATTAATTTACCCGCGAAAGGAGAGATAATAAAGTAAGCACCAAAAAAGCAAAATTGCACCAACATTGCTTCAGTGTAGTTAAGATCAAATGCCGCTTTTAAATGAGGAATTAAAATGTCATTTAATGCAGTAATAAATCCCCAGATAAAAAACAAGGTTGTCATCGCAATAAAAGCAAATTTAGTATTCATTGCTCCTGTTGCTTTAAATGTATTCCCCGTTGGAATGTTTCCAGCCATATTATTGCCTTTATTCGTTTTTGGTTGTTGTTAAAATAGCGTCACTAGGTGATTTTTTTCGACTAATAACGGTTAATGTTGCTATCAAGACTTTTCATCATTTTTTCTCTGTAGACAGTGAATAAGGTATAGAGTCTTTAGCATTTGCCCATTGTTTGTTGGGGGTTTCTCCCATTGAAAATTCTAGCGAACCACCTGCTTGGATTTGATGATGATCTAACCAACTTTTATTATAGGTTTTTCCATTTAATGAGCTTGATTGAATAAAATGATTTTGCTTTAGATTATCCTTAGCCGTAATCACAAATTGCTTGCCGTCTTCAAGCGTCATGGTAACTTTATCGAACAATGGACTTCCGATAACATACTGAGTGGTACCTGGAGTGACGGGATAAAAACCTAGCGAACTAAAAATGTACCATGCTGACGTTTGTCCATTATCTTCATCACCAGCGTATCCATCTGGTGTTGCGGAGTAGAGCTTGTTCATTACATCTCTAAGTTTAGTTTGTCCTTTCCAGGGCTGCCCCGCATAATTGTACAGGTACAACATATGTTGAATAGGCTGGTTTCCATGAGCATAATTACCCATATTAACAATTTGCATTTCTCTTATTTCATGAATCGTAAATCCGTAGTATGAATCATCAAATTTTGGTGGCATTGAAAATACTTCATCTAATTTGGCAACAAATGCATCATTACCACCCATTAGTTGCTTGAGGCCTTCAATATCTTGGAAAACTGACCAAGTATAATGCAAGCTATTCCCTTCAGTGAAAGCGTCTCCCCACTTCAATGGATTAAAGGGAGATTGAAAGCTACCATCTTGGTTTTTGCCGCGCATCCATTTAGTATCTGGATCAAAAACATGAGTGTAGTTGTATGCTTTTTCACGGTACAAGTCAGCGTCTTTTGTTTTGCCAAGCAATGTTGCTAATTTTGAAATATTAAAATCTGCGAAAGCATATTCAAGCGTTCGTGCGGCATTTTCATGAATATCAACATCGTAAGGAACGTAGCCAAGTTTATTATAGTAATCAACGCCTTCACGACCGACAGAGCTTACCGGGCGGCCTTCATTGACAGTCGCATTTTTGATAATTGCTTCATATAAGGTGTCAATATCAAACCCTCTTATCCCTTTTATGTATGCATCGGCAATATTAATCGCTGAATTAGAGCCTATCATGACACCACGATGACCAGGACTTGCCCACTCAGGTAACCAACCAGATTCTTTATAGGTATTTGCTAGGCCTTCCATTATTTGTGCATCCATTGATGGATACATTAAGGTAAAGAAGGGAAATACTGCACGGAATGTGTCCCAAAATCCATTGTCTGTGAACATATACCCAGGTAAAACCTCACCATTGTAAGGGCTATAGTGTACTATTTGATTGTTTTGGTCGTACTCGTAAAATTTCCGTGGGAATAATAAAACGCGATAAAGTGCCGAATAAAAAGTACGTACGTCTTCAACATTGTCATCTTCAATTCTTAAGCGAGAAAGCTCGGTTTGCCATGCCTGATGTGCTTTGACTTTGGTTGCTGCAAAGCTGTCATTACCAATTTCCCTTGTTAAATTAAGTTCTGCTTGTTCAGCACTAATAAAAGAAGACGCCACTTTTACATGAACAGTTTCCCCTTTTTGAGTTTTGAAACCAATAATGGCACCAACATGATCGCCTTCACTGTCAGTAGAGCTTTCAACAAGTTGCCATTCATCTCTCCAAGTGTGTGTGAGTTCGAAGTCTTTATCGAATTGAGCAACAAAATAATTATGGAAATTTTCAGGTACGCCGCCATGGTTATTCCGAGCATAGCCAATAATTTTACGCTGTTCAGGAATAATTTTTACCATAGAGCCTTTATTAAATGCGTCTAAAGTTATATAAGCGTTATCAGTTTCTGGGAAAGTAAACTTAAAATGTGCAGCGCGTTCTGTTGGCGCAACTTCAACGTTTACATCGTAGTCAGCTAGATATACTTGATAATAGTGCGGTGATGATGTTTCTGCTTTATGTGAAAACCAAGATGCTCGTTTATCTTCCTGAAACTTTAACTCACCGGTTACTGCCATTAAAGAGAAAGCGGCATAATCATTTAGCCAAGGGCTAGGTTGGTGGGTTTGTTTAATGCCTCTAATTTTATTGTCAGAGTACTTATAAGTCCATCCATCACCCATTTTAGCGGTCATTGGCGTCCAAAAATTCATGCCCCATGGCGTTGCTATTGCAGGGTAGGTGTTGCCATTTGATAAGCTAAATTTGGAATCTGTCCCCATTAGCGGGTTTACATATTGTACTAAATCTTCTTTAACAATATTCAAATTCTGTATTGCCGGTTTTTGGACTTTCACTGAGTGTTGTTGGCCACAGCCAAACAGCAATACAGAAGCTAAGCATAAAAAGTAGGTTGACTTGTTCATTATTGAGTCTTCATCTTTTATTAGTTTGTTGTTTTATTTATAGTTTTTTTATTTTTCCATCAAGGCATTCATAGATGGAATATTACTATGTAATCGATTGCATCTTTTAAGATGTTATACGATGAATTTATTTAATTCAATAGAGATTTGTGTCTCTGACTTTAAACAAGTTAAAAATAATTAGGAAATTCTTATGTATAGCTATTAAAATTTAATGAATGCCATAGAATTTAATGCGATATTATGTCAAATTATAAACGGATAATTTGACATAGATGTTATCGGTTGCATTTTTGTTCCGAGTTTACAATTTACTTTTGGGGGGTACGTGAAACAATGTCAACAATAAAAAAAGTTTGTCAACTCGCTGGTGTTTCTACAGCGACAGTATCCAGAGCATTAAAAAACCCTGATATGGTAAATGTTAATACGAGAGAGCGAATCTTTAAAGCAATTGCAGAGGCTGGTTATCGTCCTAATGTATTAGCATCAAGCGTAAAAACAGGTCGCTCTAATTCTCTCGTTATCCTTGTACCTAATCTTTCTAACCCTTTCTTTTTAAAGATTATTCAAGGAATTGAACAAGCGGCTCAAGAAAGTGGTTATTCGGTGTTATTAGGAGATACGCAAGGTGATCCTGCTCGTGAGCATGAATATGCTGGTATGGTATTATCTAACCGAGCTGATGGGTTGATACATCTAGATCATTCTTTTCCTTTTTCTAAAAGTGATCAGGATCTTGCCGAAAATATTCCTATGGTAAGTGTATGTGAGCGAATCGTATCAAAAAAACAATATCCGGTGGTGGAACTAGATAATTACTCAGCATGTAGAGCATTAGCGAATCATTTAGTGAGCTACGGGCATAGAAATTTTGGCGTGATAGGTGGTCAAAAAGAAAGTCAAATTTATCGGGATCGCTTAGGCGGCATAAAAAGTGTCTTACAAGAAGAGAAAATAGCTCTTGATGCCGCGTTGATCGTTGGTGGTGAGTATAGCATTGAGGCTGGCGAAGCAGGAGCTAGGGAGCTGTTAGCTCATAAAGATAGGCCAACGGCTATTTTTTGTTTTAATGATGATATTGCAATCGGTGCTATCCACGAAATTAAAAGACAAGGTTTATCAGTACCGGAAGACATTTCAGTTGTTGGTTTTGATAATATTAAAGTATCCGCCTATGTTGATCCGCCCTTAACGACCATCGACCAACCTGCTTATGAAATGGGCCGTAAAGCGGTTGAAGTTGTGCTTAAGCAAATTAAAAATCAACCCCTGATTAAAGACAGGGAAATTGTTCCTTTCAGCTTATTGGAACGGGAAAGCTCTGGACAAGTAACGTCAAGTTATACATAAAGAGGTTACTGTATTTTCTTAGGAAATTTCAATTTAACATTTTGCTTATCTGCTCTTAAGGTACAGCGATCCTTCAAGGCTACATCCATCATAAGAGCTAGAGTCATATAAGAAATGGCATTATGAAATGCTGGATAAAGAGCGTTAGGTACTACTTTTTTAGGTGGAATATCTTATGCGACTGTATTGTGTCTAGCTGTTTTATACTTATCTACTATGTAGTTTTCACTTAAAGAATAACTAATTCATTATTTTTATATGAATTAAAAAACGTACAGATGAACTGTTGACAGAAAAATAATTTCAATTTAATATCAAATCAACTGTAATCGATTGCAGTTAGGGTAAAAAGGAAACATATTTTTAATAAATAGCTATTTATTCAGAGCATTAGGTAGCTTTTTTATTAATCAAGTATGCAATCGATTACATTAAGGGTGGGATAATGGGTTTTACTATGGGTTTTGTTTTACCAATAGCTGTGGTAAGGAATGTTCGAGCATTATTCCGATAAAAATAAAATCATAAAAAATGAAAACAATAAATTTGGGAGAGAGTGATATGAAGGCGAACAAAGTAGGGGCATCAGTGAAAGTCCCTTTTTCTACAACCTTTAAAAAATCTGTCATTTGCACTGCTATCTTGTGTTCAATCGGGGTAGTACATGCAGAGGAAGTAGAGAGTAGTGAAAAGAAAACTGATCAAGTAGAAGTCATTGAAGTTCGTGGTATCCGAGCATCATCAGCGGCTAACTTGGCAATCAAAAGGCTATCTAACTCAACGATAGAAGCTATTACTGCTGAAGATATTGGTAAGTTTCCGGATAAAAACATAGCGGATTCATTGCAGCGTGTACCAGGTGTCGTTATTGAACGAAGTGGTGGAGAGGGGGCAACGGTAAGTATTCGCGGTTTATCTTCTGACTTCACATTTACACAGTTAAATGGAAACTTCATCGCTTCTTCTCCTGGAACTCCTTCCCGTTCATTTTCATACTCATTGCTTCCTTCAACAATGATTGAAATGGTGGAAGTCTACAAATCTTCAGAAGCCAGGATAGATGAAGGTGGTATAGGTGGTTCAGTATTGTTACATACTCGAAAACCACTCAATATGGAAAAAAACTCTGGTATTATCAATATAGAATCTACCTATGCTGACGTTACCGATAAGCATGAACCACAATTCAGTGGTATTTATTCGTGGAAGAATGACGCAGAAGATCTTGGCTTACTTGTCGGGTATACCAAGCAAGATCGCACCAACCGAGCTCAAAATTCTCGTATCAACATTATTAACCAAAACTTCTTATATCAAGAGCGCAAAAATAATCAAGTTGTGGAAGGTGGTGCTGAAGGCTACGCTGCTCAAAGTATGGTTCAAGAAGTACTTGAAGAAGACAGAGAAAGAGAAGGTATTCAGGTTACAGCACAATGGCAAATGAATGAAAAATGGTTATTGGGTTTTAACTATTTTGGCTTTAAATTAGGACAAGATTCTGTATTACATCAACTTGAATACCCAGAATGGCATAATAAAGATAGTTATTGGACAAATGTTCGGGTAGACGCAGATGCACAATGGGTAACAGGGATTGATTACTCAAACGGTGCGGGCGGTGCAGAACAATTGTTTGACGTACCAAGAATCAATGGTGAATACGTTCGAGAAGAATCGACTTCAGATACGTTTGATTTTTCTGTTGAATATGAAGGCGATGATTACACTGCAAAATTTGTCTTTGGTCGTACAGAAGCTGAAGGTGGACCTTCTCAAAAATATCGAGCTGCTTATTACCCTAAAGAGGCCTCGACTTTTTATGGTTATGATTTAACGGGACAACAATTAACCACGTATATGGATCCTGAAATGTTTAATAACCTTCAGGCTGGCATAGGTGGTGATCCTGATGTAGGTGCAACAGACTCTAGTTTTGTTACTGGTACACAAGAAGAAGATTATGCTCAACTTGACGTAGAATATACACTTGATTATAAAATGATTGAAACATTGCATTTTGGTATTAAATATCGTCAAGGGAAAATTCACAGAGATACTCGTAATACTTTCTACCTTGATAAAGATTTTGATGTTGCGGCAGCAGAAGCCGGTAATGGCATTACTCTTGATGATGATTATTCAAGAAATGGTGGTATCCCATTAATAGTTGATGTATTAGCGGATAAACCATTAGAAAATTTATCAGATGTTATTAATACTAATTTATTTCCAGCGGTTGATTGGCATAAATATGAGGAAATTCTTAACAGTAATTTCCAAAGATATACGCGCAAAGAGCCAAACTTTATTTATGAAGTAGAAGAAGATATTTTATCTGCTTATATACAGGCTGATTATAAATATAATGATCTGCGTGGTAATTTTGGTTTGAGATTTGTAGAAACTGAAACCACGAGCTCTGCAACTGACAAAGTTGTGTATCGATTAGATTATAAAGATGCTGATGGTAATGAAATAAGTCAAGATCAAGGACGCCCAGAAGAGTTCATCCTCAATGATAAAGTTAATAAGCAAACCCATGTGCTACCAAGTTTTAATATTGTCTGGGATATCAATGACTCTTGGGTAATGCGTGGCGCTGCGGCTAAAGTAATTTCACGTCCTGCTTATCAAGATTTAGGTGATTTTCAAACACTTACTTACACCTCAAGTGAGTACTCTGCTGATCGTTCATTAGAAACCGCATTTGACCCTATTTATGATGCTGAAGGCTGGGTTGGTTCAGGCGGTAATTCAAGTCTGAAACCACTAGAGTCAACGCAGTTTGATCTCTCTCTAGAATACTATTACGGAGAAGGTTCAGGCGCCAGTATCGCTGTTTTCAAAAAAGATGTAGACAACTTTGTTGTACCGCTGATTTTAGATGTTACTCGTAGTGTGCCTGTTCGTGAGTTTATTATAGAAACAGCAGGTAACCAGACTGTTTCTGCCGGTGGCGAGAACTTTCTTGTTAGAAATTATCGAACAAATGCTAATGGAACGAATGCTGAGTCAACAGGTATTGAGGTTTCCTGGCAACATTTCTTTGAAAATGGTTTTGGTTTTTATGCCAACTACACCTACAACGATACAAACCAAGCAAATGTTGAGCTAGATGGTAATAAAGTGGGTGAATCACCGTTAATTGGTTCATCTGATTATCAAATGAATTTTTCAGCATTTTATGAAGACGATTTATTCAGTGTAAGAGCGTCATATAACCGTAAAGGTCCTTCTGTTGGTGCATATGTATCATCTTGGGAAACAAACTTCTATAACGATACATACGATCAAATTGATGTGAATGCCAGCTACAACTTTAGTGAAAATTTGGTTTTTTCTGCATCAGTCGTCAACCTTACTGAGTCAGAAACCTATCGTCATTTAGGCAATGATACTAAAAATCGTTTTATTGCAAATGGCTATGGTGGTCGTCGCTTTTATGCAGGCGCAACTTATAGATTTTAATTGATGATCCCTTTGAATCATAAGCGTGAAAAACGCATATAAGAAAAATTAGGTAGAGGAACAGAAATGAAAACATTAAATTTAACTAAGGCGTCTGCTGCCACATTATTGGCAATGAGCGCGTTAGTCGGGTGTAGTAGTGATGAAACCAAAGCTGATGATATTCCTGAAAGAGCGGCTGTAAATGACAGAACATCTGCCGACATCAGCGGTAGTGTTATTAAGGGTACTATGAGTAATGCAAAAGTGCTCGTAAGCCAACTCAATGGGGCCGGTATTGAGATCACATCTGATAATCATACTGATAGCAGCGGTGATATCGACTTAATGGTAGAAGCTAATGCCGGTTTTGGCATTGATAGTGCCTTTAAAATCAGCGTTACCGCTGATAATGAAACACGTATGGCATGTGATGCCATTAATTGTGCTGGTGTTGAATTAGGTGGAGAGTTAAGCGGGGCACCCTTAACCGGTGCTAATCTAACATCACTTGTGTATGTTAATGTTCCATATGCAAGTAGCGCAGATAATAACGCTGATGCCAACTTTACTGCGAATTCATTTACTACGATTACCACTTCGCTTTTAGAAAAGGCCGCAGCAGAAGGTAAAAATATTGGCGTTAAAGCGCTATTTGATTTAGCGATGGCAGAATACTCGGCTTATACTTTAAAAGCTATTGGGGTTTTTTCGCCAGGCACTAATGTCTTTAATACCCCGCTTATAAGCGCTGAATCCTATGAAAACTTCGTTGTTGATCAATCCTGTGAAACTATTCCTTTGGTAGATGAAGAAGGTAACCCTGTTGTTGATGAAAATGGTGATGAGGTAACTGAAGAATCATGCACAGATATATTGGCTGATGCAAAAATCATTAAGTTATCTCTTGCTAATGCGGCATTTGCTAACATCAGCGAGTTTGAAAGTTTTAATGCACTGTTCGATGAAACTGTTTCGCGTACAGAAGCTGCATTAAATGGTGATGAAGTCGCTTTGAAACCATTAAGAGAAAGATTATTAGCGTCAGTTAGTGCTATTCCTTTTCTTGAACAGTTAGGGGTAAGCGCAGAAGAGGTCATTGATGTTGAGTTGACATTTCTTGATAGTGCCTCAAGTGGCGGTCCTGTTAAAGAAATAACAACAGCAGAAAACTTATCGGGTGCAATTATTACAGCGCGTAATCGTATTGGTGACGCTGAAGCAGAAACGATGGCTTTTGATGGCGATGTTACTACTAAGTGGTTAGATCATAATGATTGGGCAGGCGCTCCAACTGAAGAAAACCCTGCATGGATACAAATTCAGTTTCAAGAAGCTCATGCGGTAAATAGTTTATTTATCACTAGCGCAAATGATGCTGATGCTAGAGATCCTGAAAACTTCAATATTGTTGCTTCAAACGATGGTGAAAATTGGACTACCTTAGCAACTTTTGTTGGTGAATCTTTCGATGAACGTTTTGAACGAAAAGGGTTTAGTTTCTCAAATGGTCTCGCTTACACGCATTATCGCGTTAATATTACCAAAAATAAAGGTGATGATTCGTTAATGCAACTGTCTGAAATTCAGTTAGTGGGACCTGTTCATGCAAGTGTGGATCATACTAACCCTGTAGGTTCAGGTACGATTACGGAACGTAATCGTATTAGTGACAATGAAGCAGGGACCATGGCATTTGATAATAATCTAGAAACTAAATGGTTAGACCATAACGACTGGGCTGGTGCGCCAACGGTTGAAGATCCTTCATGGGTACAAATTGATTTTGTTGAACCTGTTGCCGTAAATGCTTTAGCGCTAACAAGTGCAAACGATGCTGATGCACGTGATCCAGAGAATTTTACATTAGTTGCTTCTAATGATGGTGGTGTAACTTGGGTTGAGCTTAGTGGTTGGATTGGTGAAGCATTTGATGAGCGCTTTGAGCGTAAAGTGTTTGGCTTTGATAACGTATTAGCCTTTACTAGCTATCGTTTAAATATCACCAAAAACAAAGGTGATGATACGTTAATGCAAATCGCTGAAATCGAGTTGATTGGTCCTGAAATGGCTGGTTTGAATCATGGTATGACACCAGGAGCTACTATTACCGCCCGTAACCGGATTGGTGACGGGGAAGTTGAAACAATGGCTTTTGACGGGGATGTTAATACTAAGTGGTTAGATCATAATGATTGGGCTGGCGCACCAACAGTTGAAGATCCTTCATGGGTGCAAGTGGCATTACCAGAAGCTGCTACGGTAAACCAGCTAGCAATTACAAGTGCTAATGATGCTGATGTTCGTGATCCGGAAAATTTCGACTTATTAGCCTCTAATGACGGTGAAAACTGGATTGTGCTAAATAGTTGGATTGGTGAGAGCTTTGATGAACGCTTCGAACGCAAAGTATTTAGCTTTGGCAATGACCTTGGTTTTAGTTTTTATCGCTTAAACATCACCAAAAATAAAGGTGATGATACGTTAATGCAAATTGCTGAAATTGAGCTAAATGGTCCGCAGTATCAATCGATTGATCATTCGTCAGATCCAAGTGCTGTATTTACGGCTAGAAATTACATCGGTGATGCAGAAGCGGCAGGAATGGCATTCGATAATGATATCGACACTAAGTGGTTAGATCATAACGATTGGGCGGGAGCACCATCTGTTGATGATCCTTCTTGGGTGCAAATTGATTTTTCTGAAAAGAAAATAGTGACAAGCATCGCAATTACAAGTGCTAACGACAGTGAAGGTCGAGATCCTGAGAACTTTAATTTACAAGGTTCTAACGATGGTGGTGTTACTTGGTCACCGATTGCTAATTGGATAGGTGAAACTTGGGATAATCGCTTTGAACGTAAGTTATTTGAAATGGGGAATGGTTTTGCATACACCACTTACCGTATCAATATTACGAAAAATAAAGGTGATGATACCTTGATGCAAATAGCCGAAATAGAGTTAATTGGACCTGTAATCGACTAAAGTTATTAAGAAACAATGTACATGTGCTGAGATTGACTCCCTTACACACCAATCAAGTTTTGCATGTGCATTGTTTCTTATTTTTCATTGAGTTTATTACTCTGTATTTTGTATTGAGAGAATATAGAGTAATAAAATCAGCTTGAAACCTATAATTAATCATGAAATTAAAACACTATTTGTTATCTATCATTACGTTATTTACTTTGTCTGTGAGCAGTTGGGCAGAGATTAATAATAACCGTCCACCATTTTCATTGACATTAAGTCAAGTAGAACAATGGTCACCATCTTCAAAGTGGGCGGATAAAAACAATATTTCTCGAGTAGATTTACAACCTAGAATGCTTGCATCCTATGATGAGCATAGTGCAAGTCTAGACGGCAAGGTGCGCGTACTTATTGCCCCAGATGGCATGAATAATTTTGCCAATTACCTCAATGAACAGAAAAAATTTAATCTTTATAATTTTACTCATTGGTCGCAAATTGATGTACTTAACTGGTTTGCTGGAACGGCAAATGAAACCGTAAGTTTACCGTCTCGGCCTTGGGTGGAAACGGCACATAAAAATGGCGTCAAAGTTATTGGAACCGTGTACTTATCTGTTGCTCAATATGGTGGCAGCGTCGAAACCGTGGAAAAGTTATTAAAAAAAGACAATCAAGGACGATTTATTTTCGCAGATAAGTTAATCACGTTAGCCCAATATTATGGCTTTGATGGATGGCTGATTAACCCTGAAACTAACCTTACCTTGGTAAAAAATGCAGAAGGAGAGGTGATCAAAGGGAAGTTTGAGTATGAGAATGCTGCGCGTTTAGGTAAAAAAATGCAGGACTTTATGCTTTACCTAACGAAAAATGCACCGAGTGAAATGGAAATTCATTGGTATGACTCTATGCTGCTAGATGGGTCTGTGCGCTGGCAAAATCAGCTTAATGAAAAAAATATTCCTTATTTTCAACAAGAAAACCAACGATTTAGTGATGCTATGTTTATTAATTATTGGTGGAATGAGGACATGATTAACGCTTCAAATCATTTAGTAAAGCAAGTAAATCGTTCTCCCTATGATTTATATTTCGGCGCTGATTTATCTCCAAATAGAAATGCACAGCGTATGTTTGAGCAAAGCAATTGGCTTTATATGTTGTTTCCAGGAAGTGGTACAAAAGGGTTAAGTTCAATTGCATTGTTTGGTAACGACATCAATTACAGTTTCGGTGGAAATGAACACACGAAAGCTTACAGTCAGTTTAAAAAAGATAAAACTGATTACCGTCGTTTTTATCAGGCGGAAAGAAAGTTGTTTGCCGGTTTAGATGGGAATCTAGATAAAAAAGATCCAGACGGGCAGTGGCCAGGTATCGGACAATTTGTGCCAGCTAAAACTACGCTAAATACATTACCATTTCGTACGAGCTTTAATACTGGGCATGGTTTTATGAAGGCGGAACAGGGTGAGTTAATTGCACAAGAATGGCATGATATAAGTCAGCAGGACATATTACCTACGTGGCAATTTGCCATTATCGGAGATGATGCTCTGGACATTTTTTATGATTTTGAACAAGCCTTCTCTGGCGGAAACTCTCTTGCCCTTCGTGCAGACAAGCTCATTCAGCTTACGACCATACCATTATACAAAACGGCTTTTGTATTGGATAACGACGCTCAGTTGTCGGTGACTTTTAAAAATAATGCCACAACAAGTTCATTATGGATTTGGTTAGACACTACTGAAAACGTGCGCATTAAGTATCCATTGATTTCAGATAATAAACAATGGGAAACCCTATCGATAGATTTATCACAATACAAAGGCAAAGTCATCGATAGCATTGGTTTAATGATACACGGACAGACCGGTTCATTTTCTAGCAATATCGGCTTAGTGGAAATTAGATAATGAATGATATCGAAATTTGTATAGATGGTGACAATCAAGAACACCTTTTTAATAACATTAATAAAGTATATCAAGCAGGTGCACAACGAATTGAATTGTGCAGTGCAATGTCTGAAGATGGTTTGACGCCTAGTATTGAATCTATAAAGTTAGCTCGCCAAGCATTTAAACGCTGCGGTCTTATGGTGATGATAAGGCCAAGAATTGGAGATTTTTGTTATAACGCGCAAGAAGTCGAACGAATGATTGAACAAATAAAGTGCGCAGCTCAGTTTGGCGCTGATGGTGTAGTGTTTGGTGTTTTAGACGAAAGCGGTGAGAAATTTAATGTTGAGGCAATGCAAAAGCTAATTTTACTATCAAAAACATTTGGACTTGAAGTGGGCATCCACAGAGCATTTGATGCTGTTATTGATAAAAAGTCAGCGTTATTACAATTAATTGGGTTAAGTGTGGATAGAGTATTAACTAGTGGCTCTCAATGGGGCGCTGCATCTGATGCAATATCTGGTATGGAAAACTTAAAGTCTTTCGCTAGTGTTGCAGGTAACGAAATTGAGTTAGTGATTGCTGGTGGTGTATCTCCAGAGAATGCAAATACTATTTTGACTGGGTTCAGTGAAATGAAAGTACATGTATCTCTGCACGCTTATTCAAGTGTTTTGCATGATGGTGTTATCAGTCACGAACGAGTAAAAGCATTGGTGAATACTACTCCTGAACACAAAATTGTTACTCGTTAAGTCAAGTAGTATGCATACATTAACCTTATGTACACAGTAAATTTAATCAACTGTGTAATCGATTGCAGCTAGTCTGTAGAGTTATTTAGAATCTTATAAACGAAGTAGTATATATGCCTAAAAATGAAGAATTAGTAGCGATAAAAGAAATGAGCCTTAATGGACATTGGCAATTTCGTCAATCTGGCAATGATAGTTGGCTACCAGCTGTAGTTCCGGGCTGTAATTACAGTGACTTGATCGCTAATGGCATCATTAACGATCCCTTTTATCGTGATCATGAACATCAGCTGCAGTGGATTGAGCGAGAAGACTGGCATTATCGTAAGTACTTTGAACTAAATGAAGAACTGTTTGCACAAGAAGCGATAGAGTTAGTGATAGATGGGTTGGATACATATTGTGACGTCTATATTAATAATGTCTTGATTTTAGAAAATGTAAATATGTTTGTAGGTCATCGAATTTCCTGCAAGGAACACTTACTGCTCGGAAAGAATGAAATTAGGGTGGAGTTTCATTCTCCTATTATTAAAACATTACCAAAATATATCGATAATGGTTTTACCTACCCTGCTGAAAATGATAAATCCTCGGAGAGACTTAGTGTCTACGCCCGCAAAGCGCCATATCATTTTGGTTGGGACTGGGGACCTAGATTTGTCACATCTGGCATTTGGCGTGATATTAAGCTAGTAGGCATTACCAAAGCGCGGATAGATAACATTTATGTAAAGCAGAACTTGATAAGTAAAGAACTTGCTAAATTAACTTTTCAGATCAGTTTAGCGCCTTTCACAGGCTTTAATGGTTTCGTTAATGTATGTTGCCAAAATGTTGATGGAATTACTCAGAAGATACCGATAAACCTAACAACAGATAAAAATGCAATAAACGTTAATATTGATATTAAACAGCCCCAATTATGGTGGCCTAATGGTTTAGGTGAAGCTTTTTTACATCAATTTTCAATTGAACTGTTAGATGGTGAACAATGTTTAGATAAACAGTTGTTGTCAGTTGGTTTAAGAACAGTAGAAGTGATCAACGAGGCTGATGCTCAAGGCGAATCGTTTTTTGTTAAAGTAAATGGACAGCCTACTTTTATGAAAGGGGCGAACTATATTCCCTCAGACAGCTTTTTAAATCATGTGAGTAAAGAAAAATATCAAAAGGTTTTTACCGATGCTGTTTCAGCAAATATGAATATGCTACGTGTTTGGGGAGGTGGTATATACGAAAATGATGAATTTTATCAATTTGCTGATGAACATGGGATCTTAATTTGGCAAGACTTTATGTTTGCTTGCAGTTTGTATCCTGGCGATGATGACTTTATTGAAAATGTTCGTCAAGAAGCAGAATACAATATTAAGCGATTACGCAATCATGCTTGCCTTGCTTTATGGTGTGGTAATAATGAAACTGAGATGGGGATTCAATTTTGGCAATGGCCTGAAAAATTTGAATATTCAGATCAGCTCTACACAAAATTACAACAAGATTATGATTTGTTATTTAAACAGGTTTTACCAGAAATGGTGGAAAAGTTAGACCCTCAACGATTCTACTTTTCTTCTTCACCAATTGGCTTTTGGGAAAATAAAGCTGATGATAACCGCGGAGATAATCATTACTGGGGCGTTTGGCACGGTGAAGAACCGTTCAGTGAATTTAAGAATCGAGTCCCTCGCTTTATGAGTGAGTTTGGCTTTCAATCTTTCCCTATTCTTGAGTCGGTACAAAACTATTCTGTGGCGAGTGACTGGCGGTTAGATTCTCCTGTGATGAAAACACATCAAAAACACCCTCGCGGTAATAGTTTAATTCAACAATACATGGATGATGAATACCAAGAGCCAAAAGATTTTGAAAGTTTTTTGTACTTAAGCCAAGTGCAACAGGCTTTAGGAATGAAGGTTGCTTTTGAAGCACACCGCAGTGCAATGCCTTTTTGTATGGGGAGTTTATATTGGCAATTAAATGACTGTTGGCCGGTGGCGTCTTGGTCAGGTATTGACTATTACGGACGATGGAAAGCATTACACTATCAAGTTAAACGTAGCTTTGAACCTGTTGCGGTTTTTATTGATGAACAAGATGAACAGGTTAACGTTAACTTAATTTCAGATAAACGTGAATGCGAGTCTTACTATGTAAAACAACAATTGATGACGTTGGATGGTGTCGTTATGCATAGTCAGCAAGATACCGTAAAAATTGAACCCTTAAATGTTTCAATTTTTAGTTCACAACCTCGTGCTGAATTACTCGCGATGCATGATGCGACAAACTTGGTCTATGTTGTACAACTCTTTCATGATGATTCACAACAATCTTTGATAAGCGAAGCCTTTCATTATTTTGTTCCGACGAAAGCCTTAGCACTAAAGCCAGCTGTGATTACATCTCATTTAAGCTATCAGCAGGGGGAGTTGATAGTCAATTTAAGCAGCGGAGTGTTGGCGAGACAAGTGCATGTTTCAATGCCGGGGCACACAGGCAATTTTTCGGATAACTTTTTTGATCTTCTTCCTAATATGAATAAGCGAATAACCTTAAATATCGAAGCGTTAAGCCAGCAAGAAGTCGCTTTACTGGATGAAGAGATAAAGATAATGTCAATCATTGATAGCTACCAACAATAATAATTTAAAGGGCATCTATGTCGTTACAACCTGTTGATATACTGATTATCGTTTTTTATTTAATTGCAACATTGGCGATAGGCTTTAGCTTATCTAAACGTGCATCTAAAAACATTGACTCTTACTTTCTTGGTGGCCGTAAAATTCCTTGGTGGGCACTTGGTGTATCAAACGCTTCTGGCATGTTTGATATTGCAGGTACCATGTGGTTGGTATCGATGTGCTTTGTCTATGGTTTGAAAAGCGCATGGTTACCTTGGATATGGCCGATATTTAACCAAGTGTTTTTAATGATTTATTTATCAGCATGGTTACGACGTTCTAACGTTATGACGGGGGCTGAATGGTTAAAAACTCGTTTTGGTGATGGTCGTGGTGCTGAGCTTTCTCATCTTGCGGTAGTGATATTTGCTGTAGTCAGTGCTATAGGCTTTATTTCTTATGCGTTTAAAGGAATAGGTAAGTTTGCCGTTATTTTTTTCCCTTGGGACTTATCTCCTGATACCTACGCACTGATTATTTTTACTTTTACCACGCTATATGTTGTGAAAGGAGGCATGTACAGCGTAGTTTTTACAGAATTATTGCAATTCGTCATTATGACGGTTGCGGCTATTGCTGTGGGCGTCATCGCTATGAATACTGTAAGTAGTGACGCTTTGAACGCTGCTATTCCTGCTGGCTGGAAAGAGTTGTCATTTGGTTGGCATTTAGATCTTAACTGGACAGGCGTAATTGACTCAGTTAATCAAAAGATGACGGATGATGGTTTTGGCTTATTCGGCATTTTTTTTATGATGATGTTATTCAAGGGGATTTTATCGAGCTTAGCAGGGCCAGTTCCTAACTATGATATGCAGCGTATTCTAGCAACAAAAAATGCCAAAGAAGCAGCAAAGATGAGTGGGATAGTGTCATTAGTGATGTTTTTTCCGCGATACATGATGGTAGCTGGATTATCAGTATTAGCTTTAGTATTTATGGGGCCTGAAATACAAAGCAGCAATGAGGCTTTTGATTTTGAACAAATTTTACCTTATGCCATTGAAAACTTTATTCCTGTTGGCTTAAGTGGTCTTTTGATTGCTGGCCTATTGGCTGCTTTTATGTCGACCTTCGCTGCTTCAGTTAATGCCGCACCAGCGTATATCGTCAATGATGTTTACAAGCGTTACTTTAATCCGCGTGGAAGTGAACGGCATTATATTCTGTTCAGCTATCTCATATCTACTTTATTAGTGGTTGCTGGAGTCGGTGTTGGTTACCTTATTTCTAGTATAAACGACATCATGCAATGGATTTTCGCTGCTTTATTTGGTGGTTACGCAGCTGCAAACTTACTTAAATGGCATTGGTGGCGCTTCAATGCATTTGGTTACTTTTGGGGGATGATGTCTGGATTGATTGCATCATTAGCTTTACCGTTAATATATCCCGATTTACAGCCCTTATACGCGTTTCCTTTCCTTCTATTGGCCGGAATTACCGGTTCAGTCCTAGGCACATTATTAACACCGCCAGAAAAAGATGACGTACTGATGACCTTTTATAAAAATGTACGTCCTTGGGGTTTTTGGCAACCTATTCACCAAAAAGTATTGGCGCAAGATCCGAATTTTGTTAGTAACGCTAATTTTAGACGTGATGTCCTCAATATCGTAGTAGGTATGATTTGGCAAATATCTTTAGTGGTTATCCCTATTTATTTAGTGATAAAAGAAGCAAATTCAATGGTCATTGCAATAGTCGTCATGCTTATAACATCATTTATTTTAAAGAAAAATTGGTACGACAAATTAGAAAATTAACCATTTCAACTTTTAACTGGAAATTAAAATTAGCACACTATGAAAAAAAGAATTATGTTATCCGCTGCTGCATTACTTTTGACACTAGGCTGTAGTCAAAATCAGTTGGGTAAATCAAACTCAAAACAGTCGGTTAAACCAGAACAGACCGTTGATGTTCTATCCTATGTGGACCCCTTTATTGGTACTGGTGGCCACGGCCATACATTCCCTGGTGCTACAGTACCTTTTGGTATGGTTCAACTTAGCCCTGATAATTTGACGAAAGAAAGATGGGACTGGACTTCTGGTTATCACTACTCTGACGATACTTTGTTAGGTTTCAGTCATACCCATTTATCGGGTACTGGAGTTGGCGATTTATTGGATATTTTGGTGATGCCTTTTGTATCAAACTATCCTGAAAACACTAATAATGACGTTGGTCATTTGTATGCAAAATATCAAAAGGAAGATGAAAAAGCATCAGCGGGTTATTATTCTGTTTATTTACCCCAAGAAGATATTAAAGCTGAACTAACGGCAACTGCACGTGTAGGTGTACACAGGTATCATTTTGGTGGCGAGGGGACACCACAAATACTCGTAGACTTAGGGTATGCACAAAATTTTGATAAGGCTGTTGATACGTATTTTCGTATTGAAAATAACACTACGTTAGTTGGTTATCGTAAATCAACTGGTTGGGCTAAATTTCAACCTGTGTACTTTGTCATGGAATTTAGTGAAGCGTTTTCAGCTCAGCTATTTAATGAAAAGAAAATGGTATCAGGCGATAGTATTCAAGCAGAAAAAAGTGAAGCTGTACTAAGTTTTGCTCAATTGAATAATAAAAGTGTCACTGTCAAAGTGGGCATTTCATATGCCAGTATTGAAGGCGCTCGTAAAAATATTGCCATTGAAGCACCGTTTTTTGACTTTGATAAAACTAAGTTAGCAGCAGAGAGCTTATGGCGGGATCAGCTGAATAAAATTCAAGTAAAAGATAATAATGAAATAGAGAAAACAAAGTTCTACACTGCCCTATATCACGCTTTTATGGCACCACATTTATTTAGTGATGCCAATGGTGAATATTACGGTGCTGATGGAAAAACTCATGTTGCTGAAGGGTATAACCGTTATACATTATTTTCTCTATGGGATACTTTTCGAGCATTACATCCATTATTGACGATCACTAATCCCAAATTAGTGGATGACTTAATAAAGTCGATGATGGCCTTTTACGATGAATCAGGTGTTTTGCCAACTTGGGATCTGATGTCGAATGAAACAGATGTGATGATTGGATATCATGCGGTTCCCGTTATTGTTGATGCTTACTTGAAGGGATTAACGACAGTTGATCCTGAGAAACTGTTACAAGCAAGCAAAACATCTGCAATGCAAAATAAGTTTGGTATCGATTTGTTCGACAAATATGGTTATATCCCTTCAGAATTAGAAGTTGAGGCTGTTTCTAAATCTTTAGAATATGCCTACGATGATTGGGCAATTGCCGAATTAGCTAAAGCGATAGGCAAAGATGATGACTATCAATATTTCACCAAACGAGCACAGTCCTATAAAAACTTGTTTGATAAACGTGTTGGTTTTATGCGTGGCAAAGATCAGTCAGGTCAATGGGTAGAAAACTTTAGCCCTACTCATGTTGATCATCGCACTACTGATTATACAGAAGCTAATGCATGGCAATATACGTGGTTTGTTCCACATGACGTAAATGGACTAAAGAATTTATTTGGAAGTGAACAAGCTTTTATTAATAAATTAGACCAATTGTTTACGGTGAGCTCAGAAATGGAGGGTGATGTTTCACCGGATATTTCAGGACTTATCGGCCAATATGCTCATGGTAATGAGCCGTGCCACCATATTCCTTATTTATACGCTTTTACGGATCAAAAATGGAAAGGTGAAGCACGAATAAAAGAAATTAGAAAAACAATGTATCGTGCGGATCCAGATGGTTTGGCGGGCAATGATGATGTTGGTCAAATGTCTGCTTGGTATATTTTCAGTTCACTTGGTTTCTACCCTGTAAATCCAGCTGATGGAAAGTATATTTTTGGCACGCCATTATTTGATGAAGTGACACTAACATTAGCCAATGACCAAAAGTTTACAATTAAACAGCTGGGCAGCACAGGTGAAAACTTTGTAGATAATATTGATCTAAATGGACAAAAGCTTAATCGTAACCATATTACACATGATGAACTTAAGCGGTCAGGTCATTTAACGTTTTCATTCCAGTCACGTGAGCGTGATTAAGAGATGAAAGTAGTTAATGGCGAAGTTTTTTATGCGGGTATAGATGGTGGTGGTACGCATTGTCGAGTGCGTATTGAATCGTCATGTGGTCAATTTCTCGGACAGGGTATAGGAGGCACAGCAAATCCTTCACATGGTCGAGCAACTGTTATTCTTTCGATTATGACAGCGTTTAAGGAAGCACTAAAGCAAGCAGAACTTTCGGAACAACATTATGGACAGTTTGTCGTTGGCGCGGGGTTGGCAGGGTTGCATTTACCTCGTTATCTGACGATGATGCAAAATTGGCAGCATCCGTTTAAAGCGATGTATTATACCGATGATTTACATGTCGCTACTATCGGTGCACATGCTGGTGGTGATGGAGCCATGGTTATTGTTGGCACAGGATTTAGCGCACTTTCTTTAGTCAATGGCGTGAAAACAATGATTGGCGGATATGGCTTTCTTCAAGCCGATCATTGCAGTGGTTCTTGGTTAGGTTATCAAGCGGTACAAAAAGCATTGTTATCATATGATGGTTATGCTCAGCCTAGCTTATTATGTGAACTGGTAACACAGCACTTTAATGCCAGTGGCTACCAGCTGGCTGATACATTAGCAGAAGCCGGCGCTAGAGATTTTGGCGCTATAGCCCCACTTGTATTCAATGCAGCTGCAAAAGGGGACGTTGTTGCACAACAACTGATTAAAGACAGTTGTCAGTTTATCGTTCGTACCATTGATTTATTGAAAAACACTAACCCACCAAGAATTACATTATTAGGAGGAGTTGCAAGGCAACTCATTCCTATGTTGCCTGTAACGCTTGCTAAAGAGCTATCCTCGCCAATACACAATGCAGAGCAAGGGGCAATTAGTTTTGCCAAACACATGCAATTAAGAGCCAATTAGTAACTATTAAGGAATAGTAATGTCATCTAAAAGAGAGTTTTTGAAATTTTCATTGGCAGGTGCTGCAACGTTCAGTGCCTCAGGCCTTTTTACTGAGGCATTAGGAAAAAGCCACCCAAGTGAGATCACGGCGCATCATACAGAAAAAAAAACGATTAATAAGCCGATTGTTGTTTCAACATGGCAACATGGTATCGCAGCAAATAAAGCCGCTTGGCAGGTATTAACTACTGATGGTAAAGCCATTGATGCTGTTGAAAAAGGCGTTAGAGTCCCCGAAGCAGATCCTGAGGTAAGAACCGTTGGTTATGGGGGCTACCCAGATAGAGAAGGGAAAGTAACGCTCGACGCCTGTATTATGGATGAAAATCAAAACTGTGGCTCAGTGGCTTTTTTACAGCATATTAAACATCCGATATCTGTTGCACGTTTAGTAATGGATAAAACGCCACATGTGATGCTTGTGGGAGAGGGAGCATTAAAATTTGCTAAAGAACAGGGATTTAAAGAAGAGAACCTGTTAACTAAAAAATCTGAGCAAGATTGGCGACAATGGTTAGTTAAATCAAAATATGAGCCAGTGATTAATATTGAGAACCACGACACAATTGGTATGTTAGCGCTAGATAAACACGGTGACCTTTCAGGTGCTTGTACTACGAGTGGAGCGGCATTCAAAATGCATGGCAGAGTTGGTGACTCGCCCATTATTGGTGCAGGGCTTTATGTTGACAATGAAGTTGGTGCAGCAACGGCGACGGGGATGGGGGAGCTGATGATAAAAACCGTAGGTTGTCATCTAGTGGTCGAAATGATGCGACAAGGTATGAGTCCAACCCAAGCTTGTCAAGCAGCGGTAGAGCGTATAGCAAAAAAACTAGGGGATTATAAAGACTTTCAAGTGGGCTTTTTAGCATTGAATAAGTCAGGAGAGTATGGCTCTTTTTGTATTCAATCAGGCTTTGATTATGCGGTTACAAGTAACAAAACCAACCAATTATTTAATGCAGCTAGCTTGCTATGAGTATGTCAGGAAAATCATTTTTAAACATAATTAAACACGTTATGTTTTTGATGAGTATTTGTTTTGCTTTTGGTGTTTGTGCTAATGACAAATATATGATTGATTCTCCAGATAAGCGTATTAAATTAACTTTTTCAGTAAAAACAGGTATAGCACAATATCAAGTATCTTATGACAGAGTTGAGTTGATCAAACCTTCAACGTTAGGGTTTAAATTTCAATCACAAGCAAACATGCTAGCAAACTTTGTCGTGGAATCTACTGACGTTAGCGAAGTAAATGCACCATGGAAAAAAGTTTGGGGGCAAACAAGCACAGCAGAAAACCACTATCGACAACTGAAGGTTGTGCTTAGTGAGTCAGGTGAGTTCCCTCGTCGATTACATCTTTATTTTCGTCTTTTTAATGATGGTTTAGGGTTTCGTTATGAATTTCCGGAACAAAAAAACCTAACAACCTTTGCCATAACATCAGAAGAAACCGAATTTGCTTTTACGGATAATTATACGACTTGGTGGACTCCTGCCGATTATGATAGTTATGAGCATTTATACAAAAAAACACCACTATCGCAAATAACGGCGGTGAATACACCCATTACCATGAAAGGTAAAAATGATGTTTTCTTAAGTATTCATGAAGCAGCTTTAACTAACTATGCTGGGATGACGTTAATTAAAAAAAACGGGCAAGCATTACGATTAACGAGTGACTTAGTGCCTTGGCCTGACGGTATAAAAGTTAAAGGAAAAGCCCCTTTTAAAACACCATGGCGAACCATTCAAATTGCTAAACGTGCCGCTGATTTAATTGAATCCAACTTAATAGAAAATTTAAATGAGCCGAGCGTTATTACCGACAGTTCTTGGATAAAACCTATGAAATATATCGGTATCTGGTGGGGGATGCACATGAGGAAATATACATGGGAGTCAGGACCAAAGCATGGCGCTACTACTGAAAATACTAAATCCTACATTGATTTTGCTAAGCAGCATGGTATCGGCGGCGTTTTAGTGGAGGGATGGAATCAAGGCTGGGAAACATGGCATACAGGCCACAATGTACAAGACTTTACTACGGCTTATGATGACTTTGACTTAGCTGAGGTTGTTCAATACGGTAGAAAAAATAATATCGCTTTAATTGGTCATCATGAAACAGGTGGCAATATTCCTATGTATGAGCAACAAATGGAAGCTGCTTTTAAACTCTATCATGAGGTAGGTGTTCATGCAATTAAAACAGGCTATGCTGGAAAAATGCACCCTGAAGGTGTTTTTCATCATGGCCAACAGATGGTTAATCATTACCGAAGAGTAGTAGAGCTTGCTGCTAAATACCGCATTATGGTGAATGCACATGAACCGATAAAGCCGACAGGAATACGACGAACTTACCCGAATATGATGACACGTGAAGGGGGACGTGGAATGGAGTGGAATGGCTGGAGTGAAGGGAATTCACCGGAACACACGGTAACATTACCTTTTACTAGGTTACTTGCAGGTCCTATGGACTATACCCCTGGAATTTTTAATATTCAATTTGATCCGCACGGTCAATATCGAGTGCATTCTACTTTGGCTAAACAGCTTGCCATGTTCGTTGTTTTGTATAGTCCAATGCAAATGGCGGCAGACATGATTGAAAATTATCATGAACAACCTGCCTTTGAGTTCATAGAAGCTGTTCCTACTACGTGGGATGAAACAAAAGTACTTCATGGTGAAATTGGTGATTTTATTACGATAGCTCGCCGAAAGGGTAGTCAATGGTTTATAGGAAGTATGACAGATGAAAAGCCGAGGACGGTCGATGTTTCATTGGATTTTCTTGAGGAGAACACAAATTATATTGTCCGAGCATTTTCTGACGCAATGACAACAGATTTTCAAGATTCTCCAGCGGATATAGAAATTAATGAGCTTGTTGTAAACAAGGGGGATCAATTAACAGTTGCTATGGCCAGTGGAGGTGGACACGCTTTTTATCTTACTCCGGCTAGAAAAGGGATTGATTTTCAACGTTTAACGGTTGCTCAGCATAATGAAATTGCTCGTAAAAAGACTTTAAAATTTGAGCAAGGTAAAAAATATGGTGAGATCACTAAGGTAAGTCACCTTGCTGTAGGAAAAGATATTCGTTTGTTGTCATTGTATGATGAAAAGTATGCCGCCAATGGAAATGATACGTTAATTGACGGCTTGTCAGGTGGCCCCGATTATAAAACATTATGGCAAGGCTATCGCCAAAAAGATTTGTCTGTTGTGATAGATCTGGGAGAACTAACATCGGTGTCATCGATTGAAATTGGCTTTTTACAAAGTGTTCTTCACTCCATTTTGCTGCCTACAGAAGTACGTTTTTCACAATCAGAAGACGGGAGTAATTTTACTTTACTTGGTAAAGAATCCTATGAAACAAAAGCCAATGTACCAGACTATCAACTAAAGCAATTTAAAGTAGCATTTACGCCCAAACGAATGCGTTACATAAAAGTAACTGCAAAAAATATCTCAAAGCTGCCAAAGTGGCACATTCGTCCAGGGCAAGAAGCATTTATATTCGCGGATGAAATTATCGTTAAATAATGAGTAAATAACTTTTTAATATTTTGGTAAGCGCACTAATATCATGCGGTCCATGAATAACAACGTATCTATAAATATTATCTTGTTAATGAAAGTTTTTATTTAATAACTAGTTCTTACATATACCGCACTGACAACGTAATAGTGAATAGGGTGAAGTGAATTACACACGAAAGCAATTTAAAACAGCAGTTACTATAAGCCTTGTTGTGGGGACAATTTTAACGTTAGTGAATCAAAGTGATGTTATTTTTAGTGATCAACCTCTGAACTGGTTTAAAGTGATCATCACCTATATCGTGCCTTTTTGTGTATCGGTGTATTCAAGTTATGCGACTCGTATTGAAACAACGATGAAACGGTAAATTAGCCTTATACTTCTTTTGACCGGAATAAAAATGAACCTTTTAAATAACCTAACAATTAATACACGCCTTTTAATTGGCTTTAGTATCACTTCATTACTTATGCTGGTATTAACGCTGGTCGGTATTTTTAGAGTGAATATGATCAGTCATGATCTTAGTATTATGACCGATGTAAACATTGTTAAGCAGCGTTATGCCATTAATTTCCGTGGTAGTGTTCATGATCGTGCTATTGCCATCCGTGACTTGATCAATTCTGATACCTCTGAAGAAGCTCAAAATCATATTAATGACATTAATAAGTTAGCTGAGTTTTATGAAAAATCACATCAAAAAATGCAAACGATGATAAGCTCTGAGATAAGTTTTAGCGATAAAGAGAGTTCTTTATTACAGAAAATTGAGAATATCGAAAATAAAACAGAAAGCTTCATTTTAAAAGTTATAAATATAAAAACCGATAAAATAAGTGGTGATGCTTTATCATTATTGAAAACGAGTGGAAGCCAATTGTTTATAGAGTGGTTGAATACGATCAATGAATTTATTGATTTAGAAGAAGCAAAAAACATTGACACCACAAACGCTATTTTAAAATATGCCTCCATGTTTAAAAATACCATGTTAATGTTGACCTTCAGTGCGCTTTTACTTTCAGTATTAGTCGCCTATTTTATTGCGAGTAGTTTTAAAGCATCTTTAGGAGCTGAGCCAGCTGTTGCTGCCGATTCATTAACAGCAATAGCCAAAGGTAATTTAGTACAAGCGCTTTCCACACCACACAAACATAGTATGTTGGCAACAATGGCAAACATGCAGGAACGTTTGAGAAATACAGTTCTTGAAATTATAAAAGCTTCGTATGATTTAAAAGCTCAATCAACAATAGTGACTAGAGGCTCAGAAAATATAGTGCGTTTGGCGCAGCAGCAGCATGAATTAACCGTTACAACACGTGACAATTTAAATAACATGAAAGTTAAGATAAATGATATTTCAGAAACGGCGGCGAAAAATAAAGTCAATGCTAAGTTAATGGTCGACAGGGCTAATAATGGTATAGGTTCTATGTCGATGAGCGTTGATGCAATGCAAAATGTCGCTAACACTGTAACGCAGGCGGTTGAACAAATAAGTAAACTAGAAGCTTTAACTATTCAAATTGGTGGTATTACTAATGTTATTAATAGTATCTCAGATCAAACTAATTTATTAGCATTGAACGCCGCAATTGAAGCTGCACGTGCTGGTGAGTCAGGGAGAGGTTTCGCAGTTGTTGCTGATGAAGTTAGGCAGTTAGCATTTCGAACGGGTGAAGCAACTAATGAAATTCAATCCACTATTGAGCAAGTACAAAAAGAAACGTCGACTGTTGTTTCTGTCATGCAAAATACACTTCCAAAAGTTCAGGATGGCCAAACAAAAACGCATAATGCCATGAGTTTACTTGAGGAAATTGAACAAAGTGCGAATAGTTCGTTTAAAAATGCATCTGAAGTGTCGAACACGGCAGGTGAGCAAGTTGATGTTATTGGTACTATTACAGAAATGATGGCAAAAATTGATGATATTAATGAAAAAACTGTTTATTCATTAGATCAGAATAACGAAGCTACCCTTGCTCTAGATAAGTTAGCAAGGGTGTTAAATCAAGAAGTTGGCTTTTTTAAAACGGCTTAGCATCTTGTTTGCGAGGCGCGCTCAATTGATTGAATAATGATTTCTTCACGAAGATAAGTTGTGGGCTGGTTACGGAATTTGACGCCATAAACAGGGATGTGGAATACATTTGCTTTAGTTTTGTGAATGAGTTGTTGCCGTTGTTCTATTAATTGTTGATCGATAATGAGCCTTGTAATGCCATCTGGTAGCTTGTTGCTGCCTGTTAATAGAATATGCAGGGTGTTATATAAGCATTGCTAAAGATAGTACAGTCATCATTAAGCCATTTAATCGAAAAAATATGTGACGTTAAGCTTAACAGGTTATATGTGTGTTCCACATTTTTATCCTAGGTTTGAAACTTGCTATTCAATAGACTTTTGGTAATAGTAGAGACAGGTTGGAAGAGGCAATAAGTAATGCACTTTTTATTATTATTTGGTTTGTTTTTTTTCTTTACAGAAGTATCCGCTGAAGAGTTTATTGGTCAGTGGTACATTACGGACAAAAGTTCATCATTAACCGCTCATACACGTGACGGTGACAACCAGTTACACCTTGATGTTCAGGAAGGTAAAGTAACAGCCGTCAGGCTTTATTTACCTAACTTTTCGCATTTCGGAGAGATAAACGCTGCCTTTCAATATAGCTCACCTAAATATGGTTTGATCAGAACAACAACATACAAAATTGACGGCGAACAAGTCTTGCTAACCGATGCGTTTGAAATTCATTCCTTTGTAGAAAACCTTAAAGATATTGCTACACATCTTATGTTTCGAGAGCACAATCTAGGCAATTCGTTTAAAAATAGAAAGCTTACGATTTCATACATGGATACCAGTAAAAAGCCTAAATGGCGTCATGCGAAATTTTCAACTATTGAAATTGATGAGGTCTTACAAAAGCTTGGTGTAATCGCGTAACGTATTCTATTGGTCAAAAAGTTGAATTTTCCCTTTAATTATTAAGTTTTTTAGCGTTAATGTGATGAATAGCATGTAAATTTCGTATACCCTAATGCAAATAGTTATTATTACACCTAATGGTTGGGATTTATGGAAAAGTTAATACTATCACTGGTTATCGCTGTGCTTTCACTGCCTGTAAACGCAGAATCTGTAATGAGTGTTGAAGCCGTTAAAGGTGAAGTTGCGAGTGTCAGTGAAACATTAACGCTTTCTGGCAGTATAGAATCTAAGCAGCACGCAAGTTTAGCCCCTTTACAAGCGGGGGTTGTTGATAGCATTTTTGTAGAAGCTGGAGATGTCGTTACTAAAGGCCAGCCGCTTATGCAGCTTGATAATACACTCGCTGAACTTGAATTGCAGCAAGCAACGGCCGACCACCAATCAGCACAAGCGGA
The DNA here is from genome assembly GCF_001913705.1 of Thalassotalea sp. PP2-459. GTDB lineage: Bacteria > Pseudomonadota > Gammaproteobacteria > Enterobacterales > Alteromonadaceae > Thalassotalea_C > Thalassotalea_C hakodatensis. Next base: position 7,614 of record NZ_MKQD01000036.1, on the reverse strand, counting down.
GCAGTCAGAAGCTAAGCGCTTATTGCAAGAAGTTGAAGAGTTATCCAGTAAAAAGGTGGTTGCACAAACAACGATAGGAGAACGTCGCTCTCAATTAACGATAGCCAAAGCACAGGTTTTACGTGCTAAAGCCAGTGTTGAGCAATACAAAGAAACAGTAGAGCGGCATGTATTACGTGCGCCTTTTGCAGGTATTGTTTCAGCACGTCATATTGATATTGGTGAGTGGGTTACTCAACAAACGGTTGTGTATACACTCGTTGAGCAACAACAGCTTCGTGTCAAACTTGCAATTCCGCAAGAATATTTATTTCAATTAACTAATCCACAAACTCATAACGTTACCATTATTCCTGACATCATTGGTGCTAACCCCATTTCGGCAACGTTGAGTAAAATAGTACCTGTTGCAAATGAACAAAGTCGAGCAGTTACTGCGTGGGTAGACTTACCACAAGGGCATAATTTAGTGTCGGGCATGTCAGCGAAAGTGAATATTGCATTTTCGGGTGATGCTACCAATAAACACTTAGTGTGGTTGCCTAAATCATCAATAAAAGCTCACCCTGATGGCGGACGTTCAGTATTTATTGTTGATAATGGTACGGCAAAAAATGTCAAAGTAACCGTCACAAAAACCCAAGGAAATAAAGTTGCTGTTGTAGGCATTGATGAAAATCAACGAGTCATTACAACGGGGGTCGCAATGTTAAAAGCAGGTAGTAAAGTCTCGGTAAAGGGTGAATAGCGATGATTAAACAAGCCGTTAACCGAGGCGTATTAGTTGCTGTAGTTGTCCTTATTTGTAGCATTTTAGGTGTGGTAGGTGCACTTAATATTCCTGTACAAATGATCCCTGATTTAGAAGTTAGAACTATTTCTGTGCAAACGGGCTGGCCAGGCGCAACACCACAAGATGTTGAAAAAGAAATTCTGATCGAGCAAGAACGATATTTACGTGGCTTATCGAACCTCAAGCGAATGGTCTCGTTCGCTGATATGGGTGAAGCGAATATTGAATTAGAGTTTCCGTTTGGTGTTGATGCAAATGATGCACTTATTCGGGTTAACAACGCGTTAAGTCAAGTGCCGGCTTATCCTGAGAATGTTGACCAACCTAGGCTTTATTCGAGCTCATTTTCGGGTAATGCCTTCATGTATTTTACTCTCAAGCCTGTGGCAGGTAATCCATTTGATCTTGATGTTGATATGCTAAGAGATTATGCCGAAGATTTTGTTCGGCCTCGTATGGAAAGCGTGGCAGGTGTTTCTGAGGTTCGCGTAAGTGGTGGTGCTCAGCGCCAAATTCAAATTAAAGTTGACGCAGCTCGCTTAGCACAACGAGGTGTGAGTTTACCTGAGCTAAGAACCGCGATTCGAACACGTAATAAAGATACCTCAGCGGGTGATATAGAAAGTGGTAAAAGTCGTTATTTGTTGCGTGTTATTGGTCGTTTTGAACACTTGAGCGAATTAGAAGAGTTAGTTGTCGCAAGAAAAAACACCACAGATATTCGTTTAAAAGATGTCGCGACGGTCAACTTAGACCATTTTGAAACCCGAAGTGTGTCTTACAAAGATGGAGAACGAACACTCAGGTTGTCTGTAAGGCGTGAAAGTGGCTCAAATGTACTTGCGATTAAAGATGCTATGTTGCCTATTGTTACAGAGATTAATCAACAACTATTAGCGCAAAATGGCCTTGAGTTAACCTTAATGAGTGATGACGTGCGTTACGTTAAAAGCTCGTTAGAAAATGTGTGGATCAATTTAGCGCTTGGCGCGCTGTTAGCAACGCTGGTCATGTATTTATTCTTACGATCAGGTAAAGCAACATTAGTTGGTGTGATGGGGATACCTATCTGTACTGTGGCAGCATTTTTAGCGTTAATGTTGTTCGGCAGAACTATTAATGTTATCTCGCTGGCGGGGGTTGCATTCGCCATTGGTATGACCGTAGATAATACTATTGTCGTGCTTGAGTCTATCATGCAAGCAAAACGACAAGGTGTGAGTAAAGTACAGGCGGCTATTAATGGTGTCACTGAGGTTTGGCCTGCAGTGTTAGCTTCTACTGCTACAACGGTATTGGTTTTTGCGCCTATTTTATTTGTTGAGCAAGAAGCAGGGCAATTATATTCTGATATCGCAATTGCTATTTCAGGCGCTATTATTGCCTCGATGTTTGTTGCTATTTTTGTCGTGCCTGTTGCACTTGCAACCTTAAGTAAGAAAAAAGATTTACAGCATGGAAAACAATTAACACTTTCAAGTAAATGGTTAATGTTAGCGAATCGTTTTACCCAAACGAAAAGGCATGCGCGCATTACTTCTGCGGTATTTATCGTTGTGATTCTAACCAGTGCATTTTTATTGATGCCGGCAGCGGAGTATTTACCCGAGGGTGAAGAACCAAAAGCCTTCTCATCAATGATCGCCCCACCAAGCTATAATTTATCGGAAATGATGGTGATAGGGGAAGAGATAAGATCGTACTTAGATCCTTTTGTGTTAGATGCACACGAAGAAAAGTTTTTAGCAGGTCAGTCTGAAATGCCTCCGCTTGAATATTATTCAATGTCAGTTTCTGTGGGGCGAATTTGGCTACTAAGCGCGCCGAAAGATGCAACGTACATTGATCAAATGATGACAGCAATCACGGATAAATTTAGAAGTTATCCTGATATGCGGGCTTTCTCATCACGGGGGTCAATTATTTCAAGTAATGATGGCGGTACAAGGGCTGTTGCTGTTGATATAGCCGGCAGTGATATTAACGAGCTATATCAAGCTGCAGATGCTGTTTATCAACAGGCAAGTGTCGTGTTTGACAATCCACAGATCAATTCAGATCCAAGTTCGTTAACCTTAGATCAACCATTAATTGAAATAAGCCCAAGATGGCAAAGGCTTTCAGAGTTAGGGATTAACAATAACGATTTTGGCTATGCCATTGCTGCAATGAGCGATGGAGCTTATGTTGATGAGTTTATTTTAGAAGATGATAAAGTCGATATTTTTCTGTTTAGTGGTGAAGGTAACCAGCAAAGCCTTACGCAGCTAGCTAATACACCGATAATTGCCCCTGATGGTGAAGTTCTGCCACTAAAAGCCCTGGCTGATTTAAAAGAAAGCCAAAACAGTAATTCTTTACGTCGTGTTGATGGTAAACGAACGGTAACGGTTTATATTATTCCTCCGCGTAATGTGGCGTTGGAAATCGCAGAGCAAAAAGTACGGCAAGAGTTATTGCCAGCACTATGGCAGCAAGGAGCAATCGCGCAAGGTATTAATGTTAGCATTAGTGGTGCAGCTGATCAGCTTGAAGCAACACAGGCATCTTTAAGTAGCAACTTTATTATTGCGCTTGTCTTGTGTTATTTATTGCTCGTGGCAATATTTACCCACTGGCGTTACCCCTTATTTATTCTTGCTACAGTACCGCTTGGAATGGCTGGTGGCTTGCTGGGACTAGTGCTTATTAATGGATTAAATAAAGCGTTAGGCTTTGTTGGCCTTGGTTTAATTCACCTGCCTTTTGATATGATCACCATGCTTGGTTTTCTTATTCTATTGGGCACGGTAGTTAATAATCCGATATTAATTGTGGATCAAACGCGCCGTTTTGTTATTGAGCAAGGCATGGCGGTTAGACAAGCGGTGATTCAATCGGTTGAAAAACGGCTAAAGCCGATACTTATGTCAACGGCTACTACACTTTTTGGCCTCGCACCTTTAGTGCTTATACCTGGCGAGGGTACAGAGTTATATCGAGGTGTAGGGGTTATTGTATTGAGCGGTATTTTTGTGTCTACCTTTTTAAGTTTGACTTTTTTACCCGCCTTACTCGTTGCAGTACTCCATAAAAACAATGATAAGTAAATATACTTGATAATATAATTCAGTATAAAAATGGGTACTTTATTGTACGAGAAAGCATAACAGTACTTTAGCACTATTCGCAATTGAGGAAAGATAGATTAGTATGGCTAACACAATAATAAAAAATTATCTGTTATGCTGCCGATTTCTGTCTTAGTTTTATTAAGCTTTTTCTATCTTATTTTACTGTTTACCATCGCCTTTGTTGGCGATAAATACACAATCTCAAAGAAAGTTAAGCCGGTAGTATATAGCCTAGGGTTAGGAGTTTACTGCACCTCTTGGGCGTTTTATGGCGTAACAGGGCAGTCAGCTACCACGGGATGGTGGTTTACACCAACCTATACCGGCGCTATTTTAGTGTTCATTTTCGCTTGGCCTTTAGTGTTAAAGGTTGCTCGCATTTGTCGTGAGCAATCGTTAACCTCGTTAGCCGATTTTATTGCTTCTCGCTATGGTAAATCATCTAAACTAGCTGGCTTAATTACCATCACGGCAGTGTTTGCTATTATTCCGTATATTGCTTTGCAGCTTAGGGCGATTACTAGCAGTTTCAACGAAGTGATTAATTACCCCACTGAACAATCTCCCGTAGATATTACCTTATTGTTTACCGTTACCTTAGCCGTGTTTGCCATATTATTCGGCACTAGGCGTATTCGCCCCTCTGAACATAACCCAGGGCTCTTATTAGCGATTGCGTTTGAATCGATAGTGAAGCTATTCACCTTTTTAGCGATTGGTTTTTTCGTGTGTTTTTACATGTTTGACGGTATGACTGAACTGTTTCAACAGGCAAGCGAGCACCGTGCGGTTCAAACCATTAGCTCGCCACCCAGCTATGTTTACGTCATGCAAACGTTATTAGGCGTGTTAATGATGTTTTGTTTACCGCGTCAGTTTCATATGACTTTTATTGAATTAGATGAAGAAAGAGAGCTTAAAACAGCACGTTGGCTTTTTCCTGTATATATGATTTTAATCAATATATTTGCATTACCTATTGCTTATGCGGGCTTAATTTTATTTGATGGTGTGAGCGTTGGCTCTGACAGCTTTATGCTGCAATTGCCGATATTAGCGGGCAGTCAATTAATGACCTTAGTGTCATTCTTAGGTGGTTTTTCTGCGGCGACGAGTATGGTGATTGTCGCAACCATTGTATTAAGTATTATGATTTCAAATGACTTGATCACACCAAAATTACTAAACCGTGAAGCACATGCCGGCCAGCTGCAAAAGCTTAGCCCTGATAAACTGCTGTTGATCCGCCGTATCGCTATTGTGATTATACTATTAGCCGCTTATGCCTATTATCAGGTTACCTCTAATTCTGAATTATTAGCGGTTACCGGTTTAATGTCTATGTCGTTAGTTGCACAGTTTTCTCCAGCATTATTGTTAGGGTTGGTATGGCGAAAAGCGAACCAAAAAGCGGCTTATCGCAGTATTATTGTTGGCACGCTATTTTGGGCGTACACCTTGTTATTACCTTCGCTTCATCAAAGCTTGATTAATATTGAAGCACTACTTCAGGAAGGTTTTTTAGGTATTGCGTGGCTGCGTCCAACGATGATGTTTGGCTTGGAGCTCGAATTTATTTCTCACGGTGTGTTTATTAGTCTCGTGGCAAGTTTCTTGGTGTTTGTATATTACTCTTTAACAACTACGCCAGAGATTACAGAGCAATTGCATGCGGTTAATTTTATTCAACCTGATGACTCTCAGCGTGATATTAACCAAATATCTTCTGCGCTAACCATTCGCGATTTACATAGTTTAGTGGCTCGTTTTTTTGGACCAACGATAGCTGATCAGCTTATTAATGATTATTTTCAACAGCAGACGTTTAACTGGGAGCATGTTGCACCGGTTGCTTTAGAGCAAAAAGCAGAACAAGAATTAGCGGGTGTGATCGGCGGGGCGTCAGCAAAACTATTGTTTGATTCAGCAAAACGCAGGCGTAGCGCGTTGTTAAATGATGTGGTTGATATTGTTGATGAAGCGAGTGAGTTGCTACGCTTTAACCGTTCGTTATTACAAGCGACCATTCAAAACGTTGAACAGGGTATTTCGGTGGTCGATAAAGAATTACGTGTTGTTGCATGGAATCGCCGCTACATAGAAATGTTTGATTACCCTGAAAAAGAGATATTTGTCGGTAGGCCAGTAGAAGAAGTATTACAGTTTAATGCAAACAGAGGCTTATTTAATAAAGACAACCGTAATGAAGAAATAGCTAAGCGAATTTCGTATTTGCAGCAAGGGAAGTCTTACCGATTTCAGCGGGTGCAAAAGAACGGTAAAGTGTATGAAATGTCTGGTAACCCTTTGCCAGGTGGCGGCTTTGTTACTACGTATGCAGATATTACTGAATTTGTACACACTCAAAAAGCGTTAGAAGAAGTGAATGTACATTTGGAATCACGTGTTGAGCAACGTACGCATGATTTACAGCAGTTAAATTTACATTTACAGGCAGCCAAGCAAGAAGCAGAGCAAGCTAATATCAATAAAACACGCTATTTTGCCGCATTAAGCCATGATTTATTACAGCCGTTTAATGCTGCCAGCTTATTTTCTTCTATCCTTGCAGAAAAAGCAGGAGAACAAGGTGGCGATAAAGCTGATATTAAAGAATTAAGCGATAATATACATTATTCGTTGACCAATGCTGAGCAGTTATTAAGTTCGATTCTAGAGCTAACAAAACTAGATGCTGGCAGTACAACCCCCTATTTAGAAGACTTTACAATTGAGAGCTTTATAAAACCTATTGCGGAAGAGTTTTCGTATCTTGCACAAAATAAGCAATTAACGTTTGAACAACACATAGATCATTGTGCAACACGTTCTGATAAAGCGTTATTAAGACGTGTGTTACAAAATTTATTAGCAAATGCGCTGCGCTATACCGATCAAGGCACAATTGCATTAAATGCTTACCAATTGCAGCAAAAACTGATTATTGAGGTAGCTGATACAGGTGTGGGGATAAAACAAGAAGATCAACAACGTATTTTTAACGACTTCGAACAAATAGAAGGGGCACAAGGTAATAAGCATCATGTTGGCTTGGGGTTAGGCCTCGCCATTACTTCTCGTATTTGTAAAATTCTAGGTATTCCACTGTCGTTAACATCTTCAATAAACGAAGGGAGTTGTTTTACCTTATCATTGCCAGTGATCAAAGTGTCGCAGCAAACAGAAGTTGACAAACTCCCCGTTATTAATCGAAATAGACGAGATTTAACGGGCTTACATGTTTTAGTGATAGATAACGATACTGCGGTCTTGACGGCGATGGAGCAACGCTTATTAGAATGGGGGTGTCAGGTCAGTGTTGCACACGATCAACAAACGGCTTTAGCAAAGTGTCAGCAACAATTACCTGAAATGATTTTGGCCGATTACCACTTAGATCATGGTAAAACGGGTGTTGATGCGGTTAATCATATTCGTGATACTTTACAGTGTCAGATCCCTATCATTATCAATTCTGCTGATCATTCCGAAGAGCTTTATGAGCAAGTCGTTGAGAATAACTTTATTTTTATAAATAAGCCGGTAAAGCCTGCGGCATTAAAGCGTACGATAAAATCGTTGATGGTGAACATTTAATTATTCATCAATAGTGTGTTATACCAATTCGCATAAATATTCGGTCATTCAGCGAGAATTAAACGCTTTAGAGGCACGGCGTTGATTGCAGAGAATGGTTATTCAGGAGAA
>NZ_MKQD01000035.1 GCF_001913705.1 Thalassotalea sp. PP2-459 | reverse complement strand
TCGAACCATAGAGCGACTATGCTTAAATTATTTAGCTTGTTCTAAGCGCGCTAATGAAGTGCTAAGTTGGCTAAATATTTAATAGAGTTGGTATTAGTTGAATGTAATGTGCCGCCAGAGAGTGCCGTCATGATAGGGGATTCCATGCTTGACATGGAAATGGCGAAACGTGCGGGGGTTGATAGTATTGGTATTACCCATGGGGTGCATAACCAAGAACAGTTAAGTATGTTTCAGCCAGAAGCGATCGTGGGTTCTTTAGTCGAGCTACAATCGTTGTTGAGGTAAGTCACAAACGTAAAAAAGCACCCGAAGGTGCTTTTTTCTTTTAAATAGCTTTGGTGATATCGATAGCAAGCTTTAACTTTTGACCTGGTTGCAAATACTTTTTACGGCTTAAGTTATTCCAACGTTCAATTTCTTTAATGGTTACATTAAACTTGTTGGCGATTCGTGCAAAGGAGTCGCCTTTTCTTACCCGATACGTGATATTCCTCACAATAGCGTCACTTGAAGGTGTGGCAGCTGTAGTTACTTTTGATTTACGCCAAATAACTAATTTTTGCCCTATTCTGAGAGCGTCTCGTGGTGCCATACCATTCCATGCTGCAAGCTTACGGTAATTTACACCATACGCTCGGCTTAAGTCCCAGAAGGTGTCTCCTGATTTAACAATATGTGTTAACTTCTCTGAACCTCGGGGATAGTTTTGTTTTTTTGCGAGTCGTTGTTCACTTGATAAAATATATTTATCTAAAGATTTTGCGGCTACTGGGATTAAAAGGTGTTTACCTTCACGGATTTGTGTGCCTCGAATGTTATTAACTTGCTTGATCACGCCAATATCCGTGTTAAAACGGTTTGCAATGATACCAAGACTGTCACCTCGCTTTATTTTATAGCGCTGCCAAGCTAATCGCTCTTTTTTGGATAATTTATTTAACCCTGATTTAAAAGCAGATACCTTGTTATCAGGTAATACTAAATAATGTGGCCCTTTAGGATCTGTTGCCCAACGGTTAAACCCTGGGTTTAAATGTTGAAGCTCTTTTAATGTTAAATTAGCTAATTCTGCGGCTTTTGCTAAGTCAAGTTGTGAACCGATATCCACTACTGATATAACCGGTTTATCGGCAATTTTATAAAGGGATAGTTTAAACTCTTTAGGTCTTTTAACCAGATCAGCTAACGCTAATAGTTTTGGCACATAAGCCCGTGTCTCTCTGGGTAAATCGAGCGACCAAAAGTCGGTTGGTTTATTGCGTTTTTTGTTGTTTCTAATCGCACGCTGAACTCGGCCTTCACCAGAATTATATGCTGCTAAAGCATGCATCCAATTACCATCGAAGAATTTATGTAAATATTTTAAATATTTAATTGCGCCTTTTGTTGATGCAACGACATCACGTCTACCGTCGTACCACCAGTTTTGTTTCATGCCAAAACGTGTTCCCGTACCTGGGACAAATTGCCACATGCCAGAAGCTCTTCCGTGAGAATAGGCAAACGGATCGAATGCACTTTCTACAATGGGTAATAATGCGATATCCATGGGGATACCGGCTGCTTCAATTTCTTGCACAATAAAGTGCATAAATGGCTCTGCGCGCTTTGCTACTCGATCTAAATAGGCCTGATGTTTTGCGTACCAGTTTCTTTGCACAGTAACGCGTCTATTTTCGGGGACTTGAAAGACAAGTTGGTTACGAATTCTTTGCCAGATACCATCATCTAAAATGATGTTATCTTCTAAAGGAATGTCTACATCTTCAACTGGATGAATAACATCTGCTGTTTCATCTGCTAATAGTGCATGACTAACATCTACTGGAGATGCTATCTGCTGAGCTATATGCTCAGGTATTTGATTTTTCGGCGCTTGTTTCGTGCTGTTATCACTGATCGTTTGACAACCGGTTAAAATCACGAGTGCGGAAAGAGGAAAACTTAAATACTTCATGAAAGCCTTTTGGTTACGTAGTTGCTGTAAGTGTCACTTATTTCAAACTGTTATTCAATATAGATTTTGTTTAGAAGTTATCTTTCCAAGCTCTGATCGCGGTAAATACTGACAGTTCATCTTTATTTTGTATTTGACTATGTTCAACAGCGCTTTGTTGTACTTCTGGCTCATTGCACCGTAAAAAAGGATTTACTGCGAGTTCTTGTTTGATCGTCGAAGGAAGTGTAATTTGATTATTTTTTCTTAATTGAACAACCTTATTATAATAATTAACCAGTGCAAGATTACTTGGTTCAATGGTGAGTGCAAAATTAACATTCGCAAGGGTATATTCGTGTGTGCAATATACTGCAGTGTTTTCTGGCAGCGTGATTAATTTGTGCAGAGAATCTAACATTTGCGCGGGGGAGCCTTCAAATAATCGTCCACAACCAGCAGAAAACAACGTATCACCACAAAAAAGTTTTTTATTATCGTAATAAGCAACATGCTCAAGTGTATGGCCAGGCAAAGTCATCACAGTTAACGTTAATGAAAGTGAAGGTATTTCGATAATATCTGTATCTTCTACAAAGGTAGTTACACAAGGAATATCTTTATGTTTTGGACCAAAAATATCGATAGACCATTCTTTATTTATACAATATTGATTAAGTTCTGAAACGCCACCAACATGATCAGGATGATGGTGAGTGATAAGTATTGCGTCCAGTTGCAAATTATTCTTTTCAATGAAATCAATGCACACACTTGCATCGCCAGGGTCAACTAAAACGGCTTTTGAAAATCCTGGTACAAAGAGTGCCCATATATAATTATCTGTAAATGCTTTAATTGCGTTAACTTGTATGGATACTGGTTGTTGAAGTTGTGACATAATTCACCTTAGGTGGTAACATTCTGTGTTAATTGTATCGATTAATGATACTTAATAAAATATAGCGATGTGTTTTAACTTTTTTGATTGATTTTGGCGTGTTATGAAACCAGCTTTGTCGTTTAGACAACCACATTCTCCTTCATCTTGGGAAAAGCTTCCCAATGGCAAGTTGATTGTTGAGTCAATTGACACTATTTTAGCTCCTTGGTGGCCAAAATTTTTTGGTTATCATCTGCTGAAAATTGGTGCATTAAGTCACCATATCAATACCTCGGCTTCTACTATTCAACATCAAGTCACCATTTCAGAGCACAAACCGCATGCTGATATAAATGCAGAAATAGAAGACCTACCTTTATTAGAACATAGCGTTGATGTGTGTTTACTAAGTCATGTATTAGAATTTACCTTAGATCCACATCATGTGATCCGTGAAGCTAATCGCGTGCTTATACCAAATGGGTACCTTGTGATCACTGGCTATAACGCTTTTAGTCTTGCAGGGTTAAACAGTTTTGTACCATATCGTAGACAGCAGCCTCCATGGAATGAGCGATTTTTCACACCATTGAGAGTGAAAGATTGGCTGGACTTGATGGGCTACGAAATACTTGCTGATGAACGTTGTTTACACTCAATGTTAGCAAATAATGTGAGCCAACATTTAATGGCTCGGCAGTGGCGACAGTTTACTCAACGCTTTGTGCCTGGCTTAGGTTCTATCTATGTGATTGTGGCAAAAAAACGGGTGTTGCCATTAACACCCATCAAGCCTAAGTGGAAATTAAAACCTAAATTGGCACCGATCAACGTATCTTCGGTAGGCTCAAAAGTTAGACATACCAAAAAGAATATCAATAATTGAGAATTTATATGAAGTTAAATGAATTTGAACAATATCTAAATACTTTATTAAAGCCAGAGAAAATTAAAGATTATTGTCCTAATGGGCTGCAAATTGCTGGCACGAATACGGTTAACAAAGTGATCACAGGTGTTACAGCAACACAAGCATTAATCGAACGGGCAATTGAAGAAAAGGCAGATGCAATTTTGGTTCACCATGGATACTTTTGGAAAAACGAGTCTTATGTGATCAAAGGCATGAAGCATAAGCGGATAAAAGCATTATTAGTAAATGATATTAATTTGTTTGGTTATCATTTGCCACTTGATATTCACCCAGAGCTAGGTAATAACGCACAATTGGCAAAACTTTTTGGTATTGATATCACTGGCCCTTTGGAAACTGGAAACCCACAAAGTGTTTCATTACAAGGACGGCTCAATGCACCAACCAACGGAGAAGATTTTGCGAGACTAATCAGTGAAAAGCTTGAACGAAAATGCTTACATATAGCCCCAAATATCGATAAACCAATTTATACAGTTGCATGGTGTAGCGGTGGTGGACAAAACTTTATCGAATTAGCGGCAGAGCTTGGTATTGATGCATTCATTAGCGGTGAAATATCAGAACAAACCACCCATGTGGCCAGAGAAATGAATATCCATTATTTTGCAGCGGGCCATCATGCAACAGAACGTTATGGTGCGAAAGCGTTAGCAGAAAAAATAGCTACAGACCTTTCGCTTGATGCTATATTTATTGATATTGATAACCCCGCATAACGTTTATTTTTATAAAAGGTAAACTTAACAGGGCGTTTATGCGCCCTAAATTCCTCGTTACCCTGTAATAAATTGAACAATTCTACCCAACGTTTCGTACCATGCATTGGTACTCTGTTTCAAGCTTTCTGCTTGTGGAAGAAAATATGCCCATTTTTTTTCTTGATCTAATCCTTTCACCCAAGGACTCGCAGGGGCAGGTATAACAGCTACTCCTTGTTGTTTAAAGTACGCTACGCTGCGGGGCATATGATCAGCGTTTGTGACTAACACGACATTTTTACCTTTTACTCTTGGGGCAATTATTTCAGACTCTTCTTTAGTGTCTTTAGGAAAATTTTGCACAAATATCTTTTTGTTAGGCACACCCAAACTTATTAATGCATTTTTAACCATAACCGCATTGGGCGTAGGATCACTAAGCGCTGCCCCTGAGGTGATAAATTGTGCCTCAGGGTGCAAATGGTAAATTCTTAGACCTTCAACCATACGTTGCAGCGAACAAGCTTTTAATTGAGAGGTTGCTGGTAGCGATAGATCTGTTGTATGACCGCAGCCTAAAATAACAATAAAATCGACATTGCTGGTTTGTTTCGTGAAGGATTCATAATTCGCTTCAATAGGAGCCATTAATCGATCGCTTACCCAAGGTGTTGATAAGAAAATAAGCAGTATCGATGACAAAAATAGACAACGAAAGCTCCAACGTCGAGCACGATTAAAAAGCAATAATGCTAACAGCATTAATAAAACGACAATACTCATGGGCATCAGTAAAAAGCCGATTATTTTCTTTAGTAAAAACAGATCCATTTATATTCGCCTGTATGAAACATTTTTTGATAGTTAAGCAGAGGGATAATAACAATTAACCGGGTGAATTTGTATGCTAATTCACTTCGTTATTTTTTTCGCTTAATGTATTGTAATTTTAGTTTATTTAACGTTTAATAACGACGCCTCAAAATTAGACTATTTACTCGATTTTGAGGTTCCAGAAGAGGTGCGATAGCCAGGTAGTTAGTTTTAGGAACCACTATTCCAATGATAGCTAATGAGGGGGACTATCGCCGAGGACTTATTTTTGTGTGGAAAAATAATGTTCGGTTACTAAGGTTGAATCCTTAGGGCTGTCACCTCTGTTGTAAAACAGATGGGGTGGAGGGCTTCTGGCTGAAACGAATCGGTATTTTCACACGAATTTCTTCTCAGTCATGCTCTTCCTTAATAATAATCGCCAGCTCAATAGCAGATAGGGAGACCTTTTACATGTTAACGTTAAACTTTAGCCGTTTTTTTGATGTTGAGGTGTCGTCATGACATCAGTAACAGTAGCAAAATTTGGTGGAACAAGTGTCGCTGATTATCAAGCAATGCTTCGTTGTGCACATATCATAAAAAACAATTCAGACAATAAACTGGTTGTTGTCTCTGCAAGCGCAGGTGTCACAAACTATTTAGTGCGTTTATCACAGCCAAACGTACCTGTTGCTGAACAAAATGCAATCATCAAGAACATAGGCAATATCCAATATAATATTACTCAGCACCTTGATGTACACGATGATCTAAATCAACAAATTTCTGTTTTGTTAGAAGAGCTTGCTGCTTATGCTAGTGCAAATGCGTTAAACCATAGTGCGCGTATTTCCGATGCAATTTTATCATTTGGTGAACAAATGAGCTCAAGAATTTTTGCGCAAGTATTACAATCAGTAGGTTTACCCGGGCAGTATTTTGATGTTCGTCAAGTAATGAAAACGAATGACTTGTACGGAAAAGCGGTGGTAAATCTTGAAAAATTGAAAGCCAACGTTTCAACTTTTTTAGCCCCTAAGCTTGAGTCAAGTGTACTGGTTACTCAAGGATTTATTGGTCAAAATGATGCAGGTTACACCACAACGCTTGGAAGAGGTGGCTCTGATTATAGTGCTGCCTTGCTAGCAGAAGCACTTGAAGCTGATAATCTTGCCATTTGGACAGACGTTGAGGGTATTTTTACCACGGATCCGCGGATCACGGATCAAGCGAGATCTATCAAGGAAATTAGCTTTGGCGAAGCTGCGGAAATGGCGACCTTTGGTGCTAAAATTTTACACCCTGCTACCTTAATTCCTGCGATGCGTCAAAACATTCCGGTCTTTGTTGGTTCTAGTAAAGAACCCGAGAAAGGCGGAACACGCATACAGCAAACCGTTGCATCAAAACCTACCTATCGATCTATTGCCTTACGTCGTGAACAAACGCTTGTTACAGTGAAGAGCCCAGCTATGTTGCATGCCAGTGGCTTTTTAGCCAAAGTGTTTGCAGTATTAGCAAAGCATGAATTAAGTGTTGATTTGATCACTACCAGTGAAATTAGTGTTGCAATGACCTTTGATAATCCTACAGGTTCAACTCAAGCATTATTAAATTCAACGGTTGTTGAAGAGTTGGAACAATTATGTGAAGTGACCGTAGAGCATGGTTTGTCATTAGTTGCCGTGGTAGGTAACAATATCCATCAAACAAATGGAGTTGGAACCGATATCTTCAAAGCACTATCTGGTGTTAATGTACGAATGATTTGCCAAGGCGCAAGTGAACATAACCTGTGTTTTCTGGTTGATGAACAGCAAGCTAACCTAGCGGTAGAGCAACTGCATAAGAACTTGTTCACTTTTGCATGATAAAATCAGCGCCAAGTTTTGCACGGCGCTGATTTTTTATAAGCGTTATGCACTTATTTCATAAGGCAGAGGATCTGTTGTTTTATTTTCGCTAAATGCTTCTAAACGTTCTTGGCAAGCGCCACATTTCCCACAGGCTTTTTCTCGTCCGTTATAACAAGTCCATGTTTGGCTATAATCTAAACCCATTGATAATCCGTCGGTGAGAATATCTGTTTTTGTGACCGTTAAGTAAGGGCTATAAATTTCCACTGCTTCATAGTTTGCAATTTGACAGACATCATTCATTTTCTGTACAAACTCAGGACGGCAATCTGGATAGATTGCGTGGTCACCAGAGTGTGCACCGTAATAAACTTGGCTAGCCCCAACAGAAACGGCATAGCCAACGGCCATCGATAACAAAATCATATTGCGGTTAGGTACGACCGTTGACTTCATTGATTCTTCTTCGTAGTGGCCTTCTGGGATCTCAATATCATCGGTTAGTGAAGATCCCGCTAATAATTGGTTTATTGCCGATATATCAATTATTTTATGTTTAATGCCTAGTGTAGCGCAAACGCTTGCTGCGCAATCTAATTCTTTAACATGGCGTTGGCCATAATCAAACGATAGGGCAAATACTTGCTTACCATCATGAACCGCTTTATTTAATACAGTGAACGAATCCATGCCGCCAGAATAAATTACCACGACTTTGTTACTCATATTTTGTCTCACTAGGGTATAATAGAAATCTTGCGCATTTTACTTGAATTCGTTTAACCATTAAATAGGCAATCTGCAAAGCAATATGAGTGTTACGTATAAAATTAATGAATTATTTGAAACTATCCAAGGTGAAGGCAGTTTTACTGGCCAACCATCTATTTTTTTAAGGTTACAAGGGTGTCCTGTTGGCTGCTCTTGGTGTGACACTAAGCATACGTGGGATATTGACGTTGTTGATCAGGTAGATATTGACAATATGGTCAATAAACCACAAGAATCTGTCAGTTGGGCTAATTTAACAGAGCAAGAAATATTATCTGTTTTTAAAGAACAAGGTTTCAAAGCGCGTCATATTGTTATTACGGGCGGAGAGCCTTGTATGGTTGATTTAACGCCTCTATGTCATACACTAGAAGAACAGGGGTTTTCAACACAAATTGAAACCTCTGGTACGTTTGAAATTAAAACGACTGATGCTTGTTGGGTCACTGTTTCGCCTAAGATAAATATGAAAGGTGGCTATCCCGTGTTAAAAAGTGCATTGGAACGTGCTAATGAAATTAAACACCCTGTAGCAACAGAAACGCACGTGGATGATTTAAAACTATTGTTAAAAAAGAATAATATCACTGATAAACCTGTGTATTTACAGCCAATTAGCCAAAAAAAACGCGCTACTGAATTAGCCATTCAAACTTGCATCGAAAATAACTGGCGCTTATCCATTCAAGTGCACAAATATATTGGGATTGAATAAGCAATTTTTAAAGCTTAATCAATAATAGGTAATTCAATAGTTATCGTAACACCTGCGGGATTGTGATGATCACTAGCTTTTATAGTTCCTTGATGAAATTCACAAATTAGCCTGGCGATATATAGCCCTAGTCCTAAGTGTGGGCGCTTATCTTGCTCTGGTTCTTGACGATTTTCACGAATAGATACCATAGAATCAAATAATCGCTCAGCCATTGCTTGAGGAAGATGTTCACCATTATTGCTGACATAAAGGTAAAATTTTTGTTGTTTAATTGCGGTGCTAACGGTGATCTGCTGATCGATACTAAACTCAACCGCATTTGAAAACACTTTATCGAGCAATTGTGCAATATGTTCCGGTGAACCATTGATGTTGGCTGAATCAATAGTATTGTGAAAATTAATGTCATGTTGAGTATAAATTTGTTGATAGCCTTGTAAGCAGCCTTCTAATACTTTGATGATGTCGAACGTACTATAGTCTGTGTTTTTCAGCATTTGCGCTAAGTTTGTCGCTTCACTCATGTTGGTTAAGATCAAATTCAATCGGGTTAAACCGCCTTGTGCTCTTTCTACCGTTGTTGTTGTTGTTTCGGGTAATGGTTGCAGAGATAAATTCTCCAGTGATGTTCTCACGATCGCAATGGGTGTGCGCAATTCATGTGAAAGCCTAGATGACATGTTTTCAAGGTATTGATTGTATTGGTTTAATCGGCTAACCGCGGTTGAAAAACTGCGAGATAGGTCACCAATTTCGTCATTCGTTGTTGCAGCAGGCACTAAGGTTTTAATGCGCCCATGTTCGTCGATGGCTTGTTCCGCTTGATTTCTTAATGATCTGATACGATTCGTAATTCTGCTAGCAAAAAAGAAAAACGCTAAAATACCAAATAGCATGATGGCTAAAATGCTGGTAAATAGTTTTTCTAATGCTTGATTTCGAACCGTTCGAATACCATTATTAGTTTCTTCTACAATAACCGCGCCTTTAACTTGATTGTTAATATAAATAGGGTGAGCTGCTGTTAATATGACAGCTTTTTTATCTGCCGATAATCGCCATTGGCTTTCTGGAGTGCCAAGTAGCGCAGATTCGATATGTTCGCCAGTGAGATTTTGTGCATCATATAATTGGTCGACAAAATATTTAGGGGGTTGTGTCAGCAGTGTTTCAAATAAAGGAGTAAGCCACTTACTTATTTTGCTGTGCCATTCATTTTGGTCAGCTATCCCTGACGTTTTGTGCCAAAGGCCTTCTGCATTGGTTATATCACCAGCACGGGCAAGCACGCGATTATGTTGATCAACTACCCAAATACTTGACTGAGTATAACGCATGCCTTTAACAATACGCTCTATTTCTGGAGAGGGAACTAAGATGGTTCCTAGCGTGTCGGCACTGGTAGTATCAGCACTTGCAATCGTTGTTATTGTTTCACTAAAGGGTTGATCAACATCATGAACAGCAAAGGCTAGTGTGTCGCTAATATTATCTAATGGAATACGTAATTCTATATTGTAGCCTTGATTAGTGTTTAGCCATTTTCCTTGAATGAATGGTGCACGGCTTGGGTATTTCTCATTGGCTTTTAAATGAAAAGCATCTAACCATCCTGCGTTTTTATTACTGATCACATAACGTTGAAATTCACCGTTGGGGCTAATAAAAGCAAGCTCAACGCGATCGTTTAGTAATACACTAATCGCATTTTGATCGCGGAAAACGACCGTATCATCAACAACACTTAAATAAAAATAAAGGTATTTATCGTATTTTCCAACCGCTGCAGTGTAATTTAACGAAATATTATTCTCTTTGCTTTGATCATACAGTAAATTACTAGCCCCATAATAATGAGCTTTATTTAGGTAGTCAGGCCAATCAAAATGCTGGCCATCTAAATTGATGGGTTGTGATAAAGGGTAGCTATATAAGTCTTTGCCTTTTTCTACGCTGGGTAAAAAACTTGCTTGGTTATTAAAAAGATTCGGTCGTTCGTGTAATGCTGTTGCTAGCGCACGAGCTGTACCTAAAATGGTTTGCTCTTGGCCAAAACGTAAATACTTTTCCATTTCCCATACGTACTGATAACCAAACCAAGGAATCGTTACCAAAAAGCTTGATAGCAATAATAACTTGCTGCGTAAACCAAAACGTATTGCCATTAGTTGCTCACTGATGGTTTAGGTTCATTCCAACGATAACCCATACCGTAAACCGTTTCTATACAGTCAAAGTGAACATCAATTTGCATAAATTTTTTGCGAATACGCTTTATATGAGAGGTGATAGTACTATCGTCGACAAATATTTTAGAATCTTGCATCAGTTGTTGCCGATTTTTAACATGTCCTGGGGTTTTTACTAATGCGTGTACCATCCAAAATTCAGTGATAGTTAAATCAACATAACTATCTTGCCACTTTACGGTCATGCGTTGGCTATCTATTGTTAACTGACCAATCAATAAAAGGTGATCTTCTTTGGTGGGTTTATTTTGTACTTCTAATCGTCGAAAAATCGCTGCGATGCGTGCTGTTAAATGGGGTAAACTAATATCTTTTGTTAAATAATCATCAGCACCAATCCGTAACCCTGATACGGTATCAACATCGTTATCTCTGGCGGTTAAAAAGATAATAGGCAATGTTTCAGAAATGCTGCGAAGCCATTGGCATAGGGTAAAACCACCATCGTATTCTTGTTCTAATCCGATATCTAAAATAACAAGTTGTGGTAGTTTTATGTTAAATGCTTGAGTAGCGGTAGTTCTATTGGCATACGTTTGTACTTGGTAGCCTTGTGCTCTTAATACTTCTGCGTAATTTTCACGAATTGCCGCTTCATCTTCAACAATAGCTATATGCTTCAATATTGGCATCTCATCTCGTTCTTAATGTGTGCACTATATAAAACTTTTTCGGGAAAATCGCGAAAAATTGTTAATTGCCATATTGTTGCCACATTTGATCGCCACATTGCCATGTTAGCTACGCTTAATTGCCTGATTCTTTTGGTTAAATAACTTCTATCGAAAAGATACTTAATGACCCAAAACAGGAAATGCTAATGAAAACTCACAACACAGTAAAAAAGAATGCAGTCATCGCTTTAACACTTGGTGCTTTAATTGTTCCACAATCGTTTGCTGCTGAATCTAATGATGAAGTGAAATTATTAACTCATGAAGAAGAAAAACAAAATGTACATATTGGCTTTGGTTCAGGTGCTGTAATTGGCGCTATTGTGGCAGGGCCATTGGGTGCAATCGTTTCAAGTGCTGTTGGCGCTTTTGCAGCAAAGCATTATAACGCAAATGAACAGCGTGAGGGCTTAACGGTGAAATTGAACCAAACACAATCAAATTACCAACAGGCAATGAAAAACTATCAACAAAAATTGCAAGTAGCTGAGCAAGAGTATCAACAAGAGCTGATGGCAATGCAACAGCAGCAGCATAATGCTTCGCAACTTCAAGCGGAAAATTTATTAATGAGTATTCAATTCTCCACAGGTGAAAGCGCGTTAAAACCGCATTATAAAAGTCAAATTGATGCATTAGCGAAATTATTAGCAATGTCTCCGACAATTAAAGTGGATTTATCTGGTTATACAGACTTACAAGGCAGCGAAGCGCGTAACAAAGCACTGTCAATTGCTCGCGTAAATGCGGTGAAAAAAGCATTGATAGATCGAGGGATCGCAGCAGATAGAATTAATTTATTTGCTTTTGGTGAGCAGGCGCCTGTGGTAGCCAGTAATGAAAACCAGGTGAGTTTTTATGACCGCCGTGTAGTTATCAAGCTTCAACACTCAAACGATTCAAACACTAGCATTAAAACGGTCAGTAATTAAAGGAGGTGTAATGACAGTTTGATCAAGCCTAAACCAGAGTGCAATGCTCTGGTTTTTTTACTTGCTTGTGTTACGTTAATAAATTCAAAATCAAACGTAATGTGATAAGCAAATGATCAAATGCAATTTCTGTGGTGTTTTGAGTTGGGTAATAATTTGCTTAAGTGGCGGAGCATATAGCCATGATGTTTATGAACAGCATCAAAGCAAAAAACAATTTGTTATTGATAAGCATAAGATAGACAATCAAACCATCATTACTTATTTGGGTAATGAAGCGCTATTTATCGAATCAGGCAATGAGAAAATACTATTTGATCCATTCTTTAGCCATGACTTTGGTATTTATCAGCAAGTGCCAGAACATTTAATAACGGCAATTATGCAAAACAAGCCTCCTTTTAACGATATTAGCGCAATCTTTATAAGTCATGCGCATCGAGATCATTTTGACGCAGACATGATGATAAAGTATCTAGCTACTAACACAAATGTTTCACTTTTTGCTGCTAAGCAGGCGATAAAACACATTGAACAGCGAACTAATCAAACAGCAAATATTGAAGCTAAACAACTGCATTCTATTGATTTAACGCTTAACAGTAACCCATGGACATATAACGGAAAATACTTAACGGTTGATGCGGTGAGGATCCCACATGCTGGTTGGCCGGCAAGGGCAGATGTAGAAAACTTAGTGTTCAGAGTGACGTTTAATAATGGTAAAACCATTATGCATATGGGAGATGCAGACCCTGATATCCAACATTATATACCGTACAAATCACATTGGTCTAAAACACGTGTGAATGTGAACTTCCCACCTTATTGGTTTTTTATGTCTGCTCAAGGGCGAGATATTTTGTTTAATGTATTAAATGCTGATAAGCATATAGGCATTCATGTACCTAAAACCCCTCCGAAACGACTTGACGAATACACAAAAGATTATTTTTTAATTCCCAAGAGTAAGCATGTTATAAAGTAGCGACTATACTCACTAAACACACGGAAGTTACGGGAACCGCAAGAATGCGATGTTTTTACAGCGTGTTAATTATACTCGTGTTGCTTTTCAGCTCATCTGTTGCAGCAAATCAGAAAACTATGAATATTAGTATTTCAAATGACTCATCTGCTTTGCTTTGATATAAAAGTTATGTCTTGCACGCATACAATTCTTTAGACTTTCGAGTTGCCTTTATGGAGTTTCCATTAGATAGAGGGGTGATTGAAGCCAATAAAGGCAATATAGATGCATTAACAATGCGCACCCCTTTAGTAGAGCATGCTATCCCTGAATTTATTCGTGTACCCGTTAGACTAGCGGAAGGTAAACTAATGCTGATCTGCCAAATTGATGTTGTCTGTGATCCATCTATTGTTAATCAAAAAAGAAAAACTATAGGTACAGTCGCAGGAGTAAATGTTACTAAAGTATTTATGGCTGATAAAAAAGCGAATATTTATGAAATTGCCTCAGCGGGGAAAGTAGCTGAAATGTTTTCGCGTAAACGCCTTGATTATATATTAACAATTACATCAAATGACTTCGGGAGTTATGTGGATCTGCCTGAAAAACAATATCAAACAGCTGAGTTAATAACTATTGAAGGCTATCATTATTTACATATAAGACATCAAGCGTTGATGCCCGACATAGAGAAAGCATTAGCCTTAGCTATTGAAGATATAGGGCCGTATCCGAAAGGGTCGATCAGCAGGTAAGCTTTTTTACTTGCGTATATTGGGGCCTGTTGAACTTTCGCGTTAGTTAGAACAAAATTTAATCTCTAAAGTTGAACAGACCTTAGTTATTCAATAATTAACCTCGTTTATAAGGCGGTAAGGCATTGAGTAGATCTTGCCCATAGCGTTTAGTTTTTAACCGCTTGTCTAAAATGGTAATAATACCCGTGTCTTTTTCATTCCTTAACAATCTACCTGTCGCTTGTATTAACTTTTTGCTTGCTTCAGGAACACTAATTGACATAAAAGGGTTTCCACCTTTTGCGCTTACATATTCAGCGTGGGCCTCTTCTACTGGGCTTGTTGGTACAGAAAAGGGGAGTTTGGTGATGATTAAATTTGTAAGATATTTACCGGGCAGATCAAGCCCTTCTGAGAAGCTTTGTGTGCCAAAAACAATGCTGCTTTTATTGCTGTCACAGTACTTTTTGTGACTATCAATGATGTGTTGTCTTGATTGCTCGCCTTGAACCAAAATAGACAATTTATTTTTTTCACGCAGTGCTTTAGCGACAGTTTCCATCTGCCAGTAAGATGAGAATAACACTAATGTTGCCATATCTTGGGCAATCAGTTCTGGTAGCCTTCGAATTAATTCATCGGTAAAACGTTCATCACTTGGCTCGTATTCAGTATCAATTATTTTCAATTGTGCGCACTGTTGATAATCAAAAGGCGAGTCAACCTTTTGATACTGAGTACCATCAGTAATACCTAGGCCTACTTGTCGGCGGAAATGATCAAATGAATTTAACGCCATTATGGTTGCAGAGCAAAGTACAGCTCCTTCACATTTTGACCATAACTTATCTTCCAAGGTAAAGCCTACTTCAATGGGGGATGCTGCTAATAAGTAATCAAGTTTTTTATGTTCAGTTAATTCACACCAACGAGCAACCGGTGCTGCTTTCTCACTATCAACTTTTGCATACATAGCCCATAAGGCATGAAAGTTTTCTAGTCGTTGATTTAAAAAACCATATTCTGATAATAGAGGTTCGGCTAAATAACTTGCTACTTCACCGTCTTTTACCGCTTCCATTAACAGAAAATATAGTTTATTCGCGTGATTTAAACATTTTTTACTAAGCTCTTCTAAATCTTCTGCGGGTTGTTTTATAGCCTTAGGCAGCACACCGTGTTCAAAACGATAAACGGTATTGTCTTTGTCTGTAGAAAACTTAGTACGCTTATTAGGCGCAAAATAGATGCTTTTGTTAGCATCAATGAAGGTAAGAACTTTTTGTAAATCAGTGAGGAGATCTGTGCAGTCATCTGCTAGTTTTAATGACGGTGAAATAGCACTTTGCGATTTGATTAGCTTTGCCATTTTATCCGCTAACTCTTTAAGTTTATCTAGCCATTCTGTTGCACCTTTTAAAGCAATTGCAGCACTGGCGTGATCACGGGTTATTTTCGGTAGGTGGTGCGCTTCGTCAATAATATAATAAGTATCTTCTGGATCAGGTAAAATTTTACCTCCACCCATTTCAAGATCTGCCAAGAGCAAACTGTGGTTAATCACTAACACATCGCTGTTATCCATGGTTTCTCGTGCTTTATGAAACGGACAATGCGTATGATCAGCTACATTTCTTAAACAGCTGTATTTATCAGACTGAATAAGTTGCCAAATATGATGCGGAATAGGATCTGTCCATGAATCTCTATCACCTTGCCAGTGATTTTCCATTAAAGCTTTATGCAATTGTTTTAAAAGTGTTATGTCACGCTCAGAGGGTTTTTCAGCGAAGGTAAAACCGGGCTGTGGGGTGTCTTGCGCGCTTACTGCTGCGGTTAATTTTTGTCGGCATACATAGCGCTGTCGACCTTTTACCAGTGTGAATGAAAAATCAATGCCACTATGTTGCTTTAAAAAAGGTAAGTCTTTCTCCACTAGTTGTTCTTGCAATGCGACGGTTGCTGTTGAAATACACACTTTTTTGTCTTTCGCTTTAGCCAGTGGAATAGCGCCTAAGGAATACGCAAGTGATTTTCCTGTACCGGTACCTGCTTCTATCGCGATTATTTTACGATCTTTGCTGTATTCCCCTGCAAGCGTTTTTGCTATTTCTGCAATTAAAAAAGTTTGTTGTTTTCTAGGATTGAAGTTCTCTAGGTTTTCACCGAATGCTTTGTAAGCTGTTCGTATTGCTTGTTTTATATTATCGGAAAGCATAGAAAGCTTTAACTCCCTGAGACGGTTTATTCTAGCGTCAATTTAATTTACAATGCTGTATATATTACCAGTTCGCTGGTGCGATTGATAACACTTTAAGGATTTTATTTGCTGCAATCGTGTGAAACTATTAAAGGCTTTATTTTGACGAGGCAGGCTTACGACAGTCAAGCAGGTATCGTTTTATCTTACTGGGTAAAAAGCAAAGATGGCGTTAGTTGTATCAATATTTATGATGAACAGGCGTTATTTTTTATCGAAAATGAAAACGTTGATAAGTCTCTTGCTCTGCTAAAAGCGGCTGCAATAACGGTTAATAAAATTACTCCGTTAACATTAAAAACCTTTCAACAGCAACAAGTCACGGGGTTCTATTTTAATTCAATGCAGCACTTTTATCGTGCCCGTGAAGTGCTATTAAATCATGATATTAAACGTTATGAAGATGATATTAGGCCAGATGAACGGTATTTGATGGAACGCTTTATTACCGCCAATGTAGAGTTTATATGTCAATCATCAATTGATGAACAGTTAGGTAGTCCTCCTGTATTTACTGGTGTTAAAGCGAGGTCTTTAGTTGAAGGTAAATTACGTTTTCCAGTGTCGTTTTCAGTAGTTTCATTAGATATTGAATGCACGCTAAAAGGTGAATTATTTTCTATAGGTCTTTATTTAGAGTCTGATCAGCAAGAATCAGTGAAAACAATACTGATGATCGGTGAAAATACTGGTTGTTACTCTAATAAACTCTCTACAGATGAAGCGAATCATATCTATCCGCAGATTGTCTGGTGCGCAAATGAAAAGGCGTTACTTCAAGCACTTATCCGTTGGTTTCATGAATATGATCCCGATATTGTTATTGGTTGGAATGTTATTAACTTTGATTTTCAAATTTTACAACAACGATTCGACTTATATCGATTAACGTTTTCAATTGGACGAGATGGTAAACAACCACGATGGAGGAAAAATCGCGCAAGTGAGCAGCTTTTTATTGATATTAATGGTCGTGTGATCATAGACGGAATCGATTTACTAAGAACGGCAACGTATTCTTTTAGTAGCTTTTCATTAGATTCCGTGGCAACAGAGTTACTCGGTGTTGGAAAAAAAGTTGAAGATGTTGAAAATCGAGTGGCTGAAATCATTGATAATTTTCATCATGATAAATTAGCCTTAGCAGCCTACAACATGCAAGATTGTGCACTAGTGTTGCAGATATTTGAACATACTGACTTGTTATCGTTTGCTAAACTGCGTGCTGAATTAACTGGCTTATCAATTGACAGAATAGGGGGATCAGTTGCTGCATTTACCAACCTTTATTTACCTAAGTTACATCGAGCTGGTTATATTGCACCTAATTTAGGCGACGGAATGAAAGGGTTAGTGTCGCCGGGTGGCTTTGTGATGAATTCAATACCTGGACTGTATAAAAACGTATTGGTTCTCGATTTTAAAAGTTTGTATCCCAGTATTATTCGTACCTTTAACATTGATCCCATGGGGATGGTGGAAGGATTACTCGATATTGACCATAGTATAGAAGGTTTTGACGGTGCATATTTTTCCCGAGATAAACACTTTCTGCCCGATATTATTGAAGAGTTATGGTCTGAACGTGACAAAGCAAAAGCTGAACATAATGATGCACTTTCACAAGCGATCAAAATTATTATGAACTCCTTTTACGGTATATTAGGTTCAACCGGTTGCCGATTTTTTGACCCTCGACTCGCAAGTTCTATTACGAAACGTGGTCATGAATTACTAAAAACGACGAAACGTTGGATTGAACAGAGAGGGTTTCAAGTTATATATGGTGATACAGACTCTATTTTTGTCAGTGTACCAGATGATCTTGATCAAGCTGCTTGCAAAGTAAAAGGAGATGAACTTGCTGATTTGATTAATCAACGTTGGCAAGAAGAGCTAACTCGTAAATACAAGATTACCAGCCAATTAGAAATTGAATTTGAAACCCATTTTATTAAATTTTTTATGCCTACGATTAGAGGACAAGAAGTTGGCACTAAAAAGCGATATGCCGGCATTGTAAATAAAAAAGGTACTGAAAATATTATTTTTAAAGGGTTAGAAAGTGTACGCTCTGACTGGACTCCCCTTGCTAAACAGTTTCAAAAGTCGTTGTATAGTAAAGTGTTTAATGATAAACCCGTTATCGATTATGTTCGCAGTATTGTGCAACAAACCTTAAAAGGTGAGCTGGATCATCTATTGGTATATCGTAAACGTATTCGTCGAAAACTACACTTGTATGTCAAAAATGTGCCACCGCATATAAAAGCGGCACGTGCTGCCGATGAGATAAATAGTCAACAGGGTAGAGCGCTACGATTTCAAAATAAAGGTTGGGTTGAATATGTATTAACCACATCGGGGCCACAAGTTGTTGGCTACGTAAATGCACCAATGGATTATCAGTTGTATATTGATCGTCAATTAGCTGCTGTTGCTGATGCTATTTTGCCGTTTATCGGAGAATCTTTCGATCAAATAGTGGCTCCTCAGCAATCGCTATTTTGAATGTGTAACTTTTACAATAGATTGCTAATGATTAACTAATAACAGAACTAACTGAAAAATAACGTGCGTTTCAGTTCAATTACCAGTATGTTGTGTTTAGATGGCTAGATAGCTAAAAAGAAAAGTGAGTAATATGAAGAAACAGACCAAAATTATTAATGCGGGTCGAAGCAGTAAATGGACGCGTGGTGTAGTAAACCCACCCGTTGAGCGTGCTTCTACGGTAGTATTTGATTCAGTAAAGCAGATGAAGCAAGCCGCGGCTAATCGCGGTAATCAAACGTTATTCTACGGACGCCGAGGCACATCAACAGCGTTTGCTTTTCAAGATGCGATGATTGAGCTTGAAGGTGGAGCAGGTTGTGCACTTTATCCTTCGGGAACCGCGGCAATCACTAATGCTATACTTGCCTTTGTTTCAGCAGGTGACCACATTTTAATGGTTGATACTACGTATGAACCTACTCGTGACTTTTGTGAAAACGTATTAGCAAAGTTTGGTGTTGAAACAACCTATTATGATCCGTTAATTGGCGCTGGCATTGAATCACTTATAAAAGAAAATACTCGCTTAATATTCTTGGAATCACCTGGTTCAATCACTATGGAAATTCAAGACGTACCAAGTATTGCAAAAGTGGCTCATCAACATGATTGTATTGTTATGCTTGATAATACATGGTCTGCTGGCATATTTTTTGACCCATTTGCCCATGGTGTTGATATTTCTGTTCAAGCGGCTACCAAATATATTGTTGGTCACTCTGATGTGATGCTAGGCACTGCGGTAGCCAGTGAAGAATTTTGGCCTAAATTGCGTGAAAACAGTTATTTAATGGGGCAATGTACTTCGCCTGATGATTTATATTTAGCCTTACGGGGTATACGCACCTTAGGTGTTAGGTTAAAGCAACACCAAGAGAATGCATTAAAAGTAGCCCATTGGTTAGCTGCTCGTGAAGAAGTTGAGACGGTATTACACCCATCGTTTGAATCATGCCCTGGTCATGAATTCTTTAAACGTGATTTTACCGGTTCGAATGGTTTATTTTCATTTGTTTTAAACATTGGAGATACTGCCGCCATGAATGAGTTTTTAGATGGGATGCACCATTTTAAAATGGGCTTTTCATGGGGAGGATTTGAAAGCTTAATTCTAGCGAATAATGTTGAACGACTAAGAACTGCAACCAAAGTAGCCTATCAAAAACCTATTATTCGGCTGCATATTGGCTTAGAAGATCCTGATGATTTAATTGAAGATCTTGCCAACGGCTTTGAACGTTTAGCTGCATCGCTTAACGAGCGATAACGTTAAGGTAAGCATTTCACTTTAGATTATTAAAGAAAAATACAAAAAAAGGCCAAGTCATGACTTGGCCTTAATATTTCATCTTATCCCAACGCTTATATTAATATATTTAACGTTAGCGAGTGTAAATCTATTATTTAGAAAGCAGACGTGTCTGCGAATAAACCTACTTTCAAATCTTTAGCAGTGTAAATTTCTTTACCATCAACAGAAACACTTCCGTCAGCAATACCCATAAAGAGTTTGCGTTTAATAACGCGCTTTAGGTTAATTTTATAAGTGACTTTTTTAGCGGTAGGTAATATTTGACCGGTAAACTTCACTTCACCGACACCTAAAGCACGACCACGACCAGGACCACCTGACCAAGCAAGATGAAAACCAACAAGCTGCCACATTGCATCTAAACCTAAACAACCAGGCATTACAGGGTCACCTTTAAAGTGACAATCAAAAAACCAAAGGTCAGGAGTAATATCAAGTTCTGCGATGATTTCACCTTTACCGTACAAACCACCTTCATCTGTGATTAATTTGATACGATCCATCATTAACATGTTATCAGCAGGTAATTTACTATTCCCTTCACCGAAAAAGTCTGTTGTACCCGCTAAAACGAGCTCTTCTTTAGTATATGAGTTTTGTTGTGCCATTAGCTTTTCAATGTGTTGGTCTAAATTTCAAAGGCGCTACTTTAGCGAACACTTGTACACTAAACAACTCTGAACAGTTAAATTTTTTATTATTTGTTTGTTAAAAGGTGGTTCTACAGTTAAAATTCGGTAACGCATAACCGAATTTTGGTTAATATATATTAAGCTAACAAGTTGAATAAAATGAAAAAAGAGCCTTTATCTAACGCAGAGAAACAAAAGCGGTATCGCGAACGTCAAAAAGAGCGAGGAAAACAAGAAATACGTGGATACATGACGCAAGAAGCAAAAGAATGCTATCAGTTAATCACAGAACAAACAGGTTGGAATGATAGTATTATTATGAGTAATGCCATTCGTTTGACATATGCGGCATATAAAAATGGTCAAATTGCATTACTTAATAGCTGGCTGAAAAAAAATAATTTATAAACCACGTACTCGGCTATAATTGACCAATAAGTTAAATAAAATACGCTAGAGTGCTATTTTTTCCGTTGTGTTGGCTTGGCTTTCGCTATATTCTTAACGGGCTTTAAAATACGCAATTTTATTAATATGAGTAAGGTATTTGTCCTTTGATTAACGTTTTATTAGTAGATGATCACGAATTAGTACGCACAGGTATTAGAAGAATACTTGATGACGTAAAAGGTCTGAAGGTTGTAGGCGAGTGTCAAACAGGTGAAGAAGCTGTTGCTTTTTGTCGCAAGGATGAGCCAAACGTTGTGTTAATGGACATGAATATGCCTGGTATTGGTGGCTTAGAAGCGACAAAGAAAATAATTCGCTACGCACCAGATGTTAAAGTGATCGTGTTAACGGTGTATTGTGAAGACCCTATTCCTACAAAGGTGATGCAAATAGGTGCCGCAGGTTACTTAACGAAAGGCGCTGGCTCAGATGAAATGGTAAACGCTATTAGAGCAGTAAACAGTGGTCAACGATACCTCACACCAGCAATTGCGCAGCAAATGGCACTAAATCAGTTTAAATCACCTGATGAAAACCCGTTTAATGTATTATCTGAACGTGAACTTCAAATTATGCTGATGATCACTCGGGGTGAAAAAGTACCTGATATATCAGAACAATTAATTTTAAGTACTAAAACGATTAACAGCTATCGGTATCGTATGTTTGAAAAGTTAAATGTTAGTAATGACGTTGAACTTACTCACCTTGCTATTAGGCATGGAATGTTAAAAACCGAAACGCTTTAATTTGTTTTGTCTCAAGAACAACCAACCACATTTGAATATAAAGCCTTTCTGGCCTCGGTAACCGAGCAGCCAGGCGTTTACCGTATGTATGATGATAAACGTACGGTCATTTACGTTGGTAAAGCGAAACACCTTAAAAAACGCCTTTCAAGCTACTTTAGAAAAGACGTAGGCAGTAATAAAACGCGTGCTTTAGTTAAACAAATTTCAGCAATTGATGTAACCGTAACCAATACGGAAGCTGAAGCGTTAATTTTAGAAAATAATTACATTAAAAAGTACCTTCCTAAGTACAATATTTTATTAAGAGATGATAAATCTTATCCCTATTTGTTAATTACTGATCATAAACATCCAAAACTTGGATTGCACCGCGGTGGTAAAAAAGTAAAAGGAGACTACTTTGGCCCGTATCCAAGCGCGGGCGCAGTATGGGAAAGCTTACGTTTAATGCAGAAGTTGTTTCCTATACGTCAATGTGAAGATAGCTATTATCGTGCCCGTAGTCGACCTTGTTTACAATACCAATTAGGCAGGTGCTCCGCGCCATGTGTAGATAAAATTAGCGAGTCTGACTACCAAGAACAAGTGAATCTGGCAAAATTGTTCCTGCGAGGAAAAAGTTCTGATGTAATCGCAGATTTGGTAGATAAAATGGAACATGCAAGTGCTGAATTAGCATTTGAAAAAGCAGCGCGTTTTAGAGATCAAATTTCTACATTGAGAAAAGTACAGCAGCAACAATTTGTTAGTGGTATTGCGGCTGAATTGGATGTAATAGGCTATTATCGCCATCATTCTCAAGTGTGTATTCATTTACTATTTATTCGTGAACATAAAATTTTAGGCAGTAAAAGTTATTTTCCGACCGTACCTTCTGATACCGATGATCAAGAAGTTATTGAAGCGTTTATTCAACAACATTATTTTGGCAACTCATTAGAAACAGGTAACACACCTAAAGAAGTTGTGGTGCCTTTTAAAATAGAAAACAGTCAACATTTAGCTGAATTATTAACGCAACAAGCAGGGTTCGATGTGAAAATGTCTTACCGGGTTAAATCTGAACGTGCGCAATACATTAAGCTTGCAAACACTAATGCACAAATTGCTTTGCAAAGTAAAAATGCTCATAAAGAATCAATGCAAAGTCGATTTGATGCATTAAATGAAGTATTTGAAATGGGGAATGGAATTCAACGTATTGAATGTTTTGATATCAGTCATACCATGGGGCAACAAACTATTGCATCTAATGTAGTCTTCAATAGAGAAGGGCCGCTAAAAAGCGATTATCGTCGATACAATGTTGTTGGCATTACCCCAGGTGATGACTACGCTGCAATGGCTTTTGCTTTAAATAAACGCTATGGAAAACTGACTAACGAAGATAATTTACCAGATATTGTGTTTATTGATGGTGGTAAAGGTCAACTGGCTAAAGCAGAACAGTTTTTTGCTGAGCTCAATTTAAATAATACGCCTTTATTAGTTGGGGTTGCCAAAGGTGAGTCTAGAAAGCCAGGATTAGAAACACTTATATTAGCAGGTACGCATCAATTAATCTCTTTGCCTGGTACGTCACCCGCATTGCATCTAGTGCAGCATATTCGTGATGAATCACACCGATTTGCTATTGCAGGACATCGTGCTAAAAGACAAAAAGTCAGTAAAAAGTCTACATTAGAAACAATACCGGGTATAGGCGCTAAAAAACGGCAGGCATTATTGAAATTTCTTGGCGGCTTGCAAGAAGTACAGGCCGCGGATAAAAATACCTTAGCTAAAGTACCTGGGATCAGTAACTCACTTGCTGAAACTATTTATAATGCTTTACATGACAATTAACCCCAGTTGTGTAAAATGTCTGAAACGATTTTGTTCGTAGACTTTTGACAGCTACGTTAATCGATATACTAATGAGCCTAGAAGTAATATGTGGACCATCCCAAACCAAATTACATTATTTAGAATTACCTTAATTCCAGTTTTTATTATTGTTTTTTATTTACCTATCTCTTGGAGTCATTTTGGTGCGTTTGCTATTTTCTGGTTAGCGGCCGTAAGTGATGCACTTGATGGTTACTTAGCACGTAGGTTAAATCAATCATCGGCCTTTGGTGCATTTATAGACCCTGTGGCTGATAAGCTGATGGTTGCAGCGGCATTAATCATGATCGCGGCTGACTTTGAAGTATGGTACGTTGCAGTGCCTGCAATGATTATGATTTCCAGAGAAATATTTATTAGTGCCTTACGGGAGTTTATGTCTTCAAAAGGTAAACGAGATATTGTTGCCGTTTCTACTTTAGGCAAATATAAAACAGCCGCACAAATGCTGGGGGTGATGGGACTAATTTGGCAGCCTAATTATGATATACCGTTAATCTTATTTAATTTCCCGCATGAAATTTTAATGTTTGCAGCTTATGCCTTTTATTATATCGCGACGGTTCTTACTGTTATTACAATGGTGAGCTATTTTAAAGCTGCTTGGCCAGAGTTAAAGCATTAAAATAAACATAAATTTAGTAAAAAATCGACAGATCAGTCGGTTTTTAACCAGTTGAATTAAAATTGATATTAAATTGTTGACTCACATAATTTTCTATGTAGAATGCTCCTCCAGTTGACAGGGAGTCAGCAAATGAAGCGGCTGTAGCTTAATTGATAGCACATTGTTTTCAATGTGAATGTCACTAAGGTATAGAGAGTGAGTCTCGTTACTTGCTCACGCTACTCTTTAAATAGAGTGAACAATATGAAGCGGCTGTAGCTCAGTTGGTAGAGCATCACGTTGCCAACGTGAATGTCACGAGTTCGAGTCTCGTTAGCCGCTCCAATTTCTTACA